>NZ_JBFAGK010000002.1:0-6471 GCF_040660135.1 Streptomyces sp. NPDC050997
CAGCGTCTGGCGCGTCAACACCGCCCACTCACCAAGAAACCGATTCCGCGCCAGACCGAGGACGGACACCCCCGTCCCGGCCCCGACCCCCCACCACCCGCCGCAGGCGCGACAGCCCACACCCGTCACAGCAGATGCAGATTCGCCCCCTTGGCCAGCCCCGCATACTCACCCAGCACCACCACATCCACCCCCGCCCCCGACAACACCCCACTCCCGTCGGCCCCCTGCACAAACGTGTCCGGCTCCCGCCACGCCGTAACCACCCGCCGTACCCCCGCCGACAGAATCAACTGAGCACAGGAGGCCGGCCGTGACGCCCGACGAGCGCAAGGTTCCAGGCTGCTGTAGACCGTCGCGGACGCGAGCCGCGCATCCCCCGCAGAGATCTTCGCCAGCGCCGCCTCCTCCGCGTGGACGACCGGGTCACCCCCCTCCCGCGAGTACCCGCGGGCAAGCTCCGTCCCGTCGGCCGCCACCACCACCGCACCCACACTGAACGCCGTCCGAGAAGGCGGACACTGATCAGCCAGCGAACAGGCAACCCCGAGCCAGTGCCGATCCGCGGCGGAGGAGAGCCCCCCGACTCCAGGCGCCGTGGGCTCGTACCGCATGAGGACGACGTCCCCGATGGACCGGGTCTCCACCAGCCGGAGGCGCCCGCCTTGATAGGGCCCGGGCCCGAAGAGACGGGGCGCCGCCGGGTCCCCGACGAACAACGGAGCCAGCACCAGCTGGAGTTCATCCGCGAGCCCCTGCCGCAGCAACTGGGTGTGGATGTGTCCACCCCCCTCGACCATGAGCCGCCGGACACCCCGCACCTCACCGAGATGGTCCAGCAACAACCGCCAGTCGAGTTCGCCACTCCCGAGCGAAACGACTTCCGTGGCCGGCCCCAGCCCCAGCGCACGAACCCGCTCCGCCCCCTTGTCCGTCGTGTAGACGACCTTCTCTCCGCCGGTGTGCCAGAACTTCGCGGCCGGGTCGAGATCGCCGGAGCCGCTGACCGTGACCTTCAGCGGGTACTCCGACCGCCCGTCGGCAACACGCGCGGCCCGCCGCGACGCCGAGTTGACCAGCAGCCGCGGATTGTCGGCGCGAATGGTCCCCGCGCCGACGAGGATCGCGTCCACGGAGGCCCGCACCTCGTCGACCCGGTCGAAGTCTGCCGGGCTGGAGAGCAGCAGGCGCTCGGGACCGGTGTCGTCCAGATAGCCGTCGAGGGAGACGGCGGCGGAGAGGAGGACGTACGGGTGAGACATCGGCGCGGTCCCTCTCGAAGGCGGCTGGGGTGGGTCTTGGTTCAAGTTTGAAACAAACCTACACTGGAGGCATGACGACTCGCTGGCTCACCCCGAAGGAGCAGCGCGCCTGGCGCGCGTACATCGCCGCGACGCACCTCCTGGAGGACGCGCTCGACCGGCAGCTCCAGCAGGACGCCGGCATGCCTCATCTCTACTACTCCATCCTCGCCAACCTCTCCGACGCCCCGGAACACCGGCTGCGCATGACCGACCTCGCGGAGAGCACGAAGATCACGCGCAGCCGGCTGACCTATGCGGTGACCCGCCTGGAGAAGGACGGCCTGGTACGGCGGGAGAACTGCCGGTGGGACAAGCGGGGCAGCATCGCGGCGCTCACCGAGGAGGGCATGGCGGTCCTGGAACGGACGGCGCCGGGGCACGTGGAGACCGTACGGGCGTCGCTGTTCGACCAGCTCACCGAGGAGCAGGTGGACCAGTTGGAGGAGATCTGTACGGGGATCACGCGGGCTCTGGAGAGCGACGACGCCCGCCCGGCGCCGGACGACGTACCGTGGCGCCGCCGCTCGTCCTCCTCTTCGTGATCTACGCCGCAAACCCGTTGCTTCAAATTTCAAGCATGAGGTAGGGTCCGTACCCAAAGATCTGCTTCAAACCTGAAGCAGATACGGCCCCGGACCCGGAGAACCGCATGCCTGACTTCCCCGCCGCCACCCCGCGCTCCCGCGTCCGGGTCCCGCTGCGCTTCCACGACGGCTATGCCGTGGACACCGAACTGGTCACCTTCCACGGTCTGGCCGACGGCCAGGAACACGTGGCCGTCGTCCTGGGCGACCCGGCCCCCGGCACCACCCCGCTCGTCCGGCTGCACTCCGAGTGCCTGACCGGCGACGTCTTCGGCTCGGCCCGGTGCGACTGCGGCCCGCAGCTGCGCGAGGCGGTCGAGCGGATCGCGGAGCGCGGCGGCGTCCTGCTCTACCTCCGTCAGGAGGGCCGCGGCATAGGCCTCTACAACAAGCTCGACGCGTACGCCCTCCAGGACCAGGGCCTCGACACATACGCGGCCAACACGGCGCTGGGCCTGCCCGAGGACGCCCGCGACTACACGGCGGCCGCGCAGATGCTGGACGCTCTCGGCATCACCAGCCTGGACCTGCTCTCCAACAACCCCGACAAGGCAGACCAGTTGCGGGACCTGGGCATCGACGTCCACGACCGCGTACCCACCGGCGTGTTCACCACCCCGCACAACGTCCGTTACCTGCGCGCGAAGGTCCTCCAGACCCAGCACACGCTTCCCCTGGGCAAACTGACGGGCCACGCGGTCTGACCACGCGGTCTGACCACGCCGGCCACCACCCCCGCCCGCTCACCACACGCAGGGCAGCTCCACCTGAATCACGGTTCCCTCGCCGACAGGACTGGTCACCTCCACCGTCCCGTCGAGCGCGGCGACCCGCCGCCGCATGCCGAGGATCCCCGACCCGTCTCCGCTCTCGACGGCACCGCCCCGCCCCTCGTCGCGTACCCGCACCGACAGCCCCCGCCGGGTCCGGGCGAGCCGGACGTCGGCGCTCGGCGACCCGCTGTACTTGGCGGCGTTGGTCAGCGCCTCGGCGACCACGAAATAGGCGGCGGCCTCCACGGCCGCGGGCGCCCGTACCCCTTCGTCCAGTCCGACGTCGTCCACGGTCACGACGAGCCCGCTGCCGGCGGCCAGCGCACGGACCGCGCCGGACAGTCCCCGGTCGGTGAGGATCGGCGGGTGGATGCCGCGCACCACGTGCCGCAGCTCGGTCAGCGCCTGTTCGGCCTGGTCCTGGGCGTCGTCCAGGAGTTTGCGAGCGGCGTCGGGATCACGGTCGTAGGCACGCTTGGCGAGCCCGATCCGCATCGACAGGGCCACCAGCCGGGCTTGGGCGCCGTCGTGCAGGTCCCGCTCGATGCGACGCAACTCGGCCCCGTGCGCGGCGATCGCGTCGGCCCGGGTCTCCTTCAGTTCCTCGACCCGCGCGGCCAGCCTCGCCTGCGGGGAGGGCATGAGCAGCGCGGTCGACCAACGAGCCTCCGTGTCGGCGAGCCCCACGATCAACGGCAGCACGAGGGCCCGCCGACGCAGCAGCCCACACCACACACCATCGACGACCAGCCCCACGGGCCACAGCGGCAGCGCGAGAACGACGAGAGCGCCGTAGAGGTAGTAGGCGACCATCCAGCGCAGATCGGTGCGCGTGCCGGGATCGCGTACGGCGGTCCGCAGCCGTTCCCGCAGAGTCCCGTCGAGACTCTGATACGCCTCGGGAATCTCCCGCCCGGTCCAGGATGACGTCAGCTGCCGCTTGGCCCCGGCGATCCGCCGGATCAGCAGCACCGCCTCGGGCAGCATCCAGGCACCGACGACCGCGAGCGTGCCGACGGCAGTGATCAGCAGCACGGTGATGAAGATCCACACACCGAACGCCATCGCCGCGGCCACCACAAGATGCACCGTGGCCCACGCCGCCCGCCGGACCGCTTTCCACATACGGCAACGCTAGAGGATCCACCGCCCCCGGCCGGTGGAGCAGCCACCCGGGCGGGGGTGGAGCGGACTACACCGTTCCTGACGGTCCCCAGGCCCCGAAACACACTGAAGCCCCAGACCAGATGCGCTCTGAGCTGGGGCTTCCTCGTAGGCCCTGTGGGACTCGAACCCACAACCAATGGATTAAAAGTCCACTGCTCTGCCAATTGAGCTAAGGGCCCAGGTGATGTTGCCCCCCGAGCATAACCGCACACGGCCGTGTCTCCGATCGGGTATCGGGGACACGGCCGTGCCGGATGGTCATGGCGGAGCGGGTCGGGGCGGAGTGTCAGGGATCAACGGGCTCGGGGGCGTTGACGCGGGCCGCCTCGCGGGCCCGGGTGCGGTCGTGGTCGGGGTTCAGGAACCAGTGGCGGGCCGAGATCCGCCACCAGGTCGCCGCGAACCCGAGGACGACCAGGACGGCGACCGGGGCGTAGTTGAAGGTCTCCGCGGTGACCGGGGAGACCTGCGGGAGCATGAACAGGATCGTGATCACGGCGACCCAGACGACCGACACCAGGCCCACGATCCGCGACCACCGGCCCAGATGCCACGGACCGCGTGCGAAGGCCTCCCCCTTCCGCAGCCGCAGCAGCGTCGGGATGACGTACGCGATGTAGAGGCCGATCACGGCGATCGAGGTCACCGCCGCGTAGGCCGTGACATTGATCAGGTAGGGGAGGCCGAGCACGAGCGCTCCGCCCGCCGCGAGCCACACCGCCGCCACGGGCGTCCGGGTGCGTGGGCTCACCGTGTGCCAGAGGTGGGAGAAGGGGAGCGCGCCGTCGCGCGAGAAGGCGTAGATCATGCGGCTGTTGGCCGTCACGGACGCCATCCCGCAGAACAGCTGCGCCGCGATCACGACCAACAGCAGCAGCTTGCCCGCCGTGGCGCCGAGCGCGTCGAGCAGGATCTGGGCCGGGGGCGCCCCCGTCGGAGACGCGAGGGCACCGTCGTACGACTGGATCGCGAAGGTGAAGCCGAGCAGGAGGACGAAGCCGGCTATCCAGGACGTCCAGATCGAGCGGACGATGCCCTTCGGGCCGGCCGTCGACGCGTCGTGCGTCTCCTCCGTCATGTGGGCCGAGGCGTCGTACCCGGTGAAGGTGTACTGGGCCATCAGCAGGCCCAGCGCCACCACGTACACGCCGCTTCCCCAGCCCGTGTTGTTCACGAACTCGCCGAACACGAACGACGCCGACTGATGCTCGTCCGGTACGAAGGTCAGCGCGCCGACGATCACCGCCACGCCCAGCACGTGCCACCACACGCTCACGCTGTTGAGCAGACCGACGATCCGTACGCCGAAGGTGTTCAACAGACCGTGCAGCACCAGGATCCCGGCGAACAGCAGGACGGTCCGGCCCGGTGTCACCGCGAAGTCGAACTGGAGGTTCAGGTAGGCGCCGAGGAAGGACGCCGCCCCGAAGTCGATGCCGGCGGTCACCGCGACCTGGCCGAGCACGTTGAACCAGCCCGTGAACCAGGCCCAGGCGGCCGCCGTCCGGGACGGGGCCAGTCGGTGTGCCCAGAAGTACAGGCCCGCCGAGGTCGGGTACGCCGAGCAGATTTCGGCCATCGACAGACCCACGAAGAGGGTCATCAGGCCTACGGCCACCCAGCCCCAGGTGATCACCGCCGGGCCGCCCGTGTTCATGCCGAACAGGTACAGCGTCAGGCAGCCCGACAGGACCGAGATGATCGTGAAGGAGACCGCGTAGTTGGAGAACGCCGACATGCGGCGGGCGAGAACCTGCGTGTAACCGAGCTGGGCCAGCCGTTCCTCGTCGGAGAGTCCCTCGTTGGGGAGTCTTTCGCCCGACGGCCCACTCGCTATGGCGTCATCTGTCATGCCCCCAGCGATTCCCACCCCGGGGCCGTGACACACGTCACAACTTGGCGAGAAACAACCCTCTGAACTCGCACGCGAACCGGCACGTGAACCCGCACGCGAACCCGGACGACAAAACGCCGTGGCCCCCGGAATCCCGGGGGCCACGGCGTTCACTTCTCAGAGACGCTCAGAGACGCTCGAAGACGCGCTCAGCTGTTGCGCTTCCAGCGCGGCTTGTCGTCACGGCGGCCGAAGGAGCCGGTGCCGGTGCCGGTGCTGCCGCCGCTGCGGTGGTCGTCACGACGGCCGGAGGGGCGGTCGTGGCCGGCGGGACGGAAGCCGGGGCGGTCGCCCTGGCGGTCGCGGTTGAACGGACGGTCGCTGCCACGGTGTCCGCCGCGCTCGTCACGGCGCTCGAAGGGACGGGCCGCCGGACGGTCGTCCCGACGGAAGCCACCACGGTTGTCGTCGCGACGCTCGCCACGGTTGTCGTCGCGACGCTCGAAGGGACGGCCACCGCCACGGTTGTCACCACGGTCGTCGCGGCGGAAGCCACCACGGTTGTCGTCGCGACGCTCGAACGAACGGCCACCACCACGGTTGTCGTCACGGCGCTCGAACGAACGGCCACCACCACGGTTGTCGTCACGGCGCTCGAACGAACGGCCACCACCACGGTTGTCACCACGGTCACCACGGTCGTCGCGGCGGAAGCCACCACGGTTGTCGTCGCGACGCTCGAACGAACGGCCACCACCACGGTTGTCGTCACGGCGCTCGAACGAACGGCCACCACCACGGTTGTCACC
>NZ_JBFAGK010000002.1:6567-711556 GCF_040660135.1 Streptomyces sp. NPDC050997
CACCACCACGGTTGTCGTCACGGCGCTCGAACGAACGGCCACCACCACGGTTGTCACCACGGTCACCACGGTCGTCGCGGCGGAAGCCACCACGGTCGTTGTCGCGACGCTCGTAGGAGCGCTCCGCCTTGTCGACGTCCTGCGCCACCGGCTGCTCGGGCACGGACACCGCAGCGGCCGCGGCGACCGCCGCCTGCGCCTCGGCCACCGCGGCCTCCGGGTCATCGCCGCGCTCGCGGGCGGCGCGGGCGACCAGCCGGTCGGACTCCTCGCGCAGCTCGGTCGCGCGCCGCTGCGCCCGCTCCAACTGCTTGCTGAGATGGGCGACCTCACGCTCGGCCTGCTCCGCCGCGTTGCCCGCGGACTCGGCCTGCACCTCGGACATCGACCGGGCACCGGTGATCTCGGCGACCTCCGGCTCGAACGCCGTGCCGCCCTGGATGATGTGACGCCCGGCGTCGACCCCGGCGTCCTCCATGAGACGGAAGATCTGACGGCGCTGGTGCGGCAGGGAGAGGGACACGACCGTGCCCGTACGACCGGCACGGGCCGTACGGCCGGCCCGGTGCAGGTAGTCCTTGTGGTCGCCGGCCGGGTCCACGTTCAGGACCAGGTCGATGCCGTCGACGTGGATACCGCGAGCGGCGACGTCGGTCGCGACGAGCGCGTTGACGTAGCCCTTCTTGAAGTCCTCCAGCACGCGGGTACGCGCGCCCTGCGTCATACCGCCGTGCAGCGCGTCGGCCTTCACGCCCGAGTCGCACAGCTGCTCGGCGATACGGTCGGCGCCCAGCTGGGTGCGGACGAAGATGATCGTGCGGCCCTTGCGGGAGGCGATCGCGGCGGTGACCGGCGCCTTGTCCTTGGGCTTCACGATGAGGATGTGGTGCGACATGGTCGTGACGTTGCCCTGGGCGCTGTCGACCTCGTGCGTGACCGGGTCGATCAGGTAGCGCTTGACCAGCGTGGAGATCTCGTTCTCCATCGTGGCCGAGAAGAGCATGCGCTGGCCGCCCGCCGGGACCTGGTCGAGCAGCTCGGTGACCTCGGGCAGGAAGCCCAGGTCCGACATCTGGTCGGCCTCGTCGATGACGGCGATCTGCACGTTCTCCAGGGAGCACGCGCCGCGGTTGATGATGTCGCGCAGCCGGCCCGGGGTGGCGACGAGGACGTCGACGCCGCGCTCCAGGGCGTAGATCTGGTTGCCCATCGACGTACCGCCGCAGACGACCTTCATCTTCAGGCCGAGGACGTCGCCGTAGGGCTGCAGCGCGTCGGCGACCTGCATGGCGAGCTCACGGGTCGGCGTGAGGATGACGGCGCGCGGCTTGTGCTTCTCGGTGCGGCCGCCGGCCAGCGTGGTCAGGGCCGGCAGACCGAAGGAGAGGGTCTTGCCGGAGCCGGTGCGGCCACGGCCGAGGATGTCCTTGCCGGCCAGGGCGTCCGGGATGGTCGCGACCTGGATCGGGAAGGGGGTGGTCACGCCGTTCTGGGTGAGCTTGCGCACGACACCCTCGGGGAGGCCGAGGTCCGCGAAGGTGACCTCGGGAGCGTCCGCCGCGCCCTCAGTGCCTTCGTTCTCGGGCACAACGACGTGATCAGTACTGGAAATGGACATGCGTATGCGAAACCTTCCGGAGTCTCGTCGGCACGCGCCCGTCAACTCCGTGTTTCGCAATACGACCGCCTCTATGCGGTCAGCCACGGCAAGGGGAGAGAACGCGCCACACGGCGCGCTCTGCGTTGGCGCCGGGCAATGGGATCAAACGATCTACCACCATACGCACCCCTCTCCCCCCAAGGCAAACCGAGTCGGATAGACGTAGGTCACACAGGCCCGCACGCAGGTCAGACCCATGGCCAGAGGCTTACGCCGGTGACCCGGCCTCAGGTGCCGGTTCCCGCTGGGCCAGTTGCGGTTGCGGTCCCGGCGGCTCGTGCGCCGAGGACGACGGCTCGGGGGTCGGCGGCTCGGGGGTCGGCGAGGCCGGCGGCGGCGGAGTCGGGGTCGGCGGTGGTGGCGGTGGCGGCTCGACCGTCCGGGTGGGCATCGGTTCGGCGTCGGTCGGCGACGGCGCCCCCGGCTTCGGCGGCCTGTGCGGGCCGCCCTTCGCCGGGGCGGACGCGCCGGCCTCCGCCCGCGCCGAGGCCGAGGCCCCTGCCGACGCTCCCTTGCCCTTCTTGTGCTTGCCGTGCCCGTGCTTGCCGTCACCGGCCGCCGCGCCGACGCCCACGCCACCGCCCGACACCGCCGCCCCGCCGTCGGGCTCCTCACCACCCCGCTGCCCGGCCGAGTGCGACGGCTTCGCGCGCCCGCCGGCACCGCCGCCGCCGTCGTCGTCACCCACGCTCATGCAGCCGGCGGCAGCGGCGACGGCCATGACCGTGGCGGCCAGACGGACGGGTACGTACAAGGGGCGCACGGGCAGCCACCTCCGGTGGAGGGTGAAGGAGTCAACCCGTCCAACTCCCGCCGCCCACAAGAGGACACGCGCCCCGCAGCGAACAGCCCCGGTCCGTACGGCTCACCTCACCCGTACCCGAGGGCGTGCAGCCGGGCGTCGTCGATCCCGAAGTGGTGCGCGATCTCATGGACCACGGTCACCTCCGTCTCCGCGACGGCCTCCTCCCGCGACGCGCACATCCTGAGCGTCGGCCCCCGGTAGATCGTGATCCGGTCCGGCAGCACGCCGGCGTACCACTCGCCCCGGTCGGTCAGGGGAGTCCCCTCGTACAGCCCGAGCAGCTCGGGATCGTCCGCCGGCGGCTCGTCCTCGACGAACACCGCGACGTTGTCCATCAGCCGCGTCAACTCCGGCGGAATCCGGTCCAGCGCCTCGGCGACCAGTTCCTCGAACTCCTCGCGCGTCATCTCCAGCACAGGCCCATTGTCCGGTACGGAACGCCCGTACGAGAGTCACGAGCGCCCCCGCGCTCCCCGTACCCCCCGCATATCAGTGGGCGGGCTTGGGCATACGGGACCAATGGCCCGCGTCCCCGTAGCCGTCCGGAAGATCGTGAACCCCATCCGCAGGACCTCCCGTACCGTCGCCCGCCGCTACCGCACGCGCCGCCCCGACCCGATCGTCGAGCTCGTCCCCCAGCCGCACCCCTGGGTCCGCGCCCTCGGGCTCGTCGCCGTCGTCGTGCTCGGCGCCTGGCTGGGCCTGCTGATCGTCGGCAACGTACGGGCCCCGGTCGGCCCGATGAACACCACGATGACCCTGCGTCCGTCGTTCACCGGCGGCACGAAGATCAACGTCTCGCCGCTCGGCGCGCTGCAGTTGAACAGCCATCACGCCCCCGTCCGTCTGGACGTGAACGTCGACCAGCTCGACCCGGTCCGTTCCCAGGCCCTGGTCGACCACCCCGAGCGTCTCTCCGGACTCCAGGACGAGGTCACCGCGGATGTCGCCCACGGCACCCTCGACCTCGCCGTACGCTCCTGCGTCGCCGTCGTCTCCGGCGCCACCGCCCTCGGTCTCGCGGTCTACCGCCGCCCCCGCCGCGCCCTCGCCGCGGGCGGCCTGGCGTTCACCCTCCTCGCCGCCTCGGGCGGAACGGCGTACGCGACCTGGAACCCGGAGTCGGTCCTCGAACCGAAGTTCTCGGGCCTGCTGTCCTCCGCACCGTCCCTGGTCGGCAACGCCCGCAGCATCGTCACCGAATTCGACGTGTACCAGAAGGAGTTGGCCCGCCTGGTCACGAACGTGACGAAGCTGTACGACGCCACCTCGACGCTCCCCGCGTACGCGCCCGACCCGTCCACCATCCGCGTGCTGCACGTCTCCGACATCCACCTGAACCCGGCGAGCTGGAAGATCATCGCCTCGCTGGTGGAGCAGTACAAGGTCGATGTGATCGTCGACTCCGGCGACACCATGGATCACGGCACGGCGGCCGAGAACGGCTTCCTGGACCCGATCGAGGACCTGGGCGCCCCGTACGTCTGGGTCCGCGGAAACCACGACTCCACGCTCACCCAGCGCTATCTGTCCCGGATGAAGAACGTGCACGTCCTGGACGACGGCCGGGCGCAGACCGTCGCCGGCCTGCGCTTCGCCGGCATCGGCGACCCGCAGTACACGCCCGACCGCTCGACGCGGCCCGGCGCCGAGGCGTCCCAGGAACTGGCCGGCGCCCGCCTGGCCTCCGCCCTGCGCGACCAGCTCACGGCCGGCACCCCCGCCGACATCGCCGTCGCCCACGAACCGGCGACGGTCCGCGAGGCCGACGGCGAGGTTCCGCTGGCCCTGTCCGGCCACCTCCACCACGAGGAGATGGAGGTCATGAAGTACGGCACCCGCCTGCGGATCGAGGGCTCCACCGGCGGCAGCGGTCTGCGCGCGGTGGAAGGCAAGTACCCCGACCCCATCGAGGCCTCGATCCTCTACATGGACCGCGACACCCGCCGCCTCCAGGCCTGGGACGAGATCGAGCTGGGCGGCCTCGGCCTGACGACAGCCGAGGTCAGTCGCCACCTCGTAAAGGAGAACCAACCCGGCGCCACCCCGTCCCCCGGCTCGTCCTCCCCCACCCCTTCCTCCCTCAGCCCCTCCTCCTCCCCCACCCCTTCCTCCCTCAGCCCCTCCTCCTCCCCCTCCTCCCCCTCCGCCCCCTCCACGGAGGCCCCCTAAACCGTTTTGGCGATCCCTCCCGCCATCGCCTATGCTTCACACGTCCCCGACGCGCTGCGAAGCGCCCAGGCGGGCCGATAGCCCTCATCGTCTAGCGGCCTAGGACGCCGCCCTTTCAAGGCGGTAGCACGGGTTCGAATCCCGTTGGGGGCACGCAATACCGTGTGCGACACTGTCGTACGCACAGCAAGGTCCTGTGGAGCAGCTTGGAGTGCTCGCCACCCTGTCAAGGTGGAGGCCGCGGGTTCAAATCCCGTCAGGACCGCTGAGGCTTCTCCGGAAGCCTCGTGGCTGGGTAGCTCAGTTGGTACGAGCGATCGCCTGAAAAGCGATAGGTCGCCGGTTCGACCCCGGCCCCAGCCACAACCCAAGGGCCCCGTCCAAACGGACGGGGCCCTTGTCATGCGTTCCCAGAGGCCGCACAGCCGCCCACGGCGGCAAGGGGACGGGACGGGGGTGTCCGCCCGCAGCGTCTGGCGCGTCAACACCGCCCACTAGATGAGAAACCGATTCCGCGCCAGACCGAGGACGGACACCCCCATCCCGTCCCCGCCCCCCCACCGGCCGCCGCAGGCGCGACAGCCCGCCGAGAACGCTGCCGCACCGCCGCAGACAAAAGCGTTCGCCACAGATTTCCCGGGGATGAGATCCTGGACCGCGTATGTCTACGCACCCCGCCCCCGGCGCTCCCGCTCCGGGCACCCCCGACCTCGCCGCTCTCGCCCCCCGCCTGACCGAGCTGTCCCTGCGCGACGCGCACCGGCTCGGCCGCAGGCTCGAAGGCGCGCGCAGGATCCGCAAGCCGGAGGCCCGCGCCGCCGTAATCGCCGAGATCGAGGCGGAGGTCGCACAGGCCGAGGAGCGGATGCGTAAGCGCCGCGGCCGGGTGCCCGACGTCAGCTACCCCCAGCAGCTGCCCGTCAGCCAGAAGAAGGACGAGATCGCGGCCGCCATCCGTGATCACCAGGTCGTCATCGTCGCCGGTGAGACCGGGTCCGGCAAGACGACCCAGATCCCGAAGATCTGTCTGGAGCTGGGTCGCGGAGTGCGCGGCATGGTCGGGCACACCCAACCCCGCCGTATCGCCGCCCGCACCGTCGCGGAGCGGGTCGCGGAGGAGCTCGACACGCCACTCGGCGAGGCCGTCGGCTGGAAGGTGCGGTTCACCGACCAGGTGAACCCGGAAGCCACCTTCGTCAAACTGATGACGGACGGCATCCTGCTCGCCGAGATCCAGACCGACCGCGAGCTGCGCGCCTACGACACGATCATCATCGACGAGGCCCACGAGCGGTCCCTGAACATCGACTTCCTGCTGGGCTACCTCGCCCGACTGCTGCCGAAGCGCCCCGATCTGAAGGTCGTGATCACCTCCGCGACCATCGACCCGGAGCGCTTCTCCCGGCACTTCGGGGATGCCCCGATCGTCGAGGTCAGCGGGCGCACGTATCCCGTGGAGGTCCGCTATCGCCCGCTCCTGGAGGAGGACGGCGAGGACTCCGACCGGGATCAGATCACCGCGATCACCGAAGCCGTCGAAGAGCTCATGGGCGAGGGCAAGGGCGACATCCTCGTCTTCCTCTCCGGGGAGCGGGAGATCCGGGACACCGCGGACGCGCTCGACAAAAAGAAATTCCGGTTCACCGAAGTCCTGCCCCTGTACGCCCGACTCTCGCACGCCGAGCAGCACCGCGTCTTCCAACAGCACACCGGACGCAGGATCGTGCTGGCGACCAACGTCGCGGAAACGTCACTGACCGTCCCCGGGATCAAGTACGTCATCGACCCCGGCTTCGCCCGTATCTCCCGCTACAGCCACCGCACCAAGGTCCAGCGCCTCCCCATCGAGCCGATCTCGCAGGCCAGCGCCAACCAGCGCAAGGGCCGCTGCGGCCGCACCAGCGACGGCATCTGCATCCGCCTCTACGGCGAGGACGACTTCGAGGCCCGGCCCGAGTTCACGGACGCGGAGATCCTCCGTACGAACCTCGCCTCCGTCATCCTGCAGATGACCGCCGCAGGTCTCGGCGACATCGAGAAGTTCCCGTTCATCGATCCGCCGGACCACCGCAACATCCGTGACGGCGTCCAACTCCTCCAGGAGCTCGGCGCGTTGGACCCGGCGGAGAAGGACGTACGCAAGCGGCTCACCCAGACCGGCCGCAAGCTCGCGCAGCTGCCCGTGGACCCGCGGCTGGCCCGGATGGTCCTGGAGGCCGACAAGAACGGCTGTGTCCGGGAGGTCATGGTCATAGCGGCCGCGCTGTCCATCCAGGACCCGCGCGAGCGCCCCGCCGACAAGCAGACCCAGGCCGACCAGCAGCACGCCCGCTTCCGGGACGAGACGAGCGACTTCCTCGCCTACCTCAACCTGTGGCGGTACGTGCGGGAGCAGCAGAAGGAGCGGGGCTCCTCCTCCTTCCGGCGCATGTGCAAGCAGGAGTACCTGAACTTCCTGCGCATCCGCGAATGGCAGGACATCTACTCGCAGCTGCGTACGGTCGCCAAGCAGATGGGCATCCATCTGAACGAAGAGGACGCGGCCGACCAGAGCGTCCACGTCTCCCTCCTCGCCGGCCTGCTCTCCCACATCGGCATGAAGGACGTGAAGGAGGGCGCGAAGAACGACTATCTGGGCGCCCGCAACGCCAAGTTCGCGATCTTCCCCGGCTCGGCCCTCTTCAAGAAGCCCCCGCGTTTCGTGATGTCCGCCGAACTGGTGGAGACGTCCCGCCTCTGGGCCCGGGTCAACGCGAAGATCGAGCCGGAGTGGGTCGAGCCGCTCGCCGAGCACCTGCTGAAGCGCACGTACAGCGAGCCGCACTGGGAGAAGGACCAGGCGGCGGTGATGGCGTACGAGAAGGTCACGCTGTACGGCATCCCGATCATCGCCCAGCGCAAGGTCAACTACGGCCGGATCGATCCGGAGACCTCCCGCGAGCTCTTCATCCGCAACGCCCTGGTCGAGGGTGACTGGCGTACGCACCACAAGTTCTTCGCCGACAACCGCAGACTCCTCAGCGAGGTCGAGGAGCTGGAGCACCGGGCCCGGCGCCGGGACATCGTGGTCGACGACGACACGCTCTTCGACTTCTACGACCAGAAGGTGCCCGAACACGTCGTCTCCGGAGCCCACTTCGACTCCTGGTGGAAGCACAGGCGGCACGAGCAGCCCGACTTCCTCGACTTCGAGCGGGAGATGCTCATCCGGGAGTCGGCGGAGGCGGTCACCAAGGCCGACTATCCGGACTCGTGGCGGCAGGGCGCGCTGAAGTTCCGGGTGACGTACCAGTTCGAGCCGGGGGCGGACGCGGACGGCGTGACCGTCCACGTCCCGCTCCACGTCCTCAACCAGGTCACTGACGAGGGCTTCGACTGGCAGATCCCGGGCCTGAGGGAAGACGTCGTCACCGAGCTGATCCGCTCCCTGCCGAAGCCGATCCGTCGCCACTACGTGCCGGCGCCGAACTTCGCGAAGCGGTTCCTGGACACGGCGGTTCCCCTCCAGGAGCCCCTCACCACGACCATGGCGCGTGAGCTCAAGCGCATGGTCGGCGTCCCGTTCACCGCGGACGACTTCGACTGGTCGAGGGTCCCCGACCATCTCCGCGTCACCTTCCGGATCGTCGACGAGCGTCGCCGCAATCTGGCCGAGGACAAGGACCTGGAGGCGCTGAAACTCCGTCTGCGGCCGAAGGCGAGGCAGGCCCTGTCCCAGGCGGCGGCCGCCACCGCCGAGCGGCAGGGCAGCGAGTCCCTGGAGCGCAGGGGCCTCACCGACTGGACGATCGGCTCCCTCACCCGCGTCTTCGAGACCCGCCGCGCCGGCCAGCCGGTGAAGGCGTACCCGGCGCTGGTCGACGACGGACCGACGGCGAACACCGTCTCCGTACGGCTCTTCGACACCGAGGCCGAGCAGGCGGAGGCGATGTGGAAGGGCACGCGCCGGCTGATCCTGCGCAACATCCCGGTCAACCCGGCGAAGTTCGCGTCCGAGAAGCTGACGAACCCGCAGAAGCTCGCCCTGTCCGCGAATCCGCACGGGTCGATCCAGGCGCTCTTCGACGACTGCGCGATGGCGGCGGCCGACAAGCTGATCGGCGACCTGGGCGGCCCGGTCTGGGACGAGGAGTCGTACCGGAAGCTCTACGACAAGGTACGCGCGGAGATCGTCGACACGACGGTCCGTACGGTGGATCAGGTACAGCAGGTGCTGGCCGCCTGGCAGGCCTGTGAGCGCCGCCTGAAGGGCGTACGGAGCGCTGTGCTGCTGGCCAACCTGGCAGACGTACGGGGGCAACTGGACGCCCTCGTGAAGCCGGGCTTCGTGACGGAGGCGGGGCTGAGGCGGCTGCCCGACCTGATGCGCTATCTCGTCGCCGCGGACCGGCGGCTGCAGCAGATGCCGACGAGCGTCCAGCGGGACACCACGCGCATGGAGAAGGTCCACGAGATGCGGGACGAGTACGCGTGGCTGCTGGAACAGATGCCGCAGGGCCGCCCGATCCCGTCCTCGGTGCGGGACATCCGGTGGATGATCGAGGAGCTGCGGGTCAGCTATTTCGCGCACGCGCTGGGGACGGCGTACCCGATCTCCGACAAGCGGATCGTGAAGGCGATCGACGCGGCCGTACCGTAACGGCGCCTCCACACTGGGTGAGTTCGACCAGGAGGGGGCGCCTCCTGTAGAGTCTCTTCTCGCAGCGCAACGCACGAATAGCGCCGCGAAACCTGGTCCTGTGGAGCAGTTTGGAGTGCTCGCCACCCTGTCAAGGTGGAGGCCGCGGGTTCAAATCCCGTCAGGACCGCAGTAAGAAGAAGGGCCCGCACCCGTCAGGGGAAGCGGGCCCTTCTTCATGCCCGCCACCACTCAAGAGCACCCGCCACCCTGTCAAGGTGGAGGCCGCGCCCGCGGCGCAGCCGCAATCGGGTACAGCAAATCCCGTCAGGACCGCAGCAGCATGAAGGGCCCGCACCCGTCAGGGGAAGCGGGCCCTTCTTCATGCCCGCCACCACTCAAGAGCACCCGCCACCCTGTCAAGGTGGAGGCCGCGCCCGCGGCGCAGCCGCAATCGGGTACAGCAAATCCCGTCAGGACCGCAGCAGCATGAAGGGCCCGCACCCGTCAGGGGAAGCGGGCCCTTCTTCATGCCCGCCACCACTCACGACAGCCCGGCCTTCGGACCCGGGCTCTCTTGTGTTCAGCCCCGTCCAAAAGCCCCTCCGGGAGGCACACGCCGTCTTGACGGCGTCCCGTTCCCCCGGTACCCAGAAGTCAGGGCCTGCCTCGTGTGCGGCCTCCAGGAGGTGGCGTATGGCGGCATCGGCCAGGCACGAGACGCGGGCATTACTCCGTGCGCACCTGGCGGCCGCCTCCTCCTATCGCCATCTGACGCGCCACTGCCCGATCTGCCACCGCCTGTTGCGGCTGGCGATGGACTCCGCCCCACCGAACGCCCCGTCGGCCGCCCCGCCGGCCGCCCAGGAGCCGGCCCAGGGCGTGGACGTGAGCGTCGAGGACGAGAGCCCCGCCCCCGCGTGACCATCGGCGATTCCCAACAGCCCACCGCACCAGGAGTGCTGGAGCACGCGCCCCCCTCTAACGCACGCAAGCCAGAGGCAACAAGGACCCTGGCATGTGACGGGTGTCACCGCATGAGTTTTTAAAACCGCGGTACTTACGCCTCACCTACAACTAGTCAATTTTATATGTGCAATTGCACCACCTCCAGAAGGCCCCCACAGCAGACCGGACAGCCCTCCCCAGACTCCGACAAGGGTGCTCACAGATCCGCCCCACCGGCCACGTTCCGCACACAAAAAAGATCGCGCTGGACTCGGCGGAGTCCAGCGCGATCTACGACGCACCCTGTGTTGTGCTCGGAAAGCCCCTGGAGGCTTGGGCGTGAGCCCTGTTGGGGCAGGACCCGCGTCGCTTGGAGCTGTGGTGCCGGGCGCTACGACAAGTGGGGGACCTGCCGGTTTGCCCGGTTATTCAGTTGTTCAGGCCTCGCTGCGCTGCTGCGGGATGCCCGCGAGCAGAGCGCGGACCTCAGCCTCGCGGTAACGGCGGTGCCCGCCGAGCGTACGGATGGACGTGAGCTTGCCGGCCTTCGCCCACCGCGTGACCGTCTTCGGGTCGACGCGGAACATCGTGGCGACCTCAGCCGGGGTCAGCAGCGGCTCGGCATCAGGGGTGCGAGCGGTCATGAGCGGCCTCCTCGGGAGAACCGAACCTTCTCGGTTCATTCCTCTAAATTCTGCACCTTGACCCGCGTTGCCCGAAATGGCGGACGCGAGTCGAGTCGGTTATAGGACGAACGGCTTGTCCTCGGCACTACAACTACACCATCCGTCCAGCCGCGTAGGCCAAACCGATGGAATTGCCCCTCCAGGTGTTCATCAGCCACGGAAGCCGATGGACCATGCCATAGCGGACAGTCACACCCTTGTGACGATCAGTCACAGTGGCGATCAGGAGTCACCAGACCCCCCAAAGCGAGCAATGCATGAGATTCCGCCCACATCGCAACACAACGGGGCGGAAGGAGTCCTCCCCGGACTCCTTGTCCTATTTTGGCATGAGGAGGGGCAAGGGGCGCAAGGGCCGCGTAAGTGCGTTCCGTCACGCTTGACACACTTGAGGGGCGAACGCCCGGATCGGGACCTACGTCCCTTGTTGACGAAACCTCAGGACACACGTCAGTGCGAGGACGAAACCCCAAAACGGGCCCCAGGTCAAACGTCAGTTCGTTACCGGCGGCGCGTTCAGTTGGCCGAGCGCCGGTTCAGCACCGACCGCCACCGCTCCACGAGCCGGGCGTAGGCCTCCCCCGCCGCGTCCCCGTCACCGAGCCGCAGCGCCTCGATCCCCTCGGCCACGTCGGCCGCCGAGTGATCGTCCTCCAGCTCGCCGGCCGGCAGCACGTGCACCAGACCGCCGTAGTCCAGCTCCACCAGCGAGCGCGGGTGGAACTCCTCCAGCCAGCGCCCCACGTCGATCAGGCCGTCGATCAGCACGCTCTCGTCGATGGCGTCCTTGAGCGCCCTCAGGGCCCGCGCCACCCGCCGCCGGGCCTGCACCATGGGCGTGCGGTAGCGCAGCATCGCCGGGATCTCGCCGGAGCCCTTGTCGAACCGCCGCTCCTCGTCGGACACCAGCACGAACCAGTTCAGCGGCACCTGCCAGGTCGCCGTACGGATCCAGGGCCGCGCGTCCGGGTTGCGGGCCAGCCATCGCTCGTAGTCCTGGGCCGCCTGACGCCGTACGACGGGGGGCAGCACCGAGTCCAGGACGGGCGGCGGAAGCTCCTCGGGCAGCTCGTCCAGGGCCTGCCAGCCGCGGAGCCGGGTGCGCCACGGGCAGACGCACACCACCCCGTCCACATCGAGCACGAAAGCGTCGCTGCTCTCGTGGACCGGCACCGGGACCGGCGGGGTGGGCAGCAGGTCGGCCAGGGAGCGGCGCAGCTCGTCCTGGTACGAGGGGCGGTCGGCACGCCGGGCATAGCGGGCCCAGTAGCCGCGCTCCGGCTCCGGGAAGGCGGCCAGCGGTTCGTACACGCGCAGATAGGTCGTGTACGGGACGATCACGGAGGACACCTTGGGCACGCCTGCTCCCTCCCCCGCCGACTGCCAGGAAAACCTGCGAAACCCACACCCGACGAGCGGGATACCCATGCAAATCCTCGCACGGGCGTACGCCGCGAGGACGTGATCCCCGGCGCTGCACGGATGACGGGGCATGCAGGCTCTAATCTCATGCTCACAGCCCCCGCCACCCACACGGGAGCCGGTCTCCACCCGCCGCAACTTACTTCAGGAGTCACCACCGTGACCGACGTAACCGGCGCACCTGCTGATGTACTGCACACCCTGTTCCACTCGGAACAGGGCGGTCATGAGCAAGTCGTGCTCTGCCAGGACCGGGCCACCGGCCTCAAGGCCGTCATCGCCCTCCACTCCACCGCCCTGGGCCCCGCGCTCGGCGGTACCCGCTTCTACCCGTACACGAGCGAGGCGGAGGCCGTCGCCGACGCGCTGAACCTCGCCCGCGGGATGTCGTACAAGAACGCCATGGCCGGTCTGGACCACGGCGGCGGCAAGGCCGTGATCATCGGCGATCCCGATGTGATCAAGACCGAAGGGCTGCTGCTCGCGTACGGCCGTTTCGTGGCCTCGCTCGGCGGGCGGTACGTGACCGCCTGCGACGTCGGCACCTACGTCGCCGACATGGACGTCGTGGCCCGCGAGTGCCGCTGGACGACGGGGCGCTCGCCGGAGAACGGCGGGGCGGGCGACTCCTCCGTCCTCACCGCGTTCGGCGTGTACCAGGGCATGCGGGCCTCCGCGCAGCACCTGTGGGGCGACCCGTCGCTGCGCGACCGCACGGTCGGCATCGCCGGCGTGGGCAAGGTCGGGCACCACCTGGTGGAGCACCTTCTGGAGGAGGGCGCCCGGGTCGTGATCACCGACGTGCGGCAGGAAGCCGTGCGGCGGATCGCCGACAAACACCCGGCCGTGGGCGTGGTCGCCGACACCGAGGCGCTGATCCGGGTCGAGGGCCTCGACATCTACGCTCCCTGCGCGCTCGGCGGGGCCCTGAACGACGACTCCGTGCCGGTGCTCACCGCGACGATCGTCTGCGGTGCCGCGAACAACCAGCTGGCCCACCCGGGCGTCGAGAAGGACCTCGCCGACCGCGGGATCCTCTACTCGCCGGACTACGTGGTGAACGCCGGCGGTGTCATCCAGGTCGCCGACGAGCTGCACGGGTTCGACTTCGAGCGGTGCAGGACGAAGGCCGCCCGGATCTACGACACCACGCTCGCCATCTTCGCACGTGCGAAGACGGATGGGATTCCGCCGGCCGCCGCGGCCGACCGGATCGCCGAGCAGCGGATGGCGGAGGCGCGCGGGAGGCGCTGAGAGGCCCCTCCCGGGTTTGATCGGTACCCGTCGGCGCACACTTAGAGAGAACTCTCACGTCCGTCGGCGGGTCGCCTGCCGAGAAGTGGTTAAAATCGCGGTTGACCAGCGGGTACGGGGCACCCCGAGGGTCCTGGATGCGGGCACGTCCTGCGGGCGACGTACCGTATGGGCGCGGGCTCAGGTACCGTGGAAGCCCTACGGACCGGTCTCTCCACGGAGAGCCCGTTCCAGATCATGAACGCGTGTCAAGACTCTGGGGCCGTCGAGCCCCGTCACCGAGGGGGTCGAGCCATGGGGCGCGGCCGGGCCAAGGCCAAGCAGACGAAGGTCGCCCGCCAGCTGAAGTACAACAGCGGCGGGACTGACCTGTCGCGTCTGGCCAGCGAGCTGGGCGCTTCGACTTCGAGTCAGCCTCCGAACGGCGAGCCGTTCGAGGACGACGAAGACGAAGACGACCCGTACGCCCAGTACGCGGATCTGTACAACGATGACGATGAGGACGAGGACGACGAGTCCGGTCCCGCGTCACAACGCCGCGGCGCTTGACGATTCAGCTCTGCTTGACCCGGTCCAGCGGTTTTCGCCGCCGGACCGGGTTTTGCTCTGCCCTCGTCAGGCCAGGCCGCAAGGCCAGGCGTCGTAGAGATCGCGCGGAGTCGCTCACTGAAGCGGCGCTGACTGAAGCGGAGACGCTCTTAGATTGAATACGTGCCGACCAGTTCCGCACCCGTGGTGTGATCGCCGCGGTCCGTGACCTCGCCGGCCACCCATGCGTCGACCCCGCGGTCGGCCAGGGTGGCCAGGGCCACGTCCGCCGACTCCTCGGGCACGATCGCGATCATGCCGACGCCCATGTTCAGGGTCTTCTCCAGCTCCAGGCGCTCGACCTGACCGGTCCTGCCGACGAGGTCGAACACCGGCGCCGGGGTCCAGGTGGAGCGGTCGACGATCGCGTGCAGCGTGTCGGGGATCACACGGGCCAGGTTGGCGGCGAGCCCGCCGCCCGTGACGTGGCTGAAGGCGTGCACGTCCGTGGTCCGGGTGAGGGCCAGGCAGTCCAGCGAGTAGATCTTGGTGGGCTCCAGGAGCTCCTCGCCCAGCGTGCGGCCGAACTCCTCGACCCGCGCGTCCAGCGCGAGACCGGCCTGCTCCAGCAGCACATGCCGGACGAGCGAGTACCCGTTCGAGTGAAGACCGGAGGCGGCCATGGCGATGACCGCGTCGCCCGTACGGATGCGATCCGGGCCCAGCAGGCGGTCGGCCTCCACCACGCCCGTACCGGCGCCGGCGACATCGAAATCGTCCGGGCCCAGCAGGCCGGGGTGCTCGGCCGTCTCGCCTCCCACCAGGGCGCAGCCGGCCAGTACACAGCCCTCGGCGATGCCCTTGACGATGGCGGCGACCCGCTCGGGGTGGACCTTGCCGACGCAGATGTAGTCGGTCATGAACAGCGGCTCGGCACCGCACACCACGATGTCGTCCATGACCATCGCGACCAGGTCGTGGCCGATGGTGTCGTAGACGCCCAGTTGGCGCGCGATGTCGACCTTGGTGCCGACGCCGTCGGTCGCGGAGGCGAGCAGCGGGCGCTCGTAGCCCTTGAGGGCGGAGGCGTCGAAGAGACCGGCGAAACCGCCGAGGCCGCCGAGGACCTCGGGGCGCTGCGTCTTCTTCACCCACTCCTTCATCAACTCGACGGCGCGGTCGCCCGCTTCGATGTCGACACCTGCTGTTTTGTAGGACGCTGCTGCGTAGCTGGCACCAGTTGTCTCAGACATGACGGTGAGAACTTTCGTGTCGTATTGCAGTCGTCGTCGCAGTCGTACGGCGGTCGTACTGCGGTCGTCTGCTGGTGATACGGGCTGTCTACGGACGACGGATCGCGTCGGCCGCGGCCGTGGCGGCGGGCCCGGCGGCCAGCTCGGTCTCCAGGAGCTGCTTGCCGAGCAGCTCGGGGTCCGGGAGATCCATCGGGTACTCGCCGTCGAAGCAGGCGCGGCACAGGTTCGGCTTGGCGATGGTGGTCGCCTCGATCATGCCGTCGATGGAGATGTACGCCAGGGAGTCGGCGCCCAGGGAGGTGCCGATCTCGTCGATGGTCATGCCGTTGCCGATGAGCTCGGCGCGGGTGGCGAAATCTATGCCGAAGAAGCAGGGCCACTTCACGGGCGGCGAGGAGATCCGGATGTGGACCTCCGCCGCGCCCGCCTCGCGGAGCATGCGGACCAGGGCGCGCTGGGTGTTGCCGCGCACGATCGAGTCGTCGACGACGACCAGCCGCCTGCCCTTGATGACTTCCTTCAGCGGATTGAGCTTCAGCCGGATACCCAGCTGGCGAATGGTCTGTGAAGGCTGGATGAAGGTCCGGCCCACGTACGCGTTCTTGACCAGCCCGGCGCCGAAGGGGATGCCCGAGGCTTCCGCGTAGCCGATGGCGGCGGGGGTGCCGGACTCCGGAGTCGCTATGACCAGGTCGGCGTCGGCCGGGGCTTCCTTGGCGAGCTTGCGGCCCATCTCCACGCGGGACAGGTACACGTTCCGCCCGGCGATGTCGGTGTCGGGGCGGGCCAGGTACACATACTCGAAGACACAGCCCTTGGGCTTCGCATCCGCGAATCGGGAGGTGCGCAGGCCGTTCTCGTCGATGGCGATGAACTCGCCCGGCTCGATCTCGCGGACGTAGGCGGCGCCGCAGATGTCGAGCGCGGCGGACTCGGAGGCGACCACCCAGCCACGCTCCAGTCGACCGAGGACCAGCGGACGGATGCCCTGCGGGTCACGGGCCGCGTAGAGGGTGTGCTCGTCCATGAAGACGAGGCTGAAGGCGCCCCTGACCTGGGGGAGGACCCTCGCGGAGGCCTCCTCGATGGTCAGCGGCTTGCCGTCGTCGTCGACCTGGGCCGCGAGGAGCGCGGTGAGCAGGTCGGTGTCGTTGGTGGCCGCGACACGGGTCGAGCGACCGTTGGTGTCCTTCGGGAGGTCGGCGACCATCTCGGCGAGCTGCGCCGTGTTGACCAGGTTGCCGTTGTGGCCGAGCGCGATGGAACCGTGCGCGGTGGCCCGGAACGTCGGCTGAGCGTTCTCCCACACGGAGGCACCGGTGGTCGAGTAGCGGGCGTGACCGACCGCGATATGACCCAGGAGCGAACCGAGCGAGGTCTCGTCGAAGACCTGGGACACCAGGCCCATGTCCTTGAAGACGAGGATCTGGGAACCGTTGCTGACCGCGATTCCCGCGGATTCCTGACCTCGATGCTGCAGGGCGTAGAGCCCGAAGTAAGTGAGCTTGGCGACCTCTTCACCCGGAGCCCAGACACCGAAGACGCCGCAGGCGTCCTGGGGGCCCTTCTCACCGGGGAGCAGATCATGACTGAGTCGACCGTCACCACGTGGCACGCCACCGAGTGTAGGCGAGATCGACCACTGGTCCGAATTGGGGAATGCTCCAGAATCGTCGGCCACTTGGGATCACTCGGCGGCGACCGCCCGCACACTTGTGCCGTTTGCGCTGGTCAGCGTGAGAGTTTCCTGGTCGACCCGGTAACTGACCTGCCCGTCGAAGAGGCTCAGCAGGGCCCGTTCCGTCTTCATGAGTGAGGCGTCGCACATCATTCGGGTGGTGGCCGGGGCGCCCAGGGTGATATGTCCGTCGCGGACGGTGGCCTTCGCGTTGACGTGGTTGCAGCCGAGCCGGCCGCCGAGCTTGCCGGTCTTCTTGTCGATGACGAGGTGGGCGTCCCCCTCGGCCTTGAGCGTCTTGCCGTCGGTGGTGACGCTGTCGATGTTCCAGCGCACGTCGGTGACGGGCTGTTCGGCACCGACCGCGCCGCTGCCGGTCTGTTCGCCGCCGCTGCCCGCCTTCTCGTTGCCGCAGGCCGCCGCGAGGGGGAGAAGGGCCACGGCGGCCGTCGTGATCAGGGGCTTGATCAGTCGCTGCTTCTGCCGGTACATGTCGCTTCGACGGGACATACGGGGTGATCGGTTCCACTCCGGCCCCCTCCGGTTCCGGACTCAGCCCAGCAACGGCAGCAATCCGCCGAGGTCGGCCCGCTCTCCGCTCGCGCTGACCTTCGCCTCCCCGACCGCGTCCTTCCAGGTCGACCGCCCGCAGGCGAGCCGGATCCAGGTCAGCGGGTCGGTCTCGACGACGTTGGGCGGGGTGCCGCGGGTGTGCCTGGGACCTTCGACGCACTGCACCACGGCATACGGCGGGATCCGCACCTCGGTGGAGCCGCCGGGCGCCTTCGCGGCGAGCGTGTCTGCGAGGAGGCGGGTGCAGGCGGCGAGGGCCTGGCGGTCGTACGGGAGGTCGAGGCCGGGCACGGCGGCGTTCAGGTCGTCGGTGTGGACGACGAGCTCGACGGTGCGGGTGACGAGGTAGTCGTCGAGCGACAGGGCGCCGGCGCTGGTGGCGAGCAGGCGGGTGCCGGGATTCTCGTCGAGGCGGGCGGTGAAGCGGTGCTCCACGTCGGCGAGGTGGGCGTCGAGGTCGGGATTGCGCTCGGCGAGGTCGTGGGCGTGGGCTGCGATGTCCGCGGCGTCGGCGCGGATCGCGTGCGGCCAGCCGAGCAGGGCGCCGGCCCGCCGCTCCGACTCCGGCTCGGGCTCGCCGAGCAGCCGGTCGACTGCGCCGAGGACCATCCCGATGTGCGCGACCAGGTCCCGTACGGTCCAGTCGCCGAGCCGGGTGGGCAGGGCGAGTTGCTCGGGGGTGAGGGTGCGTACGGCCTGTCGTACGGTCCCGAACTGGGTGAGCACCGCCGTGCGGATCCTGCCGGGGTCGTAGGTACGCGCACGCTTCTTGGCCGGGGGCATGGGGGCAGCCTAGGCGGATCGGGACGTGGTCACGGGGGCGTCGAAGATCTCGTGGTCGTGGGGGACGCCGATGCCCTGCCCTCCCCGGTCGGCAGCCGGACGGCACCGGTGACGGTCGCGGCGACCGAGGTGGTCTTCTGGAGCGAGGCGGTTCTGATGATCTTCGCCGCGCTGCTCGCCCCGCACCTGCCCGATCCCGGCATGACGAAGGCCCCGCCCGGACTTCTGGCCCGGGCGGGGCCTTCTTCGCGGTGAGGCCGGGGCCGTGAGGCCCTCCGCGCGTGGAGCCGCCTACGCCAGCAGCGCCGGGATGGTCTCCTCGTGTGCCGTGCGCAGGTCCTCCAGGGAGAGCGCGAACTCGCCCTGGACCTCGACGGAGTCGCCGTCGACGACACCGATGCGGGTGACGGGCAGACCCCGCGCACCGCACATGTCGTTGAAGCGGACCTCTTCCGAACGCGGGACGGCAACGACCGCGCGGCCCGCCGACTCCGAGAAGAGGTAGGTGAACGCGTCGAGACCGTCCGGCACGATCAGCCGTGCGCCCTTGCCGCCGAGCAGCGCCGACTCGACCACGGCCTGGATCAGACCGCCGTCGGACAGGTCGTGCGCGGAGTCGATCATGCCGTCGCGGGAGGCGGAGATCAGGATCTCGGCCAGCAGACGCTCGCGCTCCAGGTCGACCTTGGGCGGCAGGCCGCCGAGGTGGTCGTGGATGACCTGCGACCAGGCCGAACCGCCGAACTCCGCATGCGTGTCGCCGAGGAGGTACAGCAGCTGGCCCTCCTCCTGGAAGGCGACCGGGGTGCGCCGGGCCACGTCGTCGATGACGCCGAGGACCGCGACCACCGGGGTCGGGTGGATGGCCACGTCGCCCGTCTGGTTGTACAGGGAGACGTTGCCGCCGGTCACCGGGGTGCCGAGCTGCTGGCAGGCGTCGGCGAGACCGCGGATGGCCTCCGCGAACTGCCACATCACCGCGGGGTCCTCGGGCGAACCGAAGTTCAGACAGTCGGAGACCGCGAGCGGCTTGGCACCGGTCGTCGCCACGTTGCGATAGGCCTCGGCGAGGGCCAGCTGCGCGCCCGCGTACGGGTCGAGCTTGGCGTACCGGCCGTTGCCGTCCGTCGCGATGGCGACGCCGAGGCCGGTCACCTCGTCGATGCGGATCATGCCCGAGTCCTCGGGCTGGGCCAGCACCGTGTTGCCCTGTACGAAGTGGTCGTACTGCGAGGTGATCCACTTCTTGGAGGCCTGGTTGGGAGACGACACCAGCCTCAGGACCTGGTCCTTCAGCTCCGCCGAACTCGCGGGCCGGGCAAGCTTTCCGGCGTCGTCCGCCTGAAGGGCGTCCTGCCACTGGGGGCGGGCGTACGGGCGCTCGTAGACCGGGCCGTCGTGCGCCACCGTGCGCGGGTCGACGTCGACGATCTTGCCGCCGTGCCAGTAGATCTCCAGGCGGTCGCCGTCGGTCACCTCACCGATGACGGTGGCGATGACGTCCCACTTGTCGCAGATCTCCAGGAACCGGTCGACCTTCTCCGGCTCGACGACCGCGCACATGCGTTCCTGCGACTCGCTCATGAGGATTTCCTCGGGCGAGAGCGTCGAGTCGCGCAGCGGTACGTCGTCCAGGGTCACGCGCATGCCGCCGGAGCCGTTGGAGGCGAGCTCGGAGGTGGCACACGACAGACCGGCCGCGCCCAGGTCCTGGATGCCGACGACGAGCTTCTCCTGGAAGGCCTCCAGGGTGCACTCGATGAGGAGCTTCTCCTGGAAGGGGTCGCCGACCTGGACCGCGGGACGCTTCGACGGCTTGGCGTCGTCGAAGGTCTCGCTCGCCAGGATGGACGCGCCGCCGATGCCGTCACCGCCCGTGCGGGCCCCGTACAGGATGACCTTGTTGCCCGCGCCGGACGCCTTCGCGAGGTGGATGTCCTCGTGTCGCATCACACCGATGGCACCGGCGTTGACCAGCGGGTTGCCCTGGTAGCAGGCGTCGAAGACGACCTCGCCGCCGATGTTCGGCAGGCCCAGGCAGTTGCCGTAGCCGCCGATGCCCGCGACGACACCCGGCAGCACGCGCTTGGTGTCGGGGTGGTCGGCGGCGCCGAAGCGCAGCGGGTCGACGACCGCGACCGGCCGCGCGCCCATCGCGATGATGTCGCGGACGATACCGCCGACACCGGTCGCGGCGCCCTGGTACGGCTCCACGTACGACGGATGGTTGTGCGACTCGACCTTGAAGGTGACCGCGTAGCCCTGACCGACGTCGACGACGCCCGCGTTCTCGCCGATGCCCACGAGCAGCGCGTCGGACTGGGGGGCCTTCTCGCCGAACTGGCGCAGGTGCACCTTCGACGACTTGTACGAGCAGTGCTCGGACCACATGACCGAGTACATGGCGAGCTCGGCGCCGGTCGGGCGGCGGCCGAGGATCTCCACGACCCGCTCGTACTCGTCCTTCTTCAGTCCGAGTTCGGCCCAGGGCAGCTCGACGTCGGGGGTCGCGGCCGCGTTCTCGACCGTGTCCAGAGGCGTCCGGCTCATGCGTTGACCAGCTTCTTGAGGATCGAGGTGAAGAAGGGGAGGCCGTCGGTGCCGCCGGAGCCGATGAGGGGCTCGACGGCGTGCTCCGGGTGCGGCATGAGGCCTACGACGTTGCCGGCCTCGTTGGTGATGCCGGCGATGTCGCGGAGCGAGCCGTTCGGATTGCCGTATCCATCAGCGGCCTCGCCGCGGGCGACGTAACGGAAGGCGACTCGGCCCTCGCCCTCCAGCTTGTCGAGGGTGTACTCGTCGGCGACGTACCGGCCGTCCATGTTCTTCAGCGGGATGTCGATCTCCTGGCCGGCCGTGTAGTCGGTCGTCCAGGCGGTGTCCGCGTTCTCCACCCGCAGCTTCTGGTCGCGGCAGATGAAGTGGAGGTGGTCGTTGCCGAGCATCCCGCCCGGGAGGAGGTGGGCCTCGGTGAGGATCTGGAAGCCGTTGCAGATGCCGAGGACCGGCAGTCCGGCCTTCGTCTGCTCGATGAGGGGCTCCATCACCGGCGAGAAGCGGGCGATGGCACCGGCGCGCAGATAGTCACCGTAGGAGAAACCACCGCACAGCACCACGGCGTCGACCTGGTGGAGGTTCTTGTCCTTGTGCCACAGGGCGACCGGCTCGGCGCCCGCGAGGCGGATCGCGCGCTGCGTGTCCCGGTCGTCAAGGCTGCCCGGGAAAGTGACGACGCCAATACGAGCGGTCACTTCGCGGCCTCCGCGACTTCCTCCACCTTGACGGTGAAGTCCTCGATCACGGTGTTGGCGAGGAAGGATTCCGCAAGATCGTGGATGCGGGCGAGCACGGCCTCGTCGACCGGTCCGTCAACTTCCAGTTCGAATCGCTTTCCCTGACGTACGTCGGAGATCCCTTCGAAACCCAGCCGCGGCAGTGCGCGCTGCACCGCCTGGCCCTGGGGGTCGAGGATCTCCGGCTTGAGCATGACGTCGACTACGACGCGTGCCACTGGCACTCCCGGTGTTGTGGTGCTGAGCAGGTTCCTGCAGGTGTCTTCAGACTACCCGTACAAAATTTCTACGCGGGTAGAGTTGTAGGAATCTACGTGACGGCTGTCACGATCCGGTATCAGAGCGGGGGTTTCACGAAAAGTTCAGGGAAAGATCTCGGATCGATGCACAGGACCTATTGCGCTGGAGACACGCGGACAGATTTAGTCGGGCTTCACATTGCAATGCCGGGCCCTGTACAAATGAATTGCCAATAGCCGATACTTTGCCCATTAACAGGCGGACAGTCGGCATCTCCCAGACGTCTTGGCACGTCATCCCAGAGATGCCGCACGAAGGGACCGATATTCGTGGCGCAGAAGGTCGTGGTCACTCTCTTTGACGACATCGACGGCTCGGAAGCGGCGGAAACGATCGCCTTCGGACTCGACGGCAAGTCGTACGAGATCGACCTGAACCCAGCCAATGCCAAGAAACTGCGTAAGGCGCTCGCGCCGTACGTGGACGCCGGCCGCAAGCGGTCGAGGTCCGGCAAGGCGTACAAGCAGACGGAGATCGCGCCCGACCCGGCGGCCGTCCGGGCCTGGGCACAGGCGAACAAGATGGACGTCCCGGCGCGCGGGCGCATCCCGAAGAAGGTCTACGAGGCGTTCGCCGCCGCGAGGTGACAGCCGGCCGCGGTGCGGTGCGGTGTGGTGCCCTCAGAGTCCGTCAGCGGGCCCTGAGGGCAACCGACTTGCGTTGCACCCCACCTGGTCAGCTAGAGTCTGGAGCACGCCGAGGGGCAAGGCCGAAAAGCCCAGCCCACGGAGTACACGCGGGTGTAGTTCAGTAGCAGAACATCCTCCTTCCAGGAGGAAGGCGCAGTGTGCAATTCCTGTCACCCGCTCTGCACCACCAGTCCGGCCACTCTTGTGGATCAGGTAGGCTGGTGCTCGCGCCGATCGGTGAGAGCCGGTCGGAGGCAATGCGGACGTAGCTCAGTTGGTAGAGCGCAACCTTGCCAAGGTTGAGGTCGCCAGTTCGAACCTGGTCGTCCGCTCAGTTCTGAAGGCCCCGGTCCAGTGGACCGGGGCCTTTTGCATGTCCTTCGTGTGTCCGCCTCCCGGTGATCCGAGGCCTCCAGGGCTCTTCGTCGAGCGTCTGACATTTGTCATGTGCGGTGATGACAGCCCGCACTGCCACCCGTCCCGGATCGCCGGGAGGCTGGAGGCATGGACACCAACGAACACGAACACGTGATTGAGGTCACTGACCTGAAGCGTGTGTACGGGGGCGGGTTCGAAGCGGTGCGCGGGATCACCTTCTCCGTGCGCCGCGGCGAGATCTTCGCACTGCTCGGCACCAACGGAGCCGGAAAGACGTCCACCGTCGAACTGCTGGAGGGGCTCGCACGGCCGGCCGGGGGCCGGGTACGGGTCCTCGGGCACGATCCCTACGCCGAGCGGGACGTCGTACGCCCCCGGACCGGGGTGATGTTGCAGGAGGGCGGCTTTCCCTCCGAACTGACCGTCGCGGAGACCGCACGGATGTGGGCGGGCTGCGTGAGCGGGGCACGCCCGCCGCGGGAAGCGCTGGCACTGGTCGGTCTGGAGCGGCGGTCCGGTGTCCGCGTGAAGCAGTTGTCCGGAGGCGAGCGGCGCCGCCTGGACCTGGCGCTCGCGCTGCTCGGCCGGCCCGAGGTGCTGTTCCTGGACGAGCCGACGACCGGGCTGGACGCCGAAGGGCGCCGGGAGACCTGGGAGTTGGTGCGCGCGCTGCGCGACAGCGGTACGACCGTGCTGCTCACCACGCACTACCTGGAGGAGGCCGAAGGGCTCGCCGACCGGCTGGCGATCCTTCACTCGGGTCGCATCGCGGCCGCCGGGACACCGGCCGAGGTGACCGCCGCGCAGCCGTCCCGGATCTCCTTCGAACTGCCCTACGGGTACTTCCTGGGGGACCTGCCGCCGCTCGGCGAGCTGGAGGTGTGCGGGCACGAGGTCGTGGGGAGCACCGTACGGCTGCGGACCCGGGCGCTTCAGCGGGCGGCCACCGGGCTGCTGGTGTGGGCCGCCGAGGCGGGGGTGGAGCTGCGGCGGCTCGATGTGCGGTCGGCGTCGCTGGAGGAGGCGTTCCTGGGGATCGCGCGGGAGGCGGCCGGTTCGGGCGAGGCCGATGCCGATGCCGATGCCGATGCCGATGGTTCCGCGGACGTTTCCGAGACTGCCGAGGAGTACGCGGTATGAGCAGCGGGACCGTCACCACGGCGAGGGGGCGTGTGGGGGCCCTCGCGCGGGCCGAGCTGACCCTGTTCGGACGTAGCAAGGGCATGATCGTCGCGGCCGTCTTCGTGCCGCTGGTGCTGCCGTTCAGCGTGCGGTCGGTGGTCGAGGACATGGACCTCGCGGACACCGGCCTCAGCGTCGGGCTGGTCCTGCTGCCGGGAGCCGTCGGCTTCTCGCTGCTGTTCGCGGTGTACTCGGCGCCCATCGGCGTCTTCGTCGGGCGGCGCGAGGAACTGGTCCTGAAGCGGCTGCGCACCGGTGAGCTGCGGGACCGGGAGATCCTGGCCGGGGCCGCGCTGCCGTCCCTTGGCACCGGGTTGGTCCAGTCCCTGATCCTGGCGGCGGGCTGTGCCGCGCTGCTCGGCCTGCCGGCTCCCGAGGCACCCCATCTGGCCGTCATCGGCGTGCTGTTGGGCCTGGTGATGTGCGCGTCGCTGGCCGCCGTGACGGCGAGCTTCACCCGCACGGTGGAGAGCGCGCAGGTCACCGCGCTGCCGTTGATGATGATCTCGATGGTCGGCTCCGGGATCACCGTCCCGCTGGAGCTGATGCCCGACCGGGTGGCGACGGTGCTCGAACTGCTGCCGCTGACCCCGGTGATCACACTCGTGCGCGGCGGGTGGAGCGGTGAGCTGTCGGTCTACGAGGCGGTGGGACCGGTGCTGACGGCCCTGGCCTGGACCGCGTTCGGCGTGTTTGCTGTAGGACGGTGGTTCCGGTGGGAGCCGAGGCGCTGAGCCACGGTGCGAGTGCGAGTGCGCGTACGAGTGCCAGTGCGAGTGCGTGGAAGGGACGGGGACAGCGGATGCGGGGGCCGAGCGGCTGGTGGCGGCGCAAGAACACACCGGCGAAGGTGGAGACGTACACACGGTGGTCGTTCCACTTCTTCGCGATGCTGGAGGGCGCCACGGCCGGGCTCGCGATCCTGGGCCAGGTGAACGGGTGGCTGGCGGCGACGCTGCTGGTGTCGGCGGGTGTGCACACCGTGCTCTGCGGGGTGACCGCGTCCCGGGCGCTGGACTGGACGCGGGGCCGTCGCGCGCAGCCCGTGCGATTGCTGTGGCTGTTGTCCTCCGTCACCGCGGTGCTCGCGGTGGCCGCGATCGGCATCGCGGAGCGCGGGCCGGAGGGTGAGCACGTCGACAACGCGACGGGCACGTTCTACAGCCTGGTCCTGATCTTCGGCGCCGGCTTCATCTCGCTCGGTGTCCGCAACCGGCGGCGCGTCTTCGCGATCGTCGGGGGCTTCGCGGCGGGCTCCGCCGTCGTGGCCTTCCCCATGGGTCTGCCCGGCCCCACCGCGCTCCTCTCGGCGCTCATGGTGCTGTTCGGCGCCGGGGCACTGGCCTTCTCCGCCGTCTTCTCCGTCTGGCTCCTCGACGCCGTCTACGAGCTCGACGCGGCCCGCGAGACCCGGGCCCGGCTCGCCGTCGCCGAGGAGCGGCTGCGGTTCGGGCGGGATCTGCACGACGTGATGGGACGCAACCTCGCCGTGATCGCGCTGAAGAGCGAGCTGGCCGTCCAGTTGGCGCGGCGCGGACGGGCCGAGGCCGTGGAGCAGATGATCGAGGTGCAGCGCATCGCGCGGGAGTCGCAGCGCGAGGTGCGGGATGTCGTACGGGGGTACCGGGAGGCCGACCTCGGGGTCGAACTCGCCGGTGCGCAGGGGGTGTTGACGGCGGCGGGGATCCGGTGCGAGGTGACCGGCGGCGAGGCGTCCGACCTCCCGGCCGAGGTGCAGTCGGCGCTGGGGTGGGTGGTGCGGGAGGCCACGACCAACGTGCTGCGGCATGGGGATGCGGAGCGGTGCGTGGTGGTGGTGCGGGTGGTGGAGGGATGCGTGGTGGCTGAGGGGCGGGTGGCTCAGGGGCCGTCGGCTGAGGGGCGGGCGACGGACCGGCGGGTGGTGATGACCGTGGAGAACGACAGGGCGCGGGCCTCCGACGGGAGCGGTGGGTCGGGGCTGGCGGGGTTGCGGGAGCGGCTGGCGGCGGTGGACGGGGCCCTGGAGGCGGGGTTCACCGAGGACGGCGGGTTCCGGGTGGTGGCGGAGGTGCCGCTGACGGCGACGAGGGGCGTGAGCGACACGGCGAGTGTGAGTGACACGGCGAGTGTGAGTGACGCGGTGGCTGTAAGTGACGCGGTGGCCGTAAGTGGTAAGGCCGGTCTGAGGGAGGTCACGAGATGACTGCTCCCGTACGGCTTCTGCTCGCCGACGACGAACATCTGATCCGGGGTGCGCTCGCCGCGCTGCTGTCCCTGGAGGACGATCTGCTGGTCGTGGCCGAGGCGGCCTCCGGGCCGGAAGCGCTGGCGATGGCGTTGGCGCACAAGGTCGACGTCGCCGTACTCGATCTGCAGATGCCGGGGGCGGACGGTGTGAAGGTCGCCACATCCCTGCGGACCGAGCTGCCCGACTGCCGGGTGCTGATCGTGACCAGTCACGGGCGGCCCGGGCATCTGAAGCGGGCCCTGGAGGCGGGGGTGCGCGGATTCGTCCCGAAGACCGTCAGCGCCCAGCGCCTCGCGGAGATCATCCGCACGGTGCACGGGGGAAACCGCTACGTCGACCCCGAGTTGGCCGCCGACGCGATCTCCGCCGGGAACTCGCCGCTGACCGCCAGGGAGGCGGAGGTGCTGGAGCTCGCAGCCGACGGGGCGCCGGTCGCGGAGATCGCCGAGCGGGCCGCGTTGTCGCAGGGGACCGTGCGGAACTATCTGTCGTCGGCCGTCTCGAAGCTCGGGGCGGAAAACCGTCACTCGGCGGTGCGGCTCGCACGCGAGCGGGGTTGGGTATAGTTGCTCTCGCGCCACGGCGCACTGCGGACGTAGCTCAGTTGGTAGAGCGCAACCTTGCCAAGGTTGAGGTCGCCAGTTCGAACCTGGTCGTCCGCTCGTTGTTCGAAGGCCCCGGTCATCGCGACCGGGGCCTTCGTCGTGCGTCGCGTGACGCGCGGGTTCGGAAGAGGCCCCGGCTCTCGCCGGGGCCTCTCGCGCGCGGCGCGGTCAGCTCCAGGTCATGCCCGTCAGGCGCTCGTACGCCTCCAGGTACTTCGCCCGTGTCGCCTCCACGACCTCCTCGGGCAGCGGCGGCGGGGGCAGCTCGCTCTTCCGGTCCCAGCCGGACTCGGGCGAGGTCAGCCAGTCACGGACGTACTGCTTGTCGTACGACGGCTGCGGGCGGCCCGGCTGCCACTGGTCGGCCGGCCAGAAGCGGGAGGAGTCCGGGGTGAGGATCTCGTCCGCGAGGACCAGGGTCTCCCCTTCGAAGCCGAACTCGAACTTGGTGTCAGCGAGGATGACCCCGCGGTCCCGGGCGATGTCCCGGCCGCGCGAGTAGACGGCGAGGGTGGCCTGACGCAGCTGGGCGGCGGTCTCCGCGCCGACCTGGCGGGCGACCTCCTCGTAGGAGACGTTCTCGTCGTGCTCGCCGACCGCGGCCTTGGTGGCCGGGGTGAAGATCGAGGCGGGGAGTTCGCTGCCGTCGACCAGGCCCTCGGGGAGGGCGAGGCCGCAGACCGTGCGGGACTCGTTGTACTCGACCAGGCCCGAGCCGGTGAGGTAGCCGCGGGCCACGCACTCCACCGGGACCATCTGGAGCGACTTGCAGATCAGCGTGCGGCCGGCCCAGTCGGCGGGGGCGCCGGCGGGCAGGTCGGTGCTCAGGACGTGGTTGGGGATCAGGTCGGCGATCTGATCGAACCACCACAGGGAGAGCTGGGTGAGGACGCGGCCCTTGTCGGGGATCTCGGTCGGCAGCACCCAGTCGTAGGCGGACAGGCGGTCGCTGGCGACCATCACGAGGTCGCCCGCCTCGTTCTGGTACAGCTCTCGCACCTTGCCGGTGTGCAGGTGCACCAGGCCCGGAACCTGGATCGGCTCGGGTTTTTCTACGAATCCGGACACGGTTCCTCCCCGTGGTTGAAGAAAAGGGTGCGCCCATAGGGCCCGAATGGGGTGGTGGGGGGCGACGGGCGGGCCCAACTGGGTCGATTCTCCCGTACGGGGGATCGGTTCCGGACACGGGGACCGGTGGGTGGGCGGTCAGTCGTGTTTGCAGATGCGGTCGATGAGGTTTGCGGTGGCGCGTTGGACCCGGGTGTCGACGTGGCCCGGCCGGTCCAGTGAGGGTGCCCAGGCGAACGTCCCGGATGCGAAGACCAGGGCGCCGGAGGGGGCGCGGTACAAGGAGGTCTCCTGGTGGCGGCGCACGCCCCCGCGGTCGGTGTACGGGGAGTGGGCGAGCAGGATGCGCTCGTCGTGCGCGGGCAGCGGGGCGCGCGGGAAGTAGCGGTCGGCCTCGCCCGCGACCAGGCCCTCGATCTCGTCGCCCTCGTGCGCGCCGGTCGCCTCCCACAGCCAGTGGTCGGCGTTGCGGACGACCAGGGGGCTGGGTTCGGGGACATGGCCGGCGTACTGGATGCCGACCAGGTGCTGCTCCGGGCGGTCGATCTCGCGCCACAGCACGGGTTTGCCCGGCCCTCGGCGTTTGCGGCAGGTGAGCAGGCGGTCGGGGACGCCGGACGGCGAGGGGCCCAACTCCACCTGCCAGTAAAGGGAGTTGGCGGAGAGGAAGACGAGAGAGGTGCCCTGGTCGCGGGCCCGCTCGACGGTGCGGCGCATGTTCGTCGACCAGTACTCGTCGTGGCCGGGGAAGACCAGGCCGCGGTAGTGGGTGGGGTCGATGTGACCGGCGTGCAGGTCGCGGGCGTCGGCGTAGGCGAGGTCGTAGCCGTAGCGCTCGGCCCAGCGGATGAAGTCGTAGGCGTGGCCGACGTGCAGGGGGAGGCCGGCGCCCGCGTAGGGGCGGTCGAAGGAGACCGTCGTCGCCGCGTCGGACTCCCCGAGCAGCCGGCCCTCCTCGTCCCAGGCGTGGTAGAGGCTGGCACCGGTGCGGCCGTCCTCCGGGTAGAGGTTGTACGCCTGCCAGGTCACGTCGGGCAGCAGGAGAAGCAGGTCCGCCGGGTGGTCGTGGCGGACGGTGAAGGGGATGTGCGAACGGTAGCCGTCGGCGGTGGTGAGGACGGCGACATACGCTCCGACGCTCCAGTACGACGGGATCTGCAGGCGCCAGGACAGCCACCAGTGGTGGCAGGAGACCGTGCGGTCGGCCGTGAGGGGCGGCGGCTGGACGATGCCGGGCAGCCGGGGGCTGGTGGTGATCTTGGCGGCGCCGTCACCGCCGTAGTGGCCGATGCGGTAGATGTCGACGCCGAATTCCTGAGGCGGGTCGACGGTGATGTGGAAGTCGACGGCCTCGCCGGGGGCGACCGCGCCGGTGGAGGTGAAGCCCTTGATCTGGCGGTGGACGTCGTCGGCGGAGCGGGGGCCTGAGGCGGCTCGGGGGGCGGGGACGTGGCGGCGGCCGGTGCCGGCACCCGGGGTCGCGCCGGGGGGCGGCTGCTGGGCCGGGTCCACGTACCAGGGGACGATCTGGCCGGAGTCGTCGAAGTACGTCGGGTTGCCGCGGAGCCAGGGGACGGGGCCCTGGCCGAAGGGATCCGTCACGGCGTGCGCGAGTGCTCCCGACTCCCAGCGGCGGATCTGCTCCGGTCGCGCTCCCGATCCCATCGTCGCTTCCCTCCCTCGTGCCCCCGTTTTTTTGTGTGTGCCGCGTTGCGTGAGCCGCGTTGTGTGTGGCGTGTCGTGCGAGGCGTGTTGCAGGTGCCGCGCGTGTCATGTGCCTGTCGTATGTCGCGAGCCCATGCCATGTGCGCGATCGGTCCCAGCACATCACATTACGCACGCGCGCTGTCACTATTCGTTGCGAATTGACCGAAAGTGGAATCGGGGCATCCGATTACGCTGAGTCGCGACCTGTGTGCGGTGGGTGCGGCTGTCAGACGAGGCGTACCGGCTTCTCCGGGCGTATGCCCGACTCGACCAGCCAGGCGCGCAGGGGGGCCGGATCGCCTTCCTCGACGAGGCTGAGGACGCGGAAGGTCAGGTCGGTCGTCCGTTCGCCGTTGACCAGAAGCGAGGGGCCGTCCAGCCAGTCGAGGCCCGGGGTCGCGCCGGCGTTGTCGATCGCGGCACAGCAGACCATCGCGATGACGTGGTCGGCGAGCAGTTCGCGTCCGGTACGGGGTGGCTGCAGGGGGAAGAGGGGCAGCATGCCGTCGTCCCAGAAGGCCGTGTCGGGACTGCCCTGCCCGGCTGCGGGCTGGTCCCCGCCCGTCCGCGGAGCGGCAGACGCCTCCTCCCGTGCGACCTCGGCACTGAGCCGAGCGGCGAGATCGGCACCGCGCTCGCTGCTGTGGGGGAGGTCGTGGGGCGGCTCGTCGTCTGGGAGGTCGTGGGGGGCGATCTGTTGGTCCGTGGCGGCGGGGTCGTCGTGCGGGGGCCGGCTGCCGGGCTCGGCGGCGGGATCGGAGTCGCGAGGGGGCTCGTCGGGGACGGCGATGTCGCCGGGAAGACGCTCGTCGGGGGCGGCGGTGGCGTCGGGGACGGCGGTGTCGTCGGGGGCCGCCGTGTCATCGCGAAGGCGCCCGCCGGGTACGGCGATGTCGTCGGGAGAGTTGGTGTCGTCGTCAGGTCCGGCGTCGCCGTCGGCTTCGGTGTGGCCGTTCAGGGGGGTGGACCCGAGGGACGCGATCAGAGTGCCGTTGGCGGGAGGGGGCGGCTCGGTCAGGTGGTCGATGATCCTGGCCAGGGTGGGGGCGGCAGGGGCGAGGGACGCCGGGTCGGGGGAGCGTCGGACGCCGAGGGTGTCCAGGACGCGGTCGAGACGGGCGGCGTCCGTGCGCCACTTGCGGTCGACGACCTCCTCCGGATACTCCTGCCAGTCCACCGGGGACCAGTCCCGGCCCGACTCCGCCGGGCCTCCGTGGAAGAGGCGGGCGGCGAGAAGCGAGGCCGCCTCATCCACCGTGCCGGGCTCTTCCAGCAGGTCACAGGCGGGGCGCTCGCCCAGCCGGGAGGCGAAGCCCTCCGCCAGGCGGTCTCGGCGGGACAGCTCGGTCAGTGCCGCGACGACGCCCGCGTCCAGTCGGGAGGGCCAGCGGCCCATGCGCCAGGCGGGCAGCGCGACCTTGGTCAGCAGCCGGTCCCAGCCCGCGTACGCGAGACCCACCTGTTCCTGGGCGACGATTCTCAGTCCGTAATCCACAGCCTGTGCACGCTCGGCCGCCGCGGCGGCGACACCGCGCTCCATCTCGGCGGCATGACCGCGACAGCTGCGCAGCAGGAGCCGGACGACCCAGCCGACGCCCGCGAGCACCGTCCGGGTGACCGGGTCGCGGCGGGGTGCCGCGGTCACGGCCACCGCCGCGTCCAGGCCCCGCACGAAGCGCCGGGCCGTCGCTATGTCCGGATGCGCCGAGGGGCCCGTACCGGCGACGACCGGGGCGAGGACCGCGCGCAGTTCGCCGACGCGCATCCACCACAGGAACGGGGAGCCGATGACCAGCACCGGAGCGGCGGCGGACCGGCGGGGAGCACCATGGGCACCCGCTATCTCGTCCTGTTCCTCCCGCGGAGGCGGGCCGTGGGCCGGGTGGGTACGGTCCTCCAGCCAGCTGTCGCAGTCCGGGGTGAGGGCTATCGCGGAGGGTGCGGGCACGTCGAGCCGGTCGGCGAGGTCGCGCACCATGCGGTACAGGTCGGGCGCCGACTCCTCGGCGATCGGAACCGTCGGACTGACGGCGGGGCGGGCGCGGGAGACGACCAGCGCGATGCCGCCGGCGGCGAGCAGCACGAGGGCGGCGGCCACTGTCATCGCCCAGCGGGCCCCGTCCCAGACCGGGCCCACGAGATGGTCCGTGGCACCGCCGGCCAGCAGCACCACGGCGACGGCCGCGGGCAACAGCGCGACGGCCAGCGCACGGCTGCGGATACGCAGCACGGCGAGTGCCCGATGCCGCGCGGCCTGCACGCCTGCCTCTACACCCATACCTGTCACGACCGGACCTCACCCCCTCCCTGCTGTCCTGCTTGCCTGGCTCTGCCGGCGTTGCTCACTCCCCACTGTGGCACCAGGCACTGACATCGCAATGCCGGTGAGCCAAGTGCCGGAAAGCTTGCGCCGCACCCTAGTTGGGCCCCCGGCCCTCGTCAGCCGGATGGGGCATCGGTCACTCGATGGAATGGCTTTGGGGAGAGGTGGCTGACGGAACGCAATGATCAGGCCCCGAATCCTGAGACGGATGCGGGGCCTGTGGGGTTTATCGGCGGCGGGTTTTCCCGCCCGGCTTTTCAGGCGCCGCGGTCCGCACCGGCGGCGGCGTCGGAGGCCGCCTTCGCCGCGATGTCCGTACGGTGCTGGGAACCGTCGAGACGGACCCGGCCGACGGCCCGGTACGCACGCTCACGGGCCTCGGAGAGGTCCTTGCCGCTCGCCGTCACGGACAGGACGCGACCGCCCGCGCTCACGACGGCGTCACCGTCCTGGCGGGTGCCCGCGTGCAGGACGTACGCGTGCGGGGCGTCCTCGGCGACCACCTCGGCCAGGCCGGTGATCGGGTCGCCGGTGCGCGGGGTGCCGGGGTAGTTGTGCGAGGCCACGACCACGGTGACCGCCGCGTCCTCGCTCCAGCGCAGGGGCTCCAGGTCGGCGAGGTTGCTGGTCGCGGCGGCCAGCAGGACACCGGCCAGCGGGGTCTTCAGACGGGCCAGTACGACCTGGGTCTCGGGGTCGCCGAAGCGGGCGTTGAACTCGATCACCCGGACGCCGCGGGAGGTGATCGCGAGACCGGCGTAGAGCAGGCCGGAGAAGGGGGTGCCGCGGCGGCGCATCTCGTCGACGGTCGGCTGGAGGACGGTCTCCATGACCTCGTCGACCAGCTTCGGGTCCGCCCACGGCAGCGGGGAGTACGCGCCCATGCCGCCGGTGTTCGGGCCCTCGTCGCCGTCGAGCGCGCGCTTGAAGTCCTGGGCGGGCTGGAGCGGGAGGACCGTCGCGCCGTCGGTGATGGCGAACAGGGAGACCTCGGGGCCGTCGAGGAACTCCTCGATGACCACGCGCTCGCACGAGTTCGCGTGCGCCTTGGCCGCCTCTACGTCGCTGGTGACGACGACGCCCTTGCCGGCGGCGAGTCCGTCGTCCTTGACCACGTAGGGGGCACCGAAGGCGTCGAGAGCCGTATCGACCTCTTCGGGGGTCGTGCAGACGTACGAGCGGGCGGTGGGTACCTCCGCCGCGGCCATGATCTCCTTGGCGAAGGCCTTGGAGCCCTCCAGCTGCGCGGCCTCCTTGGAGGGGCCGAAGACCGGAATACCGGCCGAGCTCACGGCGTCGGCGACCCCGGCGACGAGCGGCGCCTCCGGGCCTACGATCACCAGCTCGGCGCCCAGCTGCGCGGCCAGCGCGGAGACGGCGGCGCCGTCCAGAGCGTCGACCCGGTGCAGCTCGGCGACTTCGGCGATGCCGGCGTTGCCGGGGGCGCAGTGCAGCGCGGTGACGTCGGGATCGAGGGACAGAGAGTGGCACAGGGCGTGTTCGCGGGCACCGCTACCGATGACAAGGACCTTCACGGGGGTCAGCCTAACGGGGTTTTTGTGCGGGCTTCCGAAGGGGTGGGGGTGGGAGGATTGTGGGTTCCTCCAAGGCGGGCGTCACTCGTTGCTCGCTATTCGTTCGAGAACTCCTCCACCACGGTCGCTCCCAGCTCCCGGACGATGAGGTCATGGCCGGAGAGGGCCGACTCGTCGAGGTCGGGGTCGTCGTCCGCGGGGATGTCGTCCTCGGGGGAGACCGAGTGTCGTGGTTCGGAGGCGGAATGCTGGGAGCCGGAAGCGGGGGCGGCCGTAGAGCCGGAGGCTCCCGAGGACGCGGACGACGATGAGGACCGGGCCGGGCCCGAAGACGAGGACGGGGACGAGGACGAGGTGCTGGTGGCGGAAGGCGCGGACTGCGGGGATGCCGGGCGTTGTGGGGTCGTACCGCCACCGCCACCGCCACCGCCACCGCCGTAGCCACCGCCGCCCGAGCCGTAGCCGGTGGTCCCGGTGCCTCCCCCTCCGCCGGTGAAGCCGGAGGGTCCGCCCGGCGCCGGGAGTGCCGAGCCGCCGCCCGAGGGGTCGACGATCGCCTCGATCTTCCACTGCACGCTGAACTGCTCGGCCAGTGCCTGCCGCAGTACGTCCTCGCTGCCGCTGCCCGCGAAGTTGTCACGGGCGCCGGCGTTGATGAAACCGAGCTGGAGGGTCGTGCCGTCGAAGCCTGTGACCTGCGCGTTCTGACTGAGCAGGATCCAGGTGAAGCGGCGGCGGTTCTTCACCGCCTCCAGGATGTTCGGCCAGAGCGTGCGGGGGTCGAGGCCGCCGGCCGCAGGCGCGTAAGCGGCGGCGTCCGCGGCGGGCGGTGCGGCCGCCGGAGTCGAGGGTGCCTGCGCAGGCGGGGGTGTGGGCGCGGACGCGGGTTGGTTCGGTGCGGCCGGAGGGCGGCCGCCGCCCGCTGGGGCCGCGGTGGGCCAGCCACCAGGGCGTCGAGCACCGCCCGCTGGGGCGGGGGTGGGCCAGGCACCTGGTGCGGGGGGCGGGGAGGCGGGCGCCGGGTGGGACGGCTGGGACTGTCCGGGCGACGGATGCTGTCCGGGCTGACCGTCGCCGGGAGAGCCGGACGCCGGTCCGGATGTCGGGTCGGCGGAGGGGCCGGGCGCGGGAGAGGCCTCGGCAGGCGGTGCGGCGGGGGCGTTCGGATCATCGGCCGAACCCGGTCCGGAACCCGCACCCGAAGCGCGAACCGCGGCCCGAGCCGCGGCGGCCCCGGCCCCCGGTGGAACCGGGGAAGCCGAAGGAGCCGATGGAACCGGAGGAACCGAAGGTGCCGACGCACTCACCGCCCCTCCCGCTCCCGCCGCTCCCCCATGTGCCTCGGGCCCCGGCACGTACCCCATGGCGGGGGCGGCGCCGCCCGCGGAGAAGTGCACGCCCCGTTCGATGCGGTCGAGGCGGGCCATGACCGAACGCTCGTCGCCGTACGCGGCCGGCAGCAGCACGCGCGCGCAGATGAGCTCCAGCTGGAGGCGGGGCGAGTTGGCGCCGCGCATCTCGGTCAGCCCCTGGTTGACGAGGTCGGCGGCGCGGCTCAGCTCGGCGGCGCCGAAGGTGCCGGCCTGGGCCTGCATCCGCTCGATGACGTCGACGGGGGCATCGATGAGCCCCTTCTCCGCGGCGTCCGGCACGGCGGCGAGGATCACCAGGTCCCGCAGCCGCTCCAGCAGGTCGGTGACGAACCTCCGGGGGTCGTTGCCGCCCTCGATGATGCGGTCGACGACCTCGAAGGCGGCGGCGCCGTCACCGGTGGCGAAGGCCTCGACGACGGAGTCGAGGAGTGAGCCGTCGGTGTACCCGAGCAGGGAGGTCGCCATGGCGTACGTCACGCCGTCCGCCCCCGCGCCGGCCAGCAGCTGGTCCATGACGGACATCGAGTCACGCACGGAACCCGCGCCCGCGCGCACCACCAGCGGCAGCACGCCCTCCGCGACGGGGATCTCCTCGCGCCCGCAGACCTCTCCGAGGTAGTCGCGCAGGGTCCCCGGGGGCACCAGCCGGAACGGGTAGTGGTGGGTCCGCGACCGGATGGTCCCGATGACCTTCTCGGGCTCGGTGGTGGCGAAGATGAACTTGAGGTGCTCCGGGGGCTCCTCGACGACCTTGAGCAGCGCGTTGAATCCGGCCGACGTGACCATGTGGGCCTCGTCGATGATGTAGATCTTGTACCGGCTGCCCGCAGGCCCGAAGAAGGCCTTCTCCCGGAGCTCACGCGCGTCGTCCACACCACCGTGCGAAGCGGCGTCGATCTCGATGACGTCGATGGATCCCGGTCCGTTGCGGGCCAGGTCACGGCACGACTGGCACTCCCCGCACGGCGTGGGCGTCGGCCCCTGCTCGCAGTTCAGGCAGCGCGCCAGGATCCGCGCGCTGGTCGTCTTCCCGCACCCGCGCGGACCGCTGAACAGGTACGCGTGATTGACCCGGTTGTTGCGCAGCGCCTGCTGCAGCGGGTCGGTTACATGCTCCTGCCCGATGACCTCGGCGAACGACTCCGGGCGATAGCGGCGGTACAGCGCGAGAGACGACACACATACGAGGTTATAGGCGCCCACTGACAACACGGACCGCCCAGATCCCGCAAGCCCCGGGACGCCGCCCCCACGACACCGACAGGCGAAACCCAGGCGTCCACCGGTCGGCCGCTTCACGACACCAGAACGCCCCTACACAGCCGCCCTGCACGCCGTGCTCGTTCTGCTGCCCCCCGAAACACAGAAGACCCCCCACGCACCCGCCAGAGCCGACCTACCCTTGCTGCCTTCCGGCCCTGGGGGAGTTCAGTCAGATAGCGCCGCGTGAGGGGCTGGGCCCAGCGTACCTGATCGCGGGGCCGCCGAACGAGTTCGCGAGCACTCCCCAACGTCATGTAATGTTCCCGGCGGAGGATTCGCCTAGAGGCCTAGGGCGCACGCTTGGAAAGCGTGTTGGGGGCAACCCCTCACGAGTTCGAATCTCGTATCCTCCGCCAGTGCCTCACCGGGCACGATGTCGAAGGGCCCCACCGTTCGCGGTGGGGCCCTTCGTCGTGTGTGGCCGCGGTTCTGGTTACCGCCGGCCGACCTGGACGCACGCGGATATCCGCGAATCGGGGAAGGGCGCCTCACTCATCCGGCTGTAGCGGATCGGCACGATTTCCCGCACCCGCGTCGCGGGCTGCTTTCCGGGGATCTCCCTCGGGTCGGTGCGCTTCGGTGGGGCTGAACTCGACGTGGCTGGACCGGCGGGGTGCGTCGGTGTCGATCGCGTACGGCGTCCTGAGCGGTTGGTCGGGATGCGAGGTGGTTCCCCCCGTCGGATGGTGGAGTCATGAATCAGCACCACCACCAGCCCCATCGGGCGATCCAGATCGACACCCGGCTCGCCAAGACCGGTGTCGTGCTCACCGCGGCCGGTGCCGCGGTGGCATGCGTCGGCATGGCCATCGGGGCCTTCGCCGTGTTCACGGCAGGTCGGCGCATGATCCGCGGCATGGACGTGCCCCCGAGCCAACAGGCGGCCGCGAAGTGGCAGCAGGCCAAGGAGGCGTCCCGAGCGGGTATGCGGGCGTGGCAGTCCGCGTCCGAGGCCCGGAACGGGTCGCTCGCCCGCTAGTCCGGCGAAGCCGCTCCCCCCACCGGGTCCCGGGTCCGGTGGGGGGAGCGATGCCTCATGTCCTGCCAGGTGACCGCGTTCGGGCAGACCGCTAATTCCGGTGGCGGGACGCATTCTGTCGTGGGGGCAGGGTCAAGGTGATTTGTCGGACAAGCTGTTGGAAGCAGGCCAGGGATGCGACGGCCGGCAGGGCGGCTCCGGCGATACCGGTGAAAGTCCTCTCGGCCTGAGTGACGCACAGCATCATCGCGACGGAGGAAAACAGCAGAACGACGAACCATGAGTGCAGAGCTCGGCGTCGGTGCAAGGTACTGCGCAGAATGGAGAGAGAGGCCACAACCCAGGGGCCGTACACGAGAAGAGGCCACCAGGAAACGTTCCCGCCCTTAGCACCGGACGTGATGTGCTGAAGAGGCGCGTAGATCACCACGCCACCGAAGACGCTGACCGCCGCCACGATGACGGCAACGAATGCGACGATCACAAAGCTGCCGGTCTGCACCCACTTGAAGCGAAGTCTGCGGACTGGGATCTTCCGATGCCCGGCAGAAGGACGTCGAATGGGCGGCAACTGTGCCGTGATCTGTGCCAGATTCTCCAACGGGTCGGTGAAGTCGGCGCCGGAGGACGGCTCGCTCTGCGGCGGCGGTACGACGGTCGCCCGCTCCGTCGGCATGGCGTCCTGAAGGAGATAGGCGAGTTCCTCGACCGGGTCCCAGCCCGCATCGGGGGGTTCCAAGGGGGCCCCCGAGTGCAGGGCATCGACAGGACTGCCGTGCCAGTCGGCACCCGACCCGAAAGGATATGCGTCGGGGTGCCATTCACGCTGTGTAAACGAGAGATCCGCGTAGTCGTGAGTCATGGTAATTCGCCCACGTCACATGCGGTCCGAGTGGCAGTCAGATCTCCTCTGACTGCTCCACCGCTGATTGAGGTCCGCCTGGGCCGCATCCAACAGCGTGAGGAACTCGGTGAGCAGCGACTCGGTGACTCGGGTTTCGACCCGTGCACCGTCGCCGTGCAGGGTGCCACCGACCTCGGGCGCCAAGTACGCCGCACCAGGCGTGTAGGCGTATCTCCCCACGGTCACATCATTATCCATGGACAGATTCTCCGTCCTCGCTCCGCGGCGAGGCAGGCCAAGGGGCATTGGTTTCGTCATGTCCCGCTAACGCCACGCCCACTCCTCCAGTTGCGTGGCAAATGAGTGACCGCAGCGTAGGAGAAACGTTGATGAGAACGTTTTTTAATTTATGTAATCCGCGCCCCGCTCAACACGTGATGAGTCGAGCTTTTTGTCTTCAAAAAACTCAGTAGGCAGGGGCCCGACCCTCTCAGCCGTTCAGGCCCAGCTCGCCCGCGCGCACCCCGGCCTGGAAGCGCGAACCCGCGTCGAGGGCGTCGAGTAGTTCGGCGACGCGACGACGGTACGTCCGCACGGACATGCCGAGCTCCCGTGCGGCTGTCTCGTCGGTGGCGCCCGATCCCAGCGCGCGCAGGACCGTCCGGCTCCCGGCGTCGAGCTGGGGCTGCTCACCGCGCAGGAAGGTCTTGAGGTCGGTGGCGGTCTCCCAGGCGGCTTCGAACAGGGCGTACACACCGCCGACCAGGGTGGGTGCGGTGGTCAGGGTGTACTCGCGGCCGCCGGGGGCGTGCAGGCCGGCGAGGATCGCGAACCGGCGGTCGATGATGATCGTCTCGTGGGGAAGAGCGGTGGCGGCGATCCGTACCTGGGCGCCCCGGTCGGCGAGTTCGCTCAGGTGCCGGCGGCCGCGCTCGTCGGCCAGCGCGGTCGCGCTGTACAGCTTGCGGATCCGGTGGGTGCCGCTGCTCCGCAGCCGGCCGCGGGCGGTCTGCCGGGCTTCGGGGCGGGACCAGGTGTCGAGATCCCGGGCGGCACAGACGAACTCTTCCTGGACAGAGGAGAACAGCTGCTCGGTACGGGTGAGCAGCTCCAGGTCGCCGCGGATCGTCACGATCTCTGTCACCCCGCCATTCTGCCCGATGGCAGCAAGCTGCCAAGGGTTCGCAGCCCCAGCCCGCCGCGTCCAGGCTGAGTCCATGAGCAATGACTTCCGCCTTGGTGGCGACCTTCTGATCAACCGGATCGGCTTCGGGGCCATGCGCCTGCCCACGAACACCTTCCATGGTCCGGCCCGCGACCCCGAGACCGGTCGCACCGTCCTGCGCCGTGCCGTCGAGCTGGGCGTCAACCACATCGACACCGCCGCCTTCTACACCAGCGGCGACGGCACCGTCCGAGCCAACGCCCTGATCCGTGAGGCCCTCCACCCGTACCCGGCCGACCTGGTCATCGCCACGAAGGTCGGCCCGGTCCGCACCCCCGAGGGCGGCCTGGCCGCGGCCACCGACGCCTCGGGCCTGCGGCAGCTGGTCGACGAGAACCTCGAAACCCTCGGCGTGGACCGCCTCGATCTGGTCTATCTGCGCATCGGGGGCATAGAGCCGCCGCCGAACGGCGAGTCCGTCGGCGAACGCTTCGAGGCGCTGGCCGCGATGCGGGAGGAGGGCCTGATCCGCCACCTCGGCCTGAGCCACATCGACACCGGCCACCTCGCCGAGGCCCGTGCGATCGCACCCGTCGTAGCGGTCCAGAACCACTTCCACGCCGCCAAGCGCGATGACACCCAGCTTCTGACCGCCTGCGAGGAGGCCGGTATCGCCTTCGTGCCGTACTTCCCGCTGGGCGGCGGCATCAGCGACCTCACGAGCGACCGCATGGCCAAGGTCGCGGACCGGCATCACGCCACGGTCCCTCAGATCGCCCTGGCCTGGCTGCTCGCCTCGTCACCCGTCACCCTGGCCATCCCGGGCACCGGCTCCGTCGCCCACCTGGAGGAGAACACCGCCGCGGCGTCGATCTCCCTCACCCGGGAGGACCTCGAGGACCTCTCCGACCTCACCTGACCCGAGGACCACTCCGTTCTTGGGCCGCTACGCGCTCTGGGCGAGGACTCGGCCCGCGCGCACGGCGTCCGCGAGGGCTTGGTGGTCGCGCTCGTTCTGATCGGCGTAGCGCTCGGCGAAGTGGGTGAGCGCGTGGTCGAAGGTGTCACCGGCACCGAGGTAGGCGGCGATGGCGACGCGGTCCCCCGAGCGGGCGTGGGCCCGGGCGAGGGTGGCGCCGCAGAGTTCCCCGAAGACGCGCATGTCCTTGGGGGCCATGAGCTGGGGTTCGGCGATGCCCTTCCAGTCCCGCAACTGGCGGACGTAGAAGTCGCGTTGGCGTCCGTCCATGCCGATGACGCGTTCCCAGCCGAGGAAGATGTCGCTGGCGGCCTGCATGAGTCGCTGTCCGGAGACGACGCGTTGTCCCTGGTTGTCGTAGGCGCTCTCCCCCACGTGCGGGGCCAGCACCGACTGGTCGGCTTCCTTGGCCTGCAGCAGCAGCGGATCCTCGTCGTCCCTGCCGAGCAGCAGGACGATCCAGCAGCGGGTACCCACGCTGCCGACTCCGACGACCTTGCGGGCCATGTCGACGAGCCGGTACTGACGCAGCAGATGGCGCCGGTCGGCCTGCAGACTCTCGCCGTACCTCTCGATCAGCTCCCGCAGTTGGTCTTCGATTGTGTCGCGCTCGATGCCCGGCATGAGGTTGTGCAAGGGCACGATCAGGGGCGGGTCGGGGGTGATCAGGCGCCGGCCGTCGACCACGTGCGTGAGCTTGTCGAAGGCCTGGAGACTGTCACGTCCGCGGGCCTTGGCCATGGCCCGCCGGGTACGCTCGCGGCCCCGCGCCCCCAGCTTCTGGTCCGCCAGCTTCTGCAGTACGTCCATGTCGGCCTGGGTGTACCAGACGGTGAGGTTGCCCTGGCCGGCGAAGTAGCGCATCCGCTCCCGGTAGGACCGTACGGTGGCCCGTACCACGGAGGCCCGTTCGGCATCCGTGTAGCCGTTCTCGCGTCCGGCGATCACCAGGCTGGCGGCCAGCCTCTTGACGTCCCACTCCCAGGGGCCGGGCAGGGTCTCGTCGAAGTCGTTGATGTCGAACATCAGATGCCGCTCGGGCGAGGCGAGCAGCCGGAAGTTCAGCAGATGCGCGTCACCGCACAGTTGCGCGGTGATTCCCGAGCGAGGGGTGTCGGCCAGGTCGCCGGCCATGATGGCGGCGGCACCGCGGTAGAAGCGGAAGGGCGACTCCAGCATCCGGCCGTAGCGGATGGGCACGAGTTCCGGCAGCCGGGCCGCCGACTGCGCCTCGAGGGTGTCCACCGGGTCCGGTCGTTTCGTCGAGGGCTGGTAGTCCGCGTGAGCGGAGCGTGGTGCGTCCGCCCGGGCGGCCCGGCCTCGCGCCGCCCGCTCCCTCGGGTTCCTCCCGCCGACTCGGTCAGCCATGACGCCACCTCCTGGTGGAGCGGCCCGGCGGAGCGACTGCTCCGGGCAAGGCCTGGTTCCCGAACCTTTCCCCACCGTTTCACAGTCCGCGCAGGCAGGCATCCGGGCGCCGGGGGCCCGCGCGGCCGAGGTCCCCGCGCGGGCGCCCGGCGCCTTCGGTCGCGGGCCGGGTACCGGAAGAGGACGCTGGTTGGAGGGGGCAAACGCGATGGAGATGTCCCATGGCTCCGACCGGCACAGAACCACAGCAGCACAAGCAGCGCACGCCCTTCTTCTCCCGGCCCGGTGTCCGCCGCGCACTGCCGTTCGTCGTGATCAGCGCGATCGCTCTGGTCTTCATCTTCGAGAACCGCGCGAGTACGGAGATCCGCCTGCTGATCCCCTTGGTGACCATGCCGCTGTGGGGAGCCCTCATGATCGCCTGGGGCCTCGGCCTGCTCGCCTGCGCAGTCACCGTGCGGCGCCGCCGGGATCGTAAGCACCAAAAGCGCCGGTGAGCACCGCCGTTCACGCCCGAGGTGCGCGGCGTGCCGGACGGGACGAGATTGGAAGTAGCCCCGCGCGGGCCGAACATGAGCGTCGGCTGTGCGGGGCCACACCGAGAAGGAGTCGGCCATGACCAGTCATGTGAGTGGGACCGGTGGGGCCCACGCGGGTGCGACGACGCGGACTTCCGCGCGCACTGGCGCCCTCAGCGGTTGGATTGTCCTCGCGGGCGTCCTGATGATCTTCGGTGGCCTGATGACGCTCTTCGCGGGCATCGCGGCCATCGCCGAGGATGACGTGTTCGTCGCCACCCGCAACTATGTGTTCGAGTTCGATCTCACCGGGTGGGGCTGGGTCCATCTGATTCTGGGTGTGGTCATCACGCTCGCCGGTTTCGCCCTGTTCCAGGGGTCCACCTGGGCGAGGGTCGTCGGCGTCGCACTGGCCGGCCTCGCCATGATCGCGAACTTCCTCTGGATCCCGTACGCACCGTTCTGGGCGATCGTCCTGATCGCGCTGTACGGCTTCGTGATCTGGGCCCTGTGCACAGCTCCGAGTCCGTCGCGGCGCTGAAGCCGTTACGGCTCGGTCGTGCCGCCGGGCTGCGTCGTGGGGATCCGATGGGTGAAGAACAGCGCGAGGAGAGCGGTGAGCGCGAGGATGGCGAGCGCGGCGCGCAGCCCGTCGAGCCTGGCGGCTTCGTTCGCGTCGAGGGCCGCCTGGGTAACCTCCGGGCTCGTGCCGGCGTCGTCGAGGGCGGACTTCAGCTGTGCGTCCGACAGGAACGGTACGCCGCTCTCGAGTTCGACGGTCGCCTGACTCTTGACGTCGGCCGGGATCGCCTGGTTCTGGTCGACGCTGGTCAGGAACGAGGTCGTCAGGGCGGCGATCATGATCGACCCGGCGAGCGCGGTACCGATCGAGGCGCCGAGGTTGGTCACGGCGTTCTGCACACCGCCGACCTCCGCGCTCTGCGCTTCCGGCACCGCCGACACGGTGACCGACCCGAGTTGGGACGCCAGCGCGCCCATGCCGAGCCCGATCAGCAGGAGCGGGATGGTGACGATCTCCGCCCCGGCGTCCGCGTCCAGCGCGGCCATCAGGACCACCGCGCCCGCGAGCAACGCGAGGACCCCCAGCCGTACGACCCGGCGCGGGGAGACGTCGGGGAAGAAGCGGGGGATCAGGATCGCGGCCGCCAGCAGCGTCACGGAGAGCGGCAGAATGCGGGCGCCCGTCGTGAGCGCGGACAGGCCGAGGGCGACCGACAGATAGAGCGGTACGACGAAGAAGACGCCCATCTGCACCAGGTACTGGAAGAAGAACATCGTCAGCCCGCCGGTGAGCTGCTTGTTGCTCAGTATGGCCGGGTCGACGAGCGGCTCCCTGCCTCGCTCCACCGTGCGGGCCTCCCAGCGGAGGAAGAGCCAGATCAGCAGCAGCCCTGCCAGCATCAGCCACACGACCAGCGAGACCCCGAGCCACGAGGGCGCGTCGGGCTTGGGCCGGAACCAGCCCCATTCGTCGGAGCGGAGAACTCCGTAGACGAAGATCCCGAGCCCGAGTGCGGAGAGCACGGCCCCGACGAGATCGACGCGCCGGCGTTCGCCGGTCGGCGCGTCCGCGATGCGGCGGGCGAGCACCAGGATGCCGAGCACCATCACGACCTCGCCCGCGAAGACCCAGCGCCAGGAGAAGTACGTCGTCGCGACACCGCCGATCAGCGGGCCGACCGCGATCGCCACGGCCCCGGCGGCGGCGACGAGCCCGTAGGCGGTGGGGCGGCGCTCCGGGGCGAAGTTGCCTGCCACGAGGGCCACGATCGCGGGCAGGATGAGTGCCGCTCCGATCCCTTCGAGGAAGGACCAGCCGAGCAGCAGCACGGGCAGGTTCGGTGCGAGCGCCGTCACGAGAGAGCCGCAGCCGTAGATGCCGCAGCCGATCACGAACGCCCGTCTGCGGCCGATCAGCGCTCCGATCTTGCCACCGGGGATCATGAACATGGCCATCACAAGGGTGTAGGCCGTGATGGCGCCCTGGATGCCCGTCACCGTCGTGCCCACGTCGTCGGCGACCGTCGCGATCGAGACGTTCATGACAGAGCTGTCGAGCGCCATCAGAAACTGCCCGGCCGCGAGCGTCATCAGCACGAGGCGCGCCTTCGCCGAGCTCCGCGCGGTGCCCGCCCCGGTTGTCATGCCCGAATCGTCCCAGCGGCTCCGGCAGGAGCGGCTGATCGACACCCACCGATTGACCGTTTCGCGGCTACTGAGGGTGGTAGGGGACAGTAAGCATCGAAATAGACGGATGTCGGGGCGTATGGCGTGCCCTCGAACGCCGCGGCGGCACGCGCCCCGGGCTGTGAGTGGGGCTCAGCCCGGTGGAGAACGCGGCGGGAGTGAGATGAGAGGCCATGGAGCGTGGTGCCGCCGGGAACCAGGGACCGCGTATTGCCCAGGACGCCGTCGGCGAGGCGCTCACCGCACGCGCCACCGTCGATGAACACGGCACCGTGACCGGATGGAGCGAGGGAGCCGAGCGGCTGCTCGGATATACGTCGGCGCAGGTCCTGGGCCGGCCGGCGGTGTCCCTGCTCGCCGAGGAGCCCCCGGCGGGCGAGCTTCCACCGCTCTCCGAGCTGCCGAGGTGGCACGGCACGCTCGCTCTCCGGCACCGTGCCGGGCACCGCCTGGAAGCCAGGGTCCTGGCCCATCACAGGACGCCGGAGGACGAGGCGACGGCACGGTACTGGCTCCTGGTCTCCGCCGTGACCGTGGCGGAATCCGAAGCCGACTTCGACGCCCGGCGTCCCGGCGACGACGCGCTCGTACGGCGCGGCTTCTCCGACTCGCCGTGCTGCGCGATCTCGGTGTACGACCTGGACCTGCGGTTCCGCCGGTCCAGCCGGTCCGGGCGGGACCTACTGGGCCTGAGCGACGACGACATGCGCGGGCTGCGGCTGGCGGACGTGCTCGACGATCCCTTCGCCGAGAGGGTCGAGCAGGCGATGCGGCTGGCCCTGGAGACCGGTGAGCCGCAGTACATGGAGAACCATGCGCAGGCCCCCGGCGAATCCCGTGAGCACGCCTGGTCGGTCCACCTCTACCGGTTGCAGGACCCGGACGGCCGCGTTCTGGGCGTGGCTTCCGCCGGGCACGACATGACGGATCACTACTGGGCCCGCAAACGCCTCCAGTTGATCGCCGAGGCCAGCACCCGCATCGGCGGCACGCTGGATGTCACACGGACCGCGCAGGAACTGGCGGACGTGGTGATCCCGGAACTCGCGGACTTCGTCAGCGTCGATCTCCTGACGTCCCTGGACGACCTGCCGGAGCGGCCCCCGGGAGCGCTGACGGCGGAGGGCAGCCTCACCCTGCGGCGCATCGCCCACCAGTCCGTGTATCCGGGGGCACCCGAGGCGGTCGTGGCACCGGGCGCGGTGGAGGAGTACCCGGAGGGTTCCCCGGCGGTGGAGAGCCTGCGGTCAGGGCGGGCCGTGCTGTACCGGATGACGGAGCCCGCGATCACCGACTGGGTGGCCCGGCACCCCGTCCGGTCCTCCCGGATCCGCGATTTCGGCTTCCACTCGGCGATGACCGTGCCCCTGTCGGCACGCGGAGCCACGCTGGGCATCGTGGTCCTCGCCCGGCACCGGCATCCCGGCCCGTTCCAGGCGGACGACCTGGTGCTGGCCGAGGAACTGGCGGCCCGGGCGGCGGTCTGCATCGACAACGCCCGCCGCTACACCCGCGAGCGCGGCACGGCGGTCACCCTCCAGCGCAACCTGCTCCCGCAGCGGCTGCCCGAACAGAGCGCGGTGGACGTCGCCTCCCGCTATCTGCCGGCCGGCGCCCGGGCCGGAGTGGGCGGTGACTGGTTCGACGTGATCCCGCTGTCCGGGGCCAGGGTCGCGCTGGTGGTGGGCGATGTGGTGGGCCACGGCGTCCACGCCTCCGCGACCATGGGACGGCTGCGGACGGCCGTACGGACCCTGGCCGACATCGATCTGCCCCCCGACGAGCTGCTCACCCACCTCGACGACCTGGTGGGCCGCCTGGCCATGGAGGCGGAGGGCGCGGAACGGCCCCCGGGGGAGGGGGAGATCGGGGGAGACGTCGGGGCGACCTGTCTGTACGCCGTGTACGACCCCGTCTCCCGTGGTTGCACGATCGCCCGGGCCGGGCATCCGCTCCCGGTCGTGGTGAGCCCGGACGGCACCGTCGAACTGCTCGACGTTCCCGCGGGACCTCCGCTGGGACTGGGCGGACTGCCCTTCGAGGCGATGGAGACGGAGTTGCCCGAGGGCAGTCTGCTGGCCCTCTACACCGACGGCCTGATCGAGTCGCGTGACCACGACGTCGACGACGGTCTCTCCCGGCTGGGGCAGGCCCTCGCCCATCCCTCGCCCTCCCTGGACGTGCTGTGCGACACGGTGCTCGCCGCCGTACTCCCCCGGCAGCCCGCCGACGACGTGGCCCTGCTCGTCGCCCGCACCCGGGCACTCAAGTCCGACCGGGTCGCCGCCTGGGACGTGGCCCCCGAACCCGCCGCCGTCGCCAACGCCCGCACGAACGCCCTGGGTCAGCTGGACACCTGGGGCCTGACCGACGCCTCCTTCGTCACCGAACTGATCGTCAGCGAACTGGTCACCAACGCCGTCCGGCACGCGGAACCGCCCATCCAGTTGCGTCTCATCCACGACCGGAGCCTCATCTGCGAGGTCTCGGACGCCAGCAGCACGGCACCCCACATGCGCCGCGCCCGCACCTACGACGAGGGCGGCCGCGGTCTGCTCCTGGTCGCCCGGCTGAGCCGGCGCTGGGGCACCCGTCAGACCGTCGGGGGCAAGACGATCTGGGCGGAGCGGAGCGTCGCTCCCGGCTGACACCCGCTCGCGGCGCTGTACCGTCGGCCAACCGGCACTCCTGTCGGCGGTCGACGGCTCGGAAAGGATTCAGCGACGTGATCATCTTCGGCACCAAGGGGTACCTGTACCAGCTCGCGATACTGACGCTGGTGTGTGGCCAGTGCGGAAATCCCTCCGCTCACACGCTCAGGAAGCGGGTGACGAAGTTCAGCCTGTTCTTCGTGCCGCTGTTCCCCATCTCGACCAAGCACACCACCCAGTGCACCTTCTGCGGGGCGGAACAGAAGGTGACCAAGGAGCAGGCGGAGCAGCTGCTGGCGCACGGGGCGGCCGGGGACAGCGGTCAGGGACAGCAGGGCCGGCCGCACCAGCAGCAGCCGTACCAGTCGTGACGTACCGGCGCCGCGGCGGGCACGGTTCGACTAGTGCGTGATCCGCACCTTCTGTTCCTCGCTCGCCTGGTCGATGTCCGAGATCCGGACCGTCACCTTCATCGTCCAGTCACCCTCGATGGGGAGCTTGAGTGAATCCGTGCCCCAGTAGCCGCCCTTGTCGGTGAGGTTGGCTTGGATCGGGCCGATGTCCTGGGCGGGGAGCGTGAACGAGAGCCGGAGTTCCGGGACGCTGGACAGGCCGCCGTCGGGACCGTAGACGATGGCTTCGACGGAGTAGTCGCCGGCGCTGCCCGGGATGAGGGTGATCTGCGCCTTGCCGTAGCCGCCGGGTGTGCCGGTGTCGAAGGGGACGACGGCGACGGACGCGACGGGGATCCCGCCCGCCTGCGTCGACTGCTCGGTCCGCTCCGCCTCGGCGGCCGCGCGGCCGGGCAGGGTGCTGGAGAGCATCGTCGAGAGCACCAGCACGACGAAACCGACGGTGACCTCGACCAGCACCGAGCGGCGCAGCCGACGGCGGCCGGGATCCTCGGGGGCGGGCTGGGCGGCGGGTTCCGACGGAGGCACCGGGCCTTCCCCGGCCGGCGCCGACGGCCCACCCACCGGCTCCGGCACCCGCTCCCGTACGACCGCCTCCGACTCGACCTCCGCCGGCACCTCGGCCGCGACGTCCGCCTCCGCCAGCCGGGCCGTCCACTGCCGCGACAGCCCCCCGACCGTCAACAGCAGCACCACCGCGGCCAGTTTGAGGGTCAGCAGGCGCCCGTACGCCGTGTCGGTGAGCGTGCTCCAGGAGCCAAGGCCGCGCCAGGACTGGTAGACGCCGGTGACGACGAGGACGATCACCGAGGCGAAGGCGAGCCGGGAGTAGCGGGCGACCATGCGGGCCGGGGCCGCGGACGAGCGGTACAGGGTGATGAGCAGGGCCGCGAGACCGCCCAGCCACACCGCCATCGCCAGCACGTGCAGCACGGCCGATGTCATCGCCACCGGCACCTGGATCCCGGCGGAGGCGTGTTCGGCGGCGGCCCAGGTCAGCGCGAGGCCCACGGAGAGCGCGGCCCCCGCCCCGAGCCGTAGGCGCGACCACTCGGTGCGCCGCACCAGCCGTACCAGGAAGAACGCGATCAGGGGCAGCAGGGCCAGGCGGATCAGCAGCACCGCGCCGGAGCGGGTCGTCACCGTGCGTTCGAGGGCGGCGGCGTCGAAGGCGGACGCTGGGCCCACCCCCGACTCGTAGGGGCCACGCAGCGCCAGCAGGGCGACCGTGGCTCCGAGCAGGGTCCAGAAGCCCGCCCACAGGGGCCTGCGCAGCGGGCCGGTGTCCGGCGGGCGGCACACCGCCATGAAGACGGCTGTGCCGATGAGCAGGGCGGCGGCGAGGTACGCGAGATAGCGGGCGATGTTGTAGAGACCGGCGGTCGCCGGGTCCTCGACCGGGCCGATGTCGATGGACGGCGGGTTCGGGGAGGGTTCGCCGATGGAGAAGGTGAACGCGCCCGAGGCCGGGTGGCTGTCGGCGGACACCACCCGCCACGCCACCACATAGGTGCCCTCGGCGAGCTTCGCGGGCAGGGTCGCCCGGACGGTGTCGGAGTCGTCCGACGCGTGCCGCGCGTCCTTGACGTCCAGCGGCTCGTTGTCGGGGCCGATGACGCGGAAGGAGTCCTTGATCAGGCCGACCGACTCGGTGAAGGTCAGGGAGATGTCACGGGGGGCCGACTTGAGGACGGCTCCGTCCCCGGGGTCGGTGGCGCGGAGGGCGGCGTGTGCCGACGCGGTTCCGGCGCCGCCGAGGACGAGCAGGACCAGCATGGGGCCCAGCAGCACCAGCCCCCGAAGCCGCCGGTGTCGTCGTCCTGCCCTGAGGTCACCGTCACGCCCCACGTCACATCTCCGTCTGTGGACTTGCCGCCTTCCGGATACGTACGGACGAGAGCCCCGCAACGCTCACCGCGCCGCCGCTCACCACGTCGGACGCGCCGACACCCCGCCGTCCACGACCAGATCGTGCCCGGTGATCCAGGACGCGAGCGGCGAGGCCAGGAACACACAGGCGTCACCGACGTCCTCCGGCCGCCCCAGCCGTCCGAGGGGCGCCGCACCCCGCCATCGTCGCACCCCGTCCGGCCAGGCCTCCGCCAGCCCGTCCCGGTCGATCAGCCCGGGCGAGACCGTGTTGACGCGGATGCCGTGGGGACCGTATTCCAGGGCCGCCGCCCGGGCGTGCGCGACGACGGCGGCCTTGGACGCGGAGTAGTGCGCGTGTTCCGGCGCCGGGTGGCCCGCCTCGATCGACGCGATGTGGGTGACACTGCCGCCGCCCTGTTCCCGCATGATCTCCGCCGCCGCCTGTGTGCAGGCGAAGACGCTCGACAGGTTGGTGTCCACGACCGCCCGCCACTGGGCCGCGGTCATCCCGGGCAGGGACCGCGTGGGCTGCACACCCGCGTTGTTGACCAGCGCCGTCAGCCGCCCGCCACCCCACTCGGCGGCCTCCCGCAGCAGCAGCCGGCACGCGTCCTCGTCGGTGAGGTCCGCCTCCAGTACGACGGCCCGCCCGCCCGAGTCCCGTACCCGGCCGGCCACTTCCCGCGCCGACTCCACTCCCGTACGGCAGTGCACGGCGACCGCCGCGCCCTGTGCCGCGAACCGCAGCGCGATGCCCCGCCCGATGCCGCCGCCGGCGCCGGTGACCAGGGCGATCTGGCCCTCCAGAAGTCCCGTGGAACTCTTCGACGGGGGCGTGGAACTCTCCGGCGGTCTCATGGACGGCACAGTCCCGCGATCAGGTCCGCCCGCGTCGGATAACGCGCCGAGAGTTCCGCCGCGTCCCCGTGCTCGTAGCCCTCGTAGGTGAACCCGGGTGCCATCGTGCAGCCGAAGAAGGTCCACGCGCCGCCCGCCGCGACCCGGCCGCCCATCCAGGTGCCGGCCGGGACGGTGAGCTGGAGGTGCTGGCCGGTGCGGACGTCCGGGCCCAGGACTGCGGTGCGCGAGGTGCCGTCCGGGGCGAGGAGCAGCAGGTCCAGCGGGTCGCCGAGGTAGAAGTGCCAGATCTCGTCGGTGGGCAGCCGGTGCAGGGCCGAGAAGTCGCCGGGCGCGGCCGTCAGCAGCGCGACGATCGCGGAGCCCTCGGGCCGCCCGTCCGGCCGCTCGGGCCCCGCCCAGGTCCGCCGGAACAGCCCGCCCTCGCGCGGGATGGGCTCCAGGCCGTAGTGGGCGACCAGCTCGTCAGGCGTCACCGGGGCAGGCTACCGCCGCTCCGGGAACGCCCTCGGGTACCGGCAGCCAGGACCTGAGGAGCGACCCGAGGCCTCAGGAGGCATGATCGAGGTCATGGACGTCACTCTTCACCTCGCCCAGGACCCCGAGGCCGACGAACTGCTCGGGCGCTCGCCGCTCGCCGCGCTCGTCGGCATGCTGCTGGACCAGCAGGTTCCGATGGAGTGGGCGTTCAAGGGACCCCGCACCATCGCGGACCGGCTCGGCGCCGACGACCTGGACGCGCACGAGATCGCCGCACAGGACCCGGAGGCCTTCGCCGCACTCCTCTCGGAGAAGCCGGCCGTGCACCGCTACCCGGGGTCGATGGCCAAACGCATCCAGCAGCTCTGCCAGTACCTCGTCGAGCACTACGACGGTCGGGCCGAACTCGTCTGGAAGGGCGTCGACGACGGGCGGGAGCTGCTGCGGCGCCTCCAGGAACTGCCCGGCTTCGGCAAGCAGAAGGCGCAGATCTTCCTCGCCCTGCTGGGCAAGCAGCTCGGTGTGCGGCCCGAGGGCTGGCGGGAGGCGGCGGGATCCTACGGCGAACCGAACTCCTTCCGGTCCGTCGCCGACATCACCGGGCCCGAGTCGCTGACCAAGGTGCGGGCGCACAAGCAGGAGATGAAGGCGGCGGCGAAAGCGGCGAAAGCCGGGAAGACCGCCAGGACGACGTAGCGCCTGATCCGACGTACCGGCCTGGCGTGGGGCCTGATCCGCCGGGATGTCCCCCGAACGGGCGGTTCTGGCCCCGGCGTGCTGAACGCCCGGCGTGTCATGGGGAGATGACCTCCCATGAGCACCGCACGAGGGCTTCCGCGCAGCCGCGCCTGGCTGCGGGTGCTCGTGCTGCTGCTCGCCGTCCTGGTGCCGGGCACGCCCGCCGAGGTGTCCGCGGCGCCTGGCGTCTCCGTGGAGATCGTCGAGTACGACGTCCTCGACACGGCCCTGCGGCCACCGGCCCGCGACGCCCACCGGCCCGCCGTACCCCCGCGCCGGGCCCCCGACCTCGGCCCGGCGCCCGCCGTCCCGCGGGGCCGGCCGCAACCGGCGCCGCCGAAGCCGCCGTACGCCCTGCATGCCCTTCGCACCGTGGTCCTGCGCTGCTGACGGAACCCGCCCGGAGCAAGGCCGGTCAGCACGACGTCTCAGCACGTCGTCCCAGCACGTCATCTCAGCACGTCATCTCAGCACGATGCGAGGAACACGGACATGCCCACTGACCCGTACGCGATCCTGCGCGCGCTGCTGCGCGCCGAGGCCACACGCGGCACATCGAACCCGCGGCTGAAGGAAGCGAAACCGCAGCTGCCCCCGAAGGAGCGGGGCCGCCGCTGACCGTCCGGCGGAGGCGGGTGCACCGCCTCCGCCGGGCAACTCGCCCGACGGCACCGGCTCTTGTCCGGACGACCGGGACTCTGCCGCCCATACCCGACAGCTGTCTTTCGATCATCCATACGGGAAATGCGAGAGCAAGCAGTTCACACGCGCCCCTTTGACCGATATTGACCAAAAACTGTACGCACTCGCCCCCGCGAGCCGAGCCGGGAGGCTGCGCCCGGAGAGGCTTGACCGGTAGGCTTTCCGTGTGATCTTCAAGCGCATCGGAAACGGCCGGCCGTACCCCGACCACGGCCGGGAAAGCACCCGGCAGTGGGCGGATGTCGCGCCGCGCCCGGTCCGCCTCGATCAGCTCGTGACGACCAAGGGCCAGCTCGACCTGGAAACCCTGCTCGCCGAGGACTCCACCTTCTACGGCGATCTCTTCGCGCACGTCGTGAAGTGGCAGGGCGACCTGTACCTGGAGGACGGCCTGCACCGCGCGGTCCGGGCGGCCCTCCAGCAGCGCCAGGTCCTCCACGCGCGCGTGCTCGAACTCGACTGACGAGCCCGACTGACGAGCTCGGCCGACGAGTTCGACCCACGGCCCGCCCCGGTGACGGGTTGGCCCTTTCGGGTTGGACTGCGACGCGTCCTATGATCATCTAGTAGGAATCGCCGCCCGGGCCCACTACGCTGCGCCCATGAGCATGCTGACTCCCCCCGGCATGGGCGGCAAGTACCGGATCACGGGAGACAAGTACCCCCGGATGCGCCGATCCCGGCGACGCGGCAGGCTCGTCCTCGGGCTGGTGGCCTCCGCGGCCGCGCTGGGCCTGATCGGCTGGGGCACCCTGCAGCTCATCGACGTCTTCACCGGCGGCGGCAAGAAGGCCGCGGCGGCCGGTGCCAAGGCCGACTGCGGCACCCGCGCCACCCCCTCCGCGTCCGCAGCCGCAGCCGCGCCCAAGCCGGGCCGGATCACCGTCAACGTGTTCAACGCGACGCCCCGCAGCGGCCTGGCCAAGCAGACCGCGGACGAGCTGAAGAAGCGCGGCTTCAAGATCGGCGATGTGGGCAACGCGACCAAGGAGTACGACAAGAAGGTCAAGGGCACCGGGATACTGCTCGGCCCCGCGTCCTCCCTGAACACCTCGCTGCCCGTCCTGGCCACCCAGCTCGGCGCGGCCGAACGCCGCACCGACGCCGCCCGCAAGGGCACGGACCTCGACCTCATCCTCGGCAACGGCTTCAAGACCCTCACCACGAAGAAGGACGCCGACAAGGCCCTGGCCCAACTGGCCGAGCCCCAGCCGACGTCCACCTCGTCGAAGAAGACCTGCTGAGCGGTCGTACGAAGGCCGTACGGGAGCCTTACGAAGCCTGAGGGAAGCCGTAGAGCGCGCGCGGGCCTTACTCGGCCGCCCCGTACAGCCGGTCCCCCGCGTCGCCCAGGCCCGGGACGATGTAGCCGTGCTCGTTGAGGTGATCGTCGACCGAGGCCGTCACGACCGTCACCGGGGTGCCCGCCAGCTCGCGCTCCATGACCTCGACGCCCTCCGGGGCGGCCAGGAGGACCACGGCCGTCACATCGTCGGCGCCGCGCCTGATCAGCTCCCGGATCGCCGCGACCAGCGTGCCGCCGGTGGCGAGCATCGGGTCCAGGACGTACACCTGGCGGTTCGAGAGGTCCTCCGGCATGCGCGTGGCATACGTGGAGGCCTCCAGGGTCTCCTCGTTGCGGATCATGCCCAGGAAACCCACCTCGGCGGTCGGCAGCAGCCGCATCATGCCGTCCAGCATGCCGAGGCCGGCGCGCAGGATCGGCACCACCAGCGGGCGCGGGTGGGACAGCTTGACGCCCGTGGTCCCGGCGACCGGCGTCTGGATGTCGACCTGTTCGGTGCGCACGTCACGCGTGGCCTCGTAGGCGAGCAGGGTGACCAGCTCGTCGGCGAGACGGCGGAAGGTCGCGGAGTCGGTGCGCTGGTCGCGCAGCGCGGTGAGCTTGTGTGCGACCAGGGGGTGGTCGACGACGTGGAGACGCATGTCGACAACAGTAACCGGGCCCGGTTACGCCTACGCCCCCCCGCACGGGGAACGCCCCGGGCCCCCCGCTTCACCCGCTCACTGGAGTCAAACCGGCTGTCCGGGGGAAGGTGGGAGGGACGGACTGGGGTGGTGAACCTATGCCTGACCGGGAAACCCGCAAAAATCCGTCGCCGCGCACACCGCCGGGGACACACAAGCAGCCGGGCACCTCGAACGCACCGGCGACACCTGCCGCGTCGAGAAGGCCGGAGATACCCGGTGTGCTGCGCAGGCCGGACGCTCCGCAGACGGACGCCGAGCGCCGACGACGCCGCGCCCAGTTCCTGCGCGACCGGGCCGAGGCCCGCGAACTGCGCGACCGCGTCCAGCCCCGCCGCGCGAAGACCGCCCGGCTCAGGCGCGCGATGCGCATGCGGACCTTCCGCTGGTAAGTCCGGACCTTCCGCTGGTAAGTGCCGCGGGGGCGAAGACACGCCGATGGGGCGACGTCAGGGCAAGATCACGGGCCGCGCGCACGTTGGGCGGGCAGCCGTGCGTGAGCGCCCAAAAAGGCCGCGTACGATCCGCTGTTGGCGGCAACGAGTGCGCTGGTGAGGCCTCGCCGGAACCTCGGTTGCCACGAGATCGGCGGCAGCCGAAAACACAGGGAGCCGAAGACGTCCCCTGAGCGCCATGTTTCTGCCACGATTCCGAGTGGGTGGGGCTCGGAGCACAGCTCTCCCCGCCCTCAACCTCCGCCGGGGGGACCCCCAACCGGCACGCCTAAGACCAGTGGGAGAGTCACGGTGTACTTCGCCGCACTGCTCGCGCGCACCGAAGACGGGTGGAAAGCGAGCGACACGGAGCTCGACGATGTGGAGACCCTGTCGGACCTGGCCGACCTGGCCCGTGAAACCTCACCCGAGGACGACACGGTGCTGGTCCTCATCGAGCAGGAGGACGCCTGGTTCGGCGTCGTCCGCATCGATGGAGAGGACGACCCTCGTATCTACGTCTCGGATGCCGCAGCCGCCGCTCGCAGTTCGTACGGCGAGATCCTGCTCACCGACGAACTGCTCGGCCGGGATCCGGGTGACGACGACGTCGCCGACCTGGACTCCCTCGACCTCGACGGCACCGAGGACGGAGAGGACGAGGACGACGACGGCGAGGACGCCGGCGGCTCCGCCGAGGCCGTGCCGCACGGCCCGGTCGGCGACCCCGAGATCCTCGACGACCTCGGCGTCGGCGAGAAGGAGCTGAAGTCGCTCGCCACGGACGCGGTCACCGAGATCGCCGAGGCACTGGGCGCCTCGGAGACCCTGGAGACCGTCCGCTGACCCATCAACCCTTCCCAGGACCTCCGGACCCGGTACGCGACCGGTGGCGGGCCGCGATGCGGCTCGCCCTGGCCGAGGCCGAGCAGGCCGGCCGCGACGGGGACGTCCCCGTCGGCGCCGTCCTGCTGTCCCCGGACGGCACGACGGTGCTGGCGGCCGGACACAACGAACGCGAGGCCACCGGTGACCCCACGGCCCACGCGGAGGTCCTCGCCGTCCGGCGGGGCGCCGCCGAGCTGGGTCAATGGCGGCTGTCCGGCTGCACGCTGGTCGTGACGCTGGAGCCCTGCACGATGTGCGCGGGCGCCCTCGTGCAGTCCCGGGTGGACCGGGTGGTCTACGGCGCCCGGGACGAGAAGGCCGGCGCGGCCGGATCCCTCTGGGACGTCGTCCGCGACCGGCGGCTCAACCACCGGCCCGAGGTGGTCGAGGGAGTGCTCGCCGAGGAGTGCGCCGAGCTGCTCACCGACTTCTTCCGGTCCCGCTGACCGGCCGTCACAGGGGCCGGGAAACGGATTTCAAACCATCCCCCGCCTTGCTGTAAGGTCTCCCTCGGTAGCGTGTCCGAGCGGCCGAAGGAGCTCGCCTCGAAAGCGAGTGTGGCGCAAGTCACCGAGGGTTCAAATCCCTCCGCTACCGCTTGAAGAAGGGCCCCGTCGTGAGACGGGGCCCTTCGTGCGATCATGTGCGCGCTTGGGCGTGACAGAAGCAGTTCCAGTGGCAGGGGAGACAGGGGAGGCCGCGATGGCGGTGAACTCGAAGAAGATCGCCGTCTATGTGCTCGTGGTCTTCGCGCTGTATGTGATCATCACGGATCCGGCCAAGGCCGCGGACTACGTCCAGATAGGATTCGAGGGCATATCGGACGCCGCGAAGTCCGTCGGCGACTTCATGTCCTGGGTCGCCCAGGGAGGAAACTCATGATCCGCCACCTGGTCCTCTTCAAGCTCCACGAGGGCGTCGAGCGCGACGACCCCCGGGTCGTGAAGGGCGAGGAGGCCTTCCGCGCCCTCGACGGCGTGATTCCCGAGATCCGCTTCTGGGAGCTCGGCTGGAACCTCAGCGACCGGCCCATCGCGTACGACTTCGCCATCAACTCCGGTTTCGACGACGCGGCCGCGCTGCGCCGGTACGTGGAACACCCGGAGCACCAGGCCGGCGTCGCCCTGTGGAAAGAGTTCGCCACCTGGGTGATCGCGGACTACGAGTACTAGGCGACCCTGCCTTTTCGAAGCCCCTTCAGAGCCCCTTCGAAGCCCTCCGCCTGCACGGCGGGGGGCTTCTTCGCGTCTTCTGCGCTCACTCTTCCCTCAACACGGCGTTATGCGGTGCTTGCACACAGTGCACATGTCTTGTGATGCTATGACCGCTTTTGATGGATGAGTTGACCGATGCTGAAGACCGATGAAGAGGTGGCGTTGTCCGTGTCGGCCAGTACTGCGCCGCCCCAGGAAGAGGCTCCCGCCCAACCCCCGGCACCGACCGCCCCCCAACGGAGCCGCGGTGCCGACACCCGGGCCCTGACACAGGTGCTCTTCGCCCAGCTCAAGGACTTGCGACCGGGCACGCCGGAGCACAACCGGGTGCGCGGGGCGCTCATCGAGGCCAACCTCCCGCTCGTGCGCTACGCGGCCGCCCGCTTCCGCTCCCGCAACGAGCCGATGGAGGACGTCATCCAGGTCGGCACCATCGGGCTGATCAACGCCATCGACCGCTTCGACCCGGAGCGGGGCGTGCAGTTCCCGACGTTCGCGATGCCCACGGTGGTCGGCGAGATCAAGCGGTACTTCCGGGACAACGTCCGCACGGTCCACGTACCGCGCCGGCTGCACGAGCTGTGGGTGCAGGTCAACAGCGCGACCGAGGACCTGACGACCTCCTTCGGACGCACCCCGACGACCGCCGAGATCGCCGAGCGGCTGCGCATCACCGAGGAGGAGGTGCTGTCCTGCATCGAGGCCGGACGGTCGTACCACGCCACCTCGCTGGAGGCCGCCCAGGAGGGCGACGGCATGCCAGGACTGCTGGACCGGCTGGGCTACGAGGACCCGGCCCTGGACGGCGTCGAGCACCGGGACCTGGTCCGGCATCTGCTCGTCCAACTTCCGGAACGGGAACAGCGAATTCTGCTGCTGCGCTACTACAGCAATCTCACCCAGTCACAGATCAGCGCGGAACTCGGCGTGTCCCAGATGCACGTCTCGCGGCTACTCGCGCGTAGCTTCCAGCGACTGCGCTCCGCGAACCGGATCGAGGCGTAACCGCGCACACGATCGACTGGTCACCTTCACGAGCGAATCGCTCACCAGCGCGTATCCCTGCGTTTTACTGCCGAAAGACCGTCAGACCGCCTTCTTCCAGGGCGAATTCGCGTCTCGCATGTCGACATGTCACTACAGCGTGTTGCCGACATGTGACATTCTGCCGGAAGCGCGTTTGCCGAGGCTTCGGCTCCGGTATTCAGGTGGAGGCTGCGTTCCTCCGTGGGAGCGTCCGCCACGACCGTCCTCGCGACCCAAAGGGGGTGGCATGTCCGCAGACCAGGGCAGCTCGAAGGTGCTCACGCTCACAAAGAGCGAGCCTGCGCCCGCACTCGACGACGTAACGGCCGTCGAGGCCGCGCCGGCACCGGCCCTCCCGACCTCGGGAGCTCTCGACACCCGCACCCTGTCCCGCTCCCTCTTCCTGCGGCTCGCCGCACTCGACGAGAACAGCCCCGAGCGTGCGTACGTCCGGGACACCCTCATCGAGCTCAACCTCCCGCTGGTCCGCTATGCGGCCGCACGCTTCCGCTCGCGCAACGAGCCGATGGAAGACATCGTCCAGGTCGGCACCATCGGCCTGATCAAGGCGATCGATCGTTTCGACTGCGAACGGGGCGTGGAGTTCCCGACCTTCGCCATGCCGACGGTGGTCGGCGAGATCAAGCGGTTCTTCCGTGACACGTCCTGGTCGGTCCGGGTCCCGCGTCGGCTCCAGGAACTGCGGCTCGCCCTCACCAGGGCCAGCGACGAGCTCTCCCAGAAGCTGGACCGTTCGCCCACGGTGGCCGAACTCGCCGCGGTGCTCGGGGTGTCGGAGGAGGACGTCGTCGACGGCCTCGCGGTCGGCAACGCGTACACCGCCTCCTCGCTGGACTCCCCGGCCCCGGAGGACGACGGCGGCGAGGGCTCCCTCGCGGACCGCCTCGGCTACGAGGACACCGCTCTGGAGGGCGTGGAGTACCGCGAGTCCCTGAAGCCCCTGCTGGCCAAGCTCCCGCCTCGCGAGCGGCAGATCATCATGCTGCGTTTCTTCGCGAACATGACCCAGTCGCAGATCGGCGAGGAGGTCGGCATCTCCCAGATGCACGTCTCCCGGCTGCTGACGCGGACCCTCTCGCAGCTGCGGGAAGGCCTCATCTCGGACTGAGGCCCCCCAGGAGTCAGGAGAAGAAGACAGGAACCCCCGGAGCAAGGGCCGGCCCTAGCAGGCCGACGGAGCCCCGGGGGTTCCTGTTTGAGGGGGCGTCAGCCACGGTGGCGCGATGCTTCGACCGACGCGGACGCATGGCCGTCGGGGCGCCTTGATCGAGCGTCGGCGGCCGTCGTCCTTCTCGGCGGGCTCCTGGCCGCGTGCGGAGGCGCCGGAGGCGGTGCCGGTGCCGGTTATCTGGCGACAGGTACGGCGGGCGGGCCGCTCCGACCCTCGGGTACGGCGGTGGCGCCGACGAGGCGAGTGCGGCTGGTGCCGCCCGACGAGCTGCAATCCGCGAGTACGGCTCCGAGTACAGCCGCGGGCACGCACAACTCACCCGCCGGGAGCGGCACTTCTCGGAGCGCCCAGGAACCTCGGGAACCCGGACGGTCCGGCGGCGCGCACGACGGCTCGCTTCCGCCCGCGACCGACGGCGCCAAGTCCGGTCGTACGACGAGGAGTCCGCCGTCGTACGAGAAGGCCACGGACAGGCGGTGGTGCGAGGACGTCCCGCTCTCCTTCCACAACACCGGCGGATTTGCGGTGCGTTCGGGAATCGTGACCTTCGGCACACACGTCGTCGGCGCACACGTCATCGGCGCACTCGGTGTCGACTGGGCGACGGTCGAGTCCGCTGAGGAAGTGCCCGCGCCGATCGCAGCCGGTGCGCGGACGGAGAGGACCTGGACGGTGTGCGTCGACGCGCGACGCGGCGGTCCGGTGGACGTGGTTACTTCAGCGCGAGCCAAGCCACAGCGGCGACGACCGCCACCGCGACGACCACGCCGATGATGAGGCCGAGGCGGGGACCGCTGGAGGCGGCGGCCTGCGGCCGGCGGCCCTGAGGGGCCTCGTCGACGAACGCGCGGAACATCTGGGTGCTGCCGGCCGGGTCGTTGTTGCCCTGGGGGCCCTGGGTGTTAGCCATGCCCCGAGACCCTAGCGAATCCGGGGGTGAGGCCCAAGTGGAGATCGTGAGCCCTCACAACACCCCCTTACCTGCACATTCACGTTCGCAATACATGCCTTTGCCAACTTTTTGGATGCCGGGCCCCTGATTCTATTTGCCTGCAGCAACCAACAGCTTTATGGTTGCCCTAAGCAACGAACATGGGAGGTGTGATGGCCGGGCAGGCGCAGTACGAGGAGCTGATCCGTCAGTTCAGTGCCTTCGGCGCCGTACGCAGGGAGTTGGGGCGCATCCTGCCGTCAGACTGCCCCAGCGGCTCCGCCGCCGTGCTGACTCTCCTCGGCCGCCACGGGGACATGCGCATAAGCAAGCTCGCCGAGTTGCTCGCCGTGGACATGTCGGTGACCAGCCGGCATGTGGCCCACGTCGCCGATCGGGGCTGGATCGAGCGCTCCCCCGATCCGGCGGACAAGCGCTCGCGCATCCTGCGCCTCACACCCGCGGGCCGGGACCGGCTGGACGACCTGTCACAACGGAGCTGCCGACTGCTCGCCGAGCGGCTGAGCGACTGGAGCGACGACGAGGTCGGACAGCTCACCCACCTCATGGCGCGGCTCAGGTCGAGTTTCGACGACTGCCGTATGGCGCACCCGGAACCCCGGCCACCCACCACGCCCGAGCCCGAACGGTCCACGGACCGGTCCCCCCGTACACCCGCGATCACCACGTAAGAGAAGGAAGCTCATGGCAACGACCACACCAGCCGGTGTGCGGGCCCCCGCCGACAACGGAGGAGGGGCCTCCCACGGCGCTCCGATGACGCACCGGCAGATCATGGAGGCGCTCTCCGGGCTGCTGCTCGGGATGTTCGTGGCGATCCTGTCGTCCACGATCGTCACCAACGCGCTTCCCGAGATCATCGGCGACCTCGGCGGCGGCCAGTCCGCCTACACCTGGGTCGTCACCGCCTCCCTGCTCGCCATGACGGCGACCACACCGCTGTGGGGCAAGCTCTCCGACCTGTACAGCAAGAAGGCGCTCGTCCAGATAGCGCTCGTCATCTACGTGCTGGGATCCGCGGCCGCCGGTCTGTCGCAGAACCCGGGGATGCTCATCGCCTGTCGTGTCGTCCAGGGCATCGGCGTCGGCGGTCTCTCCGCCCTCGCGCAGATCGTGATGGCCGCGATGATCTCCCCGCGTGAGCGCGGGCGCTACTCCGGCTACCTCGGCGCGACCTTCGCCATCGCCACCGTCGGCGGTCCGCTGCTCGGCGGTGTCATCACCGACACCTCGTGGCTCGGCTGGCGCTGGTGCTTCTACGTCGGTGTGCCGTTCGCGGTCATCGCGCTGATCGTGCTGCAGAAGACCCTGCACCTGCCCGTCGTGAAGCGGGACGTGAAGGTCGACTGGGGCGGTGCGTTCTTCATCTCCGCCGCGGTCTCCGTGCTGCTGCTGTGGGTCACCTTCGCCGGTGACAAGTACGACTGGGTCTCGTGGCAGACGTACGCGTTGGTCGGCGGCTCGATCGTGCTCGGCCTGCTGTTCGTGCTCGTGGAGTCCAAGGTGAGCGAGCCGATCATCCCGCTGCGGCTGTTCCGCAACCGCACCATCACGCTGTCCTCACTGGCCTCGCTCTTCGTGGGCGTCGCGATGTTCACCGGCACCGTCTTCTTCAGCCAGTTCTTCCAGCTGGCCCGGGACAAGTCGCCGACCATGTCGGGTGTCATGACGATCCCGATGATCGGCGGTCTGTTCATCTCCTCGACCGTCTCCGGGCAGTTCATCACCCGGACCGGCAAGTGGAAGGTCTGGCTGGTCGGCGGTGGCGTGCTGCTGACGGCGGGTCTGGGCCTGCTGGGCACGGTCCGGTACGACACGGACTACTGGAAGATGGCGATCTTCATGGCCCTGCTGGGCCTCGGCATCGGCATGATGATGCAGAACCTGGTGCTGTCCACGCAGAACCAGGTGGCCCCCGCCGACCTCGGCTCGGCCAGCTCCACGGTCACGTTCTTCCGTTCCCTCGGCGGCGCGGTCGGCGTCTCCGCGCTGGGCGCCGTCATGGCCCACCGCATCACCGACTACGCCCAGGACGGCATCGCCGGCCTCGGCCCCAAGTACGCGTCCCTGGCGTCCGGTTCGAGCTCCAGCGGCGCCATCCCCGACATGGACAAGCTGCCCACGCCGCTGCGCACGGTCATGGAGAGCGCGTACGGCCACGGGATCGCCGACATCTTCCTGATCGCGTCGGTCCTGGCCCTGCTCGCCTTCCTCATCACGCTGTTCATCAAGGAGGTCCCGTTGCGGACGAAGGGCGCACTCGAGCAGACGGCCTCGGAGAAGACCCTGGCCCAGGCGGCCCCGGCCGCGGCGGCTCCCGCCGCTTCCGCCGGAGTGCAGACTCCGGCCGAGGCGCAGTCTTCCGCCGAGGCGCACGTCCCGAGCTGGGCCGCCGCCGACTCCACGACCGAGACCAGTACCGAGACCGAGACCGGGACCGAGACCGGGACCGAGGGCACGCGGCGGCTCGCGGCGGTGGCCACGATCGCCCGTCCCGAGGGTTCGGCCGGTGTGCCGGTCGGTGGTTTCGTGCGGGGCGCGGAGGGTGTTCCGGTGGCGGGTGCGGCGGTGACGCTGATCTCGCTGGCGGGCCGACAGTTGGGCCGCGCGGTCGCGCAGCCGGACGGCTCCTACGGGCTGGACGCTCCGGACACGGGCTCGTATGTGCTGATCGCCTCGGCGGACGGCTTCCAGCCGCAGGCGTCCACCGTCGTGGTGGGCGGCGAGCCGGTGGCCTACGACATTCTGCTGAGCGGTACCAGTGGCCTGAGCGGGCTGGTGCGGGCCGCCCACACCGGCAGCCCGGTCAAGGACGCGATGGTCATCGTCACCGACGTCCGCGGGGACCTGCTGGCCACCGCCGTCAGCGGTGAGCAGGGTGAGTTCTCGTTCGCGGAGCTGGTGCCCGGCGCGGTGACGGTGGCCGTGAACGCCGCCGGATACCGGCCGCGTGCCCTGCCGGTCGAGGTCGGCGGCAGCGGGGTGACCCGGGTCGAGGTGGATCTGGACGCGGGGGCGCAGCTGCAGGGTGTGGTGCGGGCGCCGCACGGTCCGCTGGCGGATGCCCGGGTGACGCTGGTCGACGCGGCCGGCAATGTCGTCGCGACCGCCACGACCGGCATCGACGGGGCGTACGCCTTCACCGATCTGGACGGGGGCGAGTACACGGTCATCGCGACCGGCTACGCCCCGGTCGCGACCGCGCTGACCGTCCACGGCCAGGGCGTCGACGGCCACGACATCGAACTCGCCCACCCCGGCGAGTAGTTCGCACCCGGCCCGGGTCGGGCACGTCTCCGATCGGAGCGTGCCCGGCGCGGGCCGGTCTCGTCATGACCAGTTTGTAATGCTTTTTCAGGGAGAACCGGGATGGGACTGACCGCGAAGATCCGTACGAGGGACGGATGGGCCGTGTCGCACGCGGTCGTCACGGTGACCGACATGACCGGCTCGCAGGTGCTGCGTGCCGAGGCCGACCCCGAGGGCGCCGTACGGGACACGACCGCGCTGGCGCCGGGCGCGTACACCGTCATCGTCACGGCCGTCGGGTACGCGCCCGCCGCCGCGAGCGCCCTCGTCACGGCGAGCGGCCGGGCCGAGGTCGGCGCGGTGACACTGGCCCGGCAGGGCGGGACCGAGCTGCCGCCGCCGGGGCCGTGGACCGTCGACCCGGCGCACTCCGGTGTGGCCGCCGTCGCCCAGCACCTGGGGATCTCCAGCGTGCACGGACGGTTCACGGAGTTCACGGCCTCGATCGAGGTCGCCCCGGACGACGTGGCCAAGTCCCGTGTGGAGGCGGTCATCCAGGCGGCGTCCATCGACACCGGCAACGGCATGCGCGACACCCACCTGAGGTCCGCGGACTTCCTGGACGTCGAGCGGTTCCCGGAGATCACGTACCACTCGACCGGACTGACGGTGGCCGGTGCGGACCGCTGGACCGTGCACGGGGAGCTGACCCTGCACGGCGTCGCCCGACCGGTCGACCTGGACCTCGCCTACCTCGGCACCGGCTCCGATCCCTGGGGCGGCACCCGGGCGGCGTTCCGGGCGACGACGGAACTGCACCGTGAGGACTTCGCCATGACCTACAACCAGGTCGTCCAGGCGGGCATCGCCGCCATCGGCACGACGCTGAAGGTGGAGCTGGACGTACAGGCGGTGCAGGGGGACTCACTGCCGCAGGCCTGAGGCGCGCGGCTGAGCTTTGAGGCACGGACTGAGGCACGGCTCAGGCCCAAGTAGCAGTCGGCCGTGCCCGGCACGGCCTACATCAGCCCGGCGACGCTCGGCGGGGCGAACAGATGGCGGGCGCGGTGTTCCTCGGCCACCATGACCGCGCCCGGGAGCGGTTCGGGGGACTCCGCCGCCCCGGCGAGGGAGTCGCGGTGGCCGGCGCAGGTCGTGCAGGAGGGGTCCCAGTCGGGCAGTGACGCGCGGTGCGCCTCGGCCAGATGACGGCTCAGGCCGATCTGCGTACCGACGATGCTGTCGGTGACGTCCCAGTCGACGCCGGGATCCTCCGCGGTGAGCCCGGCAATGACGGCCTGCACGTGCTTCATCGCCTCGTAGCGGCGGACGCACTCGGCGCAGTCCCACATCCAGGCGGGCGGCAGCGGCCACTGGTCCTCGGGGCTGAGGTCTTCCGCGCTCATGCGGGCCACGGTAGGCGCTGCGGACCCGGCCCCGCAGCCGTCCGTACGAATACGAACCGGACGCTGCTCGGCCGCGGCCGGGGCACGTCCCCAAGTCCCGCTTCAGGGAACTCAGTTCCGGTCGGGCCCGCGCCCGTCGTCGGCGCTCGTCCGTGCCACCAGGTCGGTGCACAGGTCCCGGAGTTTGACGTTGTGGTTCTGCGAGACCCGGCGCAGGCGTTCCAGGGCGATCCGGGCGTCGATCCGCTCCTGCGCCATGAGGATGCCGATGGCCTGGTCGATGACGCTGCGGGAGAGCAGCGCGGCGCGCACGTCGACGGCCGACTCCCGGCGGCGCTCGACACCCAGGGCGACGTTGATCGCGTCGCCGACCCGGGCGGCGAAGGCCCTGGCCGCGTCCCGGCCCGGGCCCAGCGACCCGACCTCGACACCGTAGAGGTTGAGGGCGGCGCCTCTCTCGCCCTCCACCGCGATCGGAACGGCCAGCACACAGCGCACGCCCGCGGAGAGCGCGTACGACGTGTACGTGGGCCAGCGGGTCTCCGCCTCCAGGTCGGGGGAGTACTGCTCGCCGCTCGTGTCGGCGGCCTGCACGCAGGGCCCCGAGCCGTTCTCGTACTGGCGCTGGTCGAGGCCACTGGGCAGGCCGTGGCTGCCGGCCAGGGTGAGCAGCCGGTCGGCACGGCGCACGGTGATGCTGCACGCGGCCGCACCGGGCACCGCCTGCACCGCGCGGTCGGTCAGATCGCGCAACAGCGTGTCGAGACCACTGCTGCGCACGATGGCCATTTCCAGCGTGTCGGTTGTCTCAGGGCTCATGTACGTACGGATATCCCGTACCTGCCCGTCAATGCCCCGCGATCGCCGGGCCCGTCATGTGGCGTTGTTCGCATCCACGATGCGCCGGGCCAGGTCGCGCAGCTTGATGTTCTCCCGCTGCGAGGCCTTGACCAGGGAATCGAACGCCTCCGCCGCGTCCATGTCCATCCGTTCCATGAGGATGCCGGTGGCCTGCCCGATCAGATCCCGGGTGCGCATGGCCTCCGTCAACTGCTCCCGTACGGTGGATGAGTCGAGGGCGAGACTGACGTGCGCGGTGAACAGCCGGCCGATCCGGGTGGCGGCCTCGTCGAAGGCGCGCGGCTTGCGGGAGTAGGCCGTGAGGACGGTCAGCCGGCGGCGGTCGGCGCGCAGCCGCAGCGACAGCACCGAGCGCAGGCCCAGCTCGGACAGAGCGGCCCCGCTGTCCTCGGCCTCGCTGTCCTCCAGCCGTACGACGGGCGTGGTCCACAGGTTCTCCCAGTACGGCGCCTGCTCGCGTCCGGTGTGCCCGGCCTCGGCGGAGCGCACCACCTCGTCGGTCCAGGCGACCGTACGGCGGTGCTGGGTGCGCTCGATCACGGAGATGCCGGCGTGGTCGGCGCCGGGCAGCAGGTGCACGGCCAGCCGGACCGCGGTGCGCATGGTGGTGTGCGGGGTCACCGTCTCGTGCAGTTGCTGAGCTGCCACCGTCAGGGCCTCTGCCAGCTCGAAATCGGCAGCAAAAAGGGGCGAATCAGGAAACTCGGACGTAGCCACCACGAACCTCTTCGGCATGCACGACCCAAAGGGACGTGCGCAGGAGAGCTCCGCAGCACATTCCTGACTGCGAGCACAGGATAGATAGCACTTTAGCTGCTTGGTTGCGTCGAAGTGACGTTCAGCCGACGGAGTCCACGGCCACTTTCGGGCGCGATGGTCGGCGTGGTGCAATGGTGGGACGACAAGGTCAGGAAGTGGCCTCCCCCGGACTCCGGACGAACGTCTGCCAGGTGAGCGCTATGACCTTCATCCCGAATCTGTGCGAGCTGCGTGATCTACGTGATCTGCCCAGCTCCACAACCTTGCTCGTCCTCCCGCCCGAGATCGACTTCTCCAACGCCGCGGGCCTGCTGAGACGGGTCATGTCCGCCGTGGACACCCGTGCCGGCCGGCTGCGGGTCCTGGTGCTGGACCTCACCTCGACCCACTTCATGGACTCCCAGGGCGTCCGCCTCATCAACGAGGTCCGCCTGAGTCTCCAGCCCCAGGTGCGGGTGCGGGTGGCGGCGCTGCCCGACGGGGCCCCCAGCCGGGTCATGGAGCTGACGGGGGTGCGGCGGGACGTCCCGGTGTTCGACAGCCTGCACGAGGCGCTGGAGGAGTAGGGGGCGTTGTCCATGCGGGTGCACCGGACGGGGATGCGTCGAACTGGCGTGCCGGACGGATGGCTCGCGCGAGTGTCCCGAACGGCCTTGCCCGGGCCGGGGTCCTACGCTGACGGCATGGCACCGAACATCGCGACCAACACCTCCGTTTCGCTGGACGAGTTGCTGGACTTCGTACGGCCCCGGCACCACGCGATCCTGCTGACCCGCCGGTCCGACGGTGGCCCCCAGGGGTCGCCGCTGACCTGCGGGGTCGACGACTCCGGGCGGATCGTCGTGTCCACCTACCCCGAGCGCGCCAAGACCCGCAACGCCCAGCGGGATCCGCGGGTCAGCCTGATCGTGCTGAGCGACGACTGGAACGGGCCGTGGGTCCAGGTCGACGGCACCGCCGAGGTCGTCGACTCGCCGGACTCCATCGAGCCGCTCGTGGAGTACTACCGCAACATCGCCGGCGAGCACCCCGACTGGGACGAGTACCGGGCGGCCATGCTCAAGCAGGGCAAGTCGATCATCCGGATCACGCCGGAACGCTGGGGTCCGGTGGCCACCGGCGGTTTCCCGGCCCGGCTGGTCTCCGGCGACCAGGAGTGAACGACACCCCCTAGGACCTGTTCCGGCCCCGCTCCACCATCGCCTCGATCCCGGCCAGCAGCAGCTCCAGCGCGAACTCGAAGTCCCGCTCCAGCATCTCCTCGACCGTGTCGCCGCCGCGGGCCTCCATGATCTCCGTGGACTCCTGGATGACCTCGGCGGCGTCCGGGGCCCGCGTCACCGTGCTCAGGGAGTGCTGGAAGTACTCGTCCGGCGACATACCGGCGTCCGCGACACGGGCGAAGAAGTGACCCTCGATGGTGCCGTAGCCGTATACGAACTGGAAGACCGCCGAGATGGCGCCGGTGACGCCGTGCACGGGCAGGGCGGTCTTACGGATGACGCGCTGCACGACCCGGACGAAGGCCAGGTTGTTGGGGCCGATGTTGAGGTAGGTGCCGACCAGCGGCGACAGCCAGGGGTGGCGGACCAGCAGGGCCCGATACACCCGGGCCAGGGTGCGCAGCTGGTCGCGCCAGTCCTCGTCGGCGTCGGGGTCGGGCAGGTGCAGCTCGCCGAAGACCGTGTCCAGGGCGAGTTCGAGGAGGTCGTCCTTGGTGTCGACGTACCAGTAGACGGACATCGCGGTGACGTTCAGCTCGGCGGCGAGCCGGCGCATGGAGAACCCGGCCAGCCCCTCGGCGTCCAGCAGCCGCACGGTGACCTCGGTGATCCGCTCCCGGTCCAGCCCGGACGGCTGCCCACCACCCCGCCCGCCGCGACGCGCCTTGCCCCCCAGCCACACACTGGTCCGCGCCGTCCGCTGGGCCGCTTTCACCATGGCGCACCTTCCTCGACTCTCAAACGCCGGCCAGCTTAGGCGCCCCGACAGGGGCGCGGGCCTGCACCCATGTGCGCCTCCGCCGCGTGGGGGCGATCACATCCATCGCGTGGGGGCGATCACATCCCTCGCATGGGCGCGATCAGATCCGACGGCCCCGCGGTGGCCGGCCGACCCGGCCACCCGAGCCACCCGAGCCACCAGGACAGGCCCTATGCGGAGTCTGCCCGCTCAGCCCGACGCAACAACGCGGCGGCGACCAACCCCCCGAACAGCACAGCCACCGCGCCCACCAACTGACTGGTCTCCAGTCCGGAGGCGAACGCGTCCGTGATCTGCCGCCGTTCCTCGGCAGACCCCGCTTCGGCCAACGCCGCCGGCAGCGAGACCGCCGCCACGGAAACCGCCGCCGCGAACCGCGCGTTCAGGACGGCACCGAGCACCGCGACCCCCAGTCCCTGCCCGAACTCCGCCAGCGTCCCGTTGACGCCCGCGCCCACGCCCGCCTTCTGGGGCGGTATCGCGCTCATCACGGCGTTGGCCATGGCCGGCATGGCGAAGGCGACACCGACGCCCATGATGATCAGCCCGAGCAGCATTCCGCCGTAGCCGTCCCCGCCGAGCAGCGCGATCGACGCGAGTCCCGCCGCCAGGCACGTCATCCCGGACGCGATGGTCAGCGGCGTGCCCAGCCTCGGCAGAAGCATCGCGCTCACCCCGGTGAGGTTGAGCGCGACGATGGTGAGCGCGAACGGCGCCGTGTGCAGACCGGCCTCCAACGGGCCGTATCCGAGCACGAACTGGAGGTGCTGGGTGAGCAGGAAGAGCGAGCCGGCCATCCCGAAGGCGACGAGGATCGCGCCCGCGACGGCGCCGGTGAACCTCTGGTCGCGGAAGAAGTGCATGTCCAGCATCGGGTACGGGATGCGCAGCTCCCACGCCACGAACCCGGTCAGCACGACGACGCCGATCGCGGCGGAGGTGAGGGTGGGCGCCGAGGTCCAGCCGTCGTCGGGCCCGGAGATGATCGCGTAGACGACGCTCGTCATACCGACCGTGGACAGCAGCGCGCCGAGCAGGTCGGGGCGGTCGCCCCGCGGGTTCCTGGACTCGGGGACGAGGGCGAGCACGGCGACCAGGCCGATGGCCGCGACCGGGATGTTGACCAGGAAGATCGCGCCCCACCAGAAGTGGTCGAGCATCACACCGCCGAGCAGCGGGCCGACGGCGAACCCGAGCGAGTTGACCGTGGACCACAGTCCGATCGCCTTCACCCGCTCGGTGTCGTCGAAGATCTGGACCACGACGGCGAGCGTGGTGGTCATCAGGAGCGCCCCGCCGACGCCCATCCCGGCACGCGCGGCGATCAGTTGACCGCTGGTGGTCGCGAGACCCGCCACGAGCGAGCCGACGCCGAACAGGGCCAGTCCCGCCACCAGCAGCTTCTTGCGGCCGTACCGGTCCGCGGAGCTGCCCGCGGTGAGCAGCAGGCCCGACTGCACCAGCGAGTACGCGTTGATCATCCACTGGATGTCGGACGTGGACGCGTCCAGCTCCCGGGTGAGCGAGGGGATCGCCACGTTCAGGACGGTGTTGTCGAGCAGCACGGTGAGCTGTGCGAGACAGATGACCCCGAGGATCAACCAACGCTGCGGATGGCCGCCGGCCAGTGCGGGAGCTGGGGCCTGTTCCCGGGGGGATGTCGTCATGCTGTACACCGTAGAACAGTTCCTATACGGCGTACAACAGGGCGTGCGACGCGGCGTACGACACCCGTTCTCGCCGTACGCAAAGGGCGGTGGCCCGGGGTTCGTGCGAACCCCGGGCCACCGCCGTTGTTGTCCCAGTCGGATGCTTACGCCTGCCGCTAGGCCTTCTGCGTCAGGTCGTAGAAGGTGGCCGAACCGACCGTCACCTTCTTGAAGTTGACCTCGACCCAGGTGGTGATCTGCGAGGACGTGCCGTCGCTGCTGCCGCCCATGCCGCCGCCGGAGCCGGAGGAGATGAAGTAGTGGATCCTGCCGTCCTCCACGTACGTCTTGAACTGGGCCAGCGTCGGGGACGGGTCGGTGCCGTTGAAGCCGCCGATCGCCATCACCGCGTCACCCGTGGCGAGCTGGTAGCTCGCGGCGTTCTGGGCGCCGATGGCCGCGGCCGCCCAGGTGTAGTCGTCGGAGTCGGTCTCCAGCAGCTTCTTGGCCTCGGAGGTGACGGAGGCGCCGTTGAGCAGGCCGCCGGCACCGCCACCGCCGCCCATGCCGCCGCCCTCGCCCATCGACGGGCCGCCCTGCTGGTTCTGACCCTGGCCCTGGGGGGTGCCGTTGCCGTTCTGCTGGTTCTGGCTGTTTCCGTTCTGGCCCGGCATACCGCCGCCGGTGCCGCCGCCCGGGAAGCCGTTGCCCTTCTGGGGGGTGCCGTTGCCCTGCTGGTTCTGGCCCTGCGTGTTGCCGTTGCCGTTGCCGTTCTGCTGGCCCGGCATACCGCCGCCGCCGAAGCCACCCCGGCCGCCGCCGCCCGGACCGCCGCCCATCATGCTCGCGCCCGCCGGACCGGCCGTGACGATGGAGCCGGTGTGGCCCTCCTGCAGGGTGCTGAGGGTGTACGCCGTCGGTCCTGCCAGCGAGGCCGCGATGCCCAGGCCCACCGCGGCGAGCGCGAGCTGCCGGCCGAGCCTTGCCACGAAGATCAGGCCGAGCGCGGCGGCCAGACCCCCGACGAGGACCAGCCACTTGAGCCAGGGCAGGTAGTCGGGAGTGCGGTTGAGGAGGACATAGCCCCAGGCGGCACTCGCCACCACCGCCGCCGCCAGGGTGAGCGACGCCCAGATCTCGGAGCGCTTCTCCCACAGGATCCCCGCGCCCATGCCGACCACGGCGGCGACGTAGGGGGCGAGGGCGATCGTGTAGTACTGGTGGAAGATCCCCGCCATGTAGCTGAAGACGACCATGGTGATCAGCAGCGAGCCGCCCCACACCAGGAACAGACCTCGGGTCGTCGAGGTCCGCTTCAGCTGTCGTGTCGCGACCAGGCCGCCGACCAGCAGGATCAGCGCGGCCGGCAGCAGCCAAGAGATCTGGCCGCCGATCTCGGAGTTGAACATCCGGTCCCAGCCGGTCTCGCCCCACTGCCCGGTGTTGCCACCGCCACCGCCACCGCCACCGCCGACGCTGCCGGTCTCCTCGCCGTTCAGCCGTCCGAAGCCGTTGTAGCCGAAGGTCAGCTCCAGGAAGGAGTTGTTCTGCGAGCCGCCGATGTACGGGCGGGAGGAAGCGGGCCACAGCTCGACGATCGCCACCCACCAGCCGCCGGAAACAAGCAGCGCGCCGGTGGCGACGGCCAGCTGGCCGAACCGTTTCTTCAGGCTCACCGGCGCGCACACCGCGTACACGATCGCCAGCGGCGGCAGGATCAGGAAGGCCTGGAGGGTCTTGGCGAGGAACGCGAAACCGATCGCGACCCCCGCCCACACCAGCCACTTCGTCCGGCCGTCCTCCAGCGCGCGGGCCACCATGTAACAGGCCACGGCCATCAGCAGAGCCAGCATGGCGTCCGGGTTGTTGAACCGGAACATCAGCGCCGCGACGGGGGTGAACGCGAGCACCACGCCCGCGATCAGTCCGGCCGCGGGGCTGAACCGGCGGCGCACCGAGGCGTACACGACGGCGACCGTGCCGACGCCCATCAGTACCTCGGGGGCCAGGATCGCCCACGAGTTCAGGCCGAAGATCCTGACCGACAGCTCCATCGGCCACAGCGAGGCCGGGGGCTTGTCGACGGTGATGGCGTTGCCCGCGTCCAGCGAGCCGAAGAACATCGCCTTCCAGCTCTCGCTGCCGGCCTGGACGGCGGCGGAGTAGAAGGAGTTGGCGTATCCGGAGGCGCTCAGGTTGTACAGGTAGAGCGCGGTGGTCACGAGCAGCAGGCCGAGGAACGCTGGGCGCGCCCAGCGCGGGTCCTCGGGCCGGCCCCGCCACAGTCTCCGTACGAACGGCTGCTTGGGTTCACCGGATCCGGGATCGGTCGGCGGGGCCTCGGGGACCGCCGGTTCCCCCACGGCCGTACTCGCCGTACTCGTCGTGCTCGTCGTGCTCGTCGTGCTCGTCGTGCTCGTCGTGCTCGTCGTGGCCGTCGGCGGCCCCCAGGCGGCGGGACCCTTTGGGGTCGTCCGGTCGGTGTCGGTGGTCATCAGGCGTTCCTCGGGTCGGTGTCGGTGGGGCGCACCGGCTGCATCTGCGCGGTCGCGTCCCCCCGGGTGCGGTCCGCGGCTTCACCGGCGCGGAACTGGGTCGTCTGGTACGAGCTCTGGGGCCCGGTGACGTACGTCGGTGCCGTCGGCCGCTGCGGCAGCGGCTGCTGGCCGTACTGCTGCTGCTCGTAGGGCTGCCGGCCGTACTGCTGCTGGCCGTAGGCCTGCTGTCCGTACGGCTGCTGGGCGTACGGCTGCTGGGCGGGTGGCGCCGTGGCGTAGGTCGGCGAGGCCGGGTTGTGCGAGACCGGGACGGTGGACGGGCCGTCGTCCTCGCGTCGGTCCGAGAACACCCAGGCGCGGAAGAGCAGGAAGCGCAGCACGGTCGCGGCCAGGTTGGCGGCGATGAGGACCGCGAGCTCGGTGGAGTGCGCCGGTTCGGAGGTCGCCGCGTTCAGGGCGGCGAGGGAGCCGCTGGTCAGCGCGAGGCAGATACCGAAGACGACCAGTCCCTGCGCCTGGTGCCGGACGGCGCCGCCCCGCCCGCGCACCCCGAAGGTCAGTCGCCGGTTGGCCGCCGTGTTCGCGACCGCCGACACCAGCAGCGCGAGCGCGTTGGCCACCTGGGAGCCGCCGAACTGCCGGAAGAGGCTGTAGAGCAGCAGATAGAAGAGGGTGGACAACCCGCCGACGACACAGAACCCGACGAGCTGGCGGGCCAGCCCCTTCGGTACGTCCTGGATCTCGCGGTCGCGCGGATCGTCGCCGAACGGCCGGGCGATCCGGTCCAGCGACAGCGATCCGGTGGCCAGGGCCTTGCCGACCCGCCACACGCCCTTGAGGTCGTCGGTCGCCGTCTTCACGATGTGCACCGTGGAGTTCGGGTCGTCGACCCAGTCGACGGGGACCTCGTGGATCCGCAGCCCCGCGCGCTCGGCGAGCACCAGCATCTCGGTGTCGAAGAACCAGCCGGTGTCCTCCACCAGCGGCAGCAGCACCTGCGCGACATCGCGGCGGATCGCCTTGAAGCCGCACTGGGCGTCCGAGAAGCGGGCCTGGAGCGAGCCCCGCAGGATCAGGTTGTAGACGCGGCTGATGAACTCGCGCTTGGGCCCGCGCACCACCCGGGAGCTACGGGCGAGCCGGGAGCCGATCGCCAGGTCGGAGTGGCCCGAGATCAGCGGTGCCACCAGCGGCAGCAGGGCGTTGAGGTCGGTGGACAGATCCACGTCCATATAGGCGAGGACGGGGGCGTCCGAGGCGGACCAGACGGTCCGCAGCGCCCGGCCGCGGCCCTTCTGCTCCAGCCGGAACGCCCGTACCTCCGGGAGCTCCGCCGCCAGCCGCGCGGACACCTGGGGGGTGGTGTCCGTCGACGCGTTGTCCGCGATCGTGATGCGGAACGCGTACGGGAACGTGCGCTTGAGGTGCTCGTGCAGTCTCAGCACACACGGCTGGAGGTCCTTCTCCTCGTTGTAGACGGGGATCACTACGTCCAGGACAGGCGTACCGGCGTCTCCGGCCGGGAGGTGCTCCCGCGCCGGCAGGGTGCCGGGAGAAGAGTCGGTTCGCATGGAAACGACTCTGGTCAGGCCCCCTGTTGCACCCATATGGCGGCGCTGTGCTGTGCCTGTGAGTGCGATTGCCAGTTCGTTTCGGGCGCCGGATGCGGGATCACGGGACCCAGCGCGGGCAGGTGCATGGTGAAGACGGTGCGCCCGGGAGCGCTGTCCACGGTCACCGCACCGCCGTGCGCGGTCGCCACGGCCTCCACGATCGCGAGCCCCAGACCGGTCGAGCCGGTGGCCCGGGAACGCGCCGAGTCGCCGCGCGCGAACCGTTCGAAGACGTGCGGGAGCAGCTCGGACGGGATGCCCTGACCGTTGTCCTCGACGTCCACGCACATCCAGGGGCCGCGCCGCTGCACCCGTGCGGTGACGGTCGTACCGGGCGGCGTGTGCTTGCGTGCGTTGCCCAACAGGTTGACCAGCACCTGCTGGATCCGGGCCGCGTCCGCGGAGACGAGGGCCGGTTCGTCGGGCAGGTCGAGGCGCCAGTTGTGGCCCATGCCGGCCGCGCGGGAGTCGCTGATGGTGTCCACGACGAGCGGTACGAGGTCCGTCTGCTCGAACTGGAGCGGCCGCCCGGCGTCGAGGCGCGCGAGCAGCAGGAGGTCCTCCACGAGGAGAGTCATACGGCCGGCCTCGGACTCGATACGCCCGAGGGCGTGCCGCGTGTCCGGTCCGACCTCCTCTCTGCCACGTCTGGTGAGCTCGGCGTACCCGCGGATCGAGGCGAGCGGGGTGCGCAGCTCGTGGCTGGCGTCCGCGACGAACTGCCGTACCCGCATCTCGCTCTGCTGCCGGGAGTGCAGAGCCCCGTGGACGTGGTTCAGCATCCGGTTGAGCGCGGCACCCACCTGCCCGACCTCGGTGTGCGGGTCGGTCTCGGACACGGGCACCCGCTCGCTGAGGTTCACCTCGCCGGTGTGCAGGGGCAGTTCGGAGACCCGGGTGGCGGTGGCGGCGACCCGGCGGAGGGGGCGGGTGGCGACTCCTACGAGGACATAGCCGGCCAAGACGGCGGCGCCGAGACCGGCGGCGGTGACGCTGAGCTCCACGAGAATCAGGGTGTTGATGGTGCTGTTGACGTCGTCGGTGGGGAGGGCGACGTAGTACGAGTCGCTGCCGTCCAAGCTGGTGACGTACGCGACGCGATACTCCCCGATGCCCGGGATGTCCACGGAGTGGGCGTTGCGGTCCTTCGCCACGGAGGCGAGGGCCGCCTTCTGCGCCGCGTTGAGGCTGCCGGCGCGCATGTCCTTGAAGGCGCCGTTGCTGTCCTTCTCCTGCTCGGCGATGGCGGCACTGGCGATCTTGCCGCTCGTCACGTACGCGGCGATGGTCTTGGGCTGCGTCGGGCCCTGCGTGACGAACTTCGCGGCCCTGGCGCTCGCCGGGGTGTTGTCGTTCGCGTTAGGCGGGATCTTGTCTTCGCCGTTTGGCGGCTGCTTGCCGTCCATACGGCCGCCCACCGCGCGCATGGAAGTCTCGCGCAGCTTGCCGTCCAACTGCTCGTACAGATGCGACCGCAGCGCCAGCGTCGTCACCGTGCCGATCACCGCGCAGACCACCGCGATCAGCACCACCGACGCGACGACGAGCCGGGTCCGCAGGGTGCGGGGCTTACCTGCTCGCTTCTGCGCACGCGGCCGTCGTCGTCCGCTCATGACACCGCGGGCTTGATCAGGTAGCCGGCACCGCGACGGGTGTGGATCATCGGCTCACGGCCGGCGTCGATCTTGCGGCGCAGGTAGGAGATGTAGAGCTCGACCACGTTGGCCTGGCCACCGAAGTCGTACGACCACACACGGTCGAGGATCTGCGCCTTGCTGAGCACGCGCCGCGGATTACGCATCAGGAAGCGCAGCAGCTCGAACTCGGTGGCGGTGAGGTGGATGCCATCGCCGGCCCGCGACACCTCGTGGCTGTCCTCGTCCAGGGTGAGGTCCCCGACGACGAGGACGGAGTCGGAGCGCCGGTCGGCCGCGCCGGAGCGCCGGATCAGACCGCGCAGCCGGGCCACGACCTCTTCGAGGCTGAACGGCTTGGTGACGTAGTCGTCGCCACCGGCGGTGAGCCCGGCGATCCGGTCCTCGACGGCGTCCTTCGCCGTCAGGAACAGCACCGGCACGTCCGGCAGCTCACGCCGCAGCCGGCCCAGCACGGCCAGCCCGTCCATGTCGGGCAGCATCATGTCCAGGACGACGGCGTCGGGACGGAACTCACGGGCGGTCTGTATGGCGCCCGTGCCGTCACCGGCACTCCGGATCTGCCAGCCCTCGTAGCGAAGGGCCATGGACAGGAGTTCGGTGATCGACAGCTCGTCGTCCACCACAAGCACTCGGACGGGGCTCCCGTCCGGCCTCAGCAGTTCGGTGCGCCCCTGGGGCGAGGTCGTGGTCATAGTGAGACCATGCCGAGGTCCCCTGAGAACACCCTTTCGACTGTCTGTGAATTTCCTGAGAAACGCACAGGTGACTCTCAGGGAAGCCTTGGGAACCCTTCATCGACGATTCATGGTTTTTGGCGGTCTCCGGTGTCGTGCCGAACCTGCCGCCGCCCTGGTCAGAACAACCCTGACTGCACGCTCGACGGCGCCTTGAACTGCCGTACCGGCACGGTGACTTCGTCTCCCTCGGCGGGAACCAGCTCCCACCCGGTGATCAGCCGCGTGTCGAGGACGACCACTGCGCCGGTCCCAGTCGCCAGGTGCAGGTCCGGCCCGGCGGCCGCAACCAGCCGGCCACTCACCACGCCCCCGGCGGCAAGCTCGGCCACCTCGCCGACGGCTGACGGAAGGTCCGTGAGCCCGAACTCGTCGACGTGATCGACGGGTTGGCAGGGCGCGGGCGCGAGCGACTCCGGCCAGCCGCCGAGGGCCACCGCACTCCCGTGCAACTCCGTGACCTCAGCGGCCCGTTCGTCCGCCGACCCCGGCAACCGGGCCCGTACCGCCCGCTTCTCGACGTACGGAATCCGGTCCGGCACCCCGAGTGCGGCGCGCAGCAGTTCCTCGGTACGCCGGGCCGCCATCAGCGGGCCGGTGCCCAGCCAGCTGAAGCAGACGGCGCCCTGCTCCAACAGCCGGGCTGAGCCGCGCTCTTCGGCGGTGATCCCGACCTTGACCATCCCGGGACCGAACCACGCCAGATACACCCGGTACGGCCGCGGGTCGTCCGCGAGAGTGTCGGCGGCGACGGAGTGAGCCCGGTCCAGCCGCGCGCACTCCTCGCACCGCGCCCCCGTACTGCGCCCCGACACGGCCGCCCGCACCGGACAGGGATGCCTCCGCGCACCCACACATGTCCGACCGCCCCCTTCCGCGACCCCGAAGGCCACGCGCTTCCCCCAGGTCAGCGCACTGCGCCGCCCGCCGTCCCACACCAGCACGGGACCGTCCCCCGACCACCGCAGCCCCGAGCACTTCCATGCCTGTGCCATCGCTCACGAGAGTAGAGGGCACCACTGACAATGGCGGCTGGGGCGCAGTCGGGGCGGGGTTCAGCTGCCGGAGCCGGCGGTGACGGACGCCGCCGCCGCACCTGCCACCGGCGTCTCGCCGTCCACCGGCGCGACGTCCACCGCTGTCGCCGCCGCTGCCGTACGCCGAGCCCCCGCCCCGCCAACCGGCACCCGACACACCCGGGATGCCCGCCCCGCGCCCCCGTGTCCCGCACCCGTATCCCCCACTGCTCCCTCGGCCGTTTCCCCGGCGGCTTGCCCCAGCCGGTGAGATGCAGGGCCCAGGTGACGAGGAGGCTCACGACGTCGATCGTGGCCCCAGCCACCAGGAGCGGAGTGGACACCACGCACACACCCAGCCCCAGCACCGCCGTCCCGACGGTCGCGATGCCGAAACCGGTCCAGCCTGCGACCGTATGCCCCTCGTCATACTGATGTGCGCTCACGTGCCCGCCTTCCTCCCGTACGGGTATCTCACAGCGTAAGTAATTTACTACGTGAACCTCTCACAAGCTAAGGGAAACAGGAACCCGCAATGCCAGCCAAGTCGCGCCCCCCTGCCACTCCGGCCCAGGCACTGTCGGCGATGGACTCCCTCGTCGCGGCCCACCTGCTCGGCCAACAGGAGATGGCCCAGCGACTGGGCCTGAACGTCAGCGACCTCCTGTGCTTCGCCTACGTCCTTCAGGCGGGCGAGAACCTCCTGACGGCCGGCGACATCGCCGAACGCGCGCACGTCACCACCGGCGGCGTGACCGGCATCCTCAACCGCCTCGAACGCGCCGGCTATGTCACCCGCGTCCCAGACCCCGCGGACCGCCGCCGCGTCCGCGTGGCCGCCGTCCCGGACGCCGTCACCCGCGTGGTCGCCCTCTACGAGCCCCACTACGCCCGCCTGAACGACCTCTTCGCCGATTACCCCGCCGACGAACTGGCCGCCATCACCGACTGGTTCACCCGCGCGACGGCCGTCGCCCACAGCTACATCGAGGAACTCCGGGACCAGGACGCCAAGAGGAAGTGACGCAAGGGGGAAGTGACCCCTGACGCGACTCCGGACGCGACACGTCCGTGGAACCGGCCGTGGAACCGGCCGTGGAACCGGCCGTGGAACCGGCCGTGGAACCGGCCGTGGAACCGGCCGTGAAATCGGCCGTGAAACCGGCCGTGAAACCCGGCGTAACCCCGACCGTGACACCCGGCGCGATACCCGGGTGGTGTAGCTGGCCATACCCCCAGTCCGGTAGCCCGCTCCATCGTTCCCGCTAGCGGACGACGGCATCGTTGAACCCAGCCGATCCCAACGGATCCCGCCGCCCCCCGGCTGATCCCAACTGGCCCCGGCTGAAGCCCGATCGAAGCTCGACTCAAGTCCGACCGAAGCCCGACCGCGAAGGTCGCCTGAAGTCGGACCGGTCTCAGCTGACGACGCAACGAAGCCCGCCCCGTCCGGAAGGAAACGTCATGGAGTCGCCGCTCCCGCCGAAGCCGCAGCCCACGCGCGGCGAGCCCCGGCCAGTCCGCGGCACCTCCGCGACTCCGGGCCCCCTCACCTCCTTCCTGCGGTTCGTGATCTGCGGCGGCGGTGTCGGCCTCCTCGCCGGCCTCGCCGTACCGCTGCTGGCCGCGACGATGCCCTGGGCGGCCGCGAACGCGGTGATCACCGTCGCGTCCACCCTCCTGTGCACCGAGTTGCACGCGCTCTTCACCTTCGGCACGGGCCGCCGCCCCGGCTGGCGCCGCCACCTGCAGTCCGCGGGCTCCGCGACGGCGGCGTACGTGGTGACCTGCGCCGCGATGTTCATGCTCCAGTCGGTACGGTCGTCGCCGAGCCTGCTGTGGGAGCAGGCGGTCTATCTCTCCGCGTCCGGTCTCGCCGGAATCGGCCGCTTCCTGGTCCTGCGCCTGTTCGTCTTCACCGGCGGCGACCGGAAGCAGGCCACGACACGGAAGCCCCGCCCGGCGAACGACTGGAACGTTCCGTTTGTGAGGACCGAGGCTTTTGCCGGATGACCAGGCAATGACCGACTAGCGTGCCCATGTCACTGTCTGTATGTCACTGTTCGTATGAGAGTGCACCATGTGCACGAGGGGGTTTCTCCGCATGCGGGAGACACGGAAGACACGAAGAGCACTGACGCGACTGACCATCGCCCTGCTGGCCGCCACCGGCCTCGCCCTGTCCGGCCCGGGCACCGCCCAGGCCACCACCACGGTCGACATCCCAGCACCCACCGCCGACGGCGTCTCGGCGACGGTGAAGTTCTACGGCACCGTCGTCCCGAAGCCCTACAACCCGGATCCCACCGCCGCCTTCGGGGACCGCAAGTGTCTGAACACGTACCACGACTACGACCCGACCCCGGGCTGCGGCGGCTTCAAACTGGGCGTCACCCTGCACAACGTCCGCAACCAGCCGGGCTACATCGCCGGCCTGAGCAGCACCGACCAATCGTTCAAGGCCTACGCCGACACCGCCCGCACCTTCGGGTGCCTGCGCCCCGACGGCACCTTCGACCACAGCACCAGCTTCGTCGTCCGCACCGAGCAGCAGGAGCTGATACACAACTACTACTACCCGCAAGCCAACTGGGTCCTCTACGAGCTCCGCGCGAACCCCACCCAGGACACGGGCCCGCTGTTCTACATGAACTTCCCGGCGGTCACGGTGGACTGCCCCACGGGCATGACCCCGGCCCAGTACGGCCTCAAGGTCAGCAACGTCAAGGTCACCATCGCCGACGACAACGTCTTCGGCCACTCGACGTGGAGCACCCCGGGCCCGTTCTACGGCTAGGACTGTCGGCTCCTGGCTGGGACTAGTCGGCCGCCATCGCGCGGCGAACGCTCTCATGAAGCAGGGCTCGACGCCGCTCGTGCAGTTCCGGGGGCTCATCGACGGTCGCCGCGTAGACGTTGCTGACCGGCGACCAGGCCATGGACATGGCGATCACCATGGCCATCACGTCGAACGGGTCCCCCCGGCGCACCAGGCCGGCGGCCTGCGCCTCGGCGATGGCGCGCAGTTTGTTGTCGTCGAGGCGGTCGGGGTCGTCGACCAGGTGACCTGCCGGGCGTCGCTCCAGTCGCGCCCAGGTGGCCAGGCGGATGAGATCGGGGCGGCGCAGGTACTCGTCGTAGAGGCGCACGGCCCAGTCCGCGAGGTCGGTGGCGTCGATCGGGACGACGTTCACGATCCGCTCCAGGGAGCTGAAGAAGATCGCGTCGAAGAGCCCTTCCTTGTTGCCGAAGTAGGCATAGAGCTGGGCCTTGTTGGTGCGTGCGGCGGCCACGATCCGCTCGATGCGCGCTCCGGCGATCCCGTGCTCGGCGAACTCCTGGGTCGCCACCTCGATGATGCGCCGGTGCGTCGCCACGCCACGCGAGGTCAGGGGCTGGTCAACCATGCCCGCCACACTACCAAACAGAACAGTTGGTTTGCCTGACGCCCCGCACCTCTGTAATTGACAGCAAAGCAGACCGAACAGTCTGTCTATACGAGTGGAGCGGAGTGGAGCGTCATGAGGACCACAGTCGGCTGGCAGTCGACCAGCACGGAGGCGACATCGCAGCGGGCACCCCTGCGGAAGCTGCGCCGGACACCACTGGAACGGCGCGACCTACGCCCCGACGACCTCGCGATCCGCGTGGACTACTGCGGTGTCTGCCACACCGACCTGCACGCCGTCCGCGCCCATGGCGTGGTGCCGGGGCACGAGTTCACGGGTGTGGTGACCGAGACCGGGCCCGAGGTCACCGGCTTCACCGTCGGTGATCCGGTGGCGGTCGGCAACATCGTCGATTAGTGCGGCACGTGCGCCATGTGCCGAGCCGGCCAGGAGAACTTCTGCCACGACTTCCCGACCCTCACCTACGGCGGCCTCGACCGGCACGACGGATCGACCACCCTGGGCGGCTACTCCCGCGAGTACGTCGTCCGCGACCGGTTCGCCTACGCCCTCCCCGCCGCTCTGGATCCGGCCGCCGCGGCTCCACTGCTGTGCGCCGGGGTCACCGTATGGGAGCCACTGCGCGCCCTCGGCGTGGGTCCGGGGACGCGTGTCGCCGTGGCGGGACTGGGCGGTCTCGGCCATCTCGCGGTCAAGATCGCCGTGGCGCTGGGCGCCGACACCTCGGTCATCAGCCGCTCACCGGACAAGATCGACGACGCCCGTCGCCTCGGCGCCGCCGATCTCATCGTCTCCACCGCCCCGAAACAGATGACCGACGCCCGTGAACGGTTCGACGTCGTCATCGACACCATCTCCGCCCCGCACGACCTCTCCCCCTACCTACGCCTGGTCGCCATGGACGGGACGCTCAGCCACCTCGGACACCTCGGCCCCGTCACCGTGGAGACCACCGACCTGCTCGTGGGGCGCAAGAAGCTCAGCTCCGCGGGCAGCGGCGGCAGGCCCGCCACCGCCGCCATGCTGGACTTCTGCGCCGAGCACGGTGTCACCGCCGACATCGAACTGCTCCCCTCGACCCACGTGAACGAGGCCCTGACCCGCCTCCAACACAACGACGTCCGCTACCGCTTCGTACTCGACCTGTCCGACCTGGACTGACCCGCCCTCCGGGGCCTCTCACCTTTGTGCACTCGGCGGGATTCGAACCCAGGTCACTCCCTGGGCGCCGGTAACGCCCCCGCCGGTGCGCCTTCCCGGTCGCCACAGACGGACGTAGGCTGCGCCCGAAGATCGCGATGTGAGGAGGACCGTACGCCATGGCGACGGAAGCCCAACTGCCGTACCTGCGCCGCTGCGTGGAGCTGGCAGCCCAGGCGCTGGCGAAGGGGGACGAGCCGTTCGGTTCGGTGCTGGTGGGCGCGGATGGCTCGGTGCTCGCCGAGGGTCACAACGAGGTGGCCTCCGGAGACCACACACGGCACCCCGAGTTCGAGCTTGCCCGCTGGTCCGCCGCCCACCTGACGCCCGAGCAGCGGACGGCCGCGACCGTCTACACCTCCGGCGAGCACTGCCCGATGTGCGCGGCCGCGCATGCCTGGGTCGGTCTCGGCCGCATCGTGTACGTGGCCTCGTCCGAGCAACTCCAGACATGGCTCGGCGAGTTGGGGGTTCCAGCACCTCCAGTACGCGCCCTGCCAGTCAACGAGGTCGCCCCCGGGGTAGTCGTGGAGGGGCCGGTCCCGGAACTGGTGACGGAGGTCCGCGACCTGCACCGCAGATTCCACGGCGCGAGGCAGCGCGACTAGCTCCACACGTGCAGCTCACTCCTGGTCGCGCTCAAGGTCCACCCGAAAGTGGCGTGCACTTCGCTGCTGTACGCCCCTGAAACGCAAGAGGCCCCGGATCTCTCCGGGGCCTCTCACCTGTGTGCACTCGGCAGGATTCGAACCTGCAACCTTCTGATCCGTAGTCAGATGCTCTATCCGTTAAGCTACGAGTGCTTGTTTTGTTTTGTGCCGTTCCTGGTCCTTATGGCCCGCTCGCGGCGACAGGAAGAACATTACATGACTGCCGCCGCCATGTGAAATCCGTTAGCCATACCCCTTGTGACCTGCGGAAAGGCTCCAGAAGGGGTATGGCGGGAGACGACGAAGCCCCGGCCTGTGGACCGGGGCTTCGTGATCTGGTGCGGAGGCGGAGGGATTTGAACCCTCGATGGGATTGAAGTCCCAAACCGCATTAGCAGTGCGGCGCCATAGACCGGACTAGGCGACGCCTCCAGCACAACCTCCCGCGCGAGCGCGAGTGGTGCGTGCAGATGATGACACAGTCGAGCGCGGTGTCACCAATCGCCTCCCACGGTACTAGGCGGGCGGGCCGCAGGGCAAAGTCCTTACCTGCGGTCCGGCGGTCCGGCGGTCCGGCGGCCCCGCGCCGCATCGTCCCGCGGCCCACCGCGTTAGTCAGGGCATGTCATACGTCGCCCGGCGCAGCCGGTTCGCAGGGTTCGCCCGTCTCCTCGTCGCCGTCGGCTCCGCCGGCGCCGCCGCATCCGTGCCCATGGCCACCGCCCTGCCCGCGGCAGCCGCTCCCGCCGTGCCCTTCGCCCCCTCCACTCCTTTCACTCCTTTCACTCCTGGCACTCCCGCCGCCGCCTCCATCCCCCTCGCGCCCCCGCCCGTCCGGGACGAGGACCGGGTGGAGCCAGTCGGCGATCACCTCACCGTCACCGTGCGGAAGGCGGGCGTCAGTGCCGACGGGACGTACGAGGTGAACTGTCATCCCGGTCGGGGGAGCCATCCCGACGTCAGCGGCGCGTGTGCCGTCGTCGACCGGAACACCCGGTGGGGCAAGGACGTCTTCGGGCCGGTGCCCGGGGACAGCGTCTGCACCATGCAGTACGGCGGGCCCGCCACCGCGCATGTCACCGGGACCTGGGCCGGGCGGCCCGTCGACGCGACGTTCGACCGCAGCAACGGCTGTGAGATCGGGCGGTGGGACCGGCTCGTGCCGCTGCTGCCCAAGTTGGGCTCCGGCTCCTGAGCGCCGCCAGGCTGACAGTCAGGCAGGGCAGGCATCCGGGGCGACCGGGCGTCCCGGGTCGGCCACCCGCCCCCGCCGTTTTCATGGCGGACGCCCCGGCTCCGTAAAGGTCCCGAGACGGTCCCGCCCAGGTCACGTGGAGGCGAACCGGGAGCCCAGGCGTGTGGTCGAGTATGCGGTCACATGTTCTGCGTCACTTCGTCGTGCGACCTCCCTCTCATCCGGCGTCGCGAGCGCAACCGCTGCCCGTAGACTCCCTCGCGTGACACGTCGCGGGCCGGTTGGCAAGATGGCCCGAGCGGTCGGCAAGGTGCGGTAACAGGGAGGAAGCGTCTCGTGAGCAGCAGGCCATCCCGAGGCGCTGCTCGCCTCGCAGCCATACTGGATGCGCTTCCCGATGCGTTGGTGCTGGTCAACGCCAATGGGACCGTCGTGAACGCCAATACGATCGCGCTCGAGGCCTTCGAGACGCCGGGGACCGCTCTGGTCGGACGCGGGCTGCTCGATCTGCTGCCGCAGTTCGACTCCAAGCTCATCCCCGGGTCCATGCGTCGGCCCGACCACATGGATCCGCGCGGGCGGACCAAGCCGACCCGGATGGTCGCCCGGCGGACCGACGGGACCGAGTTCCCGGTCGAGGTCACCAGCGCGAACCTCGAGAACGGCCAGCAGGCCTACGACGGCTACGGCTACAGCGCCGACGAGCTGCTGATGCTCGTCGTACGGGACCTGACCGGCACCGTGGACACCGAGGCCGAACTCGCCCGGTCGCAGCGGCAGACCGAGATGATCCTGCGGGCCGCGTCCGAGGGTGTCGTGGGGACGGACACGGACGGCCGGATCGTCCTCGTCAACCCGGCCGCCGCTCAGATACTGGGCTACCGGGCCAGCGACCTCGGCGGCCGTGAGCTGCACGAACTCGTGCTGCACTCCCGTCCCGACGGCACGCCCTTCCCGTACGAGGAGTCACCGCTCGCCGACACCCTGCGCTCCGGGCGCAAGCATCGGGTGCGCGGGCAGGTGCTGTGGTCGAAGAAGGGCGACAGGGTTCCGGTCGACCTGACGACCGCGCCCGTCCGCGACGGCGACCAACTCGTCGGTGCCGTGATGACCTTCGCCGACCGGCGGCCGTACGACGCGCTCGCCGACGAGAAGGCGGCCGCCGAGAAGCGCCACGAGGACGAGCTGGAACGGCTCTCCGAGGAGCAAGCCTCCGAGCTCACCTCGCTGCGCCAGAAGCACGTGACCGAACTGGAGGAGATCCAGGAGCAGCACGAGGAGGAGCTCGCCGCGGGCGAGGAGCGGTACGCCGCCCTCGGGGAGCGCGCGAAGGACCGCTACGAGGCCCTCTCCGGACGGCACGAGCAGCTGCTGACCCTGCTCTCGCAGTCGCTGCGCGGCCCCCTCGACGAACTGCGCCGTGATCTGTCCGCCCTGGCCGCCGACGACGCCGGGCAGCTGTGGCCCGAGGCCAACCAGGTGCTCCATCACCTGTCGGCGGGCTACTCACGGATCACGACCCTCATCGACAACGTCCTCGGGTACCAGCGCCTCGACACCGGGGCGGCCGGCATCACCCGTACGAAGGTGATGCTCGACGCCGTCGTCGCGGCGGGCGTCGAAGGGGCCGTGGAGCTGATCGGGCCCGGGCGGGTGCAGTTCGCCGTGCACGCGCCGCCCATCGAGGCCGAGGTCGACTCCCGGCTGCTCGCCACCGCGCTCGCCCACCTCGTCGCGGACGTCGCCGGCGTCGACGCGACCGGCAACGCGCACGTTTCGGCGGGCGGTTACATGGACAACACCGTCGTCGTGGCGGCGGCACAGCGCGGCGAGGTCGTACGGATCGAGGTGCGCGGGCCGTACGCAGGGGGAGACCCGGTGCACGAGCCGATCGTGCGCGGCATCGTGCGGGCCCACGGCGGTGTGCTGCAGACGCACGTGGTGCCGGGCATGAGCGGTAGTGCCTACGTCCTCGAAGTGCCCCTCGGCGGTGGGGCCGGAGCCGTCGCGGCTCCGGGACCGGCCGCGCTGGAGGCCGGACCCGGCGAGGTCGCGCTGCCCGAACAGGCCACCTCCGGCGGCGGACGGCGGCGGGCCCGGCGGGCCACCACCGACGCCTTCCTGGAGAGCGAGCTGCCGGGCGCCGACAGCGACGAAGCCGACCCGGAGTCCGTGGCGCCGACCGGTCGGCGCAGGCGGCGGGGCGCCGCCGCGCAGGAACCCGCCCCCATCCCGGCCCAGGCCTCGGGCGAGGCCGGTGAGGCGTCCGGCGGTACCGGACGGCGCCGGGGACGGCCCGCCGAGATCACCAGTGGTGCCGGTGCGAGTGGTACGGGCGGCGCTGACGCCGGTGGGGCGATCGCCGCCATCGCGGGGGGTGCGGGCGTCTCGGAAGGGGCGGTCGTCACCGCCGCCGAGCACGCGGCCGGGACCGCGGCGGCCGGTACGGGTCTGGGCGGGACGGTGCCGCCGCAGGGCGTGCCCGCGCCCGACGGACGTCGTGCCCGGCTCGACGCCGGTGAACAGCACGCGCTGCCGCCGGCACTGCCGGCCTTGGCCTCCGCCGATCCGGCCCAGGCCGCCGGTCCGTCGGCCGACTCCACTGGGAATCCGCAGCAGCCGACAGGACGCCGCCGGCGGGCACTGGCCGCCGCCACGGAGCGCGCCGCCGCGCAGGAGGCGGGACCCCGTACGGTGTTCGCCCTGCCGCCCGCCGAGGCGGACCGCACGACGGAGGGGGCGAACGGGCAGGCTGTGCCGCCCGCTCCGTCCGTCGCCACCGGCACCGATGCCGCCGCTCACGCGCCCGCGCCCGCTGCGGGCCCGGTTCCGGAGCAGGTGCAGGTTCCTGGCCAGGGGGTTCCCGGCCAGGGGGTTCCCGCGGACGCCGGTGTCGACGACGGTCGGCACGACGCCGTGCCGCACAGCCAGGCCGACGACCACACTCCGCCGCAGCCGCACCCCACGAACGCGCCCACGGGGCGCCGTCGCCGGGCGGTCGGCCAGCGGGCGGAGTTGGAGGCCGCCGGGGCGCCCGTGCAGGAGGTCCCGGACCAGGGCGTCGCGGCGCAGGGAGTGCCGGTCCAGGCAGGTGCGCCTCAGCCGGGTGCGCCTCAGGCCCACGTGGGCCAGGCGGCTCCGGCCGCCGGTCAGGGTGGGGTGGTCGGCCAGGGCGGTACGGTACCCGCGCCGGGCACGGCCGTTCACGGGGTTCAGACGGCACCGGGCCAGCCGGTCGGGGCGCAGGCCGCGATCGCGCCGGCACCGGCACCGGCGCCTGCGGCGCAGGGCCAGAGTGTCCCTGCCCCCGCGCCCGCAGCCGGTCCCGCGCAGAACGCCCCCGGTCAGGTCGGCCTGCCCAACCAAGCCGCACCGGGCCAGCCGGTACCTGGGCAGCCCGCGCCTGGCGCTCCCGTACCCGGGCAGCCCGCGCCGGGACAGATCGCGCCCGGTCAGACCGGCGTGCCCAACCCTTCCCTGCCCGCCCAGAGCATCCCGGCTCAGGCCGGCCCGGCTGCCCACGGCATGCCCGACGCCCACGCCACCGGCCAGCCGCTCCCGGCCGAGGCCGCGCCCGGTCAGGGCATCCCCGGCGCCCCCCAGAACCCACAGCCCGCACCGCCTGCGCAGCCCGCACCGCCCGCGCAGACGGCCACCCCCGCTCCCGGCACCCCCCTCCCCCCGGAGGCCGCCGCAGCGCAGCCGCCCGTCGCCCAGCCCCTCCCCGCCGAGGCAACGGGTGCGACGGCCGCGACACCCGCACCCGGCGCCGCCACCACACCCGCCCCTCCGGCGGCCACACCCACCGCGCCCCCCGAACCGGCGGTCGACCCGAACTCCACGCAGGGCAGGGCCATCAGCGTGCGGACGCTCGGGCAGGGGGTGCCGTTCGTGCGGCAGGCCCAGGCGCCGCATCCGGTGACCGCACCCGTCTCCGCCCTTCCGTCGGCCACGCCTCCCCCGCATCAGACAGGCGGCTCGGGTCGGCGTCGCAAGCTCGGTACGCGGACCGATCCCGCTTCCGGGCACCCGGAGCAGACGGCCCGCTCGCACCCGCAGGCCGACCAGCCCCTCGTACCCTCGCAGGCCCAGCAACCGCAGTCGCAGCCGTCGCTGGCCGGGCAGTCCCGGCTGGCGCAGGCCACCGAGGGCTCGGGGCGGTCGTATGCCATAGGGGCACCGGACCAGAACGCGGCCGAGGGGCCCGAGCCGTTGGACGGTCCGGGCGGTGCCATCGAGGTGGCGGACCCGCCACGGCCGCAACCCATGGACGACGAGCTGCCGCCGGAGCCGCTCGACAATCCGCGACGGCTGTTGGTGTGGCCGGCGCCGGACGTCACCACCCAGCAGGCGCTCAGCGACCGCGGCTACCGGCCGGTGATCGTGCACTCGCGCGAGGAGGTCGACGCGCAGATCGCGGCCTTCCCCGCCGCGCTTTTCGTGGACCCGCTCACCGGTCCGATCACCCGGACCGCGCTGCAGTCGCTGCGGCAGGCGGCGGTCGCGGCCCAGGTGCCGGTGCTGGTGACGGCCGGGCTCGGGCAGGCCTCGCGGGAGGCGGCGTACGGCGCCGATCCCGCCGTACTGCTGAAGGCACTGGCGCCGCGTGACACCGAGCAGCACCCGCCGCGCGTGCTGCTGATCGAGGAGCACGCGGAGATCGCGCTCGCGCTGACCGCGACGCTGGAGCGGCGCGGGATGCAGGTCGCGCGGGCCGCGAGTGACGCGGACGCGGTGACGCTTGCCGGGCAGCTCCGGCCGAATCTCGTCGTGATGGACCTGATGCAGGTGCATCGGCGACGGGCCGGCATCCTCGACTGGCTGCGCGCGAACGGCCAGCTCAACCGCACCCCGCTCGTCGTCTACACCGCCGCCGTCGACCAGGCCGACCTGCCGCGGCTGGCCTCCGGCGAGACGGTGCTGTTCCTGGCGGAGCGGTCCACGAGCACCGAGGTGCAGTCGCGGATCGTCGACCTGCTGGCCCGCATCGGCACCAACTGACGCACGAGACGGCACCGACCAGCGTGGGCCTCGCTCGCGCTGCGGCTGCATCTGATGGCGTCGCAGGCGGGGCTGGTGGCGTCGCAGGCGGGGCTGGTGGCGTCGCAGGCGCTGGTGGCGTCCCACGTGGCCGACCTGGCCCTGGCCCTGGCCCTGACAGTGACGTGTGTGCCGGTACCGAGCAGGGACGCCGGTGCCGAGCAGGGACCGTGAGGGCCCCGCTCGGCACCGGCGTCGACGCGTGAGTTCGTCAGGGCGTCAGAGCTTCGTGACGTCCAGCTGCCCGTCGGCGTACCGCCTGCGCAGCACCTTCTTGTCGAACTTTCCGACGCTCGTCTTCGGCACCGCCTCGACGATCGACCAGCGCTCCGGGAGCTGCCACTTGGCGATGTGGCCCTCGTCGGCGAGGAAGGCGCGCAGGGACTCGAAGTCGGCGGTGGTGCCCTCCTTGAGGACGACCGTGGCCAGCGGGCGCTCGCCCCACTTGTCGTCGGGGACGGCGACGACGGCCGCCTCCGCGACGGACGGGTGGGACATCAGCGCGTTCTCCAACTCCACCGAGGAGATCCACTCGCCGCCGGACTTGATGACGTCCTTGGCGCGGTCGGTGAGGGTGAGATAGCCGTCCGGGGAGATGGATCCCACGTCCCCCGTCTTCAGCCAGCCGTCCTCGCTGAACTTGTCGGAGGGGCGCAGGGGTTCGGCATCGGGGCCGTTGTAGTAGGCACCGGCGATCCAGGGGCCCCGGACCTCCAGCTCGCCCGCCGACTCGCCGTCCCAGGGGAGGCGTTCGCCGCCGGGGCCGGTGAGCCGGGCCTCGACACTCGTCGGGAAACGGCCCTGGGTGAGCCGGTACGCGAACTCCTCCTCCGTACCCACCGCGTGGGCCGGAGGACGCGCGACCGTGCCGAGCGGCGAGGTCTCCGTCATCCCCCAGGCGTGGCAGACCCGCATACCCAGCTTGTCGAACTCCTCCATGAGCGAGGGCGGGCAGGCCGAGCCGCCGATGGTGACCTGGGTGAGGGAGGAGACATCGCGCGGCTTGGCCGTGAGCTCGGCCAGCAGGCCCTGCCAGATGGTGGGGACGGCGGCCGCGTGTGTCGGCTTCTCGCGCTCGATCATCTCGGCGAGCGGGGCGGCCTGGAGGAAGCGGTCCGGCATCAGCATGTTCACGCCGGTCATGAAGGTCGCGTCCGGCAGGCCCCAGGCGTTCACATGGAACTGGGGGACCACGACCAGCGAGGTGTCCTGGTCGGTCAGGCCCATCGACTGGGTCATGTTGACCTGCATGGAGTGCAGGTAGACCGAACGGTGGGAGTAGACCACCCCCTTGGGGTCGCCCGTCGTCCCGGAGGTGTAACACATGGCGGCCGCCTGGCGTTCGTCCAGCTCCGGCCACTCGTACGTCGTCGGCTTCCCGGCGATCAGGTCCTCGTACTCGTGCACCTGGACGGCGGCGCCCGCGAGGAGGGTGCGGTCTCCCGGCCCGGTCACCACCACGTGCTGGACCGTCTTGAGGTGCGGGAGCAGCGGGGCGAGCAGCGGGAGCAGCGAACCGTTGGCGATCACCACCCGGTCGGCCGCGTGGTTGACGATCCAGGCCAGCTGCTCCGGTGGGAGGCGAAGGTTGAGCGTGTGCAGCACGGCGCCCATGGAGGGGATCGCGAAGTAGCACTCGACGTGCTCGGCGTTGTTCCAGGCGAGAGTTGCCACCCGATCGTCGTCGACGACTCCGAGGTCCTCCCGCAGAGCGTGCGCCAACTGGGCGGCACGGGCACCGACCTCGGCGAAGGAGCGGCGGTGCGGTTCGTCGTCACCGGTCCATGTGATCACCTGCGATGTGCCGTGGATCGTCGACCCATGGGTCAGGATCCTGGAGATCAGCAGCGGTACGTCCTGCATGGTGCTCAGCACGGCGTCCTCCCGAGGCGACATTGCCTGCGCGGTAGTTAGGGTTGCGCAGATTCTGCGCGCATACCGATCGGTATGTCACTAGGGGAGGATGATCGATCACGTCACGTTGCGCTCATCGCATGAAGAAGGTACCGGGTCGGAGGTGTCGGAACCTGCGCCACAGGCCTACCGGAACCCACGGCCACGCACGCACAGGCCCGCTGCCGGAGCCCGCGCTAGCGGACCAGTACCAGCTCGGGGTCCTCGCGGAGCTTGCCCAGCGCCCGGGACACCGCCGACTTCACCGTGCCGACGGACACCCCGAGCACCTCTGCCGTCTGGACCTCACTGAGGTCCTCGTAGTACCTGAGGACGACCATCGCCCGCTGCCGGGCGGGCAGCTTCATGATCGCCCGCCACATCGCGTCATGCAGGGCCTGCTGCTCAGCCGGGTCGCTACCGGCGGGCACCGGCTCCGGCTCGGGCAACTCGTCACACGCGAACTCGTCGACCTTGCGCTTGCGCCACTGCGAGGTACGCGTGTTGAGCAGCGCGCGGCGCACATAGCCGTCGAGCGCACGGTGGTCCTCGATGCGCTCCCAGGCCACATACGTCTTGGTGAGCGCGGTCTGCAGCAGGTCTTCCGCGTCACTCGGGTTCGCGGTGAGCGACCGGGCGGTACGCAGCAGCACCGGCTGACGGGCCTTAACGTACGACGCGAACGTGGGGTACGAAGTGGAGTACGAACGGGTCTGCGTCGCCGGTGCGGCGGCCTTCGAAGCGCTGGTGCAGACGGGTGTGGTCATGGCTCAACGCTATGAGTGAGAGCGCCTGCGGCTCATCGGCCGTAGGTCCCGAAGACAAGTCCGCCTCAGGTTGTAGGGGTGGGGCTGGCTCCACCTCCTGAAGGTGGACTGGCGGACCGGGGGTACTGCGGGATCACCCCTGGGGGTTACCCCTCCGCGGTCCCTGCGGCTCACTCGTCCGAGGCCAGGACCAGGCCCGACGTCGGCACCCCCGTCCCCGCGGTCACCAGGACCCGGCTCGCCCCCGGTATGTGGTTCACGGCCGTACCCCGAATCTGTCGTGCACCCTCCGCGATGCCGTTCATGCCATGCAGATACGCCTCCCCGAGCTGTCCCCCGTGTGTGTTCAGCGGCAACTCACCGTGGCGTACAAAGTCCGCCGCCTCCCCCTTTTCACAGAAGCCGAACTCCTCCAGCTGCATCAGCACGAACGGCGTGAAGTGGTCGTACAGGATCCCCACGTCGATGTCGGCGGGGGTGAGGCCCGAGGTCCGCCACAGTTGCCGGGCCACCACGCCCATCTCCGGCAGGCCGGTCAGGTCGTCACGGTAGAAGCTCGTCATCTGTTCCTGCCCCCGGCCCGCACCCTGGGCGGCCGCCGAGACGACGGTGGGCGGGTGGGGCAGGTCGCGGGCCCGCTCCACAGAGGTGACGACGAGTGCCTGGCCGCCGTCGGTCTCCTGGCAGCAGTCCAGCAGCCGCAGCGGCTCCACGATCCAACGGGAGGCCGCGTGGTCGGCGAGGGTGATCGGGCGGCCGTGGAAGTAGGCCGCCGGATTGGTCGCCGCGTATCCGCGGTCCGTCACCGCCACGTGCCCGAAGGCCTCCGGGGTCAGGCCGTACGTGTGCAGATACCGCTGGGCCGCCATCGCCACCCAGGACGCCGGAGTGAGCAGTCCGAAGGGCAGGGACCAGCCCAGGGCGACCCCCTCCGCCGACGGTTCCCGGTGCTGCACGCCCGAGCCGAATCTGCGGCCCGACCGCTCGTTGAAGGCTCGATAGCAGACGACCACCTCGGCCACGCCCGTGGCCACGGCGAGCGCGGCCTGCTGGACGGTGGCACAGGCCGCCCCGCCGCCGTAGTGGACACGGGAGAAGAAGGACAGCTCCCCCATCCCACAGGCCTGGGCGACGGTGATCTCCGGGCTGGTGTCCATCGTGAAGGTCACCATGCCGTCCACGTCGGCCGGCCGCAGTCCGGCGTCGTCCAGCGCGGCCCGCACGGCCTCCGCCGCCAGCCGCAGCTCGCTGCGGCCCGAGTCCTTGGAGAACTCCGTGGCACCGATGCCGACGATCGCCGCCCGACCGCCGAGCGAGTCCCGCGTGCGGGCGCTCATCGCGGCTCCCTCGGTTCCCTGGGCCGGTGCGTGGGCTCGCTCGGCGGGTGCTTGGCTTTCCCCGGTTCCTTGGCGTTCCCCAGTTCCCCCAGTTCCCCCGGCCGCTGCCCGGCTTCTCCCGGTACCTCGGCTTCCGTCGGCTGCCCCGGCTCTCCTCCCACCGTCGCGTTCGCCCCCTCCGGATCCGGTGACGCCCCTCTCGGCACGGTGACCGTGACGGTGCCGGTCACGTGTCTGCCGATCGCGTTGGCTCCGACCACGCGGACGGTCGCGGTGTAGCCGTCCACTTCATCCGTCACGTCCTCGATCACGTCCTCGGTCACGTCCTCGATCGTGCCCGTCAACACCATCGAGTCGCCTGGGTAGTTGGGTGCGCCGAGTCTGATGGCCACCTTGCGGAGCACCGCCCTGGGGCCGAAGTGGTCGGTGATGTACCGGCCGACCAGGCCGTTCGTCGTCAGGATGTTCATGAAGATGTCGGGGGAGCCCTTCTGCCGGGCCAACTCGGCGTCGTGGTGCACGTCCTGGTAGTCGCGGGAGGCGATGGCGCCGGCGACGACGAGGGTGCGGGTGATCGGGATCTCCAGGGGCGGGAGTTGGTCACCGGCCTTCATGCGATGTCCGACGGCCCTCATCCGGCCTCCCCTCCGGCGCGGAAGACCGGCAGCACCAACTCGTCCTCGTACTCCTGGAACTCGAGTCGCACGGACTGACCGATCCGCACCTTGTCGTACGGCAAGCCGACCACGTTGCTGATCGTCCGGACGCCCTCCGCGAGTTCGATCAGGGCCACCGCGTAGGGCGGATCGAAGGCGGGGAAGGGCGGATGGTGCAGGACGACGTACGAGAAGACCGTGCCCTCTCCGCTCGCCTCGACCGTGTCCCAGTCCGGGCAGCCACACGCTGTACAGCCCGGCAGCCAGGGGAGACGGAGCGCCGCGCAGGCGGCGCACCGCTGTATGAGAAGCCGGTGCTGTCGAACGCCCTCCCAGAAGCCGGCGTTGTCACGATTGACGACAGGGCGTGGGCGCGCTGCGGGGCGGGGACGTGAGGGCTTTTCCTCTGGTCGGCGTGCGGGGGCGTACTTGAGGATGCGGAAGCGGTGGGTGCCCACCAGGTCCTCACCCACCCGGACGTCCATACGGGTCGTGACGAAGTACCCCGCGCCGAGCTTGGTCGTCTTTCGCTCCGATACCGCCTCGATGACCGAGTCGAAGGTGACCTCGTCGCCGGGTCGCAGAGCTCTGACGTACTCCTGCTCGCAGTCGGTGGCGACCACCGACGTGCAGCCCGCCTCGTCGAGGAGGGTGAGCAGTTCGTCGTACGCCCCTGTCCGCCCGGTGTGACCGGAGAGGCCGCCCATGGTCCACACCTGGAGCATGGTGGGTGGGGCGATCGCCTCCGGTCCGCTGTACGCCGGACTGGAGTCACCCATCGCCTCGCACCAGTGCCGGATCATGGGCGCGTTGACGGGGTCCTTGCCGATGCCGGCCACGGCTGCGTGCCGCCCCTCGAAGGCCTTCAGCCGCATGTCCAGGATGGGCGGGTCGCCACCGGCCGCCTGCTCGTCGCCGGCTCGCGGATCACCGCTGACGCCTGGCTCGTTGCTCGCGACCGGATCGTCCGTGACGCACGCTTCACCGCCGCCCATCAGCTCACCGCTGCCTCCGGACCGGCCGCGCACCTCCGACTGCTCGCCCATCTTCGCCCCCTCGCTGCCCTTAGCTGCCTTCGCCGACCTCCGCCGTTCCCTGCCGTCCCGCGCCGTGCCTCGTGGCACGTGCCGCATCGCGTAGACACTTCTGGTACACCGCAGCCGCCGGACCGGTTCCCACCGTCCTCGCGAAGATTTCTGACTGTCCGTCAGATAGGAAGAGGTGTCAAGGCGTCGTCCCACCGGCCAAGTCAACCGGCCCGCACCCGAGAACGCCCGGCCCGAAGGCCAAGTCGCCTGGCCCGCATGCCAAATGCGCTGCCCGCCCACCCGCGACAGCCACGCGCGACAGCCACGTGCGACAGCTATCCGCACACCTTGGACAGCCGCCCCCACGCCACACCGGAACAGCCGCCCGCCCACCACAACAGTCGCGCGCACGCGAAACAGCCGGCGCACGCAAAAGCGTCTGCGCGCCGATGCCGTAGCACCGCAGCGCAGACACTTGTCACCCCACAGAGCACCCCACACACCAGAGTCCAGGGGCCCGACGCCGAAGCACCGGCCCCCTCAGATCACCACCACAGCGGGGTGAAGTTGACGGACGTGTTGTCGTTGCCCTGATTGATGGCCGTGAACGCTGAGCCGTTGACCTGGGCGGTGTTGCTCTGGTTCGAGGCGCCGGAGCCGACCGCCTGCTGCTGTGTGGTGGACGAGTTGCCGTCGTTGTCACCGCCGACGCCGCTGCCGACGATGCCCGCCTTGGCATTCGTCACGGACGCGCTCGATCCGTCGTCCGCGATCGCACCGTTGTCCGCCGTCGCGACGCCGGAGAAGAGCGCGACGGCCAGCGGGAGGGCGGAGACGGCGGCGATGACACGGGCGGTACGGATGCTTGCCATGGTGTTCCTCAAGAACAAATTACGCACCGGCAGTAGTGCCGGAAGTACGTGAAGTACGGCTTCCGCCAGGGCAGTTGGCCGACCGCCCCGGTATTCGTGCTCGACGTCGCGAGACCAGAGTTGCCTACCGAATCCCCGGCGAACCACCCGGAAGCCGTTATTCGCCCTCAAGCGTGATGACAAGTCGATAAACCCCTTTCACTACGCAAAATCCCAGGTCGGGACAGTGCAGGCAGCTCCACCCCCAAGCGGCGCAAGAGGTAAAGCGTTCCGGCGCGTTTCCAGCCAATCCGCCCACCTGACGAGTCATGGTCGCCACCCCTTCCCTTTTTCGAACGTGTGTACGAACATGGACCCATGGCCACCACCGACCGGCAGGCCACGACGCTGGCCCTCGCACACGCCCTGTCAGCCGCCGAACGCGGACTGGCCGTCATCCCCCTGTCCCGGGCGAAGCTCCCGGCCCTGCGCTCACCCCACCGCGACGACCCCACGGCCCCGCCCTGCCACGGCGAGTGCGGACGCTTCGGCCACGGGGTCTACGACGCCACCACCGACCCGGCGCGCATCCGCGAACTGTTCGCCGCCGCGCCCTGGGCCACGGGGTACGGCATCGCGTGCGGCCTCCCGCCACACCACCTGGTCGGCGTCGACCTCGACACGAAGTCCGGTACGAACTCCTCGGCCGCCCTGCGCGAACTCGCCCTGCGGCACCTGTTCACGATCCCCGACACAGTCGTCGTACTGACCCCGAGCGGCGGCCGGCACCTCTGGCTGAGTGGTCCACCGGACGTCGTCGTCCCCAACTCGGCCGGCCGACTCGCCCCCGGCATCGACATCCGGGGAGCCGGCGGCTACCTCGTCGGCCCCGGCTCGCACACGGACCACGGCGAGTACGCCACCGCTCCCGGTACCGCCCACCTCGCCCCCGCGGCCTGTCCACCCGCGCTCCTCCGGCTCCTGCTGCCCCCGCCCCGCACCCACCACCCCACGCCCCAGTCGACCGGCGACCACGGCCAGGGCCTGGTCCAGTTCGTCCTCGCCGCGCACGAGGGCCAGCGCAACACCCGCCTGTTCTGGGCCGCCTGCCGCGCCTACGAGGACGGCATCGGCCCCGCCCTCGTCGACCCGCTCGTCGACGCGGCCCTGAACACGGGGCTCAGCGAACGCGAAGCTCGGGCGACGATCGCATCGGCGGCACGGATGTCGGGGCACCGGGCCTGAGAAGAGCTCTCGTACGAAGGCTTGCGAGCAGAGGCTCGCACGAAGGCTGTGAACGCAGATGAGGATCACGGAGGCGGGTGAACGCTCGAGCTCGGAACAGCCCAGCCCAGCCCGAACCGCAGCGTCAGCGATGTGGTGCTGATCAGCGTTTGTGCTCTGGGTGGTGGAGAGTTGGCGTCATGCTTCATCGTCATGAACGATGGACCCAGACGACACGGTGAGGCGCACGCGTACGTCCGCGAGCGGAGCCGCATCCAAGGTGGCAAATCCCGGCTCACAGATGTCGGTGTCGAGCAGAACCAGGTCGGCCCGGCGGCCCACGGCGATCTGTCCGGCCTGGTCGTCATGATTGACGTACGCGGAGCCCGAGGTGAAGGCATCCAGAGCGTCATCCAATCGCAACCGCTGTGACGGGATAAAGGATGCCTGATCCCGGTTTTTAGGCGAAATGCGAGTCACGGCCACCTCCAACTGCTCAAGGGGATTCGCCGTGGTCACGGCCCAGTCGCTACCCATGGCCAACTTCGCTCCTGAGGCAAAGAGATCTCCGAACGGGTACTGCATCCGTGCACGCTCGGGCCCCAGGATGGGAATGGTCATCTCATCCATTTCCGGTGTACTTCTCGCCCAGAACGCCTGACAGTTGGCAACGACGCCAAGCCTTGCGAAACGCACCACATCTTGTGGCTGTACGACCTGGACATGAGCTATGTGGTGTCGTCGGCCGGTGTTTCCGTTGGAGGCTTGCGCGCTTGCGAGGGCGTCCAAACTATTACGAACGGCACGGTCTCCGATAGCGTGCAGATGTATCTGAAATCCAAGGGCGTCAAGTTCAGTAGCCGCTGCTGTTAACAACTCCTGATCGACATACGTCAGACCACGGTCGGCACAATGACCGCCACACCCGCTGCAGTAGGGTTGCAGCAAGGCTCCCGTGAAATTCTCCAACACGCCGTCCGTCATGATTTTTACGGAGGTCGGGTAGAACCCGGATCCTAAATGCCCTGTGGGAGATACGACCGAAAGCCCGCGTTCCCGACGTTCGAGCAGCTCGGGAATCTGTGACAGGCCCTGGTACCTGTCCCACCAAAGGGCACCGACAACACGGGCAGTCAACCGTCCCTGGGCGGCCAGCGCCTCGTACGCCGCCTGGGTATCTGCGGTGACCCAGGCGTCTTGCCAACCCGTGACCCCAAGAGAGTGCAGGTAATTCTGCGCATGGAGAATCGCTGCCTCCCACTCTTGGCGGGTTGGCGAAGGGACGATTCGATCGTTGACACGGTAGGCCGCTCCCTCATGCAGCATTCCCGAGGGGTCACCGGTGACAGGGTCGCGTTCGATCCGGCCGTCAGCAGGATCTGGAGTGTCGCGTGTGATCCCTGCTGCCTCGAGTGCTCGTGAGTTGACCCATGCTCTGTGTAGGTCCCTGTTGAAAAGGAAGACCGGGCGGTCAGGAACGACAGCGTCAAGATCCTCCTTACGAGGAATCCCACCGGAAAAGTGATCTGTCGACCAACCGCCACCGAGGATCCACGGCTCTGACGGATGCGTGGCAGCATACGAAGCGATCGCATCCAAGTACGCGTGCCGCCCTGTCATGATGTGGAGATCGAGGCGGAGTCGCTCACGTCCCGCGAAGGGAGCGTGAATGTGGCTGTCTTGGAATCCAGGTATCACCATCCCACCCGGCGCGTGGATGACTCGAGTACGTCGTCCGATCAGGTGGCGAACGCTGGAAGCGTCATTCCCCAGGGCGACGATCCTGCCTCGCCGGATGGCAACGGCGCCGGCCCAGAGTCCGCGACCGAGGCGGACACGAGCACCGGTCATAACGAGATCGGCGGCTTGCTCAGACACTGATTTACCCATGTTACCGCCCTCGCACCCACCTATACGGAAGCATTTCGCGCCAAGCGCCTACCACTGCCGACAAAGTCGGGCGCACACCTTGGGTTCTCGATCGTTCCGGTAGCGCCAATCGAAGTTCCCACAGCGGATAACCATCTCCGCCAATGATGGACGTTTCTTCGAAACCCAGACGCGCCAGAAGTCGCCCAATCCCTCCATTAGGTTTCTCGGTTTGTGCGTATACGCGCACATGTGACCTATCCGGATGGAGCGAGCACATCTCAGATATCAGATCGACGAGATGGTCGGCAAAAACTGCAGGAAGCAGCAGGTGCCTATCCTTCAACAAGTCACGGGAAGACTTCAAAATTCCCATGGAGAATAAAACGAGACTATCCGACCATTCCCCCTGTTTGGCGGCGTACCGCGCACTTATCTCGGAATCTTTCAGGCCACCGTTGCGAACATAGAGGGAAGCCCCTAAATCGTTCAGAGGTATGATGTGCGACATGCCCACGGGGGTATAGTGACCATCCTTGGATGCTTCCACTATCCCGAACATCATTGGATCGGCACTAAACAGCTCGTTATTCCTCCTCCTAATCACGTGCAGTGGCAGGGTGAAAGCGGTGTGCTTGAACACCTCGCGATTCAACTGATTGAATAGCTCCAGTTCGTGCAGCTCGATACGTCGATATCGACATCGAAGCGGTTGCCCTCCTTGTGCAGCGTCGTCCCGAAGTCGATTATGCACCTGTTGCTCCAAGGTGGGTATCACCTCTAATGAGTCGATATAGCTCGCTATCCGCTCGAAGGGTTGCGCTCCCCAGATCGCTCCCACGACTCGTGAGCACACGAGGAGAAAGCTTCCGAGTATTGCGGTAAGAGCTATATAAAGCACCCAGTCACTGTACGTAAGAAATTCGATATCACCGATCACCCTTTGGATAGGCTCCGATATTTGCAGGGAACCAAGTATTCCGGTGATGGCCCCAGAAAGGCCGACTATGTAGGTCCCCGGGCGCCGAATCGCCACCATGAATAGACACTCGACACGCCATCGGAGGTCTTCCTGCATTCGACATGCCTCCCTGACCGGTCCACGGTGTGACGCCCAACCACGTGTCCGCTTGCAGTGATGGGCCGCGTCAATTTCGGTGTGGACGCGAGCCTGCTGTGTCCGGTGCAGGTGTCGGCTCATCTGAAAACGGCGAAGCCGCTGCAACACTACTGACGTTGCGGCCATCAGTAAGCGGCGCACTCGAAGCATCTGATGCGCGCCGGGCGCACATGTGCACAGACCTCGCCTCTGTGCACGGCGCTGCCTGAGCGTCGTCGGCCTCGAGCGCTACTACGCCAAGGTGCTGGACGGCCAAGAGGCCAAGATGAACGCGCTGAGACGGTGCACGCAGAAGGGGTGCCGCTCCGGAGAGTGGCACCCCTTCTGACCTGCAATGCGTCTGACCAGCAAGCGGTGGGTGTGGGATTTGAACCCACGGTGACATCGCTGCCACGACGGTTTTCAAGACCGTTCCCTTAGGCCGCTCGGGCAACCCACCTGCGCCCCTGCCCACCTGGGGTGGAGCGAGTACAGCGTACCGGGCGCGTCCGGTACGCGGGGGGGCATGGTCCACACGGGGTCCATCGGCTCTGTTTTTCGTCCGCCGGTGCCACCGCCCGCGATCAGCACCCGGTCCCCGGTCGCACGCCGGCACTGTGGAAAGCACGGTACAGGCCGCGCCCCAGCAAGAGCAGGACTCTGTACGGGTGCGCCCAAGCTCATCCTCGTGAAGCAACGACCTTCTGATCAGTCGAATCGGGCGGCGCGCCAAGCGAGAGGTCGACGCCTCTGACAGCCGGAGAGGCAGGAGACCGGAACGGTCCGATGGGCGGCGGACCGTCCCGATGTCCTGCCAGCCCCATGACAGGAAGGCGTCGCAGACCGCCGAGTCTGCTTGATCCACCAACGTCGCCCCGAGCGAGGCGTGATGGTCGGCGAGCAGGCTTTGCTCGAACCCCCGCCACCACGTCCCCTCGCGCCGTACCGGAAATCCGTAGACACACCCGGCGAAAGCGGTGCTCTCCGCGATCAGCAGGGCGAAACCGGACCGCCGGATGGCGCCCAGTCAGCCGCCGCACAAACGCCTCCCGGCCCCGGTACCCCTTCGCCGGGCGTGCCCCGGAGGACTCCACGTACAGGTCGGCCAGGTCCTCCTTGAGGGTCTCGGCCTGCCAGCGGGTCAGCCGGCGCAGGCGTAACGCGTCCATGGCGGACGGTGTGCTGCCGTCACCGTGCGGCGGCTGCTCCCGCCCGGGCGGGGCCGTCACGGCGCACCGCCCGGGGCAATGGGAATCCGACCCGGTCGCGCGCCGGCGGCAGGGAGCGAGTGAAGCAGGAATCCGGAGCCGGTGATCTCGATGACGCGGGTCATGCTCTGCGGCGGGTGGTGCAGCCGCAGGGTCCTGCCGGCGTCCGTGGCGAGCAGGGATGCCGAGAGGAAGGCGTTGAGTCCGCTGACGTCGCAGAAGGTGACCGCCGTGAGGTCGACATCGATGCTGCGGGTGCCGTCGCTCAGGCACTCCGCCAGCACTTCGCTCACCAGCGGTGCCGTGGCCAGGTCGATCTCCCCCGCGAGGGTGATCAGAGCACGGGCGCCGCTGCCGTGCCGGTAGACGTTCAGCTGTGGAAGGGCCATGGCTCCTCTGTCGGACGCATGAGGCTGTGGGTGTGGGTGTGGGTGTGCGTGCGCGTGCGCGGTGAGGGACGGGATGAACTTGCGCTCCGGCGAACCGAGTTCCTGCCGTCGGTTCCTGAACTCGGTTCCTGAACTCGGCTCCTGCAGGCGGCCTCCGGTACCGGAGTGCGTGTTGTGCGAGCAGATGGGCTACGAGCCGGGAGCACCGGGCAGTACGGGCGTCTGGTCGGCGGGGGTGACGCCGGTGGCTGCGAGAATCCGTTCGGCCGAGGCGTCGTTGTCGTCCCGTACGGCCATGGCCATCGCGGCGCGAGCGCGCGACGGAGCCGTCTGTGGAGGGACCACGAGGAACACGAAGTGGTCCTGGTCACCCCGAGTGACGATCATGGTGTCGTCGCCGACGGCCGACCAGTCGATGCGGACGGTGCGACCGTCGACGACCAGATGGGTCGGCCTCTCGTCCCAGGCGCCCGCGTCGAGGCCGACACGGGCGAGAGGACCCAGTCGGGCGGTCAACGCGGCGAGCAGTCCGGAGAGTTGGCTCTCGAGGTCACGTGACCGCGGCCACCACGCGCCGTCGAACGTCCCCGTGCGCTTGGGCGTCGTCTCCATCCGCAGGACCGCGGTGCCCGGGAGTATCGGCTCCGTGCTGGTGTCTGCCAGAAGCCTGATGGGGATCACGAGTACTCACCCCACTCCCTTCCAGGTGCGGCGTCCCCACGCGGCCGCCCAGGAGCGGCCGCGGTGGGAGGCGGCGATGCGGCCGCTGTGCTGCCGGTTGGCCATGTGGACGAGGAGCACGCCCAGAGCGATCATCGCCATGAGCACGACCACGGTCACAAGGGTCTCCATGGTCCTCGCATCCCCATCGTCGGCCGATTCGGGGTCGCGGCGGCGGCAGCGGCTCGATCTCCGCCCTCGGGCATGGCTGCCGGGATCCGTGGCTGTGCGGCGGGATCGCGGGCCCCATGCCCTCCCTCGGAGTCCCAGACCGCCTCCACGGCCCGGTCGGTCTCCGTCACCGTCCGCCGGCGCGCGGCCTGCTCCATCAACCGGCTCGCGGTCGACGTGCCCAGGGGGTCGCTCGCGGCGGCCATCAGCCAGGCGGCCGAGACGGGGTCCGTCCGCGGCGGGATCACCAGCAGGTTCCAGCGGCCCACGCGGTACGAGAGCAGCAGCAGTTCGTGCGGATCCTGCTCGGGCAGGAACCAGCCCACGTTCACCACACGCCCGGCGACGGGCACCTTGCGCGGAACGACCGGCCAGTGGGTGGGATTCACCGTGACCCGGGTGATCCGCCCCCACAGCGGATCCAACACAGCTGCCAGATTGGGGAGTTCCGCCCCGAGATCGCGAGAGCGGGGCCACCATGCGCCGTCCAGGAGAGCCGGAGCGGCGCCGACGGGAGCCAGCGACAGGCGGAGAGAGGAAGAGGCGGGGGAGGGCGACGAGAGCCGGTCCTCGAGTGTCGGCGAGAGGGAAATGGTCGCAGTCATGACGCGGACCCTGCCCCGGGCCGACCGCGATCGGTCCGGCCTATTCGATCGCCGAAAACGACACGAGCGTGGTAGCCGGTGCGCGATATATCTTCGGTGCCTTCACCGTACTCCCCGGCCAAGCCGAACGGACAGTGCCGTCGGCGGATGAACCGCCCCCTTGGCACCCCCCTCCGGACGGGCTCGACCCCAAGGCGCTGTCCGGAGAAGACGAGTGATCACCGAGCCGGAGGCAAACGACACCCGGTAACGAGGGCGAAGTCTTCACACGGTGACTCAGACGGCGCCTTGCGGGGAGAACGCCTGGTCATACGCCCCACCCACAGGGACCGCCTCCGGATCATGGAGAGCGCGGAGGAGGAACGAGGCTGTCGCAGGGCGATGCCCTTCCTGGACCGCGCGGAAGCGAATCCGCTCCTCGCGGGGAATGCCCGGACGCCGCTCGGCGTCACCGCTCACTGCCGCCAGTCTCCCCGAGCCCGTCGCCGATCATCGCGGATCCGCTCCTGCCGGTCCCTGCGGCGGACGAAGTCGCCCGCTTCGAAATCACCTTCCATGAACCGCCCGACCGCGAGACCGACCACGCCCAGTCCCAGCACCAGCAGGAAGGCCCAGAAGTCACCGAAATACGCGGCGAAGCCCAGCGCCATTCCGGCCATCAAGCCCACCACGGCCCTACTCATCACGCGCTCCCTCACGCAAGCGGGCTACTTCGCCCCGGTTACTGGACCTGCTGTCGCTCTTCGTCTTCGTCCTCCTCGTCGGGCAGCTTCACGTCGCTGACCGCGATGTTGACTTCCACGACTTCGCGGCCCGCCATCCGCTCCACAGCGGAGATCACGTTCTCCCGAACTGCACCGGCGACGTCCGTGATCGACACGCCGTAGTCGACGACGATCTCCAGATCGATGGCCGCCTGCCGCTCGCCGACCTCGACACTGACCCCGCGCGTGACGGACTTGCCACTATCAGCACCGGGCATCCGCTCCCGCATGGATCCCATCGAGCGCGCGGTTCTGCTGCCGAGGGCGTGGACGCCGAGCACGTCCCGTGCCGCCATTCCGGCGATCTTCTCCACCACCACATCTGCGATGGTCGTCCGGCCGCGAGAGCCGGGCGCACCGGCTTGCTTTACGCCGGCGTTCTCAGTCATCGAGGTCGTCGAAGTCATCGAGGTCATCCCTCCCTCAATCAAGGAGCCCACCTGGCACCACCATTAACACTATAGTTCGTTTTAGTATCTATTGTCCGAAATGCGAAGTCGGAGCAGTGCCAGTGGCACGAGCGCCCGTACGCCAAGCCCTTGGGGACACTCCAGGCACAGCACGGCAGCAGAGCAAGCGGCCGTCCCGGTCCTCGGACGCGCACCGACCAGTCGAGGAGCACACTGCTCGACTGAGCCGCCGAACGGCTCGGCCTGGCCAGGTGGGACAACCCCATGCAGAAGGGGTGCCCCTCAGAGAGAGGCACCCCTTCTGACCAGCACGTCTACAACCTGCGGAGTCGGCGAGCAACGGGTTGGTGCGCGCGCGTGGGTGTCAGCTGTCGCCCTGGCGGGAGCCCAGAGTGAGTTCCACGGTGTGGTTCTTGCCGCCGCGCTCGTAGGTGATCGTGACCTTGTCGCCGGGCTTGTGGGTCCAGATCTCGCCGATCAGGGTGGGGCCGGAGTCGATCACGTGGTCGTCGATCTTGGTGATGACGTCACCGGGCTTGAGGCCGGCCTTGGCGGCGGGGCCGCCCGCCTCGACCGCGTCGGAGCCGCTGGCGCCCTGCTCGGTGATCTGGGCGCCGCTCGTGCCGTCCTCCAGGGAGACCGACGCGCCGATCTTCGCGTAGACCGGCTTGCCGGTCTTGATCAGCTGCTGGGCGACGTACTTGGCCTGGTTGATCGGGATGGCGAAGCCGAGGCCGATCGAGCCGGACTGGCTGGTGCCGCCGAGGCCGCCGCCGCTGCTGGACTGGATCGCGGAGTTGATGCCGATGACATTGCCCTGTGCGTCGAGCAGCGGGCCGCCGGAGTTGCCCGGGTTGATCGAGGCGTCCGTCTGGAGGGCGCTCATGTAGGAGGCGTTGGAGCCGCTGCCGTCGCTCGACGCCACGGGGCGGTCCTTGGCGCTGATGATGCCCGTCGTGACCGTGTTGGACAGCCCGAAGGGGGCGCCGATCGCGATCGTCGAGTCGCCGACCGCGACCCTGTCGGAGTTGCCGAGTGTCAGGGGCTTGAGGTCCGACGGGGCGTTCTTGAGCTTGATGACCGCCACGTCGTAGCCCTGGGCGTGGCCGACGACCTCCGCGTCGAACTTCTTGCCGCTCGGGAAGGTCGCCGTGACCTTGCCGCCGTCGACGGCGTCCGCCACCACGTGGTTGTTGGTGACGATGTGGCCCTCGGTGTCGAAGACGAAGCCGGTACCGGTGCCGCCCTCGCCGCTGCTGCTCTCGGCCTCGATGGTGACGGTGCTGGGCAGTGCCTTGGCAGCCACGCCGGCGACCGTGCCGGGGTCGCGCTTGACGGAGCCGCCGCTGTCGGAGGCGGAGACGGTCGTCGAGGAGCTGGTGTCGTTGTCCTTGGCCAGGGTGTAGCCGAGGCCGCCGCCCAGGCCGCCCGCGACCAGCGCGGCCACCAGGATCGCGGCGACCAGTCCGCCACGACCGCTGCGGGGCTTCGGCGCGGGTTGCTGGTAGGCGGTGCCCCAGCCGGATCCCGCGCCACCGGAGCCGCCGTCGGCGTACGAAGGGACGGCCGGCGGCGCGGGCGGCGGCCAGTCGCCCTCCGGGGCGGAGCCTTGGCCGTACTGCCCGTGGGGCTGTCCCTGATGCGGTCCCTGGGGAGCGCCACCGGCGCTCGCCGCGGCGTACGCGGGGGTGGACGCGGGTGTCTGGCCGGAGTGCGCCAGTTCCTGCTCCTGGCCGCCGGGGTTTCCCGAAGGCACCGGCGGGATCGGAGTCGTCGGGGCGTCGCCGGTGGGAGCGGGGTGCTCCTGGGGCGCCGACGCAGCGGGAGCATCCACCGGCACGGGGGGTGCGGACGGGGCCGGGGGTACCGCAGTGCCCTCGTTCTCGGTGCTCACAGCTTGTCTCCTCGGTCCACGGCTGTTGTTTGTCGGTCGCACTCGGTCGCGCGCGTCACGTAGCTCAACGGTCCGGCGCGATGCAGCTGTGCATGTGTTTTTGTATGCCGTCAGCTTTTCCCACGGGCCGTCAGAGCACCATAAGCGGTGCCTGTGCGTCCGCGGCCACTCTTTATATAGGCCACCTCGGACATATAGGACGCAATTCCGAGGCCTCCGTTCGCACGCGTACCCGCACGCGGTGGCACCATGACGCAGTGACCCACGTACGACAGCACCGCACTCAGGTCGTCGCCCACCGCGGAGCCTCCGAAGAGGCCCCCGAACACACCCTGGCCGCGTACAGGAAGGCGATCGAGGACGGTGCCGACGCCCTCGAATGCGACGTGCGCCTGACCGCGGACGGCCATCTCGTCTGCGTCCACGACCGTCGCGTCAACCGTACGTCCAACGGCCGGGGAGCGGTCTCCGCGCTGGAGCTCGCCGACCTCGCCGCACTGGACTTCGGCTCGCGCAGGACGCGGGAGTTCTGGCGCACGCGCGACGAGGAGCCCGACTGGGAGTTCCGTCCTGAGGACCACGAGGACACCTCCGTACTGACCTTGGAGCGGCTGCTGGAGTTGGTCGCGGACGCCGGGCGGCGCGTGGAGCTGGCCATCGAGACCAAACACCCCACACGCTGGGCGGGGCAGGTCGAGGACCGGCTGATGCTTCTGCTGAAGCGCTTCGGGCTCGACACCCCGGACTCCGCCGGAGACTCTCCGGTCCGAATCATGAGCTTCTCGGCACGCTCGCTGCACCGGGTGCGGGCCTCCTCGCCGACGCTGCCGACGGTCTATCTGATGCAGTTCGTCTCGCCCCGGCTGCGCGACGGGCGGCTGCCCGCCGGTGTCCGGATCGCGGGCCCGTCGATCCGGATCGTGCGCAACCATCCCGCGTACATCGAGCGACTGAAGCGGATCGGCCACCAGGTGCATGTGTGGACCGTGAACGAGCCGGAGGACGTCGACCTCTGTCTCGACCTGGGCGTCGACGCCATCATCACCAACCGCCCGGCAGCGGTACTGCACCGGCTCGGCCGCTGACTGGTAAAGACCTGTGAAGAACCCTTGACCCGCCCACCGCCCGGCCGCCATCCTCCTGCCTCGGCCACACCGATGAAATCCGGCCAAATCACTACAGGGAGTGCTCCGGCGCGTTCGGTCCGTGTTCGATCGTTGCGAATGCGACATCGGACCTGGATTGGCCGGTTTCCGGTTCAGGCCGAGAGGGCATCCACACCGTGGCGTGGGGCAAAGGAGGTCTCGGGGGTGGCGTTGGTGGTGGCACAGGAGGTGCCCACGTCGTCGAGCATGGCCGTACCCCATGGCCCTGCGGGCGTGGGCGAGGCAAGACACCGTATGCGGGCTCAGCTACGCAGGGGCGGTGTGTCGGAATCGGTCATCGACGACGCCGTACTGATCCTTTCCGAACTCTTGAGCAACGCGTGCAGGCACGGCCGGCCGCTGGGCGACGCCCTGGCCGGGGACGGTGATGTCCGCGCTGCCTGGCAGGTGGACCCGGTCGGCAGACTCACGGTCGAGGTCACGGACGGTGGCGGGCCCACCCGCCCTGCTCCGGCCACGCCCTCGGTCACCGCGCACGGCGGCCGCGGGCTGAACATCATCACCGCGCTGGCCGACGACTGGGGCGTACGCGACGAGACCCGGGGCGAGGTCACGGTGTGGGTCGTGGTCCACGTCGACGTTCACGATCCGGACGCCGGGCACCACCGCGACGACTTCGCCGCCCACTCCCCGGCTCGCGACTTCGCCCGAGCGGGAGGCGCCTCCATGGGCCCCTCGGGGTCTTCGGTGCCCGGGCTGGGATTCGCGGACGCGTTCGACGACCTGGACTGACCACGATCCATGACGACCTGGGCAGACCCCCGGCATGTCGACGACCTGGACCGGCCGGGCACCTGGACGACCTGACCCGTTGCCCACAGACTGGCGCGTTGCCCACAGGCCGGCGCGTCATGCACAGGCCGACGCGCTATACACAGGCTGGCGCGTCATACAGAGGCCGACGCGCCATACACAGGCTGGCGCGCTATACACAGGCCGACACCGCAGAGGCTCGACCGATCGAAACGGCGAAGGCCCGACGGAGGCACGCGGGCCCCCGTTGTCCACAGGCTCCCATCGGTCAAGTCGTGAACGGCTAGGCTCGCGCCAGTACGAGACGAGCCGTAACCGGGAGACACCCACCATGGCCAAGAAGCGCCCCCAGACGAAGGCCAAGCGGCCGCAACTCACGAACGGGGCCCACGCCGCCGGCACCGACGGGCCCGTTCCGGTCGTCGGTGCCCGCGAGCCCTGCCCCTGTGGCAGCGGCCGCCGTTACAAGGCCTGCCACGGCCGGGCGGCCGCGCACGCCGCGACCGAGTTGGTGCACCGGCCCTTCGAAGGACTGCCGGGCGAGTGCGACTGGGTGGCGCTGCGCGAGCTGGTGCCGGCCTCGACGGTCGGACTGACACTGAGGAACGGCCTCCCCGAGGGCGTCCCGTCGGTCACGCTGGCCACGGTCCTGCCGATGGCCTGGCCCGCCCTGCGTCGTGACGACGGCTCGGTGCTGATCGGCCTGCAGAACGACACGGCGTCGGGCGACATCAGCCGCGACCTCGCCGACACCCTGCAGCGCGCCCTCACGGCGGACCCCGGCACTCCGGTGGAGGGCCGACGCGCCCCGGCCGACGGTCCGCGGCTGCAGGATCTGCTCGACCCCGAAGGCGCCTTCGAGCCAGTTGTGCACCCGGGCTTCGAGTTCTGGGTCCCGGACGCGGAGAACGCCACGCAGGAGGTGACCGCCTCCCTGGAGCGGGCCAACGCCGCCGCCATCCCGACCGTGCGGCTGACCGGCGTGGACGCGGCGTACTGGTGCGAGACCCCGGACAAGAACCACCTGCGCTGGGTCATGCCGCACCCCGAGGAGCAGCTTCTGGACGCTCTCGCGCGGCTGCACGCGGCAGGCCGGTCGAGCCTCGGCGAGGGCACCCGCCTCGTGGGTTCCTTCCGCGCTCACGGGCTCACCGTGCCGGTCTGGGACCTGCCGAGCGGCGTCACGGCGGAGGACATCGAGAAGCCGGCCGCCGAGTTCGCCGAGCGCCTCGCCGCCGCCCTGGCCACCGACTCACCGCTGACCGCCGAGGAGCGCCGCGCGCGCGGCGGGCTGACCAACCGGCAGGTCACGCTGAGTTGACGAAGTCCGTGCGGCTGACTGGCCGGTCAGCCGCACGTGATCGCGCCGCTTCGGCGGCTCGGCTCACAACTCCCGCTCAGGACAAGCCAGTCGGTGTCCGAATAGCCGACGACAAGACGAGATCGAATTTGCGAACTGCCGATCTCTTGTTACCGTTCGAGTAGCCCGGTTGCTGGTGCATCCCCCGTCGCCAGCAACCGGGTCTTTCTTTGCGCGGACTTCTTTACGGAATGGAATCGCGCGTCAACTACCCGTAGGCGCACCGGAGTTGCTCCCGGACCGCAGCAGCAGCGGTCTGCCCCCGCCCTTCGACGCGAACTCCGCGACGGCCGTGTAGTCGTCCCCATCTCCCCGGGTGCGTTCCCGAGGCGTCTCGCACATTCCGGGGTCGTCCTCGGCGGCCACGGCGCAGCGCATCTGTACGGTCCGGCCGCCTGGCCCCATGACACTCAGTACGGCGTCCAGCGACTGACCGGTCACGTTCCGGTAGTACGTGCGCGCCCAGCGCTCCTCACCCTGTGTCAGCACACAGGTCTGCGCCTCGACACCGTCGGGGGAGGTGAGTTCGGGACCGCAGCGGGCCGCGGTGGCCAGTCCCAGGCCGAGCAGCAGCGGAGAGCCGGTGGGCTCCGGGGAGGGAATCTTGGCATCGGTGCGCGCGAAAGGACGTACGGCATCGCGCGCGTCAGCGGGTGCGGAAGGACGTACCGCGCCGTGCGCATCGGTGGGTGCGGAAGGGTGTACGACGCCGCGAGCGGGCGAGCGCCCCTCGTCGCCCACCTGTCCCGCGGACGCCACGGCCAGCGGCAGCGCGATCACGCATACCGCGACGCCCGCGAGGGCGAGCAGACGAAGGTTCATGTACCGGAAGATAACGAGCGGCGGCGGTAGGTCGGTTCCGTCCGCGCCGACACCCTTACAAGTCGGGTGCGCTCACACCCGTACGAGTGAGTGCCTCGACCACGGCGTCCACCACGGCCTCCACATCGGGCACCCAGGGAGAGGACGAGCCGGGCAGGGGGGCGCGTTCCCAGCGGATCTCGCCCTGGCCGGTCTCGGACGGGGGCAGGGCGAGGTAGCCGCCCTCGCCGTGGAAGCGGAGGGAGCCGGGAACGTGATCCTGGGCGTACAGCAGTTCGCCCAACTGCTCCAGGGAGTAAGGCTTCACGAGGATCGCCCAGCGGGTGGGCGCTGCGACGACCGGGCCCAGGCGGATGCCCTTGCGGTCGAGCGCGCCGAGCGCGAGGGCGGCCGGGAGCGCCGGCAGGCTGACCGCGCAGGGGGCCGTGTCGCCGGTGGCCAGGACGATGGGGGCCGCCGGCCGGTTGGCCCACCACCAGCGCACCATGCGCTCGTCGGTGGTGGCCGCGAGGAGGCCGGGGTCGAAGGGGTGGGCACCGGGCACCGTGCACTCGGGGTCGGGGCAGCCGCAGCGGGCCCGCCCCTGCGGGTCCGGCGCCACACCGGGGAGTACGGGCCACTGCCATTGCGTGGCGAAGGTCAGGGCCGCGCTGATCAACTCAGGCCTCCCGTCGCTGCGCTGGGACAGAAGCCTGCGTCGCCTTCCGAGGATCTCGCGCATGAGCGCTCGTTCCTTTCCGTTGCACCGCTGGCAACACCGTGGACCACATCACATCATGTGTCGATCACTTCACTGTGCGTACCTGTTGGCGCATCACACCCCTGTCGGAGACAAGGGGAACCCCTATGGGTCGAACGTCGGCTGCGTCCGCGGCAGCCTCGCCCATACTGCGGTCTACCAAAAGCATGGGCTGGCGTGGGGGTGGCGAAGTCTGGCGTTTGCCGTCCCGCGTATGTCTCTTCGCCTCCGCCACGGAAGGATGGGGCTCGGTCGTCGGTGGCTAAGACGCCCGGGCCCCTCACCAGGTTCCGGGTGAATGCCAACCACCCCTGGCCTTCTCCGAGTACGTACCCATCACGACCGGTGTGACGCTCTGTGGAGCAAGCCCAGTCGACCGCAATAGGCCCTTACCTGGGGCAGTTTTAGGCCAACTTCACTTTTTGGCAAGTGGTGCACCCGCGCACCACGGACACCAGGAATCCCAGCAGGACAATGCTGGACATCCCCTTACGAGTGCGTGTACATGTGGAGACACTGCTAGCGACGCAGAATGACATGGGGGTTTGCGATGCTTTTGAGCAGTACGCACCGGTCGGAAAGCCGGACACCATGAACGCCCCTCACCCTCCGAAAGTGGCTGGAATCGATTCAACGGTTCCCTCGCCCGCACACACTGTCGCGCCCGCGCCTGCTGCCTCGGACACCACTGCGGTTCTCTCGTCCAACGCACCGGGCGCCCTGCTCCAGGACCGTCTGGCCGGCTGGGTGTCGGACCTCACCACGCTGCACGAACTCACCGAACGTCTGGCACGCACAGACGTGCTCACCGACGCACTCCAGGAACTCCTGCGCGCCGGGGCCGCCTTGGTCGGCGCCCGCCGCGGACTGGTCGTCCTGGAGCCGGGCGACGGACTCGGCCCCGACACCACCATCGGCCTGGGCCTCGGCCGCGCCGACCTCGGCCACATCGAGACCGTGCCGCGCAGTTCCCTGGCGTACGGCCGCATCCTCGACGGACTGCCCGGCGGCGACGGCGAGATCGCCGAGCCGGACCTGTTCGCCGGGGACGGACTCGACCCCCGGCACCGCGAAGTGGCCGCCCGCCTCGGATACGCGGCCAGCTACGCACTCCCCCTGACCGCCGAAGGCCCCCTCGATGGCACCGACCGCACCACCGAGGGCATCAACCACGGCATCGTCGGCGGCACCACCCGGGGCACGCCCATGGACTCCACCAAGGGCACCGGACGTCTCGGCGCCGCCGTGTGGCTCTACGACGAGCCCGCCGAACCGGCAGAGCGCCAGCGTCACCTCGTCGGCCTGTACGCCCGTTACGCGGGCGAGCACCTGGCCCGGCTGGTCGAGGTCGAGCGCACCCGCGCGTGCCTGGCGACGATCGCCGAGGAACTGCTGCCGTCACGGCTCCCCCGCGTCGCCGGAGTGCGGCTCGCCGCCCGGCACCGCAGCGGCCCGCGCGGCGGCGGCGACTGGTACGACGCGCTGCCGCTGCCGGACGCCGCACTCGGGCTCGCCGTCGGGTCGGTGACGGGTTCCGGGCCCAGCGCGATCGCCGCGATGGGCCGACTGCGGGCATCCCTGCGGGCGTACGCCGTGATGGAGGGCGAGGACCCGGTCGCGGTGCTGTCCGATCTGGAGCTGCTGCTGCGGCTCACCGAGCCCGCCCGCTCCGCCACCGCCCTGTTCGCCTACTGCGAACCCGCGCTGCGCAAGATCACCCTTGCCGGTGCCGGGCACAGCCCGCCGCTGTTGCTCGGCGAGCGGCAGACGGAATTCGTGGAGACCTCGGTGTCGGCGCCTCTGGGCATGCTCGCCTGCTGGGAGGCGCCGAGCGTGGAGCTCCAGGCGGAAGCCGGAGAGACGGTTCTGCTGTACACCGACGGCCTGCTGCACCGCACCGGCGACCCCACCGACCGTGCCTTCGCCCGGCTGCACGCGGCGGCGGCCGGTGTCCCCAAGGCGCTGCGGCACGACCCGGACGCCATCGTCGACCACGTCCTGCGGGCCGTGCTGCCGGACGGGCTGGACGAGGCGGACAGCGAAGAGGACGTGGTTCTGCTCGCCGCTCACTTCGAGTAGTCACCCGCGGCGCAACCGGTGCCGGGAGCGGTGCCAGAACCGGTGCCAGGAGCGGGCGACAGAGGCCGGTAACAGGCCCTTCGGCCCTGGGCCCCCTTCCGTACGACCGTACGATGGACGGGGTCCAGTGCCGTATCTAGGAGGATGACCGTGGCCGACGAGCTCACCCCGGCAGAGTCAGATGCCGCTGCCATCGCAGCGGGCCCGGAAGCCGAAGAGCCGGAAGAGCCGATCAAGCAGCGGAAGAACGGTCTGTACCCGGGCGTGTCCGACGAGCTGGCCGAGAACATGCAGGCCGGCTGGGCCGACACGGAGCTGCGTGATCTGAAGCCGATCACCCAGGCCGCCGAGACCGCCGCCCGCCGTGCCGCGCTCTCCGCACGGTTCCCCGGCGAGCGTCTCGTCGTCCCCGCGGGCAACCTGAAGACCCGCTCGAACGACACGGAGTACCCGTTCCGGGCCTCGGTCGAGTACGCGTACCTCACCGGCAACCAGACGGAGGACGGCGTCCTCGTCCTGGAGCCCACCGCCGACGGCCACAAGGCGACGATCTACCTCCTGCCGCGCTCCGACCGCGAGAACGGCGAGTTCTGGCTGTCGGGCCAGGGCGAGCTGTGGGTCGGCCGCCGGCACTCCCTGACCGAGGCCGGGAAGCTGTACGGCATCCCCGCCTCCGACGTCCGCGAACTGGCGGACCGGCTCCGCGAGGCCACCGGCCCGGTCCGGGTCGTGCGCGGACACGACGCCGGGATCGAGGCCGCGCTGACCGACAAGGTCACCGCCGAACGCGACGACGAACTGCGCGTCTTCCTGTCCGAGGCGCGGCTGGTCAAGGACGAGTTCGAGATCTGTGAGCTGCAGAAGGCGGTCGACTCGACGGTCCGCGGTTTCGAGGACGTCGTCCGGGTGCTCGACAGGGCGGAGGCGACCTCCGAGCGGTACATCGAGGGCACGTTCTTCCTCCGCGCGCGCGTGGAGGGCAACGACGTCGGCTACGGCTCCATCTGCGCCTCCGGGCCGCACGCCTGCACACTGCACTGGGTGCGCAACGACGGGCCCGTGCGCTCCGGTGACCTGCTGCTGCTCGACGCGGGCGTCGAGACGCACACGTACTACACCGCGGACGTCACGCGCACGCTGCCGGTCAACGGCCGGTACAGCGAGATCCAGAAGAAGATCTACGACGCCGTGTACGAGGCCCAGGAGGCCGGTATCGCGGCCGTGCAGCCCGGTGGGAAGTACCGGGACTTCCATGACGCGGCCCAGCGGGTGCTGACCGAACGGCTCGTGGAGTGGGGGCTCGTCGAAGGGCCGGTCGAGCGGGTGCTGGAGCTGGGGTTGCAGCGCCGGTGGACCCTGCACGGCACCGGGCACATGCTCGGCATGGACGTCCACGACTGCGCCGCCGCGCGCGTGGAGTCGTATGTGGACGGCACGCTGGAGCCGGGGGTGGTACTGACCGTCGAGCCCGGTCTGTACTTCCAGGCCGACGATCTGACCGTGCCCGAGGAGTACCGGGGGATCGGTGTCCGGATCGAGGACGACATTCTGGTCACCGAGAACGGCAACCGGAACCTGTCAGCGGGTCTCCCGCGCCGCTCCGACGAGGTCGAGGCGTGGATGGCGGCCCTGAAGAAGAGCTGATACAGCTCCCTGTAGGACCCCTGCCACCCGGCGGCTCGCGGAGGAGCTGGGGGTCTCGCGGGGGACCGTCAAGGCGGTCTACGACCAGCTCGTCGCCGAGGGCTGTCTGACCGCTCGGCAGGGGGTCGGTACGGAGGTCGCACCGCTGCCTCCGTCGGGTGCGAGCCGCCGGAGGCAGCCGCACGCGCGCGTGCGCCGCGGTTCGATCTGCGGCCTGGGAGCCCGGATGTGGGGGCGTTCCCGGCGGCCGCCTGATCACGGGCCCTGCGGCGGGCCGTCGCGGCCGCGCCCTCGTCGGCGTGGCGGCACCGGCGTGACCGTCGCCCGCACCCTCGGCCCGCTGGTCCTGACCTCGCTGCTGCTGGGCGGGGCGACGCCGGCGGCGTCGTACGCGATGGGCCCGGCGACCCGCCGGGCCCACCACCCGCGGAGCTCGGACGGCCCGTCCTCGCGAACTGACGACGACCGCCCGTTGCCACGAACCGTCCGCCTTACGAGGTGACGACCGCCCGTTACGGCGAACCCCTCACGAATGCACGGCCACCCGCCCTCGGGCACCGACCGTCACCGCAAGCGCGTCCAGGAACAGCGCCCCGGCCAGTAGCCCCGCGCTGCCGCGGGGGCTCCACGCGCGCGCGTGGAGGTCCGCGTCGAGGCTGTGCAGGGCGTCGCGGCCCGGATCGGTCGCCGTACCGCCCGCTTCCAGGACCGCACGGGCGCCCGCCTGGACGTGACGCAGGCCGATGGGGCCCGTGGCGTAAAGGAGTTCGGTGTCCTGAAGGGTGGACATCACGGTCAGGAGGGCGTCCAGACGGGCCTCGTCCTCCGTGGCGCCGGCGGTGCGGGCGGCGGTGAGGGCGTCCAACGCCCGCCGTACGTGCGGGAATCCGGCCCGTGCCTCACCGCGCGCGCCGGCCGCCCCGAACTTCGCCGAGATCGACGAGCCGCGCGAGGGCCGCCGCGGTGCCCGTCGGTCGGGGTGCGCGGCGATCCGCTTGGCGGCCGCGGTCACCTCCCGCGCCCGGGCGCCGGGGTCGAGAGCGGCCCCGGCGACCAGCAGGCCGAGCGTCCACAGGGCGCCCCGGTGGCCGCCCCCGGCGAGGCCCACCGAGTGCTCGGTGCACCTGCCGATCGCGCCCAGTTCGATACGGAGTTGGGGCGTGGGTTCGCCGGTGCGGCGGGCGGCGGCGGCCATCGCCGTGAGGCCGGGCGCGAGCGCCTTGGCCGACCAGCGCAGGGAGTCGTGGTCCCGGCGTCCCGCCCGGGCGGCGAGGTCACGCGGATCGGGCAGGCCCGGCTTGGGAGCCAGGGCCAACTGCACGGTCAGCGCGTCCACTGCGGCCTGGGCCAACGCGTCGTCCTCGCGGCTGCGCATGCGCTACGAGGACGCCGAGGCCGACGGGGAGGCGCTGTCGGTCGGCGGGGCGCCCGTGGGAGCGTCGCCCGGGGCGCCGCTCGGGGGCGTGCCACCACCGCCGCTGCCCGCGCCGGTGTTCTCCGCGTCCGGGTCCACGCCGAGGGTCAGGGAACCCTTGTAGCCCTTGGAGGGGTCGCTCTTGTGCACGGCCTTGAGGGTCAGCAGTCCGCTGGAGGCGCCGCCGCCGTCGTACACCATGTCGTTGTCGAGGGTGGTGTAGCTGCCGGAGTGCTTCGAGTACGGCTCCAACGTGAAGATCTCCTCGGCGATGTCGTCGGCGAAGAACAGCTGGCCGGTGTAGTTGACCTTGCCGCCCTCGTAGGTGCCGTCCGCTTTCTCGCCCCCGGTGTGCACCTTGAGATGGATGTGGCAGGTACGGGGCGTGTACCAGCCGGGGAAGATCGTCTCGAACTTGACGACCCCGTTGACGTTGGCGACCTGGTAACCGCGCAGGTAGGTGGTGTCGTTCGCGGTGGAGCCGTCCTCGCTCTCCGCGGGCGCGGAGCCGCCGGGGTTGGCGGTGGTGTAGCCGGAGTAGTAGCCCCAGGCGTCGCAGTGCCAGATCTCCACGGCCGCGCCGGGAACCGGGGTGCAGCCGTCGGTGGCGTCCACGACGGTGAGGCGCAGGGTCAGCGGGACACCGCTCTTGCCCTCGGTGATGTCCTTGCGTACCAGGGCGCCGTCCAGGTAGTACGGCCCCTCGGTGACGCTCGACATCAGCGTCATGCACTCACCGCTGGTGGAGGTCGCCGAGGCGGTGGAGGCGGACCCGGTGGTGGTCGTCGTCGCGTCGTCGGCGAAGGCCGCCTGGTACCCGGCTGCGGCAAGGCCACCGGCCGCCACCGTGCCGCCCGCCACCACGAGAGCGCGGCGCCGGGTGATCGAGGTGTCTCTGTGGTTTCCCGTCATGTCCATGAACGTAGGGACAGCATCCGTCAAAAACCTGAGCACTTCCTGTGCGCCACCTGAGAATGCGCACCGCGGATCCTCAGGGCGGCGATCTTCAGGACGGCGGCATGGACGGCGCGTTGGCGCTAGACGGCCATCAACGGCGCGTCCTTCTTCCACTTCAGGATCTTGTCGAAGCTGACCACCGCACCACGCCGGCCGGGCTTGTTGCCGATGTGGACGTGGTCGGCGAGTTCCTGGATGAGACACAGACCACGGCCGTTCTCGGCCCCGCTGGGGGCGAGGCGGACGGGCTGGACGCGGGCGAAGCCGGGGCCCGAGTCGGCGACCTCGATACGACACTTCTCGCCGTCGATGTAGGCGGTGACCCGGAACGCCTCCGAGGGGTCGCCGTATCCGGTGTCCCCGCCATGCTCCACGGCGTTGGCGCAGGCCTCGCTGAGGGCCACGGACAGGTCGTACGAGACATCGGGATCGACTCCCGCGGTCTCCATGGTGCCGAGCAGCAGGCGCCGGGCGAGCGGAACGCTCGCAGCCTCGCGCCGCAAATGGAGTGACCACCAGATGCTCATGCTCCAGCCTCCTGGCTGCGGCTCGACATACCGTTACGTATTGCCGCGAGTGCCCGGGTGTAAGCACATCGCTGACGTGATGCCGCCCATATGGGGGATGTACCAGGGGTGGTGTGGGGTGTATGTGGGACAGCGCGCGACACAAGAGACCTTCCGGTCGTATCGCCCGTACGTCATCTTGTGGACCTGGTGTATGGCGTCCGTAAGGCCAGTGCGATGATGACCCCGCCATGACTGCCCCCCACCCGCGCGCGTCGCGCTCCGGAGGAGATCTCCGGGTCCTGCGGGCCGCGGTTTTCGCCGCGGTCTGCGTCGTGCTGGCCGCCGCGGGTCACGCCCTCGCCTCCTGCACCACGGTTCCGCTGTGGACACTGGGCGCGGGGTTCCTGGGGGTCCTCCTGGTCGCGATGCCGCTCGCCGGACATGAGCGCTCGCTGCCCGGGATCGCGACGCTGCTCGCCGTCGGACAGACCGTGCTGCACGTGCTGTTCGGACTGGGCCAGCACGGCACGGCCGCCGCGACGGCGTCGGCCTCGTCCATGGGATCGATGGCGTCCGCCGGTTCGGGGACGTCCATCGGATCGGCGCCGATGTCCGACGCCTCACTGGTCGAGCAGGCCGCGCGACTCGTGTGCGGGAGCACCGCCGCGGCGCTCAACCCCGCCCAGGCACATCGGATCCTCGTCGACGCCCGGATCCACCCGGGTACGACCGCCGGCACCGGCACGGGCGCCGTGCGCCACCCCGCGGACGCCATGTCCACGGCCGCGGGCTCCTCCATGTCGCTGCTGCCGTCCCTGCCGATGCTGCTGGGCCACGTCCTCGCGGCCCTCGCCGCCGGATGGCTGCTGCGCCGCGGGGACATGGCGCTGCTACGACTTGTCGAACTGTCGGCGGTGTCGGCGCACTCGGTCGCCGAGGGAGCACTCGTACGGTCCCTGCGCGGGGCGCTCGCGCTGGTGCGCGCCCTTCGTGCCGGGCTGCCTGGCACGCCCGAGGCCGGCCCGCGACCGCCGCGCACCACCCCGGACGCGCCGCCGGGGCCACGGACCGCCGCACTCCAGCACACGGTGATCAGACGCGGCCCGCCGGCCGCCGCACTCTCCCTCGCCGCCTGACGCGACGCGACCCGCACACTCCACATCCGTACATCACATCCGTACGTCCGTGGGGAGGGCCGCCGTCGTGCGGCACGCGCGTGTGCCCGCGTTCTCCAGTGATCGCTCACGCACGCGTACCCCTCCTCATCACCGGAACTCACGGAAGTGGAGTGCCTCCATGAAGGCCCCTCGTCTCGCCGCCACCGGCGCCCTCGCCGCCACCGCCGTCGTCGTCCTGTCCTCGCCCGCGTTCGCGCACGTCAGCGTGCAGCCCGAGGGGGCGGCCGCCAAGGGCGGTTACGCGGTCATCGACTTCAAGGTCCCCAACGAGCGCGACAACGCCTCCACCACCAAGCTGGAGGTCAACTTCCCGACCGACCATCCGCTCGCCTCCGTCATGCCGGAGCCGATGGCCGGCTGGGACATCAAGGTCACCAAGTCCAAGCTCGCCAAGCCCGTCGAGTCGCACGGCGAGCAGCTCACCGAGGCCGTCAGCAAGGTCACCTGGACCGCCGACGGCAAGGGCATCGAGCCCGGCTACTTCGAGAAGTTCCCCGTCTCCGTCGGCGCGCTGCCCGAGGACACGGACGAACTGGCCTTCAAGGCGATCCAGACCTACGACAACAAGGAGGTCGTGCGCTGGATCGAGGAGCAGAAGGAGGGCGACGAGGAGCCCGAGACGCCGGCTCCCGTGCTCACGCTGTCCGCCGCCTCGGAGGACGGCCACCACGGCTCGGCAGCGGCCGAGGATGCCTCCGACGACACCAAGTCCACCGAGAACGCCGCCGCCGAGACCGCCGCCCCGGCCGACAGCAGCGACACCACCGCCCGCGTCCTCGGCGTCGTCGGCATCGTCGTCGGCGCGCTGGGCGTCGCCTACGGCGTGCTCGCCGGACGTCGGCGCACCGACGCCTGAGGATCGCTCGCCCGCCCGCACACCGGGGTCGTACGCATGCTCGTAGGACCAACTCGTGGAACCGCACGTGGAACCGCACGTAGGACCGCGTGTACGACCCCGGTGGACGTCGGCACCATCACATCTGGGACATTTTTCTATGCGCAAGAAGACGCTCGCCGCGGCCTCGCTGCTCGCCGCCGCCACTCTGACCCTCTCCGCCTGCGGCAGCGATGACGACAGCGGCTCGCCCGTCTCCGTGGTCTCCGAGGAGGCCGGCTCGGACAAGGCGGCCACCGTGCTCGACCAGCCGTTCGAGAAGCCGGACCTGGTACTCACCGACGCCCAGGGAAAGAAGTACGACCTCCGCAAGGAGACCGCGGGCAAACCGACCCTGGTCTACTTCGGCTACACCCACTGCCCCGACGTCTGCCCGCTGACGATGAACAACATCGCCGTCGCCAAGAAGCAGCTGCCCAAGTCCGAACAGGACGAGCTGCGCGTGGTGTTCGTGACCACCGACCCCGCGCGTGACACCCCGGCCGAGCTCGGCAAGTGGCTCAAGGGCATCGACTCCGAGTTCGTCGGCCTGACCGGCGACTTCGCCACCATCCAGGCGAGCGCCCGCACCCTCGGCATCTCCATCGAGCCGACGCACAAGGACAAGAACGGCAAGCTCGTCTCCGTGCACGGAACCCAGGTGGTCGCGTTCTCCCCCAAGACCGACGCGGGCTATCTGCTGTACGGCGAGGACGCCACGGTCGACGACTACATCAAGGATCTCCCCAAGATCATCAAGGGTGAGAACCCGTGAGGCGTCCCTCCCTGACCGCCGCCGCGGGCGGAACCCTGGCCCTGTCACTCGTCCTCGCCGGGTGCGGTGGGGACTCCGGCTCCGACAGCGGGGGCGCCCTGTCCGTCTCCGACGCCTACGTCCCGCAGCCGGTCTCCGACGACATGGCCGCCGGCTTCCTGACGATCGTCAACGACAGCGGTACGAAGGACGAGCTGACCTCGGTCACCAGCGACCAGGCCGGCGAGGTCACCGTGCACGAGACGGTCGGCGGCTCGATGGAGGAGGTCCAGGACCTCCCCGTCCCCGCACATGGTCAACTCGTGTTCAAAAGCGGCGGCAACCATCTGATGTTCGAGAAGCTGAAGCGCAAGCCGAAGCAGGGCCAGACCATCTCGGTCGAACTGCACTTCACCAAGTCCGCCCCGGTCGTCGTCAAGATGCCGGTGAAGTCGGCGACCTACACGCCGACGACCGGACACTGAGGGAGGAACCCCTTGACGCAGACCATCGCCCCCCGCGTCCGGACCCTGGTGCTGCTGCTCCTGGCCGCGGCCGGACTGCTCCTCGCCACGGCCGCTCCGGCCTCCGCGCATGCCGCACTGACCGGCAGCGACCCCCAGCAGGGTGTGGTGGTCGACAAGGCACCCACCCAGGTCTCGCTGACCTTCTCCGAGCAGGTCTCGCTGTCCGCCGACTCGTTGCGCGTGCTGGACCCCAAGGGCAAGCCGGTGCAGAACGGCAAGCCGTCCAACGTGAGCGGCACGACCTACGCGGTGCAACTGCACAGCGGACTGCCCGACGGCACCTACACCGTCACCTACCAGGTCGTGTCCGCGGACAGCCATCCCGTCTCCGGCGCCTACACCTTCTCGGTCGGCACGCCCTCCTCCACGTCGGTCTCGGTCTCCGACGGCACGGCGGGCAACGGAGTCGTGGGCTGGCTGTACGGGTTCGGCCGGTACATGTCGTACGCCGGTTTCATCGTGCTGGCCGGCGGCGCCACCTTCGTGCTCGCCTGCTGGCAGCGCGGCGCAGGCGTACGGGCCATGCAGCGGCTCGTCGTCTCCGGATGGCTCGCACTCACCTCCGCCACCCTCTTCCTGCTGCTCCTGCGCGGCTCCTACACCGGCTCGCGGAAGATCGGCGACATCTTCGACCTCGACCTGCTCGGACAGGTGCTGCAGACCAAGACGGGCGCGGCGCTGGTCTCCCGGCTGCTGCTCCTCGCCGCGGCGGCACTGTTCATCGCGGTGCTCTTCGGGGCGTACGAGAAGCGGGAGAACGAGGAGAAGCGGGATCTGACCTTCGGGCTGGCGATCGGCGGGACTGTCGTGGCCGCCGGAATCGCCGCGAGCTGGGCGATGTCCGAGCACGCCTCCGTCGGGCTCCAGGCGAGCATCGCGATGCCCGTCGACGTCGTCCACCTGCTGGCCGTGGCGGCCTGGCTCGGCGGGCTGACCGCGCTGCTCGTCGCGCTGTACTGGGCGCCCTCGGACCGACCCGTCGACACGGTCGCCGTACACCGCTTCTCGCAGGTCGCCTCCGGCAGTGTGGTCGCGCTGATCGCGACCGGCGTCTACCAGTCGTGGCGCCAGCTCGGCTCCTGGTCGGCGCTCACCGACACCCGGTACGGACAGCTGCTGCTCGTCAAGATCGGGCTCGTGGCGCTGCTGGTCGGCATCGCGTACCTCTCGCGCGGGTGGACGGCACGGCTGGCGGACACGGTGGTCCAGCGGACCAAGCCGCGCAAGCAGCGGGTCACGGCCAACGCCGCTGCCGGTGACGCCAAGGGTGCCGGTGCCGGGAACTCCGGCGCGAAGAACGCCGGTTCCAAGGGCGGGGGTGCCTCGAAGGGGGACGGTTCCGACGACGGTGGCTCCAACGGCGGTGGCTCCAAGCGGGCCTCGCAGCTCGCCCGGCAGCGGGCCGCGGTGGCCGCCGCGCGGCAGAAGCGGGCGCGGGACGCCGACCCGAACCGGTTCGGGCTGCGCCGCTCCGTGCTCGCCGAGGCAGGGGTCGCCGTCGTCCTGCTCGCCGTCACCACCGTGCTGACGCAGACCGAGCCCGGGCGCACGGAGGAGGATGCCAAGGCGGCCTCGTCGTCCTCCTCCTCGTCCTCCTCGTCGGAGTCGCCGGCCGGCGCGCTGACCCTGGACATGTCGTTCGACACCGGCGGCGAGGACGGCAAGGGCGTCGTGACGGTCGACCTCGACCCCGCGCGCGTGGGCGGCAACGAGATGCACGTCTACGTCCAGCGGCCCAACGGGCGCGCCTTCGACATCCCCGAGGTGAAGGTCGCCTTCACCCTGGAGTCCAAGGACATCGGGCCGCTGCCCGTCGTCCCCGACCACATCGCCACCGGTCACTGGTCGGCGAACGCGGTGCAGATCCCCATGGCCGGCGAATGGAAGATCGCGGTGACCGTGCGGACCTCCGACATCGACCAGACGACCATCTCCAAGAACGCGCAGATCGGCTGACCCGCGACATGCCTGACCAGTCCATTCCGGAGGCCCGTGACCGGGCCCGTATCCAGGCCGGTCCCCAGGCCCGCGCTCAGGCCGGTGCTCCTGCGCCGGAGGGGGCCGCCTCCGACCAGGCCGCCCCCTCGGCGGGGCGCCTCACACGGCGGAAGCTGCTCGGGACCGCGGGTGCCACCGGGCTCGTCCTCGGTGCGGCCGGCGGGGCCGTCGGATACACCGCCAGGCCCGCCGAGGCCACGCCGCTGACCTCCCTGGGCAGCGGTCAGGCAATGTTTCACGGGAAACATCAGTCCGGGATCACCCAGGGCCTGCAGGCCTGTGGCCACCTCGTCGCCTTCGACCTGGCGGCGGGCGCGGGCCGCAAGGAGGCCGTCGCGCTGCTGCGCCGCTGGTCACGGACGGCCGAGCGGCTGATGGCGGGTGAACCGGCGCTCCAGGACGACACGGACGTGGCCCGGGACGCCGGCCCGTCCTCCCTGACGGTCACCTTCGGCTTCGGTCACAGCTTCTTCGGCCGGACGGGGCTGGAGAAGCAGCGCCCGGTCTCACTGGACCCGCTGCCCGACTTCTCCTCGGACCACCTCGACAAGAAGCGCAGCGACGGCGACCTGTGGGTGCAGATCGGCGCCGACGACGCCCTGGTCGCCTTCCACGCCCTGCGCGCCCTCCAGAAGGACGCCGGCAGCGCGGCCCGGCTCCGCTGGCAGATGAACGGCTTCAACCGCTCGCCCGGTGCCACCTCGCATCCCATGACGGCCCGCAACCTGATGGGTCAGATGGACGGCACCCGCAATCCGAAGCCGGCCGAGCCCGACTTCGACCAGCGGATCTTCGTGCCCGAGTCCGGCACGCCCTCCTGGATGGCGAACGGCTCCTACGCCGTCGTACGCCGGATCCGCATGCTCCTGGACGACTGGGAGAAGCTCGCGGTCAAAGCCCAGGAGAACGTGATCGGGCGCCGCAAGTCCGACGGGTCCGCGCTGTCCGGAGGCACCGAGACGACCGCCATGGACCTGGAGAAGACCGACGCCAAGGGCAATCTGGTCGTCCCGATCAACGCACATGCCCGCATCACGCGCCCCGACCAGAACGGGGGCGCCGCGATGCTGCGCCGCCCGTTCTCGTACCACGACGGCTTCGACGCGGACGGGATCCCCGACGCGGGCCTCCTCTTCGTCTGCTGGCAGGCCGACCCGGTGCGCGGCTTCGTCCCGGTCCAGCGCAAGCTCGACCGCGGCGACGCCCTGTCGCAGTACATCCGCCACGAGGCCAGCGGACTGTTCGCGGTGCCGGGCGGGGCGGCGCGGGGGGAGTACGTGGGGCAGCGGCTGCTGGAAGGGTGAGCTCACCCCTCGGAGGGACGGGGCCAGGAACGTTACACCGGGTTTCGCAAGGCCCATTAGGGTGAGGTCATGCCAGCGAGCTATGCGTATCTCGGTCCCGAGGGCACCTTCACCGAAGTCGCCCTGCGCACACTTCCGGAAGCGGCGACGCGGGAGCTGATTCCGTACGTGTCCGTGCAGTCGGCGCTCGACGCGGTCCGCGTCGGCGAGGCCGAGGCCGCCTTCGTGCCGATCGAGAACTCCGTCGAGGGCGGGATCACCACGACCCTCGACGAACTGGTCGCGGGCGCCCCGCTGATGATCTACCGCGAGGTGCTGCTGTCGATCACCTTCGCGCTGCTGGTCCGGCCCGGCACCGAACTGTCGGACATCAAGACGGTCTCCGCGCATCCGGCCGCCCAGCCTCAGGTACGCAACTGGCTCAAGGAGAACCTCCCGCACGCCCACTGGGAGTCGGCCGCGTCCAACGCGGACGCCGCCCGCCTGGTCCAGGAGGGCCAGTACGACGCCGCCTTCGCGGGCGAGTTCGCGGCCGCCCGGTACGGCCTGAGGGCCCTGGAGAGCGGGATCCACGACGCGGAGAACGCCCAGACGCGGTTCGTGCTGGTCGGCCGCCCCGCCCGGCCCGCCGCGCCGACCGGCGCCGACAAGACGTCCGTCGTGCTGTGGCAGCGCGACGACCACCCCGGCGGTCTGCGCGACCTGCTGGGCGAGTTCGCGACGCGCGGCATCAACCTGATGCTGCTGCAGTCCCGGCCCACCGGCGCCGGCATCGGCAACTACTGCTTCTGCATCGACGCCGAGGGCCACATCTCCGACCGCCGGGTCGCCGAGGCCCTGAGGGGGCTCAAGCGAATCTGCCTCCAGGTGCGGTTCCTCGGTTCGTACCCGCGTGCGGACGCCGATGTGGCGAACGTACGACAGCCGTACATCGGCACCTCCGACGAGGAGTTCGTCGCGGCGGCGGACTGGGTCGCGCGCTGTCAGGACGGACGTTTCTAAGACGTTTCCGGCCGCTCCTACCTGCATATTTTAGTTATCCACAGGAGTTATCCACAGGTTGGCTTCTCGACCTGGGGACAAGTCGACAACGAAATGCCATTCAGTCGACAAATCGCCCTACGGCGCTCAAGTTCGTCCACAGTCCCGCAGGTCACCCTTCGTCCACCCGTTTCCTTTACTCCATCCTTTGGAGCGACCCAATTCCACCCGAAAGTGGGCGTGAAGGTGGTTTGACTCGGGAATCCTTGGCCCTGAGAGTCCGTTTCGGAATGATCACTTCCGGCATCCACAGATCTTTCGCACACCCTGTGGATAACTTTTCGGGGCTGCGGATCCCTGTGGATGAACGACTTCCCAAGTCCCGTTCTCCACAAGGGAATCGAGTCAACCCGGCGCCTGCCACCTCCCCCATCCCAGGGAGTGAGACACCTTTTATTGACACGCTCGGCAATTCCCCCATAACGGAACGTAAGCCGTGATTCGGCATGCCCTGAATAGTGAGTCGTGAGCCGTCACCCCGCACCGGTAGCCTTGAGCACGTGATTGACCTTCGCCTGCTCCGTGAGGACCCCGACCGTGCGCGCGCATCCCAGCGGGCCCGTGGAGAGGACGTCGCGCTCGTCGACTCCCTCCTGTCCGCCGACGAGCGTCGCAGGTCGTCCGGCGTCCGCTTCGACGAGCTGCGTGCCGAGCAGAAGGCGCTCGGCAAGCTCATTCCCAAGGCCTCCGGGGACGAGAGGGCCGAGCTGCTGAAAAAGGCGAGCCAGCTCGCCGCCGACGTCAAGGCCGCCGACGCCGAGCGCGACACGGCCGACGCCGAGACCCAGCAGCTCCTCCTCCAGCTCAGCAACCTCGTGCACCCCGAGGTGCCCGTGGGCGGCGAGGAGGACTTCGTCACGCTGGAGACGCACGGCACCATCCGCGACTTCGGCGCCGAGGGCTTCGACCCCAAGGACCACCTGGAACTCGGCAACATCCTCGGCGCGATCGACGTCGAGCGCGGCGCCAAGGTGTCCGGCTCGCGCTTCTACTTCCTGACGGGTGTCGGCGCGCTCCTCGAACTCGCGCTCGTGAACGCGGCGATCGGGCAGGCCACTGCGGCCGGCTTCATGCCGATGCTGACGCCCGCGCTGGTCCGCCCGCAGTCGATGGCCGGCACCGGCTTCCTCGGCCAGGCGGCCCAGGACGTCTACCACCTCGAGAAGGACGACCTCTACCTGGTCGGCACCTCCGAGGTCCCGCTCGCCGCGTACCACATGGACGAGATCATCGACGCCGACCGGCTCCCGCTGCGGTACGCGGGCTTCTCGCCCTGCTTCCGCCGTGAGGCCGGCTCGCACGGCAAGGACACCCGCGGCATCTTCCGCGTGCACCAGTTCGACAAGGTCGAGATGTTCTCGTACGTCGACCCGGCGGACTCGCGGGCCGAGCACCAGCGCCTGCTGGAGTGGGAGAAGCAGTGGCTGACGTCCCTGGAACTGCCGTTCCGGGTCATCGATGTCGCGTCCGCCGACCTCGGCTCCTCGGCCGCCCGCAAGTTCGACTGCGAGGCGTGGATCCCGACCCAGGGCAAGTACCGCGAGCTGACCTCGACCTCGGACTGCACCGAGTACCAGTCCCGTCGGCTGTCCATCCGGGTCCGTGACGGCAAGCAGGTCAAGCCGCTGGCCACGCTCAACGGCACGCTGTGCGCCGTACCGCGCACGATCGTGGCGATCCTGGAGAACCACCAGCAGGCCGACGGTTCGGTGCGCGTGCCGGAGGTGCTGCGTCCGTACCTGGGCGGCCGTGAGGTCCTGGAGCCGGTCGCCAAGTGAGTACGTCCGCCGCCCCGGGCTTTCCCTACCGCCTGATCGCGACCGACCTCGACGGAACGCTGCTGCGCTCCGACGAGTCGGTCGCGCGGCGCACCCGTGAGGCACTCGCCGCGGCCACCGCGGCGGGGGCCGCCCACATCGTCGTGACGGGCCGCGCGGCCCCGTGGACGCGCCACATCCTCGACGACCTCGGCTACAACGGCCTCGCCGTCTGCGCCCAGGGTGCACAGGTGTACGACGCCGGCGAGCACCGCCTGCTGACCTCGGTAACGCTGGACCGGCAGCTGGCCGGGGTGGCTATCGCCAAGATCGAGGCGGAGGTCGGCCCGCTGTACCTCGCGGCGAGCCGGGACGGCCTGGAGGGCGAGGTGCTGGTCGGCCCCGGCTACGCGGTCACCGGCAAGCTCCCCGCGACACCCTTCACGGACGCGTCCGACCTGTGGACCGCCCCGCTGAACAAGATCTACATTCAGCATCCGTCGCTCACGGACGACCAACTCGCACAAGCCTCCCGTGAGGCCGCGGGCGGCTTCGTCACGGTCACGATGGCCGGTGAGGGCATCGTCGAGCTTCTCCCCCTCGGCCTCTCCAAGGCGACGGGACTGTCCCTGGCGGCCCGGCGCCTGGGCATGAAGGCGGCGGACACGATCGCCTTCGGCGACATGCCCAACGACATCCCCATGTTCGCCTGGTCCTCGTACGGCGTGGCCATGGCCAACGCCCACGAGGAACTCAAGGCGGTCGCGAACGAGGTGACATCCTCCAACGAGGAGGACGGGATCGCGGTGGTGCTGGAGCGGTTGCTGGGTCGGTGACCCAGGTGGCTTCGTCGGGTCACCGACCCAACGGGCTCCTTGAGGTGTTCACCGGGCCCGGGCCCGCGACCCGGCCCGGTCCCAGTGACAACGTCCGGCGGAGGATGCACGAATCGAACGTGCGCGGGCTTTTCAGGCCCGACCTTGACTCGCTTGATTGAACACAGCGCAAGCCAGTGCCTTACCACTCGGCCAATCCTCCGGGTGGGCGGCCTCACGCGAAGTGGGATCCGCGTGCTCGAAGCGGCCGCCCCGGGCAGCTCCCCGCGTATGGGCGGACTCGACGGAGGAGTAACTACTCCGGAGTCCGCCGCGGGCTGCCCTGGTGGGAGCTGGACGTACTGTCGTGCATGGACATCGTCCGGCTCCTCCCCGGTGTGTGGCGCCGACTCGAACCCGGCGTCCTGGACATAACCACTGTGCCGGTACGCCGAGTTCGGCGCCACTGATTAACGGGTGGCCCCGAACTCCCTCACCGGCGACGCCACCTGCGCCGGCGCTTGCTGAAGAACCACCCCGCGGGCGGCTCGTCGGAACGCCAGGGCTGGGGCTCGGGCTTCTCGGTGCGCCAGCGCGCGGCGAGCATCCGCGCCCGTGCGGACGGTTCGGACGTCTCGGCGGACCGTATGAAGTCCTCGTCCAGGACGAGGTCGTTCCAGACCTCGTCCTCGGCCCGTTCGCGGCCGTCGTGCTCCGGCGTCTCGCCTGCCATCCCCGTCCTCCTAGCCGTACACCTCTGTTCGCCCAGTGTGCCCGGACAGAGGTGAAGCCGATGTCAACACATCGGGGCGCCTACTCCTCGCCCGCGAGCGTCAGCGTCCGGAGCTTCTGCCCCGCGTACCAGGTGGCGAGCACGGTGACGGCGACCAGCAGGACGGTCGCCGTCGTCAGTCCGACGTCCGAGGTCACCAGGTCTCCGCCGGCGACCTTCTGGGCCACCGCCAGCGACCACTGCTGGACACTGAGCGTGCGCGCCCCGGGCACCAGGGAGCCGAACAGGGCCTCCCAGACCAGCGCGTAGACGAGCCCGAACACCACCGCGTGCCGCGACACCGTGCCGAGCAGCAGGAAGAGCGCCGCGTAGGCGATGGAGGCGACCAGGGCGGCCACCGTATAGGCGACGGCGACCTGCTGGCCGTTGCCGTTGAGGATGAAGCCCGCGATCAGGGTCGGCACCGCCGAGAACACCATCGTCACGGCGATCGCGACGATGAGCTTGGTGAAGATGATCGTCGGCCGTTTGATCGGCTTGGACAGCAGGTAGACCACCGAGCCGTCGTCGATCTCGGGTCCGATCGCGCCGGTCCCCGCGATCACTCCGATGATCGGCACCATGGTGGCGAGCGCGAGCCCGCCGAGCAGGTCGGACGCCGTCTGGTCGTCGGCGCCGGCCAGAGCGCGCACCACGACCGAGAGAACGATGAGCAGCAGCGGCAGGGCGCCCAGGATGAGGGCCCGGCGCCGGCCGAGCAGGGCCCGATAGGTGAGTCGGGCGACTGTGGGGTCGTACATCTTGGGCCTCCTACGCCGCGACGAGATACGAGAAGACGGACTCGAGGGACTCGTCCGACGGTGAGACCGTGAGCAGCCGGATGCCGTGGTCCCTCGCGACCCTCGGCAGCAGGGCGGTGAATCGGCCGAAGTCGACGGCCTGGATACGCAACGCGCCCTCGGCGAGGTCGACTTCGATGCCGGCCGTCGACGGGTCGGCGATCAGCGCGGCCGCGAGGGCGCGGTCGTCGCTGGAACGCACCAGGTAGCGGTGCGGGCGGTCGGTCATCAGGCGGCGGATCTTGCGGAAGTCACCGCTGGCCGCGTGCCGGCCGGCGACCACGACCTCGATGTGCCAGGCGAGTTGCTCGACCTCTTCGAGGATGTGGGACGAGAACAGCACCGTGCGGCCCTCGTCGCCCATGCGCCGCAGCAGGTCCATGAGCTGCATGCGCTGGCGTGGGTCCATGCCGTTGAAGGGCTCGTCCAGCAGGAGCAGCGAAGGGTCGTGGACGAGGGCGCTCGCCATCTTCACGCGCTGCCGCATGCCCTTGGAGTACGTCGAGATCTTGCGGTCCTGCGCGTACTCCATCTCGACCGTGGCCAGCGCCTTCTGGGCGGCCTTGGCGCCCAGGCCGTGCAACTCGGCGTTGGCGACGACGAATTCGCGCCCGGTGAGGAAGTCGTACATGGCTTCGCGCTCGGGGACGATGCCGATGTGCTTGTAGATCGCCTCGTTGCGCCACACCTGCTGTCCGTCGAGGGTGACGGTGCCGGTGGAAGGGGCCAGGAAGCCGCCCATCATGTTGATGAGGGTGGACTTTCCGGCGCCGTTGGGGCCGAGGAGGCCGGTGACGCCGGGGCCGACGGTCATGGTGATGTCGTTGACGGCGACCACGTTGCCGAACCAGCGCGAGACGTGGTCGATGTTGAGCGTGGTCACAGTCCGACCTTTCGGTAGCGGCGCATCAGGAGGCCGTAGCAGGCGGCGATCAGACCGAGGGTGGCGAGGACGTAGACCACGCCCTCCCCGTTCGTCGGGCCGACTCCTCCGGGGAACGCCGAACTGGCGCCCAGGAACGCGGACTGCACTCCGTCGATGAGGGTGATGGGCGAGAAGAGGCCCATCCAGGCGATGGATCCGGTGCTGTTCTGCGCCTCGGCGATGGCCTGGAGCGTGGAGACGGCGCCGTAGGAGATGGTCAGGACGGCGATCACGGCCGCGATACCGAAGCCGCGGCGCGGGGTGACCGACGCGATGACCAGGCCGAGGCCGGCGAACAGGAGCGAGAGCAATGCCACGGAGACCAGTCCCTGCCCGAAGCCCTTGGTCTGGTCGGCGAAGTCGAGTTCGGCCAGCAGGGCGCCCACATAGAGCACCAGCAGCGGGGCGGCGGTGAGGACGAACAGCGCCGTGGCCAGCGCCGCGAACTTCGCGCGCACGTAGTCGGAGGTCTCGATGGGCCGTGAGAAGTACAGCGGTACGGTCTTGAAGCGCAGGTCCCGCGAGACGGACTGGGGTGCCTGCGAGGCGACGTACAGGCTGATGACGGCCTGCATGACGATCGCGTAGCGCGTGTAGTCGAGGGGCAGCTCCTTGGCCTTCGTGGCGACCGCGACGGCCACCATGATGGCCGCGGGTACGCACATCACCACGAACATCAGCATCGGCGTCACCTTGGACTTGACCGAGCGGCCGAGGCCGTAGGCGCCGCGCAGGGACTGCGAGTAGAGGGAGCGGCGGGAGTAGGCGCGGCCCAGGCGCGGGCCGTCGTAGGTGCGGTAGCCGATGTTGTGAATGCGGGTCTGGTCACCTGAGGGTGTTGCTACGGGGTGCTCAGTTGCCATGGCCGACCGCCTCCTTCCGCTCTGCGTCACGCTGTTCGTCGCTGTCCGTGAAGACTTCCGAGATGTGGTGCCGACGCTGTTCCATGCGCACCAGGCCGAGGCCGAGGTCGGCGACCACGTCGCGGACCAGGTCGTATGTCTCCTCGCCCTGTGCGGTGAGCAGCAGCACATGGCCGGCGCCCGGCAAGCCGCCGCCACTGTCGACGACGTCCACCCCGCGCGCGTGAAGCGCGTCGCGCACCGCGTGGGTGCCGTCCGGGTGCTCGTCGGTGTCGGTGACCTCGATCGCGAGGGTCGTGGTGGTCTGGGTGAAGTCGGTGGTGGAGCTGGAGCGCAGGAGTTTGCCGCCGTCGACGACCACCACGTGGTCGCAGGTGCGCTCCAGCTCGCCCAGCAGGTGGGAGGTGACCAGGACCGAGATGCCGAAGTCGGTGTGGATGCGGCGGATCAGGCCCAGCATCTCGTCCCGGCCGACCGGGTCGAGGCCGTTGGTCGGCTCGTCGAGGAAGACCAGCTGCGGGTCGTGCACGAGGGCCTGCGCGAGTTTCACGCGCTGTTTCATGCCGGTGGAGTAGCCGCCGATGGGACGGTAGCGCTCCTCGTACAGACCGACGTGGCGCAGGGTGTCGGCGGTGCGCTCGCGTGCGGCGGTCGGCGGCAGGCCGGACATGCGCGCCATGTGGACGACGAACTCGGTGGCCGAGACGTCGGGCGGCAGGCAGTCGTGTTCCGGCATGTAGCCGACCCGCTCGCGGATGTCGGCGCCCTTGGTCGCGACATCGAGGCCGAGCACTTCGGCGCGGCCCTCGGTGGCGGGGGACAGACCCAGCAGGATCTTGATCAGTGTGGACTTGCCGGCTCCGTTGGCTCCGACGAGTCCGGTTACACCGGGTCCGACGTCCACGGAGAGCCGGTCAAGCGCGGTCACCCGGGGGAACCGCTTGCTCAGGCTTTCGGTCGCGATCACAGTCACGTCTTCGACCATAGTGACGCGGGCCACGCCGGTCGTCACTCCGCAGAGCTGTCTTGATATCAGCCTCGAGTCGTACGGGGCCCTAAGGGTCCCTCTGAGGTCGAACAACGCGGGTCCGGTTATCCACATCCGCGCGATCGTCCACAGCCCGGCACAGGCCTATTGACGCGGCCTCCAACGACTGTCACATTCGCCAGTGTCAGGTTACGGGCACGTACCGCGCGTGCGACCGACATGGACAGGTGGGGGCGGTGGCATGACTGCGGCGGTGACGGACGAACTCTCCTCAAAGTTGCGGGAGTTCCGGCGGGTCCAGCGGCCGACGTACGAGTGCGCCGAAGCGGTGGCGGGCCGGCTGCGGCCGGTGACCGGGCGGGAGGCGGCACGGATACGGCGGTCCTGGCTGCGCGAGCGGGGCCCGCGGTACTGGTTCCGCCTGCCCTTCGCCTGGTTCGGGGACCGCACGGCCTTCGTCGCGTGCCCCGGAGCGAGCTCGTTCGAGCGTGGGGGAGCGCGGCGCTGGGCGGAGGACACGTGACGGGCCTTCCGCAGGCGGGATCGACCTGGCCGCAGGGCGCCCGGGAGCGCCGGATACGAACCGGCGGGGTCGAGCTGTGCGTCGCCGAGCTGGGGGACTGCTCGGCACCGACGGTCGTCCTGGTGCACGGCTACCCGGACAGCAAGGAGGTGTGGTCCAAGATCGCGCCCAGGCTGGCCGAGCGCTTCCATGTCGTGCTCTACGACGTCCGCGGGCACGGCCGGTCCACCGCACCGAAGCCGCTGCGCGGCGGGTTCACGCTGGAGAAGCTGACGGACGACTTCCTGGCCGTCGCGGACGCGGTCAGCCCCGACCGGCCGGTGCACCTGGTGGGGCACGACTGGGGCTCGGTGCAGTCCTGGGAGTTCGTCACGGTCGAACGCACCAAGGGCCGGATCGCCTCCTTCACCTCGATGTCCGGCCCGTCCCTCGACCACTTCGGCCACTGGATCAACCAGCGCCTCAGGCGCCCCACTCCGCGCCGGGTCGGCCAGCTGCTCGGCCAGGGCGCCAAGTCCTGGTACGTGTACCTGCTGCACACGCCCGTGCTGCCGGAGCTGGCCTGGCGCGGCACGCTCGGCAGGCGCTGGCCCCGCATCCTGGAGCGCGTCGAAAAAGTCCCCGGCGGCGACTACCCGACCTCGTCGCTGCCCGTGGACGCGGCGCACGGGGCGTGGCTGTACCGCGACAACGTCCGCGCCCGGTTGCGCCGTCCACGCACCGACGCGTACGCGCACGCGCCCGTGCAGCTCATCACGCCCCTGGGGGACGCGTTCCTGTCGGAGCGTCTCTACGACGAACTGGAGCGGTGGGCTCCGCAGTTGACCCGGCGGGTGATGAAGGCCAAGCACTGGATCCCGCGCACCCGTCCCGACCAACTGACCGCTTGGATCACGGAGTTCGTGACGTCCGTGGAAGGCGGAAAGTCGGCTGCCGGAACGGCGACCGGCAAGTACGCCGAGCGGTTCGGCGGACAGCTCGTCCTGGTCACCGGCGCGGGCAGCGGCATCGGGCGGGCCACCGCGTTCGCGTTCGCCGAGGCCGGCGCGCGCGTGCTGGCCGTCGACCGGGACCCGGAGGCCGCGCTCCGCACCGCCGAGTTGTCCCGGCTGCTCGGCGCGCCCGAGGCCTGGGCGGAGACGGTCGACGTCTCCGACGAGCAGGCCATGGAGAAACTCGCCGCGAAGGTCGCCGCCGAGTACGGCGTGGTGGACGTCCTGGTGAACAACGCCGGCATCGGCCTGTCGGGCTCCTTCTTCGACACCACCCCCGACGACTGGAAGAAGGTCCTCGACGTCAACCTGTGGGGCGTGATCCACGGCTGCCGGCTCTTCGGCAGGCAGATGGCCGAGCGCGGGCAGGGCGGTCACATCGTCAACACCGCGTCGGCGGCGGCGTACCAGCCCTCCAGGGCGCTGCCCGCCTACAGCACCTCCAAGGCGGCGGTACTGATGCTCAGCGAGTGTCTGCGGGCGGAGTTGGCCGGCCAGGGCATCGGGGTGACCGCGATATGCCCGGGCATCGTCAACACCAACATCACCTCCACCGCGCGGTTCGCGGGCGTGGGCGCCGCCGAGGAGAAGCGTCGCCAGAAGCGCGCCGCCCGCCTGTACGGGCTGCGCAACTACCCGCCGGAGAAGGTCGCCGACGCGATCCTGCGGGCGGTGGTGCGCAACGAGGCCGTGGTCCCGGTGACGCCCGAGGCCCGGGGTGCCCGCCTCTTGTCCCGCTTCACGCCGGGGGCGCTGCGGGCTGTCGCACGGCTGGAGCCGCCGCTGTGAGCCACCGCATCGCTCCGCGCCGGGTGGTCTTCGACCCGTCACGGACCCCGCGGCATCGGATCCCCGGCGAACCGACCGCGACCCATGCCGTCAACATGCCGCGTCCGCCGCCGACGGGGGAGCGGTGGTTCGTGAAGGTCTTCGACGCTTGCCTGTTGCCGTCCTGGCGGGAGTTGAGCGCGGCGTCAGCGCGGTCTCTCCTGCGGTCGTACCACCTGTCGGGAGAGGGGTTGTTGGGCCGGACGGTGGCGTACGTGGAGCGGTCCCAGGCGCCGAGGAAGGCCTCGTGACGGGCCCGGCAGGCGACTCCTCCCACCGGGCCGAGAGCCCCGCGCACCGGACCGGTGGGCATTCCCGTGGGGCCGAGGGCTCCACGTGCCGGACGGGCGGGCCCGCCCGTCGGGCCGAGGGTCCCGCCTACCGGATCGAGGACCTCGCCCACCTCAGTGGGGCCACGGTCCGCACCATCCGCGCCTACCAGGACCGCGGCCTGCTCCCCCGCCCGGAGCGCCGAGGCCGGGCCAACCTCTACGCGGACGCCCATCTCGCGCGTCTGCGCCAGATCGCCGACCTCCTCGACCGCGGCTACACCCTGGCCTCCATCAAGGAGTTGCTGGAGGCGTGGGACGCGGGACGGGGCCTGGGCGGGGTGCTCGGGCTGGTCGCCGAGGTCGACGGTCCGTGGACCGACGAGGAGGCGGTACGGATCTCACGCGCCGAGTTGGACGAGCGGTTCGGCGGCACTCCTAACAACGAGGCGGTCGCCGAGGCCCTGCAGTTGGGTGTGCTGGAGCCGGTCCCCGGTGACGACGACGTCTACCTCGTGCCGAGTCCCCAAGAGCTGGCCGTAGCAGCCGAGTTGCATGGTGCCGGCGTGCCCCTGTCTGCGATCTCGGGCCATCTACGGGAGTTGAGGGGCCAGGTCGAGCACATCGCCTCCCGTTTCCTGGAGTTCACCACCGAGCATGTCTTCGACCGCTGTCTCGACGGACCGCACCGTCCGAGCGACGCGGACGCGGTCATGGCGGCCTCGCTCGTACGACGGCTGCGCCCCCTCGCGCAGCAGACGGTGGACGCCGAACTCGCCCGGGCCATACGCCTGTTGGCGGTACGACATCTGCGGTTGCACCTCGGAGCGGATGAGGCTCCGCCGCCCGAGGACCGGACGTGTTCTGTGACGATGCCGGCGGAGACAATGCGGGCCGTCGAGGGGCTGGTTGGCGCAGAGCGAGCTCCTGAGTTCATCGCGCTGGCCGCCGAACGAGAGGTGAGGGCCCGGGACTTGGATCGGCTCGCCACAAGTCACGGCATATCGGTCGACCTTGACGAAGCGCCTTGAATCAAAGGGTAGTTGTCCACAGAATCGCCAATTCCCCTGTGGATAACCCAACTTGGCTGTGGATCAAACATCCGGAGCAAAATCATTCGCGTGATTCACATCTCTCCCGGCACGCTGGTGGGATGAACGAGAACGAAAAGGAGAGGGCCGAGAGACGGACCGTGAAGGTGTCCAAGTACCTCTCGAAGCACCTGCGGCACCAGCCGGAACGGATCGGGCTCATCCTCGACGAGGCCGGATGGGTCGAGATCGACGTACTGATCGCCGCGGCCGGGGCCCACGGTTTCCGGTTCAGCCGGGACGAGCTGGACCATGTGGTCGCCGCCAACGACAAGCAGCGCTTCGCGATCGACGGCACCCGGATTCGCGCCAGCCAGGGCCACAGCATCGACATCGACCTCGGGCTGGCACCGGCGACCCCGCCGCCGTATCTCTACCACGGGACCACGGACCGCCATCTGGACGCGATCCGCGCGGAGGGGCTGCGGCCCATGAACCGGCACGACGTGCATCTCTCGCCCGACCGGGAGACGGCGACCCGCGTCGGGGCCCGCCGCGGCCGCCCCGTCGTACTGTCGGTGGACTCGGGCGCCATGCACCGGGATGGTCTTGTGTTCCAGGTCAGCGCCAACGGAGTGTGGCTGACGAAGGCCGTGCCCCCGCAGTACCTGCGGTTTCCCGAGCCGCGCTGACGGCCGCCGGGGTTCGTCGAGTGCCCGGGGTACCTGCCGATACTCACGTTCACCCCATGGCTCAGCGGACGGGTGTAATGACCGTCTGTGACCGTTTCACGTGAAACGCGCTCGTCCGCATACGCTCGATCCATGAGTCTGCGTCTGAGCACCGTGATCCTTCCGTACCGCCGTTGGCACGAGGGTGGCCGTTCGACATGGCAGCGCGCTGAGCAGCTCGGCTTCCACACCGCTTACACCTACGACCACCTGTCCTGGCGCAGTTTCCGGGACGGGCCCTGGTTCGGTGCCCTCCCGACGCTGACCGCCGCCGCGGGTGTCACCGACACCCTGCGCCTGGGAACCCTCGTGACCTCGCCGAACTTCCGGCACCCGGTGACCCTCGCCAAGGAGCTGATCTCCCTCGACGACATCTCCGGCGGACGGGTCACGCTCGGTATCGGCGCGGGCGGCACCGGCTTCGACGCCACGGTGCTCGGGCAGGAACCGTGGACCTCGCGCGAGCGCGCCGACCGCTTTGCCGAGTTCGTGTCGCTCCTCGACCGGTTGCTGACCGAGGACGGTAGCAAGGGAGTGTCATACGAGGGCGATCACTACTCGGCGCACGAGGCACGCAACATCCCCGGTTGTCTCCAGCGCCCCCGGCTGCCGTTCGCGGTGGCCGCGACCGGGCCGCGCGGGCTGGAGCTCGCCGCCCGGTACGGGCAGGCCTGGGTGACCACCGGCGACCCCAAGCTGTACGAGAACGGCACTCCCGAGCAGTCGGTTCAAGCTATTCGCGGGCAGACGGAGAAGCTGGCCGACGCGTGTGCCGCGCTCGGGCGGGACTCGCGCGAGCTGGACAAGATCCTGCTGACCGGCTTCACCCCGGAGCGCGGCCGTCCGCTCCAGTCCCTCGACGCGTTCGTGGATTTCGCAGGCCGGCACCGCGATCTGGGCTTCACCGAGATCGTGATCCACTGGCCCATCTCCGCATCGGACTTCGCCGCCGACGAGAAGATCTTCGAGCAGATCGCCATGGAGGCACCCGCCCAGCTGCGGTGACGGTGCAGGTGAGAGGCGGTGACGTCGCACCTGTGCGGCTCCCGCACGGACGTGCGGGAGATCTCCTGGAGAATGGCCGGGTGACCTCAGCGACTCGACAGCCCGAGACCCCGGCCGCCACCGTTCCGCCGCGACTGATCGCCACCGATCTGGACGGCACCCTACTGCGTGACGACAAGTCGGTCTCGCCGCGCACCGTCGCGGCCCTCGCCGCCGCCGAGGAGGCAGGCATCGAGGTCTTCTTCGTCACCGGTCGCCCGGCCCGCTGGATGGATGTCGTCAGCGACCATGTCCACGGCCACGGCCTGGCGATCTGCGGCAACGGTGCGGCCGTGGTCGATCTGCACGGCGGCCCGGGTGCCCACCGATTCGTGAAGGTACGGGAACTGGCCCGGAAGAACGCGCTGGACGCCGTACGGCTGCTGCGCGAGGCGGCGCCCGGCACGGTGTACGCGGTGGAGCAGACGTACGGCTTCTACCAGGAGCCCGACTATCCGAAGCTGCACATGGAGATTCCCGACTTCCTCGCACCGGCCGAAGCACTGCTGGCGCCGGACGCCCCCGGTGCCGACGAGCCGGTCCTCAAGATCCTCGCGTACCACCCCACGGTCGACCCGGACGCCTTTCTCACCCTCGCCCGCCTCGCCATCGGCGAACGCGCGAACGTGACCCGCTCCAGCCCCAGCGCCCTGCTGGAGGTCAGCGGCCCCGAGGTCTCCAAGGCCAGCACGCTCGCCCTGTGCTGCGCCGAGCGCGGTATCTCGCACGAGGAGGTCGTCGCCTTCGGGGACATGCCGAACGACGTCGAGATGCTCACGTGGGCGGGCCGGTCGTACGCGATGGGCAACGCGCACCCGGATGTGATCGCGGCGGCCTCCGGCCGGACGGTCGCCAACAACGACGACGGGGTGGCGGTCGTGATCGAACGGCTGGTGGCGGAGCGAGGGTAGAACGGAGGTGGAGCCGGAGGGGGTCCAGCGCCCCCAGCAGACCCCAGAAGGCCCCACCGGCCCCGTGCCCCGAGTGGCTCCGGCGGCCCTTGGGGTCCTCATCCCACCGGCACCCCTCGCGCCGACAACCACGGCACCGGATCCACCGCAGACCCCATCTCCGGCGTGACCCGCACCTCGAAATGCAGGTGCGGACCGCTGGAGTTGCCGGACGTGCCCGACTGTCCGATCCACTGACCGGGGCTCACCTGTTCGCCCTGGTCGACGGTGACGGCGGCGAGATGGGCGTACTGGGAGTAGTAGCCGCCCACGTGCTCCACGACGACCTCGATGCCGAAGGCGCCCCCGCACGACACCTTCACCACCTGCCCCGCGCCGACCGCCCGGACCGGCGTGCCGATCGGCACCGCGAAGTCCTGCCCGGTGTGCCTACTGGCCCAGCGGGCACCACCGCTGCCGAAACCGGCGGACAGCTGGTACGACTCCACCGGGGCGACCCACGCGCTCGTGAAGGCCGCCTGCGGCTGCTCCAGCCGGACAGCACCGCGGCAGGAGCCCGCGGCGACGGAGGCGTCGGCCTGTCCCTGCAATTGCCAACGCGCCTGCTCCAGCTTCTGCTCGATGTCGTCCTTCAGGTCGGCGAGTTCGGAGCTCCGCCGCTCCAGGGCCTGCCATGCAGCCGCCGCCTTCGCCTCGTCCGCGACCAGCCGACTCTCGGCCCGACGGCTCTTGCCGATCGCGTTGTTGACGACGAGCTGCGTCTGGGAGAAGACGTGCTGACCGCGCATCAGCTCCTCAGGGCTGCCGGCCAGGATGATCTGCGCGGTCAGCGGCATCCCACCGCCAGTGCGGTACTGGGCCCGCGCGATCCGCCCCAGGTCCTCGTGCAGCACGGCGATCTCCCGCCGCTCACGGTCGAGAAGCGCCTCCACCCGCAGCGCCCGCGCCCGCCGCGTGTCGGCCTCGCGGCGCCCCGCCTCGTACCGCTGGGTGGCCATGGCCGCGTCCTCGTAGAGCCGGGCCACCTGCGCGCTGAGCCCCAACTCCGCGCCACCGTGCCCACCCTCGCTCCCTTCGCCGTCAGCGGCGTAGATGGGCCGGGCTGCCAGCACCGCGAACGCGCACAGCAGCGCCGGAACGAGCAGCGGATGACAGCGAGGTGAGCGCATATCAGCGATCGTGACCCCGCGACGGGGGCGCGGTCCTGTTCAAGTCGTACGGCTGGGGGACCGGTTGCGGCAGATGGCTCAGTACGGCGCCTGTTACACCACCGCCGTGCCGCCGCCGCCCTTCCCGATGCAGGGTCCGTTCCGACTGTCAGCGAACACGTGCGGTGCGGCTCAAGTCCGCTGCGGACGACGGGGACCGCGAGGGCGGCGCCGGGAACATGTCCCTATCGCGCCCCCACCAGCAGGTCCGCCGCCTCCTCCCGCTCCGCCATCCCCCGCAACGGCCCCTGCGCCGCCGCCAGTTCCGCGTACGCCCCCCGCTGCACCACACGCCCCTCGTCCAGCACGATCACCTCATCCACGGCTGTCAGGCCGGCCAGCCGGTGGGTGATGAGCAGGGTCGTACGGCCCTCGGTGGCAGCCAGCAGATCGGCGGTGAGCGCGTCGGCCGTCGGCAGGTCGAGATGCTCGGCGGGCTCGTCGAGCACGAGGACGGGGAAGTCGGCCAGCAGCGCCCGGGCCAGCGCCAACCGCTGCCGCTGCCCGCCGGACAGCCGCGCTCCGTGCTCGCCGACCAGTGTGTCCAGACCGTCGGGCAGGGCGTCGGCCCAGCCGAGCAGCCGGGCCCGCCGCAGCGCGTCCCGCAGGTCGTCCTCGGTCGCGTCCTTCCTGGCGAGGAGGAGGTTCTCGCGCACCGAGCTGTCGAAGAGGTGCGCGTCCTGCGCACACAGGCCGACATGCCGCCGTACGTCGTCGCCGTCCAGCGCGTACGCGTCCACGCCGCCCAGCTTGTACGAGCCCTCCTCCGCGTCCAGGAACCGCAGCAGCACCTGTGCGAGCGTCGTCTTGCCGGACCCGGACGGCCCGACCACGGCGATCCGGCGTCCCTCCTCCAAGGTGAGGTCGACTTCGGCGAGCGCGTCCCGGTCCTGCCCTGCGTGCCGGGCGGTCAGGCCCTTCACCACGACCGGGAAGGGGGACGCGGGCGCCTGCCGGGGCCGCTCCGGCTCCCGGACCGGCTCGGGCGCGTCCAGCACCTCGTACACGCGCTCAGCGCTCCTGCCCACCCGCTGGCGGTACTGCACGGCGAGCGGCATGCCGAGGACGGCCTCGAAGGCGGCCAGCGGAGTCAGGACGACAACGGCCATGGCCACGCCGCCCAGCCGCCCGTCGGCGACCGCCTGGGCGCCCACGAGAGCGGTCGCGACGACGGTCAGGCCGGAGATCAGCGCGGTGAGTCCGTCACCGAGCGCGGTGGCGGCGGCGGTGCGCGAGGCGATCCGGGTGAGTGTCCCGTCGGCCCGTCGGGCCTCGGCGGTACGTCCGGGCAGCGCACCGGCGACGGTCAGTTCGGCGGTTCCGGTGAGCAGGTCGGTCACCCGGGTCGCCAGCGTTCCCCTCGCGGGGGCCAGCCTGCGCTCGGCCCGTCGCGCCACGGCACCCGTGATCAGCGGGACACCCGCGCCGGCGGCCAGCAGCCCGAGGGCGAGCGCGGCTCCGGCTTCCGGCAGCAGCCAGGCGGTGAAGCCCACGGACGCGGCGGACACGAGCACGGCGGCACCGGCGGGCAGCAGCCAGCGCAACCAGTAGTCCTGCAAGGCGTCCACGTCGGTGACGAGCCGGGACAGCAGGTCCCCTCTGCGGGTGCGCCGCAGTCCGGCGGGCGCCAACCGCTCCAGACGCCGGTACACGGCGACCCGGGTGTCGGCCAGCATGCGCAACACGGCGTCGTGCGACACGAGACGCTCGGCGTACCGGAAGACGGCCCGCCCGATCCCGAAAGCCCGCGTACCCGTCACGGCCACCATCAGATAGAGCACCGGCGGCTGCTGCGAGGCTCGCGAGATGAGCCACCCAGAGGTAGCCATGAGACCGACGGCACTGCCGAGCGCGAGACTGCCCAGCAGCAGCGCGAGAGCGAACTGTCCGCGCCGGGCACCGGACAGGGCGCGCACGCGAGCGAGTACGTGACGGGCGTGGGACTCCGGCACGTCCGCCTCGGACGCTTCCGAGGCAGCACTCTCTCCCGCCCTGATCGGAAGTGCCTCGGGAGTCCGGGCCGCGCCTTCCACCTCGGCGGGGGAAAGAGGCTCCGCCAGCCGTACCACCCTGTCCGCCACTCCGAGCAGCGCCGGCCGGTGCACCACCAGCAGGACCGTCCGTCCCTCGGACAGTCGCCGTACCGCCTCCACGACCTGGCCCTCTGTCGCCCCGTCGAGCGCCGCCGTCGGTTCATCGAGCAGCAGCACCGGCCGGTCGGCGAGAAACGCCCGGGCGAGCGCGAGGCGTTGCCGCTGGCCGGCGGACAGCCCGGCCCCGTCCTCGCCCAGCACCGTGTCGGCGCCCAGGGGCAACGCGTCCACGAACTCCAGCGCACCGGCGTCACCGAGGGCACGTCGTACGGCGGTGTCGTCAGTGTCCGGACGGGCGAGGCGTACGTTCTCGCCGATCGTCCCGGCGAACAGGTGCGGCCGCTGCGGCACCCACGCGATCCGCGAGCGCCATTGCTCCAGATCGGCCTCGGCGAGATCCACTCCCCCGACCAGGACCCGGCCCTCGCTGGGCTGCACAAATCCCAGCATCACGTTGAGCAGCGTCGACTTGCCCGCACCGCTCGGCCCGACAAGCGCAACCGTCTCCCCGGGCTCGACGGCGAAGGACAGGTCCGTCACCGCGTCCGCCGACCGCCCGGGATACCGGACGGTGACCCCATCGAAGGCCAGGGCCCCCGACTGCACGGCGCCGCGGCCCGAGGCCGGCACTGGCGTCTCGAGCACCGAGAAGATCTCCTCCGCGGCAGCAAGACCCTCGGCCGCCGCGTGATACTGCGCTCCCACCTGCCGCAACGGCACATAGGCCTCGGGCGCGAGCACCAGGATGACCAGGCCGATGTACAGGTCCATGTCCCCGTGCACGAGCCGCATTCCGATGGTCACGGCGACCAGCGCCACCGACAGCGTCGAGAGCAACTCCAGCGCGAAGGACGAGATGAAGGCGATCCGCAGCGTCCGCATGGTCGCCTGCCGGTACTCCCCGGTGATGCGCCGAATGGAATCCGCCTGCGCCTTGGCCCGCCCGAACACCTTCAGGGTCGGCAAGCCGGCCACCACGTCCAGGAAGTGCCCGGACAGTCGGGACAACAGCCGCCACTGCCGGTCCATCCGGGACTGCGTGGCCCAGCCGATCAGCACCATGAAAACCGGAATGAGCGGCAGGGTCCCGACGATGATGGCCGCAGAGACCCAGTCCTCGGTGACGATCCGCGCCAGCACCGCCACCGGCACGACGACCGCGAGGCCCAACTGCGGCAGATAGCGCGAGAAGTAGTCGTCGAGGGCGTCGACCCCCCGCGTGGCGAGCGCGACCAGTGATCCGGTCCGCTGTCCGCTCAGCCACCCGGGCCCCAGTGCGACAGCGCGCTCCAGCAACCGCCCCCGCAGCTCCGACTTCACTGCCGCGCTGGCGCGGTGCGCGGCGAGTTCGGTGAGCCAGGAGACCAGGGCACGGCCGCCCGCGACGGCGACCAACAGCAGCAGGGGAGTCCGGAGGTCGGCGACGGACATGCCGTGCTGGAAAGCTCCCACCACCACTTCGGCGATGAGCATCGCCTGCGCGATGACCAGTCCTGCACCGACGGCACCCAGGCCGACTACCGCCATCAGGAAGGGCCGAGTGGTCCGGGCGTACCGGACCAGACGCGGATCGATCGGTTTCACGTGAAACATGCCCTTCGGTCCAGGGGGTGCCTGTCACCGTGTTTCACGTGAAACATCGCGAAACCATGGTGACCGCTCCCTGTCGGACTCAGTGAGCGGTGTCGGCGGCGATGTGCTGTGTGCCGATCCGCTTGCGGAACACCCAGTAGGTCCAGCCCTGGTAGAGCATGACGACCGGCGTGGCGATCGCCGCGCACCACGTCATGATCTTCAGTGTGTACGGGCTCGACGAGGCGTTGGTGACCGTGAGGCTCCAGTCCTCATTGAGCGAGGACGGCATGACGTTCGGGAAGAGCGTCAGGAAGAGCATCGCCACGACGGCCACGATGGTGACACCGGACAAGGCGAACGACCAGCCCTCACGTCCGACCTGGTTGGCCACGAGGGCAGCGACCAGCGCGGCGACCGCCACAACGAGCGCGATCAGACTCTTGCCGTCACCGCCGTCGACCTGCGTCCACAGCAGGAAGAGCAGCGCCAGCACCGCGGCGGCCAGACCGATGACGGACGCCAGCTTCCGCGCCCGTACCCGAATGTCCCCGACGGTCTTGAGCGCTGTGAACACCGTGCCGTGGAAGGTGAACAGCGTCAGCGTCACCAGACCACCGAGGAGTGCGTACGGGTTGAGCAGGTCCCACAAGGTGCCGACGTAGTCGAAGTTCCGGTCGATCTTGACGCCCCGCACGATGTTGCCGAAGGCCACACCCCACAGAAACGCCGGGATCAGCGAGGTCCAGAAGATCGCGGTCTCCCAGTTGCGCTGCCAGTTCTCCTCGGGCCGCTTCACCCGGTACTCGAAGGCGACACCCCGGACGATCAGACAGACCAGGATGAGCAGCAGAGGCAGGTAGAACCCGGAGAAGAGCGTGGCGTACCACTCGGGAAAGGCGGCGAAGGTCGCGCCGCCGGCCGTCAGCAGCCACACCTCGTTGCCGTCCCAGACAGGTCCGATGGTGTTGATCAGCACCCGCTTCTCGGTCCGGTCGCGAGCGAGCAGTTTAGTGAGAACGCCGACCCCGAAGTCGAATCCTTCCAGGAAGAAGTAGCCGGTCCACAGGACGGCGATGAGTACGAACCAGACGTCGTGAAGTTCCATGACTGTGCAGCTCCCTCGGCCTAGTACGAGAAGGCCATCGGCTTGTCGGCGTCACGGGAGTCGCCGCCGATCTTCGTGGGCGGGTTGAGGTCGGCCTCGGTGAGCTCGGGCGGGCCGGCCTTCACGTACTTCGCGAGCAGCTTGACCTCGACGACGGCGAGGATGGCGTACAGGCTGGTGAAGACGATCATCGAGGTGAGGACCTCGCCCGGTGAGACACCGGGGGAGACCGCGTCCCGGGTCTGCAGGACGCCGTAGACAACCCACGGCTGGCGGCCCATCTCGGTGAAGATCCAGCCCCAGGAGTTGGCGATCAGCGGGAAGGCCAGGGTCCAGATCGCAATGCGCCAGTACCACGTGGTGAGCTTCGGTCCGAGCGCCTTCTTCCGGAAGAGGACCAGATGCGGTACCTCGTCGTCGCCGACCCTGAGGTGCTGCGGCAGCAGGAACTTCTTGCGGGTCAGCCAGAGTCCGGCCAGCCCGATGGCGAAGGACGACATCCCGAAGCCGATCATCCAGCGGAAGCCCCAGTAGGCGACCGGGATGTTGGGCCGGTAGTCACCGGGACCGAACTTCTCCTGCTCGGACTTGTTGACGTCGTTGATGCCCGGCACGTACGAGCTGAAGTCGTCATTCGCGAGGAAGGACAGCAGGCCGGGGACCTCTATGGCTACCTTGTTGTGGCCGGCGTCGACGTCGCCGTAGGCGAAGACGGAGAAGGGCGCGGGCGCCTCGCCGTCCCACAGTGCCTCGGCGGCGGCCATCTTCATCGGCTGCTGCTCGAACATGATCTTCCCGAGCACGTCCCCGCTGACCGCGGTGAGCAGGCCGCCGATGGCGACGGTCACCAGACCGAGGCGCAGCGAGGTCTTCATCTCGCGTATGTGCTTCTTGCGCAGCAGATGGAAGGCGGAGATGCCGACCATGAAGGCGCCGCCGGTGAGGAAGGCCGCGGAGAGGGTGTGGAAGGCCTGGGCGAGCGCGGTGTTCTGGGTCAGTACCAGCCAGAAGTCGGTGAGCTCGGCCCGTCCCTTCGCCTCGTTGATCCGGTAGCCGACCGGGTGCTGCATCCAGGAGTTGGCCGCGAGGATGAAGTACGCCGACAGGATCGTGCCGATCGAGACCATCCAGATGCAGGCCAGATGGATCTTCTTGGGCAGCTTGTCCCAGCCGAAGATCCACAGGCCGATGAAGGTCGACTCGAAGAAGAAGGCGATCAGGGCCTCGAAGGCGAGCGGGGCGCCGAAGACGTCGCCGACGAAGCGTGAGTAGTCGGACCAGTTCATGCCGAACTGGAACTCCTGCACGATGCCGGTGACCACGCCCATCGCGATGTTGATCAGGAAGAGCTTGCCCCAGAACTTGGTGGCCCTGAGGTACTTCTCCTTCTCCGTGCGCACCCACGCGGTCTGCAGTCCGGCCGTGAGAGCGGCCAGCGAGATCGTCAGCGGGACGAACAGGAAGTGGTAGACGGTGGTGATTCCGAACTGCCAGCGCGCCAGGGTCTCCGGCGCCAGAGCCAGTTCCACGTCGTCACTCTCCTTACGTCGCCGAGATACAGCGGCTCTTTGCCCCTTTTGTCACACACATCACTGGAGCAATCGGGACAGGCTTGTGAACGCGTTCACATTCACAAGCAATTATGACGCACTGACTCTCGACACTCGAAGGGGGGTCCCCCTCGCGGGAAACCCCCCTTCTCACCAGGCTTGGCTAGAGCTCCTTGTGGAACCCTTCCGCCGCCTTGAGGAAGATGTCGTTCGCCTCGGTCTCCCCGACCGTGACCCGCACGCCCTCGCCCGCGAACGGCCGGACCATCACCCCCGCCTGCTCGCACGCCTGCGCGAACTCGACCGTGCGCTCCCCCAGCCGCAGCCACACGAAGTTGGCCTGGGTCTCCGGCACCGTCCAGCCCTGGGCACGCAGCGCGTCGACCACGCGCGTGCGCTCGCACACCAGTGAGCCCACTCGGCCGAGCAGTTCGTCCTCGGCCCGCAGCGAGGCGATCGCGGCGTCCTGTGCGAGCCGGCTCACCCCGAAGGGCACCGCGGTCTTGCGCAGCGCCGCCGCCACCGGCTCATGGGCGATCGCGAAGCCGACGCGCAGACCGGCGAGGCCGTACGCCTTGGAGAACGTGCGCAGAACGCAGACGTTGGGCCGCCGGCGGTACAGCTCCACGCCGTCCGGCACCTCGGCGTCGCGGATGAACTCGCGGTACGCCTCGTCCAGCACGACCAGCACATCACCGGGCACCCGGTCGAGGAACCGTTCCAGCTCGGCCCGCCGTACGACCGTGCCCGTGGGGTTGTTGGGGTTGCAGACGAAGATCAGCCGGGTCCGCTCGGTGATCGCGTCCGCCATGGCGTCCAGGTCGTGCACATCACCCGACGTCAGCGGCACCTGCACCGGCGTGGCCCCACTGATCCGCGTGATGATCGGGTACGCCTCGAAGGACCGCCAGGCGTAGATCACCTCGTCGCCGGGTCCGGAGGTCGCCTGGATCAGCTGTTGGGCGACCCCGACCGAGCCGGTGCCGGTGGCCAGGTCGGACAGGGGCACGGCGAAGCGCTCGGACAGTTCGTTCATCAGGCCGGTGCAGGCCATGTCCGGGTAGCGGTTGAACGACGAGAAGGCTGACGTCAGGGTCTCCAGCACGCCGGGCAGCGGCGGATACGGGTTCTCATTGGAGGACAGCTTGTACGCCACCGGGCCGTCGGCCGCGGCGGGCTTGCCCGGCACATAGGTGGGGATACCCTCCAGCTCGGCACGCAGCTTGGGGCTCGTCTCGCTCACCGCAGTCCTCCTCGTGACCACCGGCGGGCGTCAGCACCACCGGCTTCCCATAACTCCTCACCTTATGAGGATTCCGCTCCGGTGCGTACAGGTGCGCGGCGACCTCGTCCCCCAACAGCCCCCCAACCTGGGACGTCTCGGTCGACATCGCAGCCGCATCAAGGGCATCACCGTACGAAGGCGTACGAATTCAGGGGCGCGGCCACATATATCTATGCGCCGGTGGCTCGCGCCGTGGCGCGCATCCCCCGTGAAGGTGAGTTGAGACCGCTTCGAAACATCCGCGACTTGGCAGGTCGGTGCACGTCGACACGTCACGTCCTGCCTTCGAATCACTCAACTACCTTATTTTCCAAGGCAATTGACCCAATGCGTCCTTGCAGAAACGTGCCTGTCAACGCGTGCATATGCGTCCGCCCTACCCCACCGCATGAGCCCTACTATCGGCTCGCCATGACAGCAGCAGGGAAGCACCAGGTGAGCCGCGCGGAAACCTCACGGCGAGGCAGTCGGCCGGGACGAGCGGGCATCAGAGACGTTGCCGCCGCCGCCGGAGTGTCCATCACGACCGTCTCCGACGCCCTCAACGGGAAGGGCAGGCTCCCGGACGCCACCCGACGCCATGTCCGAGAGGTCGCCGACCGGCTGGGTTACCGGCCGTCGGCCGCCGCCCGCACACTCCGTACCGGCAAGTCCGGACTGATCGGTCTGACCGTGACGACGTACGGGGATGAACCTTTCACCTTCACCGAGTTCGCGTACTTCGCGGAGATGGCACGGGCCGCCACCTCGGCCGCGCTCGCCCGCGGCTACGCCCTCGTCATCCTCCCCGCGACCTCCCGCCACGACGTGTGGTCGAACGTCGCCCTCGACGGCACCGTCGTCATCGACCCCTCCGACCAGGACCCGGTCGTCAGCGAACTGGTCCGGCAGGGTTTACCGGTCGTCTCCGACGGCCGCCCGGCCGGCGCGCTCCCGGTCACCGCCTGGGTCGACAACGACCACGAGGCCGCCGTACTCGGCATCCTCGACCACCTGGCCGACGCCGGCGCCCGCCGTATCGGCCTGCTGACCGGGACCTCCACGGACACGTACACCCATCTGTCGACCACCGCTTACCTGCGCTGGTGCGAGCGTGTGGGCCAGGATCCGGTGTACGAGGCCTATCCCGCGCACGATCCGTGCGCGGGCGCCGTAGCCGCCGACCGACTGCTCGCCCGGCCCGACCGCCCCGACGCGGTCTACGGTCTCTTCGACCCGAACGGCACCGACCTGCTCGCCGCGGCCCGCCGCTACGGACTGCGCGTACCGGACGACCTGCTTCTGGTGTGTTGCAGCGAATCCACCGTGTACGCCAACACCGAGCCGCCGGTCACCACGCTCTCCCTGAAGCCGCGCCGTATCGGCACGGCCGTCGTCCAGCTCCTCATCGACGCCATCGAGGGGGTCGAGTCGGACCAGCCGGTCGAGCAGGTGATACCGACCGAACTGATCGTGCGTACCTCGTCCCAGCGGCGGCCGCCGCGGACGACGGTCAGCCCGCCGCGGTCGCCCGAGGAGGAGTAGCTCCGCAGCGGCCGGGCGGACGGCACGCGCGTGCAAGGGGACGGGGCAAGGGCCGTCGCAGGGCGCTGCGACGTTGGTCACGGGGTGGCCGAAGACCTGCCCAATCGGGGCGAAAGCCGCGATGAACTGGAGTCTTGCTTCGATTCACCACCCCTGGGTCATCACACGGCGCGATCCGCATTCCTATGATGGGCCCACGACACCGCGGGCCGCTGCGACCAGGCAGTCCGATGCGGTGCAGATGCGGCGCGATGGTGGAGGGGTCTGATGACTCAGGGGGCCGGTCAGGGACCCGAGGTGGAGCGGACGGCGACGTTGCGCGACTTCCGGGTGCCCGCGTACGTCCATGAGACCGGTCCGTACCCGCAGGGCGTGCACACCGGTGACACGATCAGCCCGGTCGAGGAACCGGTGGAGCACCCGGAGGGCTACACCCCCACGGAGCGCGACCTGCCGGTCATCAACCGGGGGGACACGCTTCAGACGGCCGTCGACCCCGAGTCCGTCCCGGCCCCGCAGCCGACGGCCGGTCCCGGTCCGCTGTTCGTCGTCGGAGACGTGCACGGCTATCTCGACGAGCTGGTGGGCGCCCTCCAGGAGAAGGAGCTCCTCGACGCCGCGGGCAACTGGTGCGCGGGCACCGCCAGGCTGTGGTTCCTCGGCGACTTCACCGACCGCGGCCCGGACGGCATCGGCGTCATCGACCTCGTGATGCGGCTGTCCGCCGAGGCCGCCGCGGCCGGCGGCTACTGCAAGGCGCTCATGGGCAACCACGAGCTGCTGCTGCTCGGCGCCAAGCGGTTCGGCGACACCCCCGTCAACTCAGGCGCGGGCACCGCCACCTTCCAGGCGGCCTGGCTGCTCAACGGCGGTCAGAAGACCGACATGGACCGTCTCCAGGACCACCATCTGCAGTGGATGGCCCGCCTCGATGCCATGGAGGAGGTCGACGGCCATCTGCTCGTCCACTCCGACACCACCGCCTACCTCGACTACGGCGACTCGATCGAAGCGGTCAACGACACCGTCCGCGAGACGATCGCGCGCAATGACGCGGACGAGGTGTGGGACGTGTTCCGCAAGCTCACCAGGCGCTTCTCCTTCCGCGACGAAGGCGGCGCCGACCATGTGCGTTCTTTGCTCGATATGTACGGTGGCACCCGGATCGTTCATGGCCACAGCCCCATCCCGTACCTCCTGGGCGAGGTCGGCGCCGAGGACGGCGAGGACTCCTCCGGTCCCGTGGTCGAGGGACCGCATCTCTACGCCGACGGACTCGCCATCGGGATGGACGGCGGCGTGACCATGGCCGGAAAGCTGCTGGTCCAGCAACTGCCGCTGGATATCTGAGCGTTCACAGGGCAGGCGTTCCCCCACGGAGGACCGACAGACGACGGCACTGGCCACGGGGCATTTTCGGTAAACCCCCTGTCACGCCGTGCCGTCATCGCTCTACCATCGGCTTATCCGTAGCAGGCTCCCCTCCGTTTCTGCCCGACGGCTCGTCAGCGTGCGAGCCCCAAGCCCTACGGAGCATCGGGGGATGCACATGAACAGCGTTCCGCAGCACCTGCTGAGCGAGGACCGCCAGGAATACGAGCGGATCCTCGATGAGGCGCTGCGCTCCGCACCACACCACCCGGAACTGACCGCTGTCGGACAACGGCTCAATCCGGAACAGCTGCGCACCATGGCGCTCAACGCCACCGCACTCATCACGGCGGCCGCGGCGACCGAGTACCAGCACTACGTGAAGGTCCGCGAGGAACTGCGCCACCCCGCGCCGTCCACCCCGTCGTCCAACCGCGAAACCGGATCCGCGGATCCGGACACCGGCGCGATGGGGCTCGCCACCACCATGGGAGAGGTCGCCGAGACCGCCGGCGCGGGCGCCATCGCCGTCGTCGCGGTCCTGGCACCCGTCCTTGCCGGAACCGCCGCGGCGATCTTTCTGCTCGTGGGCTACATCCTGAAGATGCTCGACCCCGAGCCGGCGTTCGCCCAGACCATGCTCACCACCGGATGGGTGTTCGGCGCCGTGACAGCAGCCGCGATCCTCGTCGCCGCCGTCGGGCTGCTGCTCACCGCCCTGCGCAACAGGCCCGCGCTCGCCGCCGGACCGTACGGCGAGATAAGCGCGGAGGTGACCCGGGCCAGGGAATCCTGGCGCGAGGCCCTGCTGGAGCGCGGCATCCTGCCGTTTCTGCGAGAGGCGCTCGCGGACCCCGGCACCGCCACACTGGGCCGTACGTCACCACCGGCGCCGACCAGCCGCATGCCGCACCTGGGCTACGGCCGGCCCGGCTTCAGCAGCCCGGACGACGGCTCCGGCAGCGCGCGCCCGAGCTTCACGAGCCCGGACTACTCCAGCCCGGACTTCGGGGGGCCGGATCACAAGCCGGAGTAGCAGCCGGCACAGCCCCTCGGCTTGCGCCCCCACCCAGGGGAGCGCAAGCCGACGACCCGGCATCGGGCTCCGCCCGACGAGCCGGCGTCCGCCATCCCCTACGGCCATCTGAGGTACCTCAGCCGGGCGTAGCAGTGGGTGCTCCAGCCCCGCCTGTCCGGAAGGGCTGCCGGGTCAGTCCGTGATCGGCAGATACACGCGGTTGCCCGCCGCCGCGAACTCCTTCGACTTCTGGACCATGCCCTCCTCGATCTCCTCCGGGCTTCCACCGTGGCGGCGACGGATGTCGTGGGAGATCTTCATCGAGTAGAGCATTACTAGAACCCCACATGCGCTACGGTCGTTCCAGCAGCCCAGACATGGACCGAGGGGGAACACCGTGGGCAAGCGCGAAGAGCTGGTCAGCAAGCTGCGAGGGGTGCCCGACGGACTGCCGTCCGTCGAGGAGGTACGCGCCATGCTGGCCGCCGATCCGAATCTCAAGTGCGTCGTGTGCTACGCACGGATCTCGTTCGACGGCCGGGTGAAGGACGCCCACGGCATCGAGGATCAGCACCGCGACATGACCGACACCGCCCGTAGATTCAGGTGGCTGGTCGTCTACCGCTACACGGACAACGACAAGAGCGCCAGCAAGGAGAGCGTCGTTCGCGACGACTTCGAGCAGCTCATCGCCGATCTTGCCGCGGGGACGACTCCGGAGGGGTACCCGGTCCACGGCGTCATGGCCGTGAACGACGACCGCCTGTACCGGCGCCCGAGCGACTGGGAGCGGTACTTGAAGGCGTTCACCTCACACGAGGGTCGCGTGTACCACGACTCGAACGGCCTCCAGGACCTGTACGCCGAGGGGTTCGAGATCAAGGGACTCGTGGGAGTCGCCATGTCCCTCAGCGAGACGAGGAAGAAGCAGCGGCGCAGCAGGAACAGCCACCGCAGCCGGGCCATTCGCGGACAGGCGGTAGCGGCTTGGCGTCCCTTCGGGTGGGACGACGACAAGGTTACGTTGCGTCCGGAGGAGGCCGAGGCCATCCGGAAGGCCGTGCACGACGTGATCGGCGGAGCGTCCATCTCGGAGATCACCCGGCAGTGGAAGGAGGCCGGGTTCATCACGAGCCGCGGCAATCCCTTCCAGTACCAGACGGTGAAGCAGGTCCTGGTGAATGCCCGTCTCTGCGGTTACCGCGAGATCAACGGTGAGATCGTTCGCGACGGCGACGAACAGCCCATCGTGGGCGAGTGGGAAGCGATCATCACCCCGAAGCAGTGGTTCGCTGTCACGGCCAAGATCAGGGAGCGGGGCGGCGGCACGGGGATGCCGCGCGGTGGCTTGGTCCACAAGTACCTGCTGACCAACATCCTGCGGTGCGGCAACGTCCTGGAGGACGGCACGGTCTGCAACAACAAGATGATCGGTATCAAGGCGAACGACTGGCTCAAGTACAAGCACGCCTACATGTGCAAGAAGACCGTCGACGGTGGCTGCAACAAGACGTACAAGCGTGGCGACAAGACGGACGAGGCCATCGAGGAACTGGTGATCGCCAAGCTGGAGCGGGACGCCGCCACCAAGGCTCAGGAAGTGCCGGACTGGGACAAGGCCGATGTGCTGGAACGGACCCTCCAGAGCCGCCGGGAACTGGAGCGCCGTTGGCACGACGACGAGGACACGGACATCGACGATGAGACGTTCTTCCGCAACCTCCCTGTCCTCGAACGGCGGATCAAAGAGCTGCGCGCAGCCGAGAAGGCGCACGAGGCCTTGAAGGCCGAGGCCGACGAGGCCAAGGAGGACGTCAGGAAGTCGTGGGGGTCGAAGACCATCACGCAGAAGCGCGAGGCGATCAAGAAAGTGCTGAGCACAGTGATCGCCTCGCCTGGGGGGAAAGGCAACAAGACGTTCGATCCCGATCTGCTCAAGCCTGTGTGGCGGACCTCCGGATGAGCCGAAGCCCGAGGATCTCCCCCACGCTCCGCAACTGATCATCGGAGAGCGGGGGAGACTCGCGTAGCTGCCGCTCGATCCACGCCTGCACTGCCGCTTTCTCTCGCTCCGCTCTGTCTGCCCTACTCGAAGGCACACTCAGACGGCATCACCGCCAGCCGGGAGGGATTCGCGCGCGGCAACTCGATTCAAGGCGAGTTCTTCGGCGACTCCGGCGGCGATCAGTGCTGCACCGGGGGTGTGGCCGGAGCCGACGTAGCGCCAGTGGGCATCCGTGATCGTGTCGGGCATGTCGAGGTGGCCGACGTGGTGTGCGCGTTCAGCGCGGAGTGCCGCGTACGTCGTCGAGTACGCACGCGACTTGGTCAGGATGTGGCCCCGGTAACCGAGCGTGTGGGCCCAGGTGCGCAGGTGCAGGGGCGCGTACTCGGGGAGGCCGCCGAGGCGCCAGCAGGTGCGCATGAGGTCGCGGACGTGTCCGCTCACGGGTGCCGTGTCGATGTCGGCCGAGGCCATGAGCTTGTGGTCAGTGCCGGCGCCTGTCTCTCTCGCCCCTTTGGTGACGTACTTGGCGACGTACGCGGCTACGGCGTCATCGTCGGGCCCGTCACTGTCGGCGCGCAGTTGCCGGATGTCGATCTGGGATCCCCAGCGCAACACCAGTTCACCCACGGCAGGGCTGTACGGGGTGCGGACCAGGACCCGACCGGCCGAAGCCCGCACGGCATCGGTGAGCCGGTCGGCAGTGCCCCAGGCCGGGGGATCATCAGCCGGTCCGTCCGGGCCGTCGAGCCGGACGACGGCGTGCACGTGGACCGCCGCCCGCTTCTGGTACTCGGCGACGCGGGCGAAGGACAACCGCGCGTGCTGGGCGAAGCGGGACTGCACGATGCTGGCCGAGGAGGCGAGACGGCGTCGGACGTCGATGACAAAGCGGTCCCACAGCTTGGAGGCGTGCGCGTGCCACAGCACGTGGCCGGTGTAGTCGTAACACTCCGGGCAGAGAGGTTGGCCAACGAGTAAATCTGCCACGCCGTGAACGGCGCCGCAGCCGAGGGAACGGCCGTGCGTGCAGGCACCGCCACCGCGACGAGGCCGGCACAGTTCCCCAGTCCGGTGGACCGGCCCGAAGGACGGGGCGGTGAGGGTGACGAACAGGCGGGGCCGGGTGCGGACAGTGGCGGGGACGTTCTTGCCGCCGAGGAGGCCCGCGCGGACGAGGTGGAAGGTGTCGCCTGCGTGGAGCCGGGAGCAGGCCGGGCAGATGGTCGCGCGGCGGTTGCGGCAGCGGACGAGGAGGCGTTCGCCGGGTTCGCTGCGGGTGTCGTAGTGGCGGAGTATCTCGCCGGTTGCCCCATCCAGGACGGTGGTGGAGCCGGTCAGGTGGACGGGGTGGGAGCAGCCGCCAGTTGCGGTGATCTGGTCCAGCCAGCGGCGGAAGTCGGGGTCTTGGGCGATGCGGATTGCGTCGCGGTCTGCTTCGGGGAGCTGACGCAGGCGCGCCGCGCGGTCGAGGGCGGCGCGCCTGTCAGCCGGGGTGAACTCCGGAGTGATGGTGGTGACCTTCCGCGGTGGGCCGCCGTAGCGGCACGGATAGTTGGTGGTGCGCCGGTGGTCATGGGAACCACGTCCTTCCTGATCAGTGGTGCGGTGGGTTTATCGGATGGTGCCGGCGCCCCGGCAGACGCGGCAGCGCCGCAGCCGTCCGGTCCACGTCCTCCGGGCCCCATCGCCCTTGCAGTGCGGGCACCTCACGCGAGGCATAGGCATGACGTCGTGTCCTTCCTGCTCAGGTGTGGGAGAAGCCGCTGACGAACCAGGTCACGAGACCGTGGACGGTGTAGATCACGGGGGTCTGGCCGAGGTAGACGCCGAAGAGGCCGACGCAGACCGCCTCCCAGGCGCGCACGTCGCGGGAGCGGACGAGGAGGACGGTGATGATCCCGAAGATCACCGCGAACGTGAACGCCGTTCCTTCGCTGATCACTTGACGTCTCCTTCCAGCACCGCAAGAGCGCGGTCTACGGCGGGCAGTTCCGGGGTCAGGGCGGAGTGCTTCCGGGACGTCGCTACGGCCTCATCCGTCGGCGTCATGTGTGAGCGGGCACGGCTCCAGCCGCCGTCCGGGCCGGTACACACGGCCACGCCCCGTTCCTCCGCTGTGATCGCCTGCGCGACCGCGACGGCGTCCTTGTTGAGGTCGCCCAACGTCATCTCGGCGGTGCCGGGGTCGTTGACGCGGTGGCAGATCCGGCCGCCGAGTTGTGCGCGCAGGGCAGTAACGCCGGGGCCGAGGTCGGAGCCGACCCGTTGGCCGGCAACGACCAGGTGCAGGCCGAGCGCGGCCCCGAGTTGGGCCAGGCGCAGCAGCAGCGTGGAGCACTGCTCTGCCTCTGCCTTGCCCTCCCGCGTGCCGTCGGACAGATACAGCTCCGCGATCTCGTCCACGAGCACCACGACCGGTATGGGCCGTAGCTTGTCGGGGAGCTCCCAGGTCGAGCGCACTCCGGCCGACCGGCACACGCTCATCCGGTCCTGCATGTCGACGACGAGCGCGGAGAGTACGGCGACCGCTTCGCGCCTGCACGTCGCCAGCGCGCTCAACCGCCCTACGAACAGCCCGAGTTCCATGCCGCCCTTGCAGTCGATGCCGACCAGGGCGACCGGCTGCGGGGCGAGTTGGGTGATGAGCCGGGCCAACAGGGTGGACTTGCCCGATCGGGTGGCCCCGGCGACGAGCCAGTGCGGGACGAGCCGCAGGTTCATCACCCAGGCACCATCGCTCTCCAGGGCACCGATGAGTGCGGACAGCAACTCGGCAGGTGCGGTGGCTAAGCCGGGCCGCTGAAGCGGGTCGCTGGCCATGGCGGTCAGTAGAACCAGGCCGCGTTCCGGCGACGTCACCCGCACCGCGTGCACCTTCCACGCGTGCACCAGCGCGTCAGCCGCCTTCATGTACGTCGCCGGAGTCTGCCCCGCGTGCAGCCGCACGCTCACGGTCAGGCCCATGCGGGTGGAGCGCGGGAAGGAGATCCGAGGAGCCACCGGCCGCAGCGGATCGCCCTTGACGACCAGGTCCCCGAGCAGCCCGCGCGGCGGGCGTCGGGAGACGGCGAGGTCGTTGAGCATGGCGACCTTGCGCCAGGTCGCCAGCACCCGGCACGCGGTGACCGGGTAGCCGACGAGGTACCAGTGCCAGGCCGGGCGGCGCCGGCGCACCAGGTCGCCGATGACGAGCAGCCAGGCCAGCACGGCGAGGCCGAGCGCAAGCAGGGTCGGTCCCATCACGCGTCACCGCCCTTGCCCTGCATGGGAGTTCCGCGCTCCGGGGTGATCGCGTCCGCACGGAAGCTGACGCCGTGCCGGTCGCCCATCGCCCACATGAACGCGGTCAGGCCGGTAACGCGGACGATCTGTCCTTCCTCGATTCCTTTCGGCTGGCCGCTCACGGCGATCTCGATGACGGAGATACGGCGTCGGTCCTGTCGCACGGTGACCGCCACGGTCCAGACCGGGTTGCCGTCCCGGTCCCTCTTCACCTCCTGCGTGTCGGGGTTGGTGAGCTTTGCTTCGGGCGCGATGGCGCACCGCAGTACGCCGAGCCGCGCCGTGTCCACGGGAATGGACTGCATTGTGTTGGCCTCCCTGGCCAGTCAGAAAGTCAGTGATGTACTGACGTCACTTGTCCTTACGAGTTACGACTATGAGGCGCTGTACGGCAGGAGTGCAACTGCTTATGCTGACGAGTGATGTCGCGCGTGCGACGTGCCTACGACCTCACCCCGGAGATGCCGAGATGTCAGAGATCCAGCGCCCCGGAGCCCTCTACCAACAGGTGGCCGCCGCGATCCGAGAGGCGATCCTGTCCGGCGAGTTCGCGCCCGACTCCCTGTTGCCATCCGAAGCTCAGCTCATGGCCCGCTACGGCGTTTCGCGGCCGACCGTCCGCAACGCCATCGCGGCACTGCGCGCGGAAGGTCTCATCGACGTCCGCCACGGCAAGGGCAGCTTCGTACGCTCCAGCGGACAGCCTTTGCTCATCATCGAACGCCGCATCAGCCGCACCGCCGAGGGCAAATTCGTGATGCCTAACGGCGACATCTGGCAGGAGGCCGAGGAGCCGAGCACCTACCGCACCCGCACAACGAAGGTCACCGGCCGACTCCTCCAACTCGACGAGGAAGAAGCCCTGTTCGGGTGCGACCGATTGCTCATCGATCCAGGCACCGGCACGCGCGCGATGCACCGCACACTGATCCCCTTCGAGGCCGCGGACGGCATCCGGATGCTTGCAGAGGAGCCCCGCACGCGCCCAGCAGCCATCTACCGCTTGCTCACCCAGGACGGCCAGCTGACATGGACCGAGACGGTGAGCGCCCGCATGCCGCTGCCCGACGAGCGGACCACGCTCAAGCTCCCGGACGCCACACCGATCCTGCACGTCGCCCGCGTCACGCACGACACCGACGACCGCCCGCTGTTCCTCGAAGAACTTCGCTTCGGCGCGGACCGTGCCGAACTCGCCTACCGGATCACCGCCGACAAGCAGCCCGCGCAACGCGCCCGCACCTGAGCGCCAACCGGCATCGGTCGAAACAGCCTTCACTTCCTCAAGGGCGCGCCTGCGGCGCGCCGGGCCGCCCGGCCGCCTCGGCCGGGCGTGCGGCGTGGCCGCCGGTCCCGTCCGGTCGCCCGACGCCCCCACCCGCAGCACGCCCAAGGAGTCCAGGCGTCGAGCCGCCCTCGCAGGCCGGGTCGTGGTGGGCTGGGGGTCGACGACCGCCGAGACTTTAGGCAGCTCCCCTGGGGCGAGCCTCGAAGAACAGGGGGCCGATCGGGCTATTGCGGGCAGCTCCAAGGACTGCCCGATCCGCTGGCGAGCGTAAGGCCCCCTGTTCACTCGCCCCATGGCAGCTACCGCCCAAAGTCTCCGCGGCCGGCGACGTGCCCACGCGCACCGCTCACCCGCGGAAACACCCCTCATCGCGCACCGCCATCGCCATTGGCGAGCGCCTCCAGGAGCCCGGCGAGCCGTTCCACCACGTCCGGCCAGCCCGCCAGGCGTACAACTCCGCGCCCGTCCTCGTTCGTGGACGCGACGGCCCGTACGGCGGACAGCTCGAAGCCCGCACTCAGGAGCGCGCTGTTCAACCGGTCCGCAGCGTTGCGCGCCCCGCGCCAGCCCTCGATGTAGTCGACACCGGACACCCACAGCCCGGAGTCAGCACCCGTGACATCAAGACCGTCGTTCAGCCGGTCCTCACCGGAGCCAGTCACCCTGTCCACCTCTGCCCTGATCTAGGTAACGGATCGTCAACTTCCTTGTGCCAGGGCCAGAACGCAGCACGACGGCCCCGGTACCATCAGGCACCGGGAACCGCCGTGTTCCCAGCCGGGCCACCCTTCGCTTTCCAGGGCTGATGGGGTGGCCCGGTCTCGGTTTTCGGTTGTGAAGCGCGGCCCCTCAGCTGGGAGGGGAGCCCCCATGGGCAGGAGGAGCCGCGCCGCTGGCCGGAGTGGGTCAAGACTCCGGCCGGTGTCCGGGCCGCCGCCAACTCCCGATCGCGAGGGAGCCAAGCATCATGGCGACGACCCGGAGATCATCAGACGGGTCCGTAATCAGCCCCGCCCTCCAGGTCGAAGCGGCACCAGACGGTCTTGCCGCCCTGTTCTCCCGGCGTCCACCAAACCGCCGTTGCCACCCGCTGGGCGATCATCAGCCCACGACCACTGTCGGGTAGGACCGCTTCGGCCAGCTCCCCCGCCAACTCCGGCGAGAGCATGTCCCCCATGGGAAGCAGCGGAGGAGTCGAGTCCTCATCCGCGACCCCGACGAAGAGCCACTTCGGATACAGCTTGAACTTCACGTCGATACGCCGACCCCCACCCGGACGGGCCAGAGGGCGATCCGGCACGGCATGATTCACCACATTGCCGACCAGTTCCGAGACGGCCAACCGAGCGTCGTCCACGATCTCGTCTGCTACCGCGCCTCGAAGAAACACGGAGGTCGTGTCGCGCGCGACGCGTGCCGTGCCGCTGGACTCGGCGAAGAGCGTCAGCGCCAGGAAGTGCCCGCCAGAGCACGGATCCGGCACCACGAACCAGTGGGCGTAGGCGTCCAACTCGCTCGCCACGTTCTGGGCTTTCCCCGCATCCATCACGTTCCCTTCCGAGCCGGCGACGGCCCTCACGTCATTACTTGCTGCACGCAAGCCAGTACACGGCGGAAGGTGCGTGACCGGGAGCGTTCACCAGGGGGTTCACGTGAACACCGGCAAACGGAAGGGGGTTCACCAATGAACCCCCTGATGTCAGTGGGCTGTGCCACGATGGTTACTCGCCGTCATTTCTCGGGTTGGCAGGGGAGCATGAGCCGAGAGCGGAACGCGCAGTTAATCGCCGCTATGGACGAAGCGAAGGTCTCGAACAAGGGCCTCGCGAAACGCATGAAGGACGCCGCAGCACAACGTGGCATCTCCCTCGGAACGACTCACGTCGCCGTACAGCGATGGCGCGAGGGCTCAGGTATCCAGCCCCGCACGGCCGCGATCATGGCAGATGTTCTGAGCACCAAGCTCCGCCGCAAGATCACGCCCGGAGACCTCGGATTTTTCGACCTGTCGGAGCCCTCTGCACCGCAGGCGGTCGGCTACCCGAGCACTGTCCCCGACGTCCTGTCGATGCTGGACGGTCTCGCTCAGGAGCGCGCCGACACTCCCAGCCCCGGGCAACTGGTCGTTGCGGAGGCCGACCTCAGCTCCGCCGTCCTGTCCTGGATCGTCGCCCGCCCCGACGGCATCCAGGCCGACCGGCCCTCCTCACAACGCGTCGGCATGCGCGACGTGCGGGCGGTCAGAGAAGCCGCCAGCACGTTCATGCAGCTCGACTTCAAGTACGGCGGAGGCCACGGCCACCGAGCGCTGCGCCACTATTTCCGCCACGAAGTCCTGCCGCTACTCGATGCCAGCTACAGCGAGCGCGTAGGCAACGAGCTCTTCAGCGCCGCGTCCGAGGTCTCACAGTTGCTCGCCTGGACCGCGTACGACGCAGGAAACCACCGCCTCGCGCACAAGTACCTGACCTCCACGCTGCGCCTGTCGCAAGTCATCGACGACCGAATGTTCGGCGCCCGCATCCTCGGTAACCTCAGCCACCAGGCGAACTATCTAGGCAACCACGCCCAAGCGATCCAACTTGCTCGCGCGGCCGTCGCTGGCGCCAAGGGTCGAGCAACCCCGCGCGTAATGGCCCTGAACTCGGCAATGGAGGCACGCGCCTGTGCCAATGCCGATGACCCTATCGCCGCCGGCCGAGCCATGAACGAGGCAGAGCGCCACTTCGAGCGCGCCGACACCGGCGAGGATCCGGCGTGGCTGGGCTACTTCGACTCAGCAGAACTTATGGGTGAGCTGTGCCACTGCTTCCGAGATCTCAGGATGCGCCGCGAGTCGGTCAAGGCCGCACAGCGCGCGGTCGACGACACCGACCCCAAGTACGCCCGCACCCTCGGGTTCTGCCGCATGGTGCTCGCTCAAAGCCACCTGCTGAACGGAGAGTTGGAAGCCGCCGTCACGACAGCCAGCTTGGCCGTGGACGGCGGCGACACACTCCAGTCATCCCGCTTCCGACGCTACGTCACAGACTTCCAGACGGAGGTCACCGCCCTGCACGCCGGGAACCCGACCGTGACCGCGTTCAACGAGCAGGTACGGGAGGCGATGGCTCGTCTGGAGGACGACGATTAGCCCGTCACCAGGGGCACCAGTCCCTCGGGTCGTCATCATTGCGCAGCCCGGCGATACGGCGCTGATATTCGGCCGCGGTCGCCTCATCCTCTTGTACGTTCTGCATAAGCCACGTCGTCATGCCGAACTCTTGGATCCTGCGCAGGGTGTTGTACCCGTGCCAGTCGTACAGGTCGCGCCCATACGCGGCGACGAAGTCGCCGTACTGCTCGTCGGTCTGCCACCCGAGACTGTGATGCTCAGTGGCGGTGACCATCAGATCCCACTCTGGGTGATCGAAACAGAAGGCTTCGAAGTCGATCAGGATCACTTGCCCCTGATCGTCCACCATGAGGTTCTGCACGTGGGCGTCACCGTGGACCGGGCCTTTGGCAGTCTCGAAGGTCAACTCCCCGTACTGCTCCTTGAGTTCACGCCACCTCTTACGCAGGAAGACCTTGTCATCCTGCGGGACCACGGCGCGGTCGAGCCTCAGCTCTTGTTTGTGGAAGGGGTTGAAGGTCGGCAGTTCAAGCCCGTCCGGCACGTAAAGGGCATGCAGGTCGCGCAGCACCCGGCCCAGCTCTCCGTACGTCGCCTTCCGGTCCCCCTCCACGATCAGGCGCCAGAAGGTCACGGGATGCCCGTGGATCAGGAACGGCTGTTCCAGCCCTTCAACGAGACGAGCAGCCGGAAACCCCTCATCAGCCAGCCAGCGCGAGACGCCCACCTCGACCTGCGCTCGTGGCATCCACTCTTCCCCACGCGCCACACGCACGATGACCGGCGCGGACGCCAACCGAAACAGCGCGTTCTCCCCAAGCCGGATCAGATCCGCGTCTCTGTCATCGAGCCCCGCAGACCGGCACGCGGCAACCATCACCCGCGTCGCCCCCGCCGACGTGAACCCCTCTTCCGAACCCCGAGCAGCCTCAGCCGCCATGCCCGAACCAGCTCCCCTAGTCGCGCGCGATCAACTGACGCACAACTACAGGTGACCAACCTGTCGCACGCCAGACACTTACCCGACCGTACCCGTGCAGGACACCGCGCACGAGCGCGTCTTCAAACCCGGATTCCACGCCCGATACCAGATTTTCAGCCGCTTCACACCCTCTTCCCGTTCTAACCCAGAAAAGGACGCTCGCATGCATAACGAGATTAAAGGCGGCACATACTTCAACACGGTAATTCAAGGGCAAAACGTGACGATTGAACTGCCCTCGGCAATTATCCCAGCCTTGTCAGGATTGCCTCGCCGATCCTCGACTTTCTCCGGGCGCGAGCAAGAAATAAACGAAGTAATTAACAAGCTAGCACCATCTGGTTCGAGCGAAGATTCCATAGTCGCTATCACCGGAATGGCCGGGGTAGGCAAGACTGAACTTGCTTTGCAGGTAACCCACAGAGTCACACGAGAACTCGGCTGGTTCCCCGGAGGGGCTCTGTTCATCGATCCGATGGGTTACGACAGAGATCGACGGATCGAGCCGAGCGAAGCGCTCGGAAGTTTGCTAAATTCACTAGGAGTTCCGAATGAATCCATTCCGGAAGAAACTCAAGATCGCGCCAGATTGTACCGCTCTGCTCTTACGGCATACGCCCAACGCGGGCATAGAATCCTGATAGTCATTGACAATGTAGATTCTGCCGATCAGGCGTCACTGTTGCTCCCTAGCGATGGAATCAATGCCGCTCTTGTCACCTCCCGACACACGCTTTCCCTGGGCGCCCCAATCTGCGATCTAGAAATCCTTTCACCAGAAGATTCGACAAATTTGATTCGTTCGGTTGTACAGAAAATCAGAGGAGACCGCGACAGTAGAGTAGACCAAGAGCCCGAGGAAACTTTTAGGCTAGCCGAATTGTGCGGCCGGCTCCCCTTGGCTCTGCAGATAGCTGCGGCACTTCTTGCAGACTCCACAGGTCGCCCAGTGAGAGATTTGGCCGGCGAGCTGGTTGACTCTCATTCCAGACTAGACACTCTCGAACGCGAAGACCGAACTGTTCGCGCGGTGTTTGACCTGTCATACAGGAACCTGCCAGATGACCATGCAAGCGCATTCCGCTTGCTTCCAATTAACACTGGTCCAGATGTCTCAACTCAGGCCATATCTAACCTTATTGGCCGTGAGCCGCGTGAAACAGGACGACTACTCGAGTTTCTTGCGCGAGCGCACTTGATCGAGAGCAGCAATAAGTGGGGACGCTGGAGGATGCACGATCTACTACGGCTCTACGCAGACGAAAAGGGTGTATCCAATAAAGAGGCGGACGGAAGAAGCGAAGCCATTCGTCGCCTGATCAACTACTACGCAAATACATCAGAGAAGGCCGACTGGATCCTCAGAGATAGAGCATCAAAGGCGGAGGTGCGTCGCTTCCGCGACAGGAATGGAGAGGCCTCAGAATGGTTTCAGGACGAGGAATTTAATCTAATTTCGACAACATCACTTGCAGAGCAGGAGGGCCTATTTGATGGCGCCTATCAAATATCTATGAATCTTGGGCTGTATCTGGATCTTCGCAGGAGAGTGACTGACACGGTAAAGGTAGCTACTGCCGCTCTCAGAGCTGCCCGGAAAGCCAAGAATGTCGATTGGCAAGCCAGGTCTCTCAGCCATGTAGGGCTCACCCTTTCAAGTATAGGACGATTCAATGAGGCGATTCCGATGCTCCAAGAGGGGATCATTCTTGCGCGCAAGGCACAGAACGTAGACACAGAGTGCGATCTCCTTATCGCCCTGGGGATGGCCCTGAGAAGCGTTAACGGTCCCGATTCGGGAATAGCTGCACTAAAACGCGCCCTGGCGATTGGGGAAGCTACGAAGAATCCACTGATTACTGGGACCGCGCTGACCAACTTGGGCAGCTTGCACCGTGAGTCAGGAAGGTTCATTGAGGCTGCCGAGGCATACGCTCGATCCATCGACTACCACAACCTCAGCGGAGACCGCAGGAAGCAGGCTTCAGGGCACTCCGGTCTCGCGGCGACACTTTCACAAATGGGCAAGATAAAAGAGTCGATCCCACATTTCAAAAAGGCGATTGAAATCTATCAGAAATTGGGAGATCGGCATGGGTTGGCTATTGCTCTAATGAATCTGGGAAATGCCCGCATGAGAGCAGGTGAATTTCAAGATGCTCGCGACATTTTGAATCGTTCCCGAAATTACTATCAAGAGAGTAACGACCGCCGCGGCGAAAGTATGGTGCTGCTAAACCTGTCGGTCCTTGAACGTGATGCGGGAAATCTGACCCAATCCCGAGCCTATCATTCGATGGCGCAAGAACTTTTGCGAGGGCAGGAACTCTCGTAGAGACTGGATCGTTTTAAGGACTGGAACTTAGACCAGGAGGGGAGTGCGGGATGGACCCGATCTCGGCATCGGTACTGGTGGCTCTGGCAGGAGGTGCGGGGGGCGAGGCCGGACGACAAGTTTGGGGTGCGTTGACTGGCCTGGTGCAGCGCCCGTTTCGGCGTGGTGAGGACGACTCACCAACGGCTCCTGGAGTGAGCTCTGCAGAACCTGAGCTGATTCGGCTTGATCAAGTACCGACCGATCTTTCCCGCGCAAATGCCCTCAGCGTAGCGTTGGCCGTGCGTGCTGCACTGGACGCGGAGTTCTCACACGAGCTGCAGCAGTGGTGGGAGCAGGCGAAGTTGGTGCGGACGGGAGACGGAGAGGTAACGAACACGATCAGTGGCGGCACTTTCAACAGCCAGGTGAACCAAGGACGAGACTTCTCTGGCTTCTCCTACACCCAACCTCCGCTTCCGCCGACAAGTGCAACGAGGCAGAGGGAAGACTGACGTACGCACCGCCCCGGCGGAAACAGTGCGTGGTTTCTGCGCCCCTGGACTGGTCAGGGGCGCAGAAACCAGGTGCATGGGACGCTCAGTCAGCAAGCGGCAAGTACACCCTGTTCCCGCTAGCCGCGAACTCCTTGGACTTCTGGAGCATCCCCTCAGCGACCTCCTCAGCCGTCGCCCCGGCAGCCGCAGTACCGCCGAACTGCTTTGTGATGCTTTTGCTAATCTTCATCGAGCAGAACTTGGGCCCGCACATGGAGCAGAAGTGAGCCGTCTTGGCGGGCTCGGCCGGCAGTGTCTCGTCGTGGAACTCCCGTGCCGTGTCCGGGTCCAGGGCGAGGTTGAACTGGTCCTCCCACCGAAACTCGAAGCGGGCGTCGGACAGGGCGTCGTCCCACTCCTGCGCACCTGGGTGCCCCTTGGCGAGGTCGGCTGCGTGGGCGGCGATCTTGTAGGTGATGACGCCGGTCTTGACGTCGTCACGGTTGGGGAGGCCCAAGTGCTCCTTGGGCGTGACATAGCAGAGCATGGCCGTGCCCCACCAGGCGATCATCGCGGCACCGATGCCGGAAGTGATGTGGTCGTACGCCGGCGCGACGTCCGTCGTCAGCGGGCCGAGCGTATAGAACGGAGCTTCATCACAGATCTCCTGCTGAAGGTCGATGTTCTCCTTGATCTTGTGCATCGGGACATGTCCCGGGCCTTCGATCATGGTCTGCACATTGAAACGCTTCGCGATCCGGTTGAGTTCCCCGAGCGTGCGCAACTCCGCGAACTGCGCCTCGTCGTTGGCGTCCGCGATGGAGCCGGGCCGCAGGCCGTCGCCGAGCGAGTACGTGACGTCGTAGGCGGCGAGGATCTCGCAGAGCTCCTCGAAGTTCTCGTACAGGAAGCTCTCCTTGTGGTGCGCGAGGCACCACGCGGCCATGATCGACCCGCCGCGCGAGACGATGCCGGTCTTACGGTTCGCCGTCAGCGGCACGTACGGCAGGCGCACGCCCGCGTGGACCGTCATGTAGTCCACGCCCTGCTCGGCCTGTTCGACGACCGTGTCCTTGTAGATCTCCCAAGTCAGATCCTCGGCCCTGCCGTTGACCTTCTCCAGGGCCTGGTAGAGCGGCACCGTGCCGATGGGGACGGGGGAATTACGCAGCACCCACTCGCGGGTGGTGTGGATGTTGCGGCCTGTGGACAGATCCATGACCGTGTCAGCGCCCCAGCGGGTCGCCCAGGTCATCTTCTCGACCTCCTCCTCGATGGAGGACGTCAACGCGGAGTTGCCGATGTTGGCGTTGACCTTCACCAGGAACCGCTTGCCGATGATCATCGGCTCGATCTCCGGGTGGTTGACGTTGACGGGGAGCACGGCCCTGCCCGCCGCGATCTCCTCCCGGACCACCTCGGGGGAAACCTTCTCCCGGACGGCCACGTACTCCATCTCGGGTGTGATCTCGCCCCGGCGGGCGTACGCGAGTTGAGTGACCGCGTTCCCGTCGCGACTGCGGCGCGGCAGGCGGGGGCGTCCTGGGAAGACCGCGTCGAGATTGCGCAGGCCCCCTCGGGGCGATGTGTGCTTGATCCCGTCGTCCTCGGGGAGGGCGGGTCGGCCCGCGTACTCCTCGGTGTCGCCGCGGCCGACGATCCAGTTCTCCCGAAGGGGCGACAGGCCCCTGCGGACATCGGTCTCGACCAGCGGATCGGTGTACGGGCCGGACGTGTCGTACAGCGTGACCGACCGCCCGTTGGTGAGGTGCACCTGTCGGACCGGCACCCGCAGATCGGGGCGCGAGCCCTCGATGTACGCCTTGTGCCAGCCGATGGACTTCCCGGCCTCCTTGGACTCTTCGTCCTGAACGGAGGCAGGCGTGCGTGTGTCCTTGTTGGTCATGTGACCTACTCCCTACGCCGGCATTACCCGGTACCAGGTTCGGCGGTCGACGCAGCGGTTTCCGTCTGCCAACATTTCGTGTGGAACATCACTCGCTTGTGGCGATGTTTCATGTGAAACATGGATGAGACGGAGGTCAGCGCCCTCTCAGCCCGGTGCTCCGAGCTCCCGCGTGTTCAAAGGTGTCTCCACGCTAGCGTCAATTCGGGCGCGGTGAACAGGGGGCCCCTGTCGTTCTTGCGATGATCGGGCGGTGACCACGACGCATCAGCCTCCGTACCCACCGCCCGAGCCGCCCCGTGGCTTCGGTCCCGGCAACGGCGACCATGGCTCTGATGGCGGGCAGGGGCCCGGTGACAGCGGGCCAGGACCGGATTCCGAGGGTGGCGGACACGGCCACTCACACGGTCACAGCCACAGTCATGGTCCGGCCGCCCCCGTATCCCAGCACCTGCGCAAGGTCATCGCCGCCATCCTGATCCCGTTCGGAGTCGCGGTGGTGGTCGGGCTCGCGGTGCTGTGGCCCGGGGGCGCGCCGGCTCACGAGCGAACCGGCGTCGGTTTCGACCGGCAGACGCAGCAGGCGACGGTCACGAAGGTCGAGAGCGTCAGCTGCAAGTCGGTGAACGCCTCGGGGGACGCCCCGACCGGCGACACCTCCACCGCCGAGGGCTCGTCCGCCCAGCAGCAGGCGGACGGTACCTGCAAGCGGGCCACGATCCGGGTCGACACCGGCAAGGACAAGGGCCGTACGTTCACGGAGATCGTGCAGCCGGACCAGTCTCGGCAGTTGAACCAGGACGAGAAGGTCGTGGTCGCGTACGAGCCCTCCGCGCCGAAGGACCTGCAGTACTCGGTCACCGACGTGAACCGCAGGCTGCCGATGGCCCTGCTCGCCGGAATCTTCGCCATCGCCGTCGTGGTGGTGGGCCGGCTGCGCGGTGTCATGGCGCTGGTCGCGCTGGCCATCAGCTTCATGATCCTGAACTTCTTCATCCTGCCCGCGATCCTGCAGGGCTCGAATCCTCTGCTCGTGGCGGTGGTCGGGGCGAGCGCCATCATGCTGATCGCCCTGTACCTGTGCCACGGACTGTCGGCCAGGACCTCCGTGGCCGTGCTCGGCACACTGATCTCACTGCTCCTGATCGGCGTCCTGGGTTCGCAGTTCATCGGCTGGGCCGCGCTCACCGGCAATACGGACGACAACACCGGACTGATCCACGGCCTGTACCCGTCGATCGACATGAGCGGTCTGCTGCTCGCCGGCGTCATCATCGGTTCGCTCGGTGTCCTGGACGACGTGACGGTCACACAGACGTCGGCGGTCTGGGAACTGCATGAGGCCAACCCGTCGATGGGCTGGCGCGGGCTGTACCGGGCGGGCATCCGCATCGGCCGCGACCACATCGCTTCGGTCGTCAACACGCTCGTCCTCGCCTACGCGGGCGCCGCCTTGCCGCTGCTGCTGCTCTTCTCGATCGCCCAGAGCAGCGTGGGGACGGTCGCCAACAGCGAGTTGGTCGCTGAGGAGATCGTGCGCACGCTGGTGGGCTCGATCGGCCTGGTCGCCTCGGTACCGGTCACCACGGCCCTCGCGGCCCTGGTGGTCTCGGCCGACCGGCCGGGAACAGGGACGTCCGCAGCTGCGGCAGGGGCAGGAGTCACGGGAACGGGACCGATGCCGGTGGCCGACCGCCCGGCTCCGGCACGCGGTGGGAAGGGGCGCCGGCGCAAGCACTGACGCGGGAGGTTCGGCCGGCCTCGGTCGCGTCTCCTCCGCCGCCCTCCCAGGCCTCGCCCGACCATCCGAGCAGAAGCGTTCCTGCGAACCCTCTCAACTGTGCGGAATCTTGTGCCGGTTCCGGCGCCGTAACGCTTCTGCCGGTTCCGGCGCCGTAACCCTTCAGCCGGCGCTCTGCTCCTCCGCCAGGATGCGGTCCAGCGCCTCGTCGAGATGGGCGTCGAAGTCGGCCAGCGCGCCCTCCTGGCCCAGCGGCACCAGCTTGTCGGTGCGGTCGAGGAACGCGACCAGCGGTGCCGTGGACGAGCGGAACAGCGCCTGGTCGCCGCCGACCTGCAGCCGGATCAGTACGTCACCCAGTGTGTCGGCGTCGGCGGGCGCGACCCGTACATCGCCCTCCCCGCATGGGCGTCCCACTCCGTCGATCAGCAGCTCACGACCGAAGGCCCAGGTCACCGGGGCATCGCCGGGCAAATGAAAGGTCAGCCGGACGGCATAGGGATCGCAGGTCTCGTAGCCCAGCTCCACCGGGATGCGGAAGGAGAGCTCCTCGGACACGAGAAAGCTCATCATGACCTCTGCCTGTACGGACTCTCGCATCGCCTACCCCGTCGTGTGACGTCGTCTGGCCGGGAATGACCCCTCTGACACTGTTGGCATCTTGCTGAACGTGCACGACAGATCACAAGGAGTGAGTTTTCAGATACTGATAGAGAGGGCGAGCGACCCCAGATGCCGCCCCACGGCGTTCTGCAACTGCCGTGTCGCCGCAGGCAGACGATCGGCCTGGTGCGCGGGGAGGGAAATGGCCATGGTCGCGGCTGTCGTTCCCACGGTGATCGGAATCGCCGCGCACACGGTGCCCAGCGCGTACTCCTGGCGCTCCGTCACCGCGTCCATGCGCCGCGTACGTTCGAGCCGCCTGAGGAGCGTGTGGCCGTCTCGCACCGTGTACGGGGTGATGGACTGCACAGGGTGCCGGTCGAGGTGGTCGCGGCGGGCGTCCTCGTCCAGTTGGGCCAGCAGGCACTGACCGATGGCGTGCGCGTGCCCGGTCTCGCGGAAGTCGGCCCACTCCTCGACCGCCGGATTGCCCGGGGCGTCGGAGACGCACACGACCTCGATCTCGCCCTCGCGGTACATGGCGTAGTACACGGGGACGCCGATGGCGTCACGCCAGTCGGCGAGCGTGTCGACGACGGTGCTGCGACGTTTCTGCCGCGCTCCGCTGCTGCCCAGTCGCTCGGCCGCCTCGCCGAGGAAGAACAATCCCTTGTCCCGGGACAGATAGCCCTCGTGCACAAGGGTGCGCAGCAGGTGGTAGGCCGTGGGGAGCGCCAGACCCGTCTCGCGGGCCAGTTGCTTGGCGGGAGCCCCGTGTTCGTGCTCGGCCACGGCCTCCAGCAGACGCATGGCGCGCTGCACCGACCCGATCAGGGTCGCGGACTGCGGCGCCGCGGAGGATTCCGTCGGGTGCCGTTGCCTGGGGGGCGTCCGCCGCTGCGCGGGAGGGGGCGTCGTCGAGCGTGGCTGTGCCGGCAGCGCGGGCCGCTCGGTGGACGTCGACGTCGAGCGCGGCCGTCCTGTCGGCGCTGCGGGTTGCTCGGGTGGCCGGATCCGGGACCCCGGAGTCGGGACGGCGACCCGGGCGTCAGCGCGGGGTGCGGGGGTTTCCGTGTGGGCGGTGTCAACCGTGGCCAAGGGGCACTCCCGAAGCGCGAGGGGGCGGCCCGTGCTGGGGAACACGGGAGGGCTGGTACGCCACTCACGGGGGTTCGTCCCCGCGACGAATCCGGACTCTAATGGCCCGTCGTCGCTCGCAGACGGCCTGCCCGGGAAACTTCCCTCGCGCGAGGGAACCGGCGATTCCTGTTACCGATCGCCGGTTGCCCCGCGTGTACCTCTCATTCGTCGCCCGAGACGGCCCGGTCGCACCGGGCGCTCACCAATCGCTGCGCGACGAGGAGCTGGATGTGAACTTCCGTACGACGTAGATCAGTCCGCCGACCAGTGCCACGAAGACCAGCACCTTGAACAGCAGTCCGATGACGAAGCCGACGACACTGGCGATCAGCCCGCCGAACACGACCAGGGCGATGACCGGCACCGCGACCCACTTAACCCACCACGGTAGTCCCGCGAAGATCTCTCGCATCGCCCTTACCTCTCCGATACCTGTCCACACCCGGCGCTCTTGGTGCCGGATCTGCCAATGTCCTGCACTCGATGCTAGGGCGAGGAGCGGGCCGGCGGGGGCCTCGCATCCCTTGTCCGCCCCTGACTGATCCCCTAGGGAACCCCGAGGTCGCGGGTCACCTCTCGGGCGGAGAGAACACCACCAGCACCCTGAGGTCCTCGCTGATGTGGTGGAACTTGTGCCCGACACCGGCCGGTACGTACACCACGCTGCCGCGCGCCACCTCGGTGGTCTCCATGCCGACGGTGATCGCCGCGCGGCCGCTGACGACGAAGTACACCTCGTCCTGGTTGTGTGGTTGCTGGGGATCGCGCTCGCCCGCGTCGAGCGCGTACAGGCCGACCGACATGTTCCGTTCCCGCAGGAACTGGAGGTAAGCGCCGTCGTTGGCGGCGCGTTCCGCCTCCAGTTCATCCAACCGGAATGCCTTCATCGACTTAGTCCGCCCCTGCCCGTACTCGTAACTGATCTCGTCTGCCACGATCAGACACATGATGAATTTCGTAGTCAAGACGATCGCCAACGCGGGCGCCCTGGCGGTTGCCGTATGGCTGCTGGACAAGATCACCCTGACCGGTGACAGCACCGGCAAGAAGATCTGGGCCCTGATAGTCGTCGCCCTGGTCTTCGGCCTGGTGAACTTCCTGGTCAAGCCCATCGTGAAGGTACTTACCTTCCCCCTGTTCATCCTGACCCTCGGCCTGATCACCCTCGTGGTCAACGCCCTGATGCTGCTGCTCACCTCGTGGCTGGCCGACAAGCTCGACCTGAGTTTCCACGTGGAGGGCTTCTGGACGGCCGTCCTGGGCGGCCTGATCATCTCGATAGTGTCCTGGGCGCTTCACGTCGTCCTGCCCGACGAGGACTGAGCACGCCATGACCTACCGCGTCTGCTTCGTCTGCACGGGCAACATCTGCCGCTCACCGATGGCCGAGTCGGTCTTCCGCGCCCGCGTGCGGGAGGCCGGGCTCGACGGCCTCGTGGAGATCGACAGCGCCGGCACGGGCGGCTGGCACGAGGGCGACGGCTCCGACCCGCGCACCGTCACCGTCCTGGTGGACAACGGCTACGACGCCACGCACACCGCCCGGCAGTTCCAGCCCTCCTGGTTCTCCCGCCTCGACCTCGTCATCGCCCTCGACACCGGCCACCTCAGGGCACTGCGCCGCCTCGCGCCCACCGCGCAGGACGCGGACAAGGTACGGCTGCTGCGTGCCTACGATCCCGCCGCGGGCGCCGACCTCGACGTGCCGGACCCGTACTACGGGGGCATGAACGGCTTCGAGGAGTGCCTTGAGATGGTGGAGGCGGCGAGCGAGGCTCTGCTCACCGCGGTACGGAACGACGTGGAGAATGGGGCGGCATGAGCGACTCCGGCAAGGGTGACGAGATCGGCGCGGCGGGTTCTGCGGGCGCCGGGGACGGCACGCGCGCGGTGCGGGCAGGGCTGCCCGAGCCGGCCAAGAACGAGCCGACCCTGCCCGGCCCGGTCTTCGCCGCGCACTTCCATCTGCCGGGCGAGGTGACGGGTCCGTACGGCTACGGCCGCGACGACAACCCCACCTGGACCCTGCTGGAGCGCGCGATCGGCGAACTGGAGGCGCCCGGGCAGGACGGCGTCGAGACGCTGGTCTTCGCCTCCGGGATGGCCGCCATCTCGTCCGTGCTCTTCTCACAACTGCGCGCCGGGGACACGGTCGCCCTGCCCGACGACGGCTATCAGGTGCTGCCCCTGGTCCGTGCCCAGCTGGAGGCGTACGGCATCGAGGTGCGGACCGCGCCGACCGGCAACGACGCACAGCTCGACATCCTCGACGGCGCGAAACTGCTGTGGATCGAGAGCCCGTCGAACCCCGGGCTCGACGTGTGCGACATCCGACGGCTCGTCAAGGCGGCACACGCGCGCGGCACCTTGGTGGCGGTCGACAACACGCTCGCGACACCGCTCGGGCAGCGCCCGCTGGAGCTGGGCGCCGACTTCTCCGTGGCCAGCGGCACCAAGCAGCTGACCGGCCACGGCGACGTCCTCCTGGGATACGTGACCGGTCGCGACGCCGAGGCCATGGCCGCCGTACGCCGCTGGAGGAAGATCGTCGGGGCGATCGCGGGACCCATGGAGGCCTGGCTCGCGCACCGTTCGATCGCCACGCTGCACCTGCGGGTCGACCGGCAGAACGCGAACGCCCTGGTGCTCGCCGAGGCGCTGCGCGAGCGGCCCGAGGTGACCGGGCTGCGCTATCCCGGGCTGCCCGACGACCCCTCGCACAAGGTCGCCTCGCAACAGATGCGCCGCTACGGCTGCGTGCTCACCTTCACGCTGGCCACGCGCGCGCGTGCCGAACGTTTCCTCGACGCGCTACGGCTGGTGGACGACGCGACCAGCTTCGGCGGGGTGCGGTCCACGGCCGAGCGGCGCGGGCGGTGGGGCGGCGACGCCGTGTCGGAGGGCTTCATCCGTTTCTCGGTCGGTGCCGAGGACCCGGAGGACCTGGTGGCGGATGTGCTGCGAGCGTTGGACGCGTCGGCACCCTGACCACGTCGCGCCCGCGCCGTGCGACCTCCGCCACATACAGCGGACGGTCCGAGCCTCCCCCCTCGTGGCTCGGACCGCCCTCGGTTCCGCGCGCGAAGAACCGCGTGACCAAGGCTAGTTGACTCTGTGTCAGTGTCCAATCACAGTAGCGACAGAGGCCTATCGACATATTTATAGTTGGGCCCTGCCTCGGGGCGGGAGAAGGGCAAGGGGAGGGCGTCGCCATGGATCTGGCCTTACTGCGCACCTTTGTGACGGTGCACCGGGCCGGTTCCTTCACCCGCGCCGCCGCTCTGCTCGGACTCTCCCAGCCGGCTGTCACCTCGCAGATCCGTACGCTGGAGCGGCAGCTGGGACGCCCCCTGTTCCTGCGGCAGGCCCGCGGAGTCACCCCGACGACCATCGGCGACGAGCTCGCCCACAAGGCGGCTCCGCACCTCGACGCCCTGGTGGAGATCGCGGAGACCGGTCTCGACGACGAGTCCTCCCTGCGCACCCTGCATCTCGTCGGGCCTCCCGAGTTCACCGCGGAACGGGCGTTACCGGCGCTCACCGCGCTGACCGGCGAGGACGGCCAGGGCTTCGCGCTGCGCACCTCCTTCGGAAACGCCGAGGAAGCCTTGGAGGGGCTGGCCGCCGGACATCATGATCTGGCCATCAGTACGGCCCGTCCGCGCGGCGGCCTGCTCACGGCGACTCCGCTCTGCGACGAGGAGCACGTCCTGGTCGCCGCTCCGCGGTGGGTCGAACTGCTCGGCTCCGGGAAACCCCGCCGCAGGGGAGCACGAGCGCTGGAGAACGTTCTGGCGGCCAAGGGGGCGCATGCGCTGGAGAGCGTCCCCGTGGTCGAGGTGCACGAGTCCTTGCCTTTCGTCTCCCGCTACTGGGCCTCCGTCTTCGACTCCCGCCCCGCTGCCCCGGGCACCGTCATCGTCCCCGACCTGCGGGCGGCCCTGGCGTGTGCGGCCGCGGGCGCCGGGCTCGCCGTGCTGCCGCGCTATCTGTGCGCGGCCGCTCTGTGGCGCGGTGACGTCGTCGCCCTGCACGATCCCGCGGTGCCGCCCCTGCGCACGTACTTCCTGTCGGTCCGGACCGGCACACTCGCCATGCCGCATATCGCACGGGCGCACGAGTGGCTTCTACGGGCGTCCGACGGCTGGTGCTGAGCCCCGATTCCCGCTGGTCACAGGACGGATTCACCCGGTGACGTATCGCGATGTTTCACGTGGAACCAACGGGGCCACATTCCTCCCATGACCGTCCGACCCGTGGTCAAGCGCACCGCACGCGCCGTCCTGCTGGACGGTGACGACCTGATCCTGATCAAACGCACCAAGCCTGGCACTGATCCCTACTGGCTCACTCCCGGCGGCGGGGTCGAGCCGGAGGACCCGACCGTCATCGACGCCCTCCACCGCGAGGTGCACGAAGAACTCGGCGCCAAGATCACCGACGTGGTGCCGTGCTTCGTCGACACCGTGGAACACATCGGCGAGGATGGCGGCGCCACCGGCGTGAAGGTGCAGCACTTCTTCGTCTGCCACCTGGAATCGATGGATCCGGCTCTGCGCCATGGCCCCGAGGTGGACGAGCCCATCGGCGAGTACGAGATCGTACGGGTGCCCTTTACCCGGGTCGGCATCGCCTCCGTCCATCTCGTGCCGCTGTCCCTGCGGCACTACCTGGACGGCAACATCGAGGGCGTACGCGCCATGCACGCACCGGACCTGGGATGACAGCCGTCAGGCCTCACCCGATGGTTCGGGCCTGGCTGACAGCGGCCGTAACTCACAGAGCGGCGACGAGCTCCTCCAACGAGTCGTGGCGTATGCGCTCGAACGGGATGCCGATGTCCTTGAGCGCGTTCACCCCGCTGCGGATCATGCCGGGCGGGCCCGACAGATAGGCGTCGTACTCGTCCCACGGGCCGTACTGGCGTATGGCGTCGGGGAGCTGGAGATGCGCTTGCTCATCGACGACCGCCCAGACCGAGAGCCAGTGGTGGGACTGCTGGAGCCTGAGCATCGTGTCGATGTCGTAGAGGTCGTGGTTGGTACGAGCGCCGTAGAACACCTCGACCGGTCGCCGCTCCCCGTGTTCGGCGAGGTCCTCCACCAGAGCCTTGATGGGCGCTATGCCGGTGCCGCCGCCCAGGCAGAGCAGTCCGCTGTCGGAGGTGTAGTCCACGGTCATCGAACCTGTCGGCGGGCCGAGCCGAATGACGTCACCGGGGCGGGCGCGGTGCACCAGGGCGTTGGAGACCCAGCCCGCCGGGACGGCCTTCACATGGAACGACAGCAGGCCGTCGGAGCGGGGTGCTGAGGCGAAGGAGTAGTGCCGCCAGATCCGTGGCCACCACGGCGTCTCCAGGCTCGCGTACTGCCCGGCGAGGAAGGGGTAGGGCTGGTCGGGGCGGACGGTGACGACCGCGACGTCCGGCCTCCTGAGGTCGTGCGAAACGACCTCCGCGTGCCACCAGGGCGGAGCGCGCAGTTCGTCCGTGGCCGCCGCGTCGATCATGACCTGCGAGATCGTCGTGTACGTGCGGACCCACGCGGCTTCAGTCTCCGCGTCCCACCCGGAGGCGTACTTGCTCAGGGCGCCGATCAGGCATTCACCGACCGCCGGATAGTGCTCGGCACGGGTGCCGTACTTGCGGTGGCCGCGGCCGAGGTTCTGCAGGTAGTCGACGAGGACCTTGGTGTTGTCGATGTGCTCGGCCGCGGTGAGCAGGGCCTTCAGCAGGCGGTCCCGCTGGGTGTCCATCGCCGCCGGGAACAGCGGCCGGAGGTCGGGGTGGCGCACGAAGAGGAGCGCGTAGAAGTACGACGTGACCTTGTCGGCGACGGGGCCGATCTCGGCCATGGTCCCGCGGATGAGGACGGCGTCCGGAGAGGCGTCCCGGGTCGGGGCCGGCCGCTGGGTCGGGACGCGCTGACCGGCGGGCGGGGCCTCGACGGGCGGGGCTTCGGTGGGCTGGGCCTCGACGGGCGGGGCCACAGCGAGCGCGCCCCTTGCGGGCGGCGCCGTGCTCGGAGCGGTGGCAGTGGCGGGGGCGAAGGCGGGGGGCGGTGTCGAGGAGGCCTGGGGCGCGGGCTGTAGCCCGGCGTCCCGTATCGGGGCCGGTCCGCCGTCTCCGGCTGTCATGGGCCGCGGTAGGTCGTCCGCCGCCGAGGCGGGCGGTACGGCCTCGGGGGCCGGTGAGGCGGGCTGCTGCGCGTCGTCAGTCGTGGCGGGCGGGGTGGAGCCCTCCGGTGGTGGGGTCGTGCCAGTGCCTGTCGTGGTCCTGCCCACTGGGCGCATCGCCGCCAGGCGGCTGCCCTCGGCTGCCTCCCGTTCGTCGCCAGAAGGCGCCGCAGGCTGCTTGTGCGGCGTGAACCAGCCGCCCCCGCCGCCGGACGTGCCGTTGTCGGCCGACGTGGTGGTCGGAGCGTCCATGGTGTGCCTCGCCTCGAACATCTTTCGGTCGGTCTGCGCACTTCCCTGGTCGGAAAGTGCCTGCTTCCCCCCGTAGACGGCTTGCTTTCCCCGTTCGCTACCGCAGCCAATACAGCCTCATTCAACCCGTGTTCCGACTCCGTACGGACAAGTAAGGCGAGAGTGTGACATTGGCCGCAGGCCTCTCACCGCAGCGTCCCACTGGTAGGGGAGCCTCGGCCGCATAACAGGAAATGCGGGTCTTCGATCTCTCCATCCCGTTAAGCTGCAATGTCTTACTCCGGATCCGCACAGGGTGCACAGGATGTACACCTCGCCCCGACCCGAACCGGAGTCGACCATACCGGCCGACGGTCTGCACACAAGTCCCGCCTCCTCCACCACGAATTGAGCAGGGGCAAAACAGTAAATAGATCAATTACCGGGCGTGCCGCACCAATTCATATGCTTCCCACAGATCTCTCCCCATATAAGAGTGGGTCGAGAGACTGGACAGATGACGGTCCGCATTGACCGCGACGGAGATCGGCACTACGCCGAACAAGTCCCTGTCGGAGAACGAGTCGCCGTACGCGACGCAGTCGGCCCGCGTGACAGCGAACTCCTCGCACAGCCGGTCGGCGATCCGTACCTTGGCCGCTGCACTGAGGACTCCGGCAGGGTCCACAGGCTCCGTGAAGGGCACTGCGGGAAAAAGAGAACCGTGCGCCGCGTGCGCACCCCAGCCGATGAGCCGCTCCACGAAGAAGGACGGGGAAAGCGAGACGACGGCACAGTAGTCGCCCGCCTCTCTGATCTCCGTCCAGACCTCACGGATCCGAGCCAGCCACGGTGCGCCGTCAAAGGCCGCTGCCACATGCGCCTCAGTGAGATCGGCCCAGAGCGCGTACACCTCTGCCGCGTACTCGGGCGGCCCTATCAGCCCCGCCCCGATGGCTTGGTCGAGCGCCACTGCCTCGGCTTCCAGACCGAGTTGTCGGGAAATCTCCACAGGCGCCGTGGTTCCGTGCAACAACGTGCCGTCGAGGTCGAAGAGATGCAGTCTGGCCATGCCCTGAGGCTAGTGCGGTGCCTTTTCCGCTTCTTGATCGACCGTCACCGGACAGGATCCGTTCGTCGGTGTTTCACGTGAAACACCCAGCCTCAGTTCGGACACTGTGGAGTTGGCTATGACATGGCCAAAAGCTCCTACGTCCCCACGGAAACAGGTAGACGTCGAGGGCACACGTCAGACAGCCTGACCTGCGTGCCGACTCCTTCCCCCACTGTTCTGCCCATCCGCCGTCTGACGCTTCGCGATCACACCGCCTGCGCCGACCTGTCCGAGGACCGGGGGTGGCCACGCGAGGAACACAAGTGGGGCTTCCTCCTCGCCGCCGGGAAGGGCTACGGCATCGACGACCCCGAAGGCGGGCTCGTCGCCGCGTGTGTCGTCACCGAGTACGGACTACAGGACCGCCCCGACCTCGGGGCCATCGGAATGGTCCTGGTCGCCAAACGGCATGCCCGCCAGGGCGTCGGGCGCCGACTCATGCGGCACATCGTCTCGGCCATGGGCACCACACCGCTGACCCTGCACGCGACACCGAACGGCCGCCCGCTCTACGAAGAACTCGGGTTCAAGGTCATCGGCCAGACCGAAATGCTGCTCGGACACTTCACGCCGGACGGGACGAATCCTGGGATCGCCACACGTCCGGCCACCGCCGAGGACCTCACCGGCATCCTCCGACTCGACGAGGAGGTGTTCGGCGCCGATCGCACCCACATCATCACCCGACTGCCCGCCTTCGCCGATCAGTTGCGCGTTGCGGAGGAGAGCGACCGGATCATCGGATACGCGGGCGTGTGGCCCAACATGGACACCCAGGTCGTCGGCCCACTGATCGCCCGCGACACCCGGACTGCGAAGGCATTGCTCGCTTCCCTCGCCGCACACTCCGACCGTCCGCTACGCACCGACATCGACGTACGGCACGAAGAGCTGCTGGCGTGGGCGAAGAAGCGGGGCCTGGTATCCGTTGCCTTTAACGCGGTCATGACCTACGGCATCGCGGAACTGCCCGGTGACTGGAGCCGGCGGTTCGCCCCGCTGACGGTAGCCGCGGGCTGAGACGCGCCGCCAGAACGACGCCGGTTCCCGGAGGCTCCGGGAACCGGCGCGTTGTGGCCTGCGCGGATCAGTGACGGACCGCGGCCGGCTGTCGCGCCGGCCGACCCTGTGTGACCACCGTGCTGGGCCCGCTGTCACGGCACTCCAGAGCGACCGAGAGAAGTGCGAGCAGCAGGGCGCCCGCGGCTACGGCGGCGCCGACCCAGTTGGGGGCGGTGTGGCCGAGGCCGGCCGAGATGACGAGCCCTCCGAGCCAGGCGGAGAGCGCGTTGCCCCCGCACCTAGGGTGCGCTTATGGGAGATCTTGAGATACGAGCCGCCACGAGTGTCGACATCCCCGCGATCGTCGCGATGCTGACTGACGACCCTCTGGGCGCCCAACGGGAGTCACCGGACGACCTGACCCCGTATTTGACGGCACTGGAACGTCTGTCGTCCGACCCTCACCAGCACCTCGTCGTCGCCGTACGCGAGGGCCGCGTCGTCGGCACGCTTCAGCTCACGGTCATCCCCGGACTGTCCCGGCGCGGCTCCACCAGGTCGATCATCGAGGGCGTACGCATCCACGCCGATGAGCGTGGCAGCGGCCTGGGCACACAGCTCATCGAGTGGGCCATCGACGAATCCCGCCGCCAGGACTGTCAGCTGGTCCAACTGACCTCGGACAACACCCGCACGGATGCCCACCGTTTCTACGAACGGCTCGGCTTCACGGCCTCACACCTGGGTTTCAAGCTTCAGCTGTGACACCAGCGCCCCGACATGACATGGCGTCCTGTTTCACGTGAAACAGGACGCCATGCGCGAGGACGTCTAACCGATACCCCGCCACCCCTCGGGGTCCACCCCGCCCGGCACAGAGGGCCCCTCCTCGTACGGCTGACACGTGAACACGAACGACCCGAGGTCGAGGTGGCTCAGGGATCCGTCAGGCCGCCGTACGGCCCTCAGGAGCTCTCCGGCGTAGTAGCCCTCCAGGCCGGTCCAGGTGCCGTCGCCGTTGGCCCGGAGCCGCGAACGGCGGCCGTTGCCCGACAGCGGCTCCAGCGAGACGAGTCCGTCGGCCGTCAGTCGTAGACCGAACGCATGGGTTCCCCAGTACCACTGCCCGACCAACTCCATTGCTGAGGCGTCGACTTCGGCCAGTGGTTTCCACGGATCGGGAATCCGCGGCTCTGCCTCGGCGACGATCCGCACGAGATCGGCGCCCACGGTCGCCAGCAGCGGCCCGGAGGTGCAGTTGGCCAGGACCACCGCCGCGACGTCGTCCGCCACGCTGATGGTGAGCCCGGCCAGAAAACCCGGCAGCGAACCCGAGTGCCCCACGAGCAGCCGGCCGTCCCGGTGCTGGATCTGCAGGCCGAGCCCGTAGGTGGCACCGTCCGCGACATCCGCGGCCTCCGCCGGCGCTGCGGGAGTACGCATCTCCTGCACGCTCCGTGCGCCGAGCACCCTGTCGTCCCCCTTGGTGAGGAAGGCAGCGAAGCGTGCCAAATCACCGGTCGTGGACCAGAGCTGACCGGCCGGTGCCATCCGGCCGAGGTCCTCGGCCGGCTCCGGGAGCATCGCATCCGCCCAGGGATGCACGGCCCAGCCGCCGGCATGGGGCGCCTGCGGCTGCGCGCTCGTGCGACGGAGGCCCAGAGGTTCGAGCACTTCGCGCTGCAGTACTTCCTCCCACGGAGCCCCACGCAGCCTTTCGATGAGCGCTCCCAACAACGTGTAGCCCGGATTGGAGTAGTGGAAGCGGCGTCCGGTCGGATGCCGGAAGGGCTGCTCGCCCAGTACGTCGGCGAGCTCGGGCCGCAGAGAGCCCGGGGTGCGTTCCCACCACGGCGCGGGTGACTCGGCCGCCAACCCGCCCGTGTGGGCAAGAAGGTCGGCGACGGTGGCCTCCCCCGCCCCGGTGCCGGGCAGATGCTTCTCCAACGGGTCACCGAGGTCGAGCACGCCCTCGTCGCGCAGCCGCAGTACGAGAACGGCCGTGAAGGTCTTGGTGATCGAACCGATCCGGTACTGCACGTTCTCGTCGGGACCGTGTCCGTCCACCGATGTCCGCGAGCCGTGCCACACGGCTCGCCCGTCCCGTACCACCGCGGCGACCAGTGAGGGAGCTCGCCCTTCGGCCTGGGCCACGGCGATCCGGTGCAGCAACGCACGGCGCGTGCCGGGCAGCAGCTCTTCCTGAGGTGTCGTCATGCCGCCAGTCCACCCCGCTGACCCCGTGGGCGTCGACTCCATTTGGCCGAAGGCTGGGGCCGGGCCGGCCCTGTAGGGTCTCGCCGCTCGTGACATGTCGATCTTGCGTGACGTGGGCGTACGAGGACGACATGTGAGCTCAGATCGCGCACCGATGAGTTTCCCGCGCCGCGCCGGTCTGTACGCGTGAGACCGACTCACGGAAGGCTGGCGCCATGCGGAAACTGATCTACGGCATGAACCTGACCCTGGACGGCTACATCGCCGCGCCCGGCGACGACATCGGCTGGAGCGTGCCCAGCGACGAGCTGTTCCAGTTTTGGTCCGACCAGTTGCAGGCGACCGAACTGACGCTGTACGGGCGCAAGCTGTGGCAGACGATGAGCTCCTACTGGCCGACCGGTGACCAGCAGCCCAACGCCACCCCGGCGGAGATCGAGTTCGCGCGCCGCTGGCGGGACATGTCGAAGGTGGTGTTCTCCTCGACGATCGACAAGGTCGACTGGAACACCCGCCTGGTCACCGGCGACGCGGTCGCCGAGATCACCCGGCTCAAGGCCGAGGACGGCGGCCCGATGGACATCGGCGGCGCGACGCTCGCCGGGGCGGCCATGCGGGCCGGGCTGATTGACGAGTACGTGCTGGCCACCGCGCCGGTCCTGGTGGGCGGCGGCACGCCGTTCTTCACCGCGCTGGACAACTGGGTGAACCTGAACCCGGTGGAGACGCGGACGTTTCCCGGCGGCGTGTTCCTGACCAGGTACGAGACGAGGCGCTGAGCAGCAGCACCCCCGCGCTGGTCTCACCGTGATGTCGTATGCGACATCGGTACGACACGGCCCGTGAGATTACGACATCAGCCGCGAGACCCTACAGGCCCGGGGATCAAGTCTGCGCCATGTCCACGAACCGCGAGTAGTGGCCCTGGAAGGCGACCGTGATCGTGGCCGTCGGACCGTTACGGTGCTTGCCCACGATGATGTCCGCCTCGCCCGCGCGCGGTGACTCCTTCTCGTAGGCGTCCTCACGGTGCAGCAGGATCACCATGTCGGCGTCCTGCTCGATGGAGCCGGACTCACGCAGGTCGGACACCATCGGCTTCTTGTCCGTGCGCTGCTCGGGACCACGGTTGAGCTGCGAGAGCGCGATCACCGGGACCTCGAGCTCCTTGGCCAGGAGCTTGAGGTTACGGGACATGTCCGAGACCTCCTGCTGACGGCTCTCGGAACGCTTCGACCCACCGGCCTGCATCAGCTGGAGATAGTCGATGATCACAAGCTTGATGTCGTTGCGCTGCTTCAGCCGACGGCACTTCGCACGGATCTCCATCATCGAGAGGTTCGGGGAGTCGTCGATGTAGAGCGGAGCGGACGACACCTCGGGCATCCGGCGTGCCAGGCGCGTCCAGTCATCGTCCGTCATGGTGCCGGAACGCATGTGGTGCAGGGCGACTCTCGCCTCGGCCGACAGCAGACGCATGGCGATCTCATTGCGGCCCATTTCGAGGGAGAAGATGACGCTGGCCAGGTTGTTCTTGATCGACGCGGCACGCGCGAAGTCGAGCGCGAGCGTGGACTTGCCCATGGCGGGACGGGCCGCGATGACGATCATCTGGCCCGGGTGCAGGCCGTTGGTGAGCGAGTCGAGGTCGGTGAAGCCGGTGGGCACGCCGGTCATCTCGCCACTGCGTGAACCGATCGCCTCGATCTCGTCGAGGGCACCTTCCATGATGTCGCCGAGCGGCAGATAGTCCTCGCTGGTGCGCTGCTCGGTGACCGCGTAGATCTCGGCCTGGGCGCGGTTGACGATCTCGTCGACGTCGTCCTCGGCCGCGTATCCCATCTGCGTGATGCGGGTGCCGGCCTCGACCAGGCGGCGCAGCACCGCCCGCTCATGGACGATCTCCGCGTAGTACTCGGCGTTGGCCGCCGTCGGCACGGTCTGAACCAGGGTGTGCAGATACGATGCGCCGCCGACCTTGTTGATCTCGCCACGCTTGGTGAGCTCGGCGGCGATCGTGATGGGGTCCGCCGGCTCACCCTTGGCGTAGATGTCGAGGATCGCCTGGTAGACGGTCTCGTGCGCGGGTTTGTAGAAGTCGTGGCCTTTGAGGACCTCCACGACGTCAGCGATGGCGTCCTTCGACAGGAGCATGCCGCCGAGGACGGACTGCTCGGCATCGAGGTCCTGCGGCGGTACGCGTTCGAAGGCCGAACCGCCACCGTCCCAGGCTCCGTTCTCCCCGCCGCGGTCGTGTTGCTCGTCACGACCCCTGGCTCCTCCGTCCCCTCGTCTGCGGGAAGTGGGCAGACGATCACTGGGACCGCTGTCGGCCCAAGGATCGTCCAAAGGCTCGGAAATACTCACCCGAGCCACCTCCTCCCGTCCGCGAAGCGGACCTCTACCGTGCCTCTCATTTCTACGGCACGGCACTGACAAGTAAGAGGCCCAACTCCGGTTCTGACGCGTCGGGTTTGTGATGATTTTCGGGCCGACGGACGGAGTGGGCGTCGGACTACCGTAGGCCCGCGGGCACCGTCAGCCAATCTGGTTATCCACAGGCCATGTGGACGACGGCCCAGATGCTGTGGAGAACTCCACAAAACCTGTGCACGACACAGTGGACAGGCCTGTGAACAAGCTTCGACCCATCCTGCGAAGACCTCCCTGACCTGCAAGTTTCCCATCCACCGGCTGTGCAGAAGAAAAACTTCCTCAGTCGGACCAAGATCACTTGAAGTCATCACGAAGAGTGGGCGCTCCTGACACTGAAGTAAGGGTCAGTGAAGCGTTGTATCTCTTACCTGTGGATGATTAGATTGGTGCTCATGACACAGGCTCCCGCGCCCGCCAGGACCGCCCGGCGACAGCACGATCGAGAGATCGTCGTTCTCGCCTTTCCGGCCTTCGGCGCACTCGTCGCCGAGCCCCTCTTTGTCCTTGCCGACAGCGCGATCGTCGGCCATCTGGGCACGGCACAACTCGCCGGACTCGGCGTCGCCTCAGCTCTCCTCACGACCGCCGTCAGCATCTTCGTCTTCCTCGCCTACGCCACCACGGCCGCCGTCGCCCGACGTGTTGGCGCCGGCGATCTCTCAGCCGCCATCCGCCAGGGCATGGACGGAATCTGGCTCGCGTTACTGCTCGGCGCCGCCGTCATCGCGGTCGTCCTGCCCGCAGCACCGGCGATCGTGGAACTCTTCGGCGCCTCCGACACCGCAGCCCCGTACGCGATCACCTACTTGCGGATCTCGTCCTTCGGCATACCGGCCATGCTGGTTGTTCTTGCCGCGACCGGTGTCCTGCGCGGGCTGCAGGACACGCGGACACCTCTGTACGTAGCCATCGCGGGCTTCCTCGCCAACGCCGCCCTCAACGTGGGGCTCGTCTATGGCGCCAACCTCGGCATCGCGGGTTCCGCGTGGGGCACCGTCATCGCGCAGTGCGGCATGGCCGCCGCCTATCTGGTGGTCGTCGTCCGCGGTGCCCGTCAGCACGGAGCCTCCCTACGCCCCGACGCCGCCGGGATCCGCGCCTCCGCTCAAGCCGGCGTCCCACTACTGGTCCGCACGCTCTCCCTGCGAGCGATCCTGATGATCGCCACAGCTGTCGCGGCCCGCCTCGGCGACGCCGACATCGCGGCACACCAGATCATCCTGTCCCTATGGAGTCTGATGGCCTTCGCCCTCGACGCGATCGCAATCGCAGGGCAGGCCATCATCGGACGCTATCTGGGCGCCGACGATCCCCAAGGAGCCCGAGCCGTCTGCCGTCGCATGGTGGAATGGGGCATCGCGGCCGGTGTCATACTCGGTCTGCTGGTGGTCATCGCTAGGCCACTCTTCCTGCCACTGTTCACCAGTGATCCGATCGTCACGGACGCCGCCCTGCCGGCCCTTCTCATGGTGGCGCTCTCCCAGCCGATCTGCGGGATCGTCTTTGTCCTGGACGGAGTCCTGATGGGAGCGGGCGATGGACCGTACCTCGCCTGGGCGATGGTGCTCACCCTTGTGGTCTTCACCCCCGTGGCCCTGCTCGTCCCTACGGTCGGTGGCGGTCTCACCGCCATCTGGGGAGCGATGACTTTGATGATGACAGTCCGGATTCTGACCCTCTGGCTCCGTTCCCGCTCGGGCCACTGGCTGGTCACGGGTGCCACCCGCTGACCGTTTCACGTGAAACCGGCGTTTCACGTGAAACATGGCCTCCCTGTCGGTCAGGGCCCTTGGGCGCGCGGAAGGGGCCGCACCCTGGCTGGGTGCGGCCCCTTCTCAGCTGTTCAGCCGAAATCCGGCGATCAGGCCGCGACGACCTCGATGTTGACCTTGGCGGCAACCTCGGGGTGCAGACGCACGGACGTCTCGTGGGCGCCCAGCGTCTTGATCGGCGTGCCCAGCTCAATGCGGCGCTTGTCGACCTCGGGGCCACCGGAAGCCTTGATCGCGGAAGCGATGTCGGCCGGAGTGACGGAACCGAAGAGACGACCGGCGTCGCCGGAGCGAACTGCCAGACGGACCTTGACGCCCTCGAGCTGGGCCTTCACAGAGTTGGCCTGCTCGATGGTCTGGATCTCGTGGATCTTGCGAGCACGACGGATCTGCTCGACGTCCTTCTCGCCACCCTTGGTCCAGCGGATAGCGAACTTCCGCGGGATCAGGTAGTTGCGAGCGTAGCCGTCCTTGACGTCGACGACGTCGCCCGCGGCACCGAGGCCGGAGACCTCGTGGGTGAGGATGATCTTCATGTGTCAGTCACCCTTCCCTTATCGCGCGGTGGAGGTGTAGGGCAGCAGCGCCATCTCACGGCTGTTCTTCACGGCCGTGGCGACGTCACGCTGGTGCTGCGTGCAGTTGCCGGTCACGCGGCGGGCACGGATCTTGCCGCGGTCGGAAATGAACTTCCGCAGCATGTTCGTGTCCTTGTAGTCCACGTACGTGACCTTGTCCTTGCAGAAAGCGCAGACCTTCTTCTTCGGCTTGCGCACAGGCGGCTTCGCCATGGTGTATCTCCTGTGTGATCAAGAAGTGTGGGTACGGCCCACCTCGGCCCGAGGGCCTAGAAGGGGGGCTCGTCCGAGTAGCCGCCGCCGCTGCCGCCGCTGCCGCCGCCGGAGTTTCCACCCCAGCCGCCGCCACCGGCGCCACCGCCCTGGTTGCCACCGGCGGGAGCGCTGGTCGCCCACGGGTCGTCGGCGGGTGCTCCGCCGCCGCCCTGCTGGCCGCCGCCGGAGCCTCCGCCCCAGCTGCCGCCGCCCTGGGCGCCACCGCCACCGCCGCTGTAACCGCCCTGACCCTGCCCACCGCGACCGGTGGTCTTGGTGACCTTGGCCGTGGCACTGCGCAGGCTGGCGCCGACTTCCTCGACGTCCAGTTCGTAGACCGTGCGCTTGACGCCCTCACGGTCCTCGTAGGACCGCTGCTTCAGCCGGCCCTGCACGATGACGCGCATGCCTCGCTGGAGCGACTCGGCGACGTTCTCCGCAGCCTGACGCCAGACCGAGCAGGTCAGGAACAGGCTTTCGCCGTCCTTCCACTCGTTGGTCTGACGGTCGAAGGTGCGAGGAGTGGACGCGACACGGAACTTCGCGACCGCCGCACCGGAGGGGGTGAAGCGCAGCTCGGGGTCGTCGACAAGATTGCCGACGACCGTGATGACGGTCTCGCCTGCCATGGGGGAACCTCTCGGCGGGTTTGCTGCTGGCTGCTGGCTGCTACTCGAATCCCGAGATCAGCTGAGCGGGAGAGCTCAGTGGGTCTCGGGGCGGAGGACCTTGGTCCGGAGGACCGACTCGTTCAGGTTCAGCTGGCGGTCGAGCTCCTTGACGACCGCAGGCTCGGCCTGCAGGTCGATGACCGAGTAGATGCCCTCAGGCTTCTTCTTGATCTCGTACGAGAGACGACGACGGCCCCAGGTGTCGACCTTCTCGACCTTTCCGTTGCCCTCGCGGACGACGGAGAGGAAGTTCTCGATCAGGGGGGCGACAGCGCGCTCCTCCAGATCGGGGTCGAGGATGACCATCAGTTCGTAGTGACGCATGTGGAACCCACCTCCTTTGGACTCAGCGGCCACGGTCGTTCCGTGGCAGGAGGGTTGTGATGCGTACGCAACGGTATCGGCCACCACTGACAGTCGGGGTTCCTCGGGGGATTCCTCGACCGTGACGTGGGCAGACACCGGTGCAGAAGGTACAGCCTACCCGCACACCGGCTTCCGGTTGAAATCCGGCCGCCGGGACCGTCAATCTGTACCCATCGGGTGTGTATGGCGCTACGATGCGCCGCCTTTCGCAGGAGGTGCCCCATGGCACAAGCATTGCGACCCAACACCGTCGGAGGACTGTTCGCCACGGACGGCAAGTCCCACCCTCTCCAGGACACACTGCTCGCGGTGACCCTGGTACTGGGCATCACTTCGTTCGTCACGGCGATGTTCGACGACCTGCACCTGCTCAGCTCCTGGACCGGCCTGGTGGGGATCCTCACGGGCGCGTACGGGCAGTGGATCTCGGAGACGACCCGGGAACGCTTCGGGCTGATCCTCGGCCTCGGCGCATCAGGGGTCGGCTTCTTCCTCGGCATGGCGCACGGCGGTCTCTTCGGCGGGGTCGTCGGCTGACGCCACGGACACCGCTCTCCAACCCCTCATAAAGACACCGCGGAACGCCTCGGCACCCACAGGCCGGGGCGAAGGTGCCGTATGCCCAGTCGAGGCGCTCGCAAGGCGCAGTAGGCTTCGCCGCGAGAGCCAGGAGCCCCTGTACCCATGGGGACACACCAGCCCGAGGAGCGCCCCGAATGAGCCTGACCCTGAGGACGATCAGTCGCGAGCAGCATCTGGCATACATCCAGAGCCTGCCGTCGGCGAGCCACATGCAGGTTCCGGCCTGGGCGGAGGTCAAGGCGGAGTGGCGCTCCGAGAGCCTCGGTTGGTTCGACGACCGCACCGGCGACATGGTCGGCGCGGGGCTCGTCCTCTATCGACAGCTGCCCAAGATCAAGCGCTATCTCGCCTATCTGCCCGAGGGCCCGGTCATCAACTGGTTCGCGCCAAATCTCACCGAGTGGCTGGAACCGATGCTCGCGCACCTCAAGCAGCAGGGCGCCTTCTCGGTGAAGATGGGCCCGCCGGTCATCATCCGGCGCTGGGAGGCCCCCTCCATCAAGCAGGGCATCCAGAGCCCTGATGTGAAGCGACTGCGGGACATCGAGGCCGACTTCATCGAACCGCGCGCCTTCGAGGTGGCCGACAAACTGCGGCGCATGGGCTGGCAGCAGGGCGAGGACGGGGGCGCCGGCTTCGGTGACGTACAGCCTCGCTATGTCTTCCAGGTGCCCCTGGCGAACCGCTCCCTGGAAGAGGTCCACAAGAACTTCAACCAGCTGTGGCGCCGCAACATCAAGAAGGCCGAGAAGGAGGGCGTCGAGGTCGTCCAGGGCGGCTACCAGGACCTTGAGGAATGGCAGCGGCTCTACGAAATCACTGCCGTGCGCGACCACTTCCGGCCGCGCCCGCTGTCGTACTTCCAGCGCATGTGGACGGCCCTCAACACCGAGGACCCCAACCGCATGCGGCTGTACTTCGCCCAGCACAACGGCGTGAACCTGTCGGCGGCGACGATGCTGATCGTCGGCGGGCACGTCTGGTACTCCTACGGCGCCTCCGACAACATCGGCCGTGAGGTCCGGCCCTCGAACGCGATGCAGTGGCGGATGCTCCGCGACGCCTACGCGCTCGGCGCGACCGCCTACGACCTGCGGGGCATCTCCGACTCGCTGGACGAGACCGACCACCTCTTCGGCCTGATCCAGTTCAAGGTGGGTACGGGCGGCCAGGCCGCCGAGTACCTCGGCGAGTGGGACTTCCCGCTCAACAAGCTGCTCCACAAGGCGCTCGACATCTACATGTCGCGCCGCTGACGTCGCGTTCCTCGCTTCAATAGCACCCATACCTCTGATACACCGCAGCCCCGAGAAAGGTTCCAGGTCCGGCCATGGCGCTCACGCTCTACGTCGACACCGCGCGCTGGCGGGCGCACCACAAGCACGTGCAGGAGCAGTTCCCGGGGCTCGTCCCCGTCTGCAAGGGCAACGGCTACGGCTTCGGACACGAGCGTCTGGCGGAGGAGGCCACTCGCCTGGGCTCGGACGTCCTCGCCGTGGGCACGACGTACGAGGCCGCCCGGATCAGGGACTGGTTCGGCGGTGACCTGCTGGTGTTGACGCCGTACCGGCGCGGCGAGGAACCCGTGCCGCTGCCCGACCGGGTCATTCGCTCGGTGTCCTCGATCGACGGGGTCTACGGCCTCGTGGGTGCGCGCGTGGTCATCGAGGTGATGTCCTCGATGAAGCGCCATGGCATCAGCGAGCAGGACCTTCCCCAGTTGCACGCGGCCATAGAGAACGTCCGCCTGGAGGGCTTCGCCATCCACCTGCCGCTGGACCGCACCGACGGCTCGGACGCCGTCGAGGAGGTCATCGGCTGGATGGACCGGCTGCGCGCGGCCCGGCTGCCGCTGCACACGATGTTCGTCAGCCACCTCAAGGCCGAGGACCTCGCCCGGCTCCAACAGCAGTTCCCGCAGACCCGCTTCCGCGCCCGTATCGGTACGCGGCTGTGGCTCGGCGACCACGATGCCACGGAGTACCGCGGTGCCGTCCTGGACGTCACGCGCGTGGCCAAGGGCGATCGCTTCGGCTACCGGCAGCAAAAGGCCGCCTCCGACGGCTTCCTGGTGGTCGTGGCGGGCGGAACGTCGCACGGGGTGGGACTGGAGGCCCCCAAGGCGCTGCACGGCGTCATGCCGCGGGCCAAGGGCGTCGCCCGCGCCGGCCTCGCCACCGTCAACCGGAACCTTTCTCCGTTCGTCTGGGGCGCCAAGCAGCGCTGGTTCGCCGAGCCGCCGCACATGCAGGTGTCGATCCTGTTCGTGCCCGCCGACGCCGCGGAGCCGACGGTCGGCGACGAACTGGTGGCCCATCTGCGGCACACCACCACGCAGTTCGACCGGATCGTCGACCGCTGACACTTTCGGACAACCGAAAGGCCGTACACGGAGCTCCGTGTACGGCCTTTCGTATGGGCAATTCGGGGCCCCCTCCGCAGTGTTCGCTCAGAGCGAACTGTCTGTGGAGGGCGGCGTAGTCGACCCGGTTTCCCGGATGCCCCACTCCACCTGAGGCCCGTCGAAGTGGGCCGCGTGCCGCGGCGGATGCGCGGAGGGGCCGAGGACGAAGACGTCCTCCGCGCCGTCGAGCACGCCGCCCGAGGGGTCGTCGTCACCGGCCAGGCGCACCACGTCCCGCTCGGGCACGACGATGTCGCGCACAACCACCGCACACAGGTACAGCGTGCCCAGCAGGTGCAGGGCGATGGACCAGTGGTAGCCGTCGGTCGGCAGGCCCTTGTGGGCGTCTCCGCTGCTGGTGTACGCGAGGTACAACCAGATCCCCAGGAAGTACGCCACCTCGCACGCCTGCCAGATCAGGAAGTCCCGCCACTTCGGCCGCGCCAGTGCGGCCAACGGCACCAGCCACAGGACGTACTGCGGCGAGTACACCTTGTTGGTGAGGATGAAGGCCGCGACGATCAGAAAGGCGAGCTGGGCGAAGCGCGGGCGGCGCGGAGCGGTCAGGGTCAGGGCCGCGACGCCGGCACAGCACAGCAGCATCAGCAGCGTGGCCATGGTGTTGACGGTGTCGGTGGCGGGCGGGTCGTTCGAGTTCTGGACCCAGATCAGCCAGAAGGAACCGAAGTCGACGCCCCGCTCCTGGCTGAACGTGTAGAACTTCGACCAGCCGTCGAAAGCGAAGAACATCACCGGCAGGTTCACCACCAGCCAGGCGACCACCGCGCCCGCCAGGGCGGTGCCGAACTGCCGCCACTTGCCCGCGCGCCAGCACAGCAGGAGCAAGGGGCCGAGCAGGAGAAAGGGATAGAGCTTGGCGGCCGTGGCGAGCCCCAGCAGGACACCGAAGGCGACCGATCGGCCCCGGGACCACATCAGCATCGCCGCGGCCGTCAGAGCGACTGCCAGAAGGTCCCAGTTGATGGTGGCGGTCAGGGCGAAGGCAGGCGCCAGGGCGACGAGCAGACCGTCCCAGGGGCGCCGGGCATGCGTACGGGTCACGCATACGGAGATGACGGCTGCGCAGGCCATCAGCATCCCGGCGTTGACCATCCAGTACCACTGCTCCTGGTCCTGGATGCTGCCGCTGCCGGGTGTGAGCCACGAGGCGACCTCCATGAACACACCGGTGAGCACCGGGTATTCGAGGTACTGCATGTCACCGGGCAGCTTGTCGAAGTACGGGACGAGCCCGTCGGCGAAGCCACGCCCCTGGTACAGGTGCGGGATGTCGGAGTAGCAGGCGTGCGTGTACTGCGAACTGGCGCCGAAGAACCAGGCGCCGTTGTAGCAGGGTGCTTTCTGGACCAGGCCGAGGACGAACATGCCGATCGCCACCAGAGCGATCACCCGGACGGGAGTCCACCAGGACGTTCCGAGCAGGGCGCGCCGCCCCAGGGGGCCACCGATCAGTTCACTGCCGGCCGCGGCGACCGCGTCGTCCTTCGTCGGCCGTACCGGCTCGGGCTCGGGCTCGTGCACGCTCGCTTGCGTCGATTCTGCGCTGGGCATGTCGCACATCCTGCCGTACGCACCTGAGAACCGGTGCGGGGTCGGCGACGGACGTCCGGCTCGCCCTGTTCCACGACGGTACGCGCGCGCGTGTGCGCGTGCCGGCCACGACAGGCTGCCTGTCTCGACGGCTTGTCCACCCGGTCGACTGGTCCGTCACATCAGCTTGTCGGTGACGCCAGCTTGTCGATCCAGTGGCCCGGACACGTCTCCTGGGTACGGACCACGCCGAAGATCACCGAGTCGCTGAGCGGGCCGGGCTTCTGGAAGCACACCTTCCACTGCTGCGGGGTAACGCGCTCGAGCTGGCCCCCGCCGTTCGCTTCGCTGAGGCCGTACCCGTAACGCGCCTGTACGGCCGCGTCGAGCGCGACGGGCAGAGGCTTGCCCACCTGACTGGGCAGCGGGGCTCTGGGACTCGCTGCCGGGGCGGTGGACGCCGCGGACTCGGCCACCCCGGAGCCGGCGCAGCCGGCCGTTGCGGCGAGGCAGGCGGCGAGCACCGCGCCAGACATCGCCCGGCGGGAGGCTGTGTGGTTCAACTGGCGCATCCTTCGTTTCCTCCGGCCGTCCAAGGCACGTTTCTCTCCTCGGCCGTCCAGGCCCGTCCTCTCCTCGGCCGTCCGAGGCACGTCCTCCTGCCATCCGAGCAGGCGTACGAGAGTGGTGCGGGCCCACACGGCCCGCACCACCATGGAACCGGCTCAGGCCGTGTCGCCCACCCAGTAGCCGCAACCGATGATCTTGTAGCCCTCGTACTCGCCGTAGCAGGCGTTGTAGCGGACGTACGTGCCGTCGGTGATGTCCAGGTTCACGTCACGCGTGGTGTCGACACCACTGGCGTTCCAGTAGGTGAGGTGACGGGAGCCGTACTCGATCTCCGAGACCGCCGAGTGTCCGTCCTTGTTGTTGTCGAGGATGTAGAGGTGCTCTCCGTCATCTTCGAAGAACGTCCGAGAGCCGTTCGAATTCGCACCCGCATCCCAGCCGATCGAGTCCCAGTCGAACGCCTGGGCAGCGGTACCCACCAACGTCAGGGCGGCCGCGATGGGCAGCACGACGAGAGAGCGCTTCAGTGCGCGCAAGATTGCAGTCCTTTCAGAAGGCCTTGCTCAATCCTAGAACAAACATTCGAACGAAATTCTAAGATCATGCCGGCACGACGTCAACGTATTTGACCCCGGAAATGAATCAAGGGTGGCCACCACGGCGTTCAGCGCGTGGTGGCCACCCTTGCCTTCAACTACCCGGGCAGCGGCCGGACTTCCGGATCAGCCGGGGTCAACCCGTCGGGCCTGCGAAGAGGCCTCCGTTGCCGTTGCCGTTGCCTCTGGTGCTGCCTTCCGACTCCGTGGCCGTGGGTGAGGAGGTCACACCCCCGTCGGTGCCACCGGTGTCCGTACTGCCGGTGTCGCCGGTGCACTGGAAATCGAACTGGCAGGACTCGCTCTCCGAGGGCGTCGGGGAGGCCTCCGACTCACTGGGCGTCGGGGTCGGCGTCGGGGTCGGCGTCGGAGTGTCGCTGACCGTGGGGGTCGGAGTGGGGCTCGGGGCGTCGTTGATGACCTTGCCGATGGGCGCCGGCGTCGGGAAGGGCACCGATTCCGTGCCCTTCAGCGCCTGCTCCATGTAGTCGTGCCAGATCTCGGACGGGAACGAGGCACCGTGGATCTTCTTCTGGTTACCCGTTCCGTACATCTTCAGGAACGTGCGGTTCTTGCTCTTCTCGTTGTCGTCGTAGCGGAACATGTTGATCGACGTGGCCAGCTGCGGGGTGTAGCCCACGAACCACGCGGACTTGTTGCCGTCGGTGGTACCGGTCTTGCCCGCCACCTCACGGCCGGTCAGCTGGGCGTTGCTACCCGTGCCGTCCTCGACCACGGTCTTGAGCACGTCCGTCACGTTGTCGGCGACATCCTCCTCGAACGCCTGCTTCGTCTCGTCCTCGTGGGTGTAGATCGTGCCGTCCTTGCCCGAGACCTTGAGGACGGAGAAGGGCTCGCGCTGCTTTCCACGGGCCGCGAAGGTGGAGTACGCGCCCGCCATACGGATCGCGCTCGGGTCGGAGATGCCGATGGAGAAGGACGGATAGCTGGTGCCGGTCAGGCTGCCCTCCAGGAGACCCGCGTCGATCGCCGACTCCTTCACCTTGTCCAGCCCGACGTCCATGCCGAGCTGTACGAAGGCGGAGTTCACGGACTCCCTCATGGCATCGCGGAGGTCGATCTTGTAGCCCGGGGGAGAGCCGTACGACTTCTGGCCGTCGTTCTCCTGGAGCCACTCCTCGTCCTTCTCGTTCTTCCAGACCGATCCGTCGTATTCCTTGATCTTGAGATCGTTCTGGCCGCTGTACAGGCTCTGCGGATTGACCTTGGTCCGCTCGTCCTGGGCCTGGTTCTCTGGGAGGTCCTTGTCCCGGACACCCCACTTCATCGCCGCCGCGAGCACGAACGGCTTGAACGTCGAGCCGACCTGGGCACCGGTGACATCGGCGTTGTTGGTGAAGTGCTTCGTCGCGTCCTCACCGCCGTAGATGGCCTTGATGGCCCCGGTCGCCGGGTCCACGGAAGCCCCGCCGAACTGGACGTACTTGTCCGTCTCGGGGCGCTCCTTGGGCTTGATGTTCTTCTTCTGAACCTTCTCGACCGCGGCTTTGAGCTCGTTGACCTTCTTCTTGTCGAAGGTCGTGTAGATCGACAGGCCGCCCTCGCGCAGCTTCCTCTCGGTGATTCCCGTCTTGTCGCTGTTCCTGACCAATGAGGCGTTGGCGAGGTCGACGAGATAGCCGACCTGGCCACTCAGCTCGTTGTTCGAGCGCGGGTTCTTCCAGTCGGGGAGCTTGGTGTACTTGGCGCGCGTCGCGGCGTCCAGATGTCCGTACTCGACCATCTTGTCGAGGGTGTCCTGCATCTGCCGCAGGGCCCGCCTACTGTTGGCCTCCTGGGTGGCGGCCGTGTCGAAGGACGTGGCACCCGCGGGGTCGTAGTACGTGGCGCCCTTGAGCATCGCCGACAGGAAGGCACACTCGCCCTCGTTCAGCTTGGCGGCATCCTTGTCGAAGTACGCTCGCGCGGCCGCCTGAATGCCGTAAGCCCCGCGACCGTAGTACGCGGAGTTCAGGTAGCCCTCCATGATCTTGTCCTTGGACACGGTGGAGCCCACCTTGACCGAGACGAAGATCTCCTTGAACTTACGCGAGACGGTCTGGGACTGGTCGTCGAGCATCGCGTTCTTCACGTACTGCTGGGTGATGGTGGAGCCGCCCTGCGTCTCACCGCCCCTGGCCATGTTGAACACAGCGCGGGCGATGCCCTTGGGGTCGATGCCGCTGTCGGAGTAGAAGGTCTTGTTCTCCTGCGAGATCACGGCGTTCTGCATCGCCTTGGGGATCTGCGCGAGATTGACCTCCTGCCGGTTCGTCTCACCGCCCGTGGCGACCATTTCGGATTTGTCGGACCAGTAGTAGACGTTGTTCTGGGCCCTGGCGGTGTCGGCGAGGGTCGGAACGGTGACCATGGCGTACGCGATGCCCGCGACGGCCACCATGCTGCCGAAGAACCCGATGAACAGCCCGGTGACCAGCTTCCACGACGGCACCCAGCGCGCCGCGCCGTACTTGCCGGCGCGCGGGTAGTCAATGATCCGCTTCTTGTCGTAGGCGGTCGCGCGGCCACGTCCGGGTCCACTGGGACCGCCGGGGCCGCGTCGGCCGCGTCCGGCGGGCTCGGCAGCTTTGCGCCGGCCGCCGCTGCTGCTTCTCTGTGCGGCCCTGCGACTCTCGGCGCGGCCGCTGTACGAAGACTCCTCGCCTCCCGGACCATACTCGTGGGAACTGGTCCCATAGGAGTCGGACAGAGATCCGGTGGCGCCTCGAGGTGCCGCACGGCGGCCGGGGGACGAGCCGGACTGGCCGCGTCGGGCCGCGGCACGTCCGCCTCCCTGCGGCTGCGGCGGTTTGCGACGGTGCTCGCTCATCGAACGACTACTCCTCGGGCAGGCGCACCCTTGCGCGCCTGGAAACGGCGGCTGGTTTCCGGTCCCCCCGAAGTACGGATGCGGTCGGTTGCGCATTCATCCGTACTGCACCAAAGACAACGACGCCCCCCAGGCGTCACTCGGTTCCCGGTGGTGTGCATGGCGCACAGACTACGCACCGTCAAAACCCTCCTAGCCCCGAAGTTCACCCCAAATCAGGCAACTCGCCCCCCGTGAATCAGTGATGTGATCCCGTTCACCATCCCCCCACTTGTCGCATCCGGAAGGCCGTTCTATCGTCGTGATGTATCGAGTCGATACATCGGCTCGGCATAAAGACCGTCACGGCCCGACCGCGGCAGAGAGGAGGCGACCATGAGCCGGCGTTCCGGGATCCTTGAGTTCGCCGTACTCGGCCTGCTCCGCGAGTCCCCGATGCACGGCTATGAGCTGCGCAAGCGACTCAACACATCGCTGGGTGTGTTCCGTGCGTTCAGCTACGGGACCCTGTACCCCTGCCTCAAGACGCTGGTCGCCAACGGCTGGTTGATCGAAGAGCCGGGGCACACCACCGAGGACGCCCTCGCCGCACCACTCGCAGGGCGTCGAGCGAAGATCGTCTACCGGTTGACGGCGGAAGGTAAGGAGCACTTCGAGGAGCTCCTCTCGCAGACCGGGCCCGACGCGTACGAGGACGAGCACTTCGCTGCTCGCTTCGCCTTTTTCGGGCAGACCTCTCGTGATGTGCGTATGCGCGTCCTGGAGGGCCGTCGCAGTCGGCTCGAGGAACGCCTGGAGAAGATGAGCGCCTCACTGGCGCGCACCCGGGAGCGCCTCGACGACTACACGCTTGAGCTCCAGCGCCACGGGATGGAGTCCGTGGAGCGCGAAGTGCGCTGGCTGAACGAGCTCATCGAGAGCGAGCGGGCGGGCCGGGACCTCAAGGGCCCCGGCCACGGAGAAACCGCTCGCGACACAACAGAGGGAGCGCCGGGCGTTCTGCCCCGGACCGGGGACACCCCCGGCCCGGATACGCCCGGCGACACCACCATGTGAGGCCCCTGCCAGGGCCTCACTCGTACACACAGGGAGCAACCGGAATGGGTTCGGTGCGCGTAGCCATCGTCGGCGTGGGCAATTGTGCCGCGTCGCTGGTGCAGGGAGTGGAGTACTACAAGGACGCCGACCCGGCGTCGAAGGTCCCCGGCCTGATGCACGTCCAGTTCGGCGACTACCACGTCGGGGACGTCGAGTTCGTCGCAGCCTTCGATGTCGACGCGAAGAAGGTCGGCCTCGACCTCTCGGACGCCATCGGTGCCAGCGAGAACAACACCATCAAGATCTGCGACGTCCCGAACAAGGGCATCCAGGTCCAGCGTGGCCACACCCTCGACGGTCTCGGCAAGTACTACCGCGAGACCATCGAGGAGTCCGACGAGGCCCCCGTCGACATCGTTCAGATCCTGAAGGACAAGCAGGTCGACGTTCTCGTCTGCTATCTGCCCGTCGGCTCCGAGGACGCGGCGAAGTTCTACGCCCAGTGCGCCATCGACGCCAAGGTCGCCTTCGTCAACGCCCTTCCTGTCTTCATCGCCGGCACCAAGGAGTGGGCGGACAAGTTCACCGAGGCGGGCGTCCCGATCGTCGGCGACGACATCAAGTCGCAGGTCGGTGCCACGATCACGCACCGGGTGATGGCGAAGCTGTTCGAGGACCGCGGTGTCCGCCTTGAGCGCACCATGCAGCTCAACGTCGGCGGCAACATGGACTTCAAGAACATGCTGGAGCGCGACCGCCTCGAGTCCAAGAAGATCTCGAAGACGCAGGCCGTCACCTCGCAGATCCCCGACCGCGACCTGGGCGAGAAGAACGTCCACATCGGCCCCTCGGACTACGTGGCCTGGCTCGACGACCGCAAGTGGGCGTACGTCCGTCTCGAGGGCCGTGCCTTCGGTGACGTCCCGCTGAACCTGGAGTACAAGCTCGAGGTCTGGGACTCCCCGAACTCCGCCGGCGTCATCATCGACGCGCTGCGCGCCGCGAAGATCGCCAAGGACCGCGGCATCGGCGGCCCGATCCTCTCGGCGTCCTCGTACTTCATGAAGTCCCCGCCGGTTCAGTACTTCGATGACGAGGCCTACGACAACGTCGAGAAGTTCATCAAGGGCGAGGTCGAGCGCTAGCGAGACAGAGCTCCGCGCTCCACCGAGACAAAGCACTGCGCGGCGGCGAGACAGCGCGCCGCGTGCGGAAATCGCTCCTGCCAGAGCTGTTGAGGGTCCTCCGGGTGGTACAGCCCGGGGGATCTCCCCGTGTGTGAGGCTGTGCCCCATGTCCGTCGTGCGTGATCTGCGCGTCCTTCTCCGCCTCCGGAACTTCCGACACCTGCTCGTCGTGCGCCTGCTTTCCCAGGGCGCCGACGGTGTCTACCAGATCGCGCTCGCCGCCTACGTCGTCTTCTCACCGGAGAAGCAGACCTCGGCCACCGCCATCGCCTCCGCGATGGCGATCCTGTTACTCCCGTACTCCCTGGTGGGCCCTTTCGCCGGCGCCCTCCTGGACCGCTGGCGCCGCCGCCAGGTCTTTCTGTACGGCAACCTGGTGCGCGCCCTGATGGCATCGGCCACAGCCGTCCTGATGGTCAGCGATGCTCCCGACTGGCTCTTCTACCTCTCCGCCCTGTGCGTCACCGCTGTGAACCGCTTCGTCCTGTCCGGCCTGTCCGCCGCGCTGCCCCGGGTCGTCGACGCCGAGCGACTGGTGATCGCCAACTCCCTCTCCCCGACCGCCGGAACACTCGCCGCGACCGCCGGCGGCGGTCTCGCCTTCGTCGTACGGCTGGCGGTCGCGGATTCCGACGCGGCCGTGGTGCTCCTGGGAGCCGGGCTGTATCTATGCGGGGCTCTCGCGTCGCTGCGCATCTCACCGGAACTGCTGGGGCCCGACAGCGAGTTGGTGCAGCCTCGTCTGTCGACAGCGCTCACCGGCACCGCCCGCGACCTGGCAGCGGCGGTACGCCATCTCGCCGCCCCCTCACGCAGGGAGGCCGCGTGGGCGCTGGCCGCGATGTCGTTGATGCGGTTCTGCTACGGCGCCCTGCTGGTCATGGTGCTGATGCTCTGCCGATACACCCTGACGTCCGATCCCGAAGACGGTCTCGCCCTGCTGGGGCTGGCGTTGGGTATCTCCGGCGCCGGCTTCTTCGCGGCTGCGGTCGTGACGCCATGGGCGGCGGGTCGGTACGGGCCCGGGCGCTGGATCATCATGTGTGCCGCTGCCGCCGCCGTCCTGGAACCCGCTCTCGGCCTCCCGTTCGCCACAGCGCCCGTACTCGTCGCGGCATTCGTCCTGGGACTGATCACCCAGGGCGCGAAGATCGCCACGGACACGATCGTGCAGTCCTCGGTCGATGACGGCTTCCGAGGCCGGATCTTCTCCGTCTACGACGTGCTCTTCAACGTCGCCTTCGTGGGCGCCGCAGGTGTCGCCGCCCTGATGCTGCCGCCGGACGGGCGCTCGGTGCCCCTGGTGATCACCGTCGCCGTTGTCTACGGGGTGGTCGGGGTCATGTTTCACGTGAAACAACACCCCTCGGCACATCCGGACTCTCCCCGGTAGGGAGCCGGGGTCGTGTTTCACGTGAAACACGACCCCGTTTCACGGCCTCAGCTCTGCTCGGCCCACCACTCCTTGAGCGCGGCCACCGCGTCATCGTGCTCCATGGGCCCGTTCTCCAGCCGTAGCTCCAGCATGTGCTGGTACGCACGGCCGATGGCCGGGCCCGGGCTGATTCCCAGGATCTCCATGATCTGGTTGCCGTCGAGGTCCGGACGGATCGCGTCCAGCTCCTCCTGTTCCTGCAGCTGGGCGATCCGCTCTTCCAGACCGTCATACGCCCGCGAGAGCGCGGCGGCCTTGCGCTTGTTCCGCGTCGTGCAGTCCGAGCGGGTCAGCTTGTGGAGGCGGTCGAGCAGGGGTCCGGCGTCACGGACATAGCGGCGGACCGCGGAGTCCGTCCATTCACCGGTGCCGTAGCCATGGAAACGCAGGTGGAGTTCGACGAGACGCGAGACGTCCTTCACCAGCTCGTTGGAGTACTTCAGCGCGGTCATGCGCTTCTTGGTCATCTTCGCCCCGACCACCTCGTGGTGGTGGAAGGAGACCCTGCCGTCCTTCTCGAAGCGACGGGTTCGCGGCTTGCCGATGTCGTGCAGCAGTGCGGCGAGACGGAGAGTCAGGTCGGCGCCGTTCTCCTCCAGAGCGATCGCCTGCTCCAGAACGATCAGCGTGTGCTCGTAGACATCCTTGTGCCGGTGGTGCTCGTCACTCTCCAGGCGCAGCGCCGGAAGCTCGGGCAGCACGTAGTCGGCAAGCCCGGTGTCCACCAGCAGCGTCAGGCCCTTGCGCGGGTGCGTGGAAAGGATCAGCTTGTTCAGCTCGTCCCGGACCCGCTCGGCCGAGACGATCTCGATGCGCCCGGCCATCTCCTTCATGGCCGTGACGACCTCAGGGGCGACCTCGAAGTCGAGCTGGGCAGCGAAGCGCGCGGCCCGCATCATCCGCAGCGGGTCGTCCGAGAAGGATCCCTCGGGAGTGCCCGGAGTGCGCAGCACTCGCGCCGCGAGGTCGTCGCGCCCGCCATGGGGATCGATGAACTCCTTCTCCGGCAGCGCGACGGCCATCGCGTTCACGGTGAAGTCGCGACGAACCAGATCCTCCTCGATGGAGTCTCCGTACCTCACCTCGGGCTTGCGTGAGGTCCGGTCGTACGCCTCCGACCGGTAGGTAGTCACCTCGATCTGGTAACCGTCCTTCTGCGCCCCGACCGTGCCGAAGGCGATCCCGACCTCCCACACGGCGTCCGCCCACGGTCGGACGATCTTCAGTACGTCCTCGGGGCGGGCGTCGGTCGTGAAGTCCAGGTCGTTGCCGAGCCGGCCGAGCAACGCGTCCCGGACCGAGCCGCCGACCAGGGCGAGCGAGAACCCGGCCTCCTGGAAGCGGCGGGCGAGATCGTCGGCGACAGGCGCGACCCGCAGCAGTTCACTCACCGCGTGGTGCTGCACCTGGCTCAGGGCGCTGGAGGTGTCTTCGTTGGCGTTCGGCACAACAGAAAAGGGTACGTGGCCGGGGCGACGGTGAGCGCCTCCATTAAACGCGCACAGACCCTCCACTCGGCCCTGAGCAAGATCTGGCCTCGAAAGGCACGGAAGCGACCCCCTTTATACGTACACATTCGGGACAGCACGACGTCGTTTCCCGATCTTGTGGAGCAGTCCGCGGCACTTCCCCTCAGCGCGCATCGTTACCATGCGTGGACGCACATTCCGACGACCACTGACGACGACGAGGGACGGGCGAGCGCGTGGCCGAGGCGGCAGACTTCCAGGGGGCCAGTGCCTCACCTGCCCGCCGCTGGCTGCGGCGCACCGCAGCCCTGCTCGCCGGGGCGCCCCTGCTGGCCGGACTGCTGCAGCTGCCCACCGCCACGCCTGCGCAGGCCGACGACTCGGGCACGGTCTCCGTGGCCCTCGACGCACTCACTCCCAGCGCCCCCACGGACGGCGACACGGTCATCGTGTCGGGCACGGTGACCAACACCGGCAAGCAGGCCGTCACGGACGCCCACGTGGGGCTGCGGGTGGGTCCGGAGCTGACCACGCGCTCGGCCATCGACAACGCCGCCAAGAACAGCAGCGACATCCAGGCCGCCACCGGCTCGGAGATCGGCGGCAAGTACGTCGAGAAGTTCCCCAAGCTGACGCCGGGCGTCGCCGAGCCCTTCTCCATCTCGGTACCGGCCGACGCACTGGACCTTGGAGACAGCGGCGTCTACCAGCTCGCCGTCTCCCTCTCCGGGGAGACATCCGCGCAGCACTGGGAGCAGGTGCTCGGTATGGAGCGGACGTTCCTGCCGTGGCAGTCCGACGAGGCCGTCACCAAGACGAAGAGCACGTACCTGTGGCCCCTGATCTCCACCGCCCACATGACGGCGGAGACAGGCTCGAACGAGCAGCAGACGCCTGTCTTCCTCAACGACGACCTCGCCAAGGAGATCTCTCCGGGCGGCCGCCTCGAGCAGCTCCTGACACTGGGCAAGGACCTCGACGTCACTTGGGTGATCGACCCGGACCTGCTGGCCTCCGTCGACGCGATGACCCGCACCTACCGGGTCAGGTCAGGTGACACGACGCGGGCAGGCACGCATCAGGCGGTCGCCAAGCAGTGGCTCGCCGGACTGCAGGAGGCGGTGGCGACCAAGGAGGTCGTCGCCCTCCCCTTCGCCGACCCGGATCTCGCCTCCCTCGCGCACAACGGCACCAGCGTCACCGGCTCTCTCAGCCATCTCAACGAGGCCACCGATGTCGCCTCCACCACGGTGCGGACCGTGCTCCATGTGACACCGAGCACCGACTTCGCCTGGCCGGTCGAGGGCGCGGTGGACCCGTCGATCGTGAAGGTCGCCACCTCCGCCGGTGCCGACAAGGTGATCGCGCGCAGCGACAGCCTGCAGGAGACAGGCAGCCTGCCGTACACACCCTCGGCCGCCCGTCCCATCGGCGGCGGCACCACGGCGGTCGTCGCGGACGCACGGCTGTCGACAGCATTCCGGGGCGACCTGACGAAGGCCTCCGCCTCCACACTCGCCGTGCAGAAGTTCCTCGCCCAGAGCCTCGCCCTCGACCTTCAGACGGACAAGCAGCGCAGCGTCGTCGTCGCCCCCCAGCGCATGCCGTCGGCGCGTCAGGCCCAGGCGATGGCTGAGGCGCTGACCGCCCTGCAGAGCAGCAACTGGTCCCAGTCCCAGGAGCTCACCGCGGCGGCCGCCGCCAAGCCGGACCCGGCTGCCACCACGACCGTGCCGTCGACGTCCAGGTATCCCTCCTCGCTGCGCAAGCAGGAACTGCCTCGGTCCGCCTTCCTGGAGATCGCGACCACACAGGACAAGCTCGACAACTTCAAGGTGATCCTCAGCGACCAGTCCCGGGTGGTGACCCCCTTCGGGCGGGCCGCGAACCGTGAGATGTCCACGTCCTGGCGCGGCCGGCCCACCGAGGCGAGTTCCTTCCGCAGCGACGTCGAGGTGTACGTGGACGCGCTGACCGATCAGGTCAAATTGATCGACAAGTCCGAGACCAAACTCTCCGGACGCAGCGCCACGATCCCGGTGACCGTGCAGAACAACCTGGTGCAGGGCGCGGACCACCTGGTGCTGCGGCTCACCTCACTGAGCCCGAAGCGCCTGGAGATCGGCGACGACTCCTACTACGAGCAGCCTGTCGAGGTCTCCGGCGGTCACAGCCAGACGGTGAAGTTCACGACGACGGCGAAGGCCAACGGCCAGGCCAGGGTGGTCGCCCAGCTGTACACGGAGGACGGGCAGCCGTACGGCCAGCCCGTCAAGTTCGACGTGAGGGTCACCGAATACACGGCAACTGTGATGCTGGTCATCGGCGGCGGTTTCCTCCTGCTCGTTCTCGCCGGCTTCCGGATGTACACCCAGCGCAAGCGCGCGGCCGCCCGCGAGGCCGAGGAGGACGGCCCCGACGAGACGGGCGAGGCCGTCGACATCCCGGAGAACCCCGACGGCGGCGACGGTCGTCCCAAGGGGGAGTCCGGCACTCAGAGCCGGACGGACGATCCGCAGCAGCCGAGTGACCCGGCACCGGACACCGCAGGGGAAAGCGCCGGCCCGTCCGGCACGGGTGAGAGAGTGGACCGTTGAGGTTGTCGTGGCCGGTGGGCCCGGGACGATGAGGTGGGGTAACCATGAACGCGCCGTATGACGGTGACCGCGGCCAGGCCGCGGGCGGCTCCGGCGACCCCGAGGGCCCGCTGCCCCAGGACGGCCAGGTCCCGCCGCCGTCCCCCGCCGACATGTACCTCCAGGACGCCTACGACCAGGACCCCTACCGAGCACAGGACATCTCCACCCAGGATCCGGTCGCCGAGGCGCTCTACGACCGCGCCGCGCACCCACCGCCGACTCCGGGCACGTACCAGCCCCAGCAGCCTCTGTACTCCCAGCCTCCCCAGTCGCCGTACGCCCCTGACCCGAATGTGTGGGCGCAGACCCCGGCGCCCGAACCGGAGGGCCCGACCCAGTACCTGCCGTACGGCGACGACCCCCGCACCACCCAGTTCGTGGGTGTCGACGACCTGGTGACCCAGGCCGGCGAGGAGCGCCACGAGCCGGATGCCTTCGCCCATCTCTTCCGCGACCAGCAGCAGGGTGGTGGGCAGTCGTCGTATGAGCCACCGCCGGTGCCCGGCCCGGCGTCGGCTCCGCACGTGGGCCAGTACCCGGCGGCGACACCCCCCGTCCAGGGCCAGTACCAGGCACCGATGCCCCAGGGTCAGTACCAGGCAGCGCCCACCCCTCCCGTGGCTGAGGTGCCCGCTCCGGCGGCACCGGCTCCGGCACCGGCCTCCGCCGCTCCCGCGGCGAAGAAGAGCGGCCGGGCCACGGGCCTGCTGAAGTCGAGCGCCGTCATGGCCGCGGGCACGATGGTCTCCCGCCTCACCGGCTTCATCCGCTCCGCACTGATCGTCTCGGCTCTCGGCGTCGGCCTGCTGGGCGACACCTTCCAGGTCGCCTACCAGCTGCCGACGATGATCTACATCCTGACCGTCGGCGGCGGCCTCAACTCCGTCTTCGTGCCGCAACTCGTGCGTGCCATGAAGGAGGACGAGGACGGCGGCGAGGCGTTCGCCAACCGACTGCTGACCCTCGTGATGGTGGCCCTGGGCGCACTGACCGTCCTGGCGGTCCTCGGCGCACCGTTCCTGATCCGCCTGCTGTCCGACTCGGTGGCCAGCGACCCGGCGGCCAACGAGGTCGGCGTCACCTTCGTCCGCTACTTCCTGCCCTCGATCTTCTTCATGGGCGTCCACGTGGTGATGGGGCAGATCCTCAACGCACGCGGGAAGTTCGGCGCGATGATGTGGACGCCCGTCCTGAACAACATCGTCATCATCGTGACGCTGGGCATGTTCATGTGGGTCTACGGCACCGCGGCCGACTCCGGCATGAAGGTCACGACCATCCCGCTGGAGGGTCAGCGGCTCCTCGGCATCGGTGTTCTGCTCGGTCTCGTGGTGCAGGCGCTGGCGATGATCCCGTATCTGCGTGAGACCGGCTTCCGGCCGCGGCTGCGTTTCGACTGGAAGGGCCACGGCCTCGGCAAGGCCGTCACGCTCGCCAAGTGGACCGTCCTGTTCGTCCTCGCCAACCAGGCCGGCGCGATCGTCGTCTCGCAGCTGTCCACCGCCGCGGGAACCGACTCTCCGGTCGACGGCACCGGCTTCGCCGCCTACGCCAACGCACAGCTGATCTGGGGCCTGCCGCAGGCCATCATCACCGTCTCCCTGATGGCCGCCCTGCTGCCGCGCATCTCCCGCTCCGCGGCGGAGGACGACCCCGGAGCCGTCCGCGACGACATCTCCCAGGGCCTGCGGACCACGGCCGTCGCCATCGTCCCGATCGCCTTCGGCTTCCTCGCACTCGGCATCCCGATGTGCACGCTGATCTTCGGCTCCTCGGGCATCAGCGAGGCCACGAACATGGGGTACATGCTGATGGCCTTCGCCCTCGGCCTGATCCCGTACTCCGTGCAGTACGTCGTCCTGCGCGCCTTCTACGCCTACGAGGACACCCGTACTCCCTTCTACAACACGGTGATCGTGGCCGTGGTCAACGCGAGCGCCTCGGCGCTCTGTTACGTCGTACTGCCGCCCCGCTGGGCCGTGGTGGGCATGTCCGCCTCGTACGGTCTCGCCTACGCGATCGGTGTCGGTGTCGCCTGGAACCGCCTGCGCAAGCGGCTGGGCGGCGACCTGGACGGCAATCGCGTGCTGCGCACATACGCCAGACTGGGCATCGCCTCGGTGCCTGCTGCCCTGCTCAGCGGCGCTGCCTGCTACGGCATCGCCCACTCGCTCGGCCAAGGCGTCCTTGGCTCCTTCGCGGCCCTGATCGCAGGCGGCGCGGTGTTGCTCGGGGTCTTCTTCGTCGCGGCTCGCCGCATGCGCATCGAGGAGTTGAACTCGCTGGTCGGCATGGTGCGAGGGCGCCTGGGGCGCTGAGGCGGGGGTAGGCGCACAACCATCGTCCGCCACCGCGTGTCGTGCATAGCGGCGGACTGTGGGCACAATTGGTTTCGGCGTCGCATGACGCGCAATGGATGGGGAGGCAGGGACGACGGTGGCGGAACGGAGCACGGCTGCCGTCGACGTGGCAGACAACAGCGGCGACGAGCCGCTGACCGCCAAGGCGGACCAGTCCACGGCCGACGGGGTGGCCAAGAACCGGGAGCGGGACACGGAAGACGTCGAGGCACAGGGGAGCGGCGGGATCGAAAGTCCCGGGAAGGCCTCACCGCCGGAGATGCACAGCGGCCACAAGCTCGCCAGACGCTACCGCCTTGAGGAGTGCGTCACCCGTCTGGACGGGTTCAGCAGTTGGCGTGCCGTGGACGAGAAGCTGCGGCGTGCCGTCGGCGTCCATCTCTTGCCGGCGGACCACTCGCGGGCCCGTTCGGTGCTGGCCGCGGCCCGGTCCTCCGCGCTGCTGGGCGATCCGCGCTTCGTCCAAGTCCTCGACGCCGTCGAGGAGAACGACCTCGTCTACGTCGTCCACGAATGGCTGCCAGACGCCACCGAACTGACGACGCTGTTGGCCTCCGGCCCGCTGGAGGTGTACGACGCCTCCCAGATGGTCAGCCAGATCTCCTCGGCCATGTCCGCCGCCCACCGCGAGGGTCTGGCGCACCTGCGGCTGAACCCGAACGCCGTCCTGCGCACCTCGAGCGGCCAGTGGCGCATCCGCGGCCTCGCCGTGAACGCGGCACTGCGCGGCATCAATTCCGAGACCCCACAGCGCACCGACACGGAGGCGATCGGTGCCCTGCTGTACGCGGCGCTCACCCAGCGCTGGCCGTACGAGAGCGATGCCTACGGTCTGTCCGGCCTGCCCAAGGACATCGGTCTCATCGCCCCCGACCAGGTGCGCGCGGGTGTCCACCGCGGCCTGTCCGAGCTCTCCATGAGGGCACTCGCCAACGACGGCGCCACCGCCTCCCGCCACGAGTCCCCGTGCACCACGCCCGAGGAACTGGTCAAGGCGATCGCCGAGATGCCCCGCATCCGTCCGCCGGAGCCCACCTTCGCCGCCCCGCCGGACTACCAGCGCACGACGTACCAGCAGGGCACGTACGGCCGCCCGTCCGCGCACCCGGGTGCCGCGCAGCCGGCCCCCGCCCCGCCGCCCCCGCTGCAGACTCGTACCGGCAAGGCGTTGAAGTGGGCCGTCTCGGCCCTCCTCATCGCCGCGCTGGGGCTGGGCAGTTGGCAGCTGGCGGACGCGCTGATGGACCAGGGCAACAAGTCCGACGACACCGGCAACACGCAGACGACCGACGGGGACGACAAGAACAGCACCGCTCCCAAGCCGGTCAAGACACTGAGCATTGAGAACGCCAGCGAGTTCGTGGCGGAGGGCGACGCCCAGCACCCCGGCGACGTCGGCAAGACGTACGACGGCAACAGTTCGACGTACTGGAAGACGAGCACCTTCCTGCAGGGACCGACCCTCGAGCCCTACAAGCCGGGCGTGGGCATCGTCTACGACCTGGGGTCGGCGCAGGAGCTCTCGGGCGCCAGCATCGGGTTGCGCTACTCCGGCAATCACACGACGGCCAAGCTGTACGCTTCCGACTCGCTGACGCCGTCCTCGCTGGACTCGATGGACGAGATCGGCAGCGTCACCACGAACGGCACCACGGCCACGGTGAAGGTCACCAAGTCGGTGAAGACGCGGTACGTGCTCGTATGGCTCACCGCTGTGCCGCACTCAGCCGCGGATCCGAGCGCATACAGCGACGCCGGCTACAAGCAGGCCATTACCGACGTGAAGTTCACCGGCTGAGCAGTCGCCAAGGGGAAGGGGGTCCGATGGCAGATGACACCGCGTACGGCGACACGAGCGATCAGGACCTCCTGGCTCTCCACGTAGAAGGCGATCCCGAGGCGTTCGGCGAGATCGTGCGCCGGCACCGCGACCGGCTGTGGGCTGTCGCTCTGCGGACGCTGGGGGACCGCGAGGAGGCCGCTGACGCCGTCCAGGACGCCCTCGTGTCGGCGTACCGGGCCGCCCACACCTTCCGGGGCCAGTCGGCCGTCACGACCTGGCTGCACCGGATCACCGTGAACGCCTGTCTGGACCGTGCCCGCAAGGCGGCCTCCCGCAAGACGTCCCCCGTCGACGACACCGAGCGCCTGGAGCAGTTGCTGGAGCCGCACGAGTCGGCCTCGGCACCCGCGGAGCGCAATGATCTCCACCGTCAGCTGCTGGAGGCGCTCGGCACCCTTCCGCCCGACCAGGCGGCCGCGCTCGTCCTGGTGGACATGCAGGGCTACCCGGTCGCGGAAGCCGCCCGCCTGCTCGACGTGCCGACCGGGACGGTGAAGAGTCGCTGTGCCCGAGGCCGAGCCAGACTCCTGCCCCTCCTCACCCACCTACGGCCGGAAAGCACCGGTGACGGCAGACAAGCGGGCGCGGGGCGGAACCGGACGCAGGGGACATCCGTCCCACCCGCAGCGGGACCGCGTGAGGCGGGTCCCCCGGAGGCAGGGTCAAGCGATTCAGCTGCTGTGAAGGGCGGAGGTGGGCGAGCGTGACATCCACGACAGAGACGGCCGGGCACCCGGACGTCGCGGAAATCTCCGACCTCACCGAGGGCCTGCTCGAACCGTCGCGGACCGCGGACGTACGGCGGCATCTGGACGAGTGCGAACTCTGCGCGGACGTCTACGCCTCGCTGGAGGAGATCCGCGGACTGCTCGGAACCCTGCCGGGACCCTCGCGCATGCCCGCCGACGTCGCCAGTCGAATCGACGCCGCCCTCGCAGCGGAGGCCCTGTTGCACGCCACGGCGCCCGAGGCCGTGGACCCGCAGCCGCCGGCTGCCGCGACAATCCAGTCCGTCTCCACCACGGCCTCGGACGACAGCGCGCATGTTTCACGTGAAACGTCGGCGACACCCGACCGTCCCTCGGGCCACGCCCGTACCTCGACAACCGGGCCGGGGCGTAAGCGTAAGAAGGGCAATCGACGCAGGAGTGTCGTCCTGGGGGCCGTATTCACGGCCGCTGCCCTGGGATTCGGTTCCGCGCTGCTGTCCTCCATGAACGACGGCAAGCCGTCCGGTCCCGAGGCACGTGGGGAGCAGTCCACCTCTGCTGACACCTTCGCTGAGGGCAACCTGGAGAAGCAGGTCTCCGATCTGCTGGCCACCAATCGGAGCGGAGGAAGCGGGTCCCGCTCGCCGCACACCCTGGGCGCGGAGTCCGTCCCGGGCGACGGGCCCAAGATCCTGCAGGACCCCATCCCGGTCCCCGACTGCGTCCAGAAGGGCATCGGTCGCGGCGACTCGGCACTCGCGAGCGAGCCCGGGACCTACAAGGGAATGGACGCCCTGCTCGTGTTGCTCCCCGACGCGTCCGACACCTCCCGCGTGATGGCCTACATCATGGACACGGCCTGTGTGGCCGACCCGTCCGTCGGCAAGGCCGAGGTTCTGCTGAAGCAGTCCTACCCGCAGTCCTGAGCGCTCTCCAGAGCGAGTCCTGCACCCCGCCCCGTGAGCGCACGCTCCACCCTTCGTTTTGCGTGGTGTCCCGAGCGGTGTCGCGTCTGCGTGTGCCCGGACACAGCGGGAATGCGCGACCCTTAGGATCCGTTGGGTGGGGTGAGAGTTCCGAGAGGAACTCCCCCGGTTCTACGACGCTGTCCAGAGACGAGGAATCAAGCCGTGACCGACGTCCGTAACGTGATCATCATCGGCTCCGGGCCCGCCGGCTACACGGCGGCGCTCTACACCGCGCGCGCGTCGCTGAAGCCGCTGGTGTTCGAGGGCGCCGTCACCGCGGGTGGTGCGCTGATGAACACCACTGAGGTGGAGAACTTCCCGGGTTTCCAGGACGGCATCATGGGCCCCGAGCTCATGGACAACATGCGGGCCCAGGCCGAGCGCTTCGGCGCCGAGCTCCTCCCGGACGACGTCGTCGCCGTCGACCTGAGTGGTGAGATCAAGACCGTCACCGACACCGCCGGCACCGTCCACAAGGCCAAGGCCATCATCGTCACCACTGGTTCGCAGCACCGCAAGCTCGGTCTGCCGAACGAGGACGCCCTTTCGGGTCGCGGTGTCTCCTGGTGCGCCACCTGTGACGGCTTCTTCTTCAAGGACCAGGACATCGCCGTGATCGGCGGCGGCGACACCGCGATGGAGGAAGCCACCTTCCTCTCACGCTTCGCCAAGTCCGTGACGATCGTCCACCGCCGTGACACCCTGCGTGCCTCCAAGGCGATGCAGGAACGCGCCTTCGCCGACCCGAAGATCAAGTTCGTATGGGACAGCGAGGTCGCCGAGGTACAGGGCGACCAGAAGCTGGCAAGTCTGAAGCTGCGCAACCTCAAGACCGGCGAGCTCTCGGACCTCCCGGTGACCGGCCTGTTCATCGCAATCGGCCACGACCCGCGCACCGAACTCTTCAAGGGACAGCTGGAGCTGGACGAAGAGGGCTACCTGAAGGTAGAGGCGCCCTCCACGCGGACGAACCTGACCGGTGTCTTCGGCGCGGGCGATGTGGTCGACCACACCTACCGTCAGGCCATCACCGCAGCCGGCACCGGCTGCTCGGCCGCCCTCGACGCCGAGCGGTTCCTCGCCGCCCTCGCGGACGAGGAGAAGGCCGAGCCCGAGAAGACCTCCGTCTGACCCCCTACCCACCCCACGCACAACCAGTTAAGGAGCCCGCCGTGGCCGGCACCCTGAAGAATGTGACTGACGACTCCTTCGAGAGGGACGTCCTCAAGAGCGACAAGCCCGTGCTGGTGGACTTCTGGGCCGCCTGGTGCGGTCCGTGCCGCCAGATCGCGCCGTCCCTTGAGGCGATCGCCACCGAGTACGGTGACAAGATCGAGGTCGTCAAGCTGAACATCGACGAGAACCCGGGTACGGCCGCCAAGTACGGCGTCATGTCCATTCCGACGCTGAACGTCTACCAGGGTGGCGAGGTCGCCAAGACCATCGTCGGCGCCAAGCCGAAGGCCGCGATCGTCCGCGACCTCGAGGACTTCATCGCCGAGTGATGTTTCACGTGAAACGCGATGGGGCCGACCCGGAAGGGCCGGCCCCATCGCGTTAGAGCGGACGCAGTGCCGGTTCCTTCTGAACTGCCCCCAGTAGCCGGTCGAGCGCCATCTCCACGTCCTCCTTCCAGGAGAGCGTGGTCCGCAACTCCAGTCGCAGGCGCGGATATGTGGGATGCGGCCGGACGGTCTTGAAGCCCACCGCCAGAAGATGGTCAGCGGGCAACAGACAGCCCGGTTCCTTCCAGCGTGCGTCGCCGAACGCCTCGATGGCCTTGAAGCCCCGCCGCAACAGATCCTTGGCAACCGTCTGCACCATCACGCGCCCAAGCCCCTGCCCCTGATAGCCCGGCATGATGAACGCGGTCATCAGCTGCACCGCATCGGGCGAGACCGGGCTCGTGGGAAACGCCGTCGCGCGAGGGACATAGGCCGGAGGGGCGTAGAGCACGAAGCCCACCGGTACGTCGTCCACATACACGACTCTGCCGCAGGATCCCCAGTCCAACAGAACAGCGGAGATCCAGGCTTCCTTCTCCAGGGCGGGCGTTCCCGCCTTTACCGCGGCTTCGCCGCTGACTGGGTCCAACTCCCAGAAGACACACGCGCGACAGCGCCTGGGAAGGTCCTGAAGGTTGTCCAGCGTGAGCGGTACGAGCCGGCGGCCCATGAAGGCTGTTCCTCGCTTCCTTCGCCCGCCGCGTCGCGGGCGGCAGTCAGAGCGCTCCGTTCCCTGAGCAGGCTGCCGACGAAGCCGCCGACCGCGCCCAGCCCAAGGCCCGCGCTCACCAGTCCGGTGCGGCTCACCGTTCGCATTGCCCCTGCCCTCCCCTCAGAGGTGCTGCCGGGTGGATGCGCCATACCCGAACGCATCGTATCCACGATGCGATTCCACCGATACCGCCTGAAAGCAAAGGACGGGCCGTGTCCCGTACACATCGGACACAGCCCGCCCTGTCGACCGCTGAGAGGTCGTTCCGCGGCCGGAGGATCAGTCCTCCGTCTCCTCGGCGCCGCCGTCCAGAAGACTCTTCTGAAGAACCGGCCCCTCTCCGGGAGCAAGGCTGCTGATGATCCGCTCCAGGTCCTCCATGGAGGCGAACTCCACGGTGATCTTGCCCTTCTTCTGACCGAGATCGACCTTCACCCGTGTCTCGAAGCGATCCGAGAGGCGGGTCGCGAGGTCAGTGAGCGCCGGTGAGACCAGGGCACCGGCCCGAGGCCCCTTGGACCGCTGGGCCTTCTGTGGCCGCGAGCCCATCAGGGTCACGATCTCCTCGACGGCACGGACCGAGAGCCCCTCGGCAACGATCCGATGGGCCAGCCGGTCCTGCTCCTCCGAGTCTTCGACGGAGAGCAGCGCCCGGGCATGTCCCGCCGAAAGCACGCCGGCGGCCACCCGCTTCTGGACCGCCGACGAGAGCTTCAGCAGACGCAGAGTGTTGGAGACCTGCGGGCGGGAGCGACCGATGCGGTCCGCCAGCTGATCGTGCGTGCAGTGGAAGTCCTTCAGCAGTTGGTCGTAGGCGGCGGCCTCCTCCAGTGGGTTCAGCTGCGCCCGGTGCAGGTTCTCCAGGAGGGCATCCAGGAGAAGCTTTTCGTCGTCGGTGGCTCGTACGATCGCCGGGATCGCTTCCAGCCCCGCACCACGGCAGGCCCGCCAGCGCCGCTCGCCCATGATGAGCTCGTAGCGCGCGGGACCGATCTGCCGAACGACGACAGGCTGGAGGAGACCGACCTCCTGGATGGAGGTGACGAGTTCCTGGAGCGCGTCGTCGTCGAAGACCTCACGTGGCTGTCGCGGGTTCGGCGTGATGGAGTCGAGGGGGAGCTCCGCGAAGTGGGCGCCCACGGGAGCCGCCGGCATCTCCGTGTAACCGCTCGCCGACGGCTCCTCGGCTTCATGTGAAACAGGCGGCAGCGTGGCCACCTTCGCCGCGGCCACCCCACGGTCTGTGGTCAGTACGGGCACCGCTGCCGGGGACGTCGAAGCAGCGCCCCCTACCGCGGTCGGAGTCACCTGCTTCTCCGTCGGGGCAGCAGGGATCAGTGCGCCGAGACCACGGCCCAACCCCCTCCGTCGCTCACTCACTGGATCCCCTCCACCATATTCGGGTCACTCTGTGCGCCGATGTGCGCGTGTGTCGCGTCGTAGGAGACACCGACACCCCTCAGCGCGATTTCTCGTGCCGCCTCAAGATAAGACAGTGCACCACTCGATCCTGGATCGTAGGTCAGCACCGTCTGTCCATAGCTCGGCGCTTCGGAGATACGGACCGAGCGGGGAATGCTCGTCCGCAGCACCTCGTCGCCGAAGTGGGTGCGCACCTCGTCCGCTACCTGAGACGCGAGGCGCGTCCGGCCGTCGTACATGGTGAGCAGGATGGTCGACACATGCAGGGCGGGGTTGAGGTGCCCCCGCACCAGGTCGACGTTACGCAGCAGCTGACCCAAGCCCTCCAGTGCGTAGTACTCGCACTGGATCGGGATGAGTACCTCTTGGCCGGCGACCAGCGCGTTGACGGTCAGCAGGCCGAGCGAGGGCGGGCAGTCGATGAGGATGTAGTCCAACGGCTGCTCGTAAGCCTGGATCGCTCGCTGCAGCCGGCTCTCGCGGGCCACCAGTGACACCAGTTCGATCTCCGCACCGGCGAGATCGATGGTGGCGGGGGCGCAGAAGAGTCCCTCAACATCGGGGACCGGCTGAACGACTTCAGAGAGCGGCCTGCTGTCGACCAGCACGTCGTAGATGGAAGGGACTTCGGCATGGTGGTCGATACCCAGCGCCGTGGAGGCGTTGCCCTGCGGATCGAGGTCGACCACGAGCACACGGCCACCGTGCAGAGCCAGCGAAGCGGCAAGATTGACGGTCGTCGTCGTCTTGCCCACCCCACCCTTCTGGTTGGCGACCACCATGACCCTGGTCTGCTCAGGACGCGGCAGACCCTCGCCGGCACGACCCAGAGCCTCTACCGCCAATTGGGCAGCACGACCGATCGGAGTGTCGTCCATCGGAGGTGGTGTTTCACGTGAAACATCCTCCCCCATCGACTCGGTACGGGGACCGGGGACCGGATCGGTCATCGGTCCCGCGATGTTGGCGTCGGACCGCAACGATTCACTCTCCTCGACTTCAGGCTCGCAATGAACAGAGCCTCCCATGCCTTCGGGGTGGTGAACCAGTGAGGCCTGTTGTTCTGTGGAGAAATCCACCTCTGTGGACAACTCCATACCCTCTCGGAGTGAACCGAGGGGCTTCCGGTCGCGGGGTTCGGCCGCAGCCCGGCCCCGACTGATGATGCCGTGCAGCAGTGAGCGACGTTTCACGTGAAACACGATGCACAGCGAACAGGGCCCGAACTGTCGCGACACTCCGCATGCGTAGGTTTGGCAGCTTGTGTGGAGTACGTCTCACCGTCAGGACGGAGCGCGCCGGACCCTCGAGCGGTTACCCGCGACGTCGACGTGCCCGTCCCGTGCGGGCTGCTTTGGCTCGCTTGGCCGCGAACCGCACACCCCCCGGGCTCTCGCCGACCTCCACTCGCACCACCGTGGACAGCGGATCGACCACGCCCTCTCCGACATGCAGGATGGAGGTCTTGACGGCACCCAGCTTGCTCAGCGCCGTCGCCGAGCTCTTGAGCTCCTCCTCGGCGGTGTCGCCCTTGAGCGCGAGCATCTCCCCGTACGGCCGCAGCAGGGGAATGCCCCAGGTCGCCAGACGGTCCAGCGGGGCCACGGCCCGTGCCGTCACCACATGGACGGGCGTGATGGTGCCCATCACCTCTTCGGCCCGCCCGCGGACGACCGTCACATGGTCCAGTCCCAGCAGCTCGACGACCTCAGTCAGGAAGTTGGTACGCCGCAGCAGGGGCTCCAGCAGCGTGATCTTCAGGTCCTCCCGGACCAGCGCCAGTGGGATGCCGGGCAGACCGGCGCCCGAGCCGACATCGCACACCGTCACGCCCTCGGGTACGACCTCCGAAAGCACCGCGCAGTTCAACAGATGCCGCTCCCACAGGCGGGGCACCTCACGCGGCCCGATCAGACCGCGCTTCACACCCGCCTCAGCGAGCAGCTCCGCGTAGCGGACCGCGTCTACGAAGCGATCACCGAAGACCTCGCGCGCCTGCTCGGGCGCGGGGGGAAGCTCCGCTGCCTCCGTCACGGGGGACCGTCCTTCCGTACGGCACGGCGCCCGGGCGCCGACACCAGAACTATCAGGCTGACAAACTTCGGCCCCGCCTGCGCAACAGACGGGGCCGGAGGAACGTACGGACCGATCAGGCGGGAAGCACAACGACGAAGCGCTGTGGCTCCTCGCCCTCGGACTCGCTGCGCAGGCCGGCGGCCTTGACCGCGTCGTGCACGACCTTGCGCTCGAACGGCGTCATCGGCTTCATCTTCACAGGCTCGCCCGAGCTTCTGACCTCGGCGGCGGCCTTGGCACCCAGCTCGGACAGCTCTGCGCGCTTCTGGGCACGGTAGCCCGCGATGTCCAGCATCAGTCGGCTGCGGTCGCCGGTTTCCCGGTGCACGGCCAGGCGCGTGAGCTCCTGCAGGGCTTCCAGCACCTCGCCGTCCCGACCCACCAGCTTCTGCAGGTCACGGCCACTCGTGTCGCTGACGATCGAGACAGCGGCTCGGTCGGCCTCGACGTCCATGTCGATGTCGCCGTCGAGATCGGCGATGTCCAGCAGACCCTCGAGGTAGTCCGCCGCGATCTCGCCCTCCTGCTCCAGGCGGGTCAGGGTGTCTGCACCCTCGGCAGCAGCGGAGGTGGTGCCTTCCGTCACGGGATGGACTCCTTCTTACTTCTTGGACGGGGACTTGGGCCGCTGCGGGCCCTTGCGCTGTCCGGACTGGGCCTTGCTGCGGGTGCCCCCACCAGGCTTCTGCGGGGCGTTCTTGGCGGCGGGTTGGGCGTCCTCGGGCTCGTCGGACTTGCTCAGCGACGTGGTCTCGCCGGCTGCCTTCGCGGCTCCGGACTGGCGCTGGGACTTGCTCTGCCGCTTGGGCTGCTGCCTCTTGGGGGCGGCGGCGCTCGTCGACGTGCCGTCCTCGGCCTGGGCAGCCTCGGCCTGGCCCTCGCCCCTCACCACGGTGCCGTCCGCCTGGGCCGTGAGGCCCGCCTTGTTCAGGCCGTTGATGAACTTGCGCTCGAACTCGTTACGGTCGCGGCCCTTGGCCACGATGGCCTTGACGATGGCCTTCTCACCACGGCTGCGCGTCTTGCCGTGGTGAGTGACGTGCTTGTACAGACGCTCCAGGTACGAGGCCTGGGCCTTGGAACCCGGGGTGGGGTTGTTGTGGATGACGTACATCTGCTGGCCCATGGTCCACACGTTGGTGGTCAGCCAGTAGACGAGGACACCGACCGGGAAGTTGATGCCGAAGACGGCGAACATGACCGGGAAGACGTACATCAGCATCTTCTGCTGCTGCATGAACGGCGTCTTCACCGTGGTGTCGACGTTCTTCGTCATCAGCTGACGCTGCGTGTAGAACTGCGACGCCGACATCATGATGATCATGACCGCGGTCACGATGCGGACGGTGGTCAGCGACGCGTCGAGCGCGACGACGTCCGCGGAGCTGTCGGTGAATTTCGCGGCCAACGGGGCGCCGAAGATGTGCGCCTTCTGAGCGCTCTGCAGCAGGCTCGTGTTGATGACACCGATGGTCTCGTTGTTCGCGATGCCGTTGAGCACGTGGTACAGGGCGAAGAAGAACGGTGACTGCGCCAGGATGGGAAGGCACGAGGAGAGCGGGTTGGTGCCCGTCTCCTTGTACAGCTTCATCATCTCTTCGGACTGACGCTGCTTGTCGTTCTTGTAGCGCTCCTGGATCTTCTTCATCTCGGGCTGCAGCGTCTGCATGGCCCGGGTCGCCTTGATCTGCTTCACGAAGAGCGGGATCAGGCAGATGCGGATCAGGATCACCAGCGACACGATGGACAGGCCCCAGGCCCACCCCGTGTCAGGGCCGAAAATCGACCCGTACACCGTGTGGAACTGGACGATGACCCAGGAGACAGGTGTCGTGATGAAGCTGAAGAAGCTGGCAATCGTGTCCACTAATCATGCTCCTTGGGCATGGGACGGGGTCTCTGCGGCCGGGCTCGTAGGAGCCTGCCCCTCGGTGGCCGGTTCGGCGGAGGAGGGCCCGCCCTTGCGTGCACGCCAGGCGTTACGCAGCATTTCGTGCCACCGCGGACGCTTGCGCGGCGGGACATGGTCCACACCGCCCAGCGACCACGGATTGCATCGCAGGATGCGCCAGGCCGTGAGTGCCGTTCCCTTGACTGCACCGTGGCGGTCGATGGCCTGGTAGCCGTAGTGGGAGCACGACGGGTAGTACTTGCACACCGGCCCGAGCAACGGACTGATGGTCCACTGGTACAGCTTGATCAGCGCCAGCAGCGGGTACTTCATCGCGCGCCCCCTCCCAGCAGCCGCTCGATGGCGGCGTCCAGGTCTCGGGCCAGTTGTGCGTGGTCGGCGTCACCCGCGCCGGGCAACGCTCGTACGACTACCAGGCTACCGGGGGGCAGCAGGGCGACTCGATCGCGCATCAGATGACGAAGCCTGCGCTTCACCTTGTTACGCACCACCGCACCGCCCACGGCCTTGCTGACAACGAAACCCGCACGCGTTGGGGAAGCGCTCTCCCCAGGCGCGTGCGGGTCCGTGGCACCGCTACGAAAGTGGACAACGAGAGTCGGGCGTCCAGCCCGACGGCCCCGTCGTACCGCGGTCGCGAAGTCCTCGCGCCGCCTCAGCCGATGCTCGGTAGGCAGCACGACGTCATGACCTGATCGGGATCAGGCGGACAGGCTGGCGCGACCCTTGCTGCGGCGGTTCGCAAGAATCGCGCGGCCGGCACGGGTGCGCATCCGCAGGCGGAAGCCGTGGGTCTTGGCGCGACGACGGTTGTTCGGCTGGAAGGTGCGCTTGCTCACTCGAGGGCTCCAGAGATAAATCGGGGTTTTCGGGGTGCCGTCCTGGCTGTCACCGTGCGCCCACGAGTAGCTCGCGTTACGCCCGAGTGCACCGCTGACCGATCACCCAAATGATCTGTGCCCATCGGAGGCAGGCGGCAGCAGCCATCGACAACTCGACCTGGTTACGGTACGCGCGGCTACGCCATCCGGTCAAACCAGGGGTCACCGGGAGACACTATCCACAGCCTGGGGACAACAACTTGAACCGTACCCGTCGCCCTGACTACCGTGGCTGAACTCTGATTCGTTCCCTTGCACCTGCCCCGCCCCATTTGAATCCCGACCCGTCCCGAACCACACGTTCGTGGGACCCATGAGAGAGCGTGCCCTGTGGCTGATGTACCTGCCGATCTTGCCGCAGTGTGGCCACGAGTACTGGAGCAACTTCTCGGTGACGGAAGAGGGCAGGGTGTCGAGACCAAGGACGAACACTGGATCCGGCGCTGCCAGCCCCTGGCTCTGGTGGCGGACACCGCCCTGCTCGCCGTGCCGAACGAATTTGCGAAAGGCGTGCTCGAAGGACGCCTCGCGCCGGTTGTCAGTGAAACGCTGAGCCGCGAGTGCGGTCGCCCGATCCGGATCGCGATCACCGTCGACGACTCGGCGGGCGAGCCCGCGCCCACACCGGCGGCGCCGGGCCGGCCTCCGTCACGCTACGAGGAGCCTGAGCTCCCTCCCGCCCAGTACGAGGGGGGATACGGCCGCCACCGCGCCGACGACCACATGCCGGGCCGCTCCGAGCAGCGGCCCGGGCCTCAGGGCGACCGCGACCACCCGTCCCACCCGTCCCACCCGTCCCACCCTTCTCGGCCGGACCAGCTCCCGACCGCCCGCCCCGCCTACCCCTCCGAGTACCAGCGCCCGGAGCCCGGCTCCTGGCCGCGTCCGCCGCAGGACGAGTACAGCTGGCAGCAGCAGCGGCTCGGCTTTCCGGAACGTGACCCGTACGCGTCGCCTCCGCAGGACTCCTATGGGCCCCCGCAACAGGACCCTTATCGACCCCCGTCGCAGGATTCCTACGGCCAGGACTACCGTCAGCAGCCGACGGAGCGCTCCGCGTACGACGGGCAGCGTCCGGACTACGACCAGCGCCCTGACTACGACAAGCGGTCGGAGTACGACCAATCGCGCGGCGACTACGACCCACGCGACGGCCGCCGGGACCGGCCAGACGGCCCGTCCGGCTCCGGACGCGTCCACCGGGGCGGCCCGGTCGGTTCCTCGCTGCCCGCCAACGGCGCCCCCGGCCCGCTGGCCGCGCAGCCCGCGCCGGCGACCGGCCCCGGTGAGCCGACCGCGCGCCTGAATCCGAAGTACCTCTTCGACACGTTCGTCATCGGCGCGTCCAACCGCTTCGCCCACGCGGCCGCGGTGGCCGTCGCCGAGGCGCCGGCGAAGGCGTACAACCCGCTCTTCATCTACGGGGAGTCAGGTCTCGGCAAGACGCACCTGCTGCACGCCATCGGGCACTACGCGCGCAGCCTCTACCCGGGCACCCGCGTGCGCTATGTGAGCTCGGAGGAGTTCACCAACGAGTTCATCAACTCGATCCGCGACGGCAAGGGCGACAGCTTCCGCAAGCGCTACCGCGAGATGGACATCCTGCTGGTCGACGACATCCAGTTCCTGGCGGACAAGGAGTCGACGCAGGAGGAGTTCTTCCACACCTTCAACACGCTCCACAACGCCAACAAGCAGATCGTGCTGTCCAGCGACCGGCCGCCCAAGCAGCTGGTGACCCTGGAGGACAGGCTGCGGAACCGTTTCGAGTGGGGCCTGATCACCGACGTCCAGCCGCCCGAGCTGGAGACGCGCATCGCGATCCTGCGCAAGAAGGCGGTGCAGGAGCAGCTCAACGCCCCGCCGGAGGTACTGGAATTCATCGCCTCGCGGATCTCGCGCAACATCCGCGAGCTGGAGGGCGCGCTGATCCGGGTGACGGCGTTCGCGTCGCTCAACCGGCAGCCGGTGGACCTGGGCCTGACCGAGATCGTCCTGAAGGACCTGATCCCCGGCGGCGAGGACTCGGCCCCCGAGATCACGTCCACGGCCATCATGAGCGCGACGGCCGACTACTTCGGACTCACGGTCGAGGACCTGTGCGGCACCTCGCGCGGCCGCGCGCTCGTCACAGCCCGCCAGATCGCCATGTACCTGTGCCGAGAGCTCACGGACCTCTCCCTGCCGAAGATCGGCGCGCTGTTCGGTGGCCGGGACCACACGACCGTCATGCACGCGGACCGCAAGATCCGCAATCTGATGGCCGAGCGACGCTCCATCTACAACCAGGTCACCGAGCTGACGAACCGCATCAAGAACGGCTGACGGCCGCAGATACCCGTCGCTGAGGGCGTCCCCGGAGGAGTTGCGGGGGCGCCCTTCTTCATGCGGCGCTTGCCCTCTGTTCGATTACCTGCGGGGTTACGGCCTCTCTCCACAGATTTGGCTACTTTTTCGCGTCCACACCCTGGGGACTGGGAAGTTGTCCAGATCGTGTCCACAGCCTCAACTGGTGAAAGACCATCAGGCCAGGTCAGGTACTTGTGGATTGGTGGACGAACGATCTCCACAGGCTGTGGACAGAGCGGTGATCCACAGCCTGTGCATCGAGTTGTCCACTGCCGACCCACAGGCTGAGGGCGGTTGTCCCCAGCGATCTCCGGCTTCTCCACATGACTGTCCACTGTTCGGCAACGCGACGCGCCTGATCACCGAGTCGAGTGAAAGGCGTCACACGAAGGTGCCGGGCCGGGCTGTGGGAAAGCCGGGTAAAGCTGGGGACGACGCTGGGGAGAACTTGCCTCAGTCTGTGCATGGGGTGTGCAGAACTTTCCGTTCTCCACAGACAGGCCCAGTTGTCCACCGTCTCCGCCCACAGGGCCCGTGGACAAAATTTCCGGGCTGACCTGCGAAAACGAGGTTATCCACGGTATCCACAGCCCCTACTACTACTCCCAACTAGAGAGAGCTAGGAATCCGTTTCGAAGGGGGTCCTGTGCACAACTTGCTCTCCGGCCCCCGACTGCCCCTCGTCACGACTTGACCCGAGAGGCACCTACTGTCAGTGCCGTGCGTCAGACTGTTCCCCGGTGACTTCCCCCTCACAGGGACCGACGACACCACGACAGACGACGAAGCCAGGCAGGCCGAGAAGCGCCGGCAACAGCAGGAGGCGGCAACAGTGAAGATCCGGGTGGAACGCGACGTACTCGCGGAGGCAGTGGCCTGGGCAGCTCGCAGCCTCCCGGCCCGTCCGCCGGCGCCTGTCCTCGCCGGCCTTCTGCTGAAGGCCGAGGACGGCCAGCTGAGCCTGTCCAGCTTCGACTACGAGGTCTCGGCGCGGGTCTCCGTGGAGGCGGAGGTCGACGAGGAGGGCACGGTCCTGGTCTCGGGCCGACTGCTCGCCGACATCTCCCGCGCCCTCCCCAACCGCCCGGTGGAGATTTCCACAGACGGTGTACGGGCGACGGTGGTCTGTGGCTCCTCGCGATTCACACTCCACACCCTGCCGGTGGAGGAGTACCCGGCCCTGCCGCAGATGCCGAACGCCACGGGCACGGTCCCTGGTGAGGTTTTCGCCGCCGCCGCCGCCCAGGTCGCCATCGCCGCCGGACGCGACGACACGCTGCCCGTCCTCACCGGCGTGCGCATCGAGATCGAGGGCGACACCGTCACGCTGGCCTCCACCGACCGCTACCGCTTCGCCGTCCGTGAGTTCCTGTGGAAGCCGGAGAACCCGGAGGCGTCCGCGGTGGCCCTGGTGCCCGCCAAGACGCTCCTGGACACCGCCAAGGCCCTCACGAGCGGCGACAGCGTCATCCTGGCGCTCTCCGGTTCGGGTGCGGGCGAGGGCCTGATCGGTTTCGAGGGTGCAGGGCGTCGTACGACGACCCGCCTCCTGGAGGGCGACCTCCCGAAGTACCGTTCGCTGTTCCCGACAGAGTTCAACTCCATCGCCGTGATCGAGACCGCCCCCTTCGTGGAGGCCGTCAAGCGCGTCGCCCTGGTCGCCGAACGAAACACGCCGGTGCGACTCAGCTTCGAGCAGGGCGTGCTGATCCTGGAGGCGGGCTCCAGCGACGACGCACAGGCTGTGGAGCGAGTCGACGCACAGCTGGAGGGCGACGACGTCTCGATCGCCTTCAACCCGACCTTCCTGCTGGACGGCCTGAGCGCCATCGACTCCCCGGTGGCCCAGCTGTCCTTCACGACGTCCACGAAGCCCGCGCTGCTGAGCGGCAAGCCCGCGCTGGACGCCGAGGCGGATGAGGCCTACAAGTACCTGATCATGCCGGTGCGCCTGAGCGGCTGATCACGCCCGTCGGAGAACCCGCAGGTCGGGGCATACGTTTGAGCGCGTATGCCCACAGATGTGAGCGAGCGTCCGGGTCTAGGCTCGGACGCAGGTACGAAAGTGCCGCGGCACGCATGTGCCGTCACGCCACCTCGCAAAACCTAAGGAACAACTGATGGAGCTCGGTCTCGTCGGCCTCGGCAAGATGGGCGGCAACATGCGCGAGCGGATACGCCGCGCAGGCCACACCGTCATCGGATACGACCGCAACCCGGACCTCGCCGATGTCCACAGCCTTCAAGAGCTTGTGGGCAAGCTCGAGGGCCCGCGCGTGATCTGGGTGATGGTCCCGGCCGGTGGCCCGACCCAGTCGACCGTCGACGAGCTCGCCGAGCTACTGGAGCCGGGTGATGTCCTCGTGGACGGCGGGAACTCCCGCTGGACGGATGACGAGAGGCATGCCGAGGAGCTGGCGGCCAAGGGTATCGGCTTCGTCGACTGCGGCGTCTCCGGCGGCGTCTGGGGGCTGGAGAACGGCTACGCGCTGATGTACGGCGGTGACGCGGAGAACGTCGCCAAGGTGCAGCCGATCTTCGACGCGCTGAAGCCCGAGGGCGACGTCGGCGCGGTGCACGCCGGCAAGGTCGGCGCGGGCCACTTCGCGAAGATGGTCCATAACGGCATCGAGTACGCGATGATGCAGGCCTACGCCGAGGGCTGGGAACTGCTGGAGAAGGTCGACTCCGTGACCGACGTCCGGGAGGTCTTCCGCTCCTGGCAGGAGGGCACGGTCATCCGTTCCTGGCTGCTGGACCTCGCGGTGAACGCCCTTGACAAGGACGAACACCTGGGCGGGCTGAAGGGTTTTGCACAGGACTCCGGCGAGGGACGCTGGACTGTGGAAGCAGCCATCGACAACGCCGTGCCGCTGCCCGCGATCACGGCCTCCCTCTTCGCGCGGTTCTCGTCGCGCCAGGAGGACTCTCCGCAGATGAAGATGATCGCCGCGCTGCGCAATCAGTTCGGTGGCCACGCGGTCGAGAAGAAGTAATCCACAGGGCTGCTCAGCGGTCCACAAACCCTGGGGGAGGTCGGCGAACGACCATGCACGTCACGCATCTGTCGCTGGCCGACTTCCGCTCGTACACCCGGGTCGAGGTCGCGCTCGACCCGGGCGTCACCGCCTTCGTCGGCCCGAACGGGCAGGGCAAGACGAACCTGGTCGAGGCGGTGGGCTACCTCGCCTCCCTCGGCAGCCACCGCGTCTCCTCCGACGCCCCCCTGGTCCGCATGGGCGCCGACCGCGCGGTCATCCGGGCGCAGGTCAAGCAGGGCGAGCGGCAGCAACTGGTCGAGCTGGAGCTGAACCCCGGCAAGGCCAACCGGGCCCGCATCAACAGGTCCTCGCAGGTCAGGCCGCGGGACGTGCTCGGGATCGTACGGACCGTCCTGTTCGCGCCCGAGGACCTCGCCCTGGTGAAGGGCGACCCCGGGGAGCGGCGCCGTTTTCTCGACGACTTGATCACCGCCCGTTCTCCGCGGATAGCCGGCGTCCGCTCCGACTACGAGCGGGTCCTCAAACAGCGCAACACCCTGCTGAAGTCGGCCGCGCTCGCCCGGCGGCACGGTGGTCGCTCCATGGACCTGTCCACGCTCGAGGTCTGGGACCAGCACCTCGCGCGCGTGGGCGCCGAACTGCTCGCCCAGCGTCTTGACCTGATCGCCGCGATCCAGCCGCTCGCCGACAAGGCGTACGAACAGCTGGCCCCCGGCGGCGGCCCGGTGGCCCTCGACTACAAGCCGTCCGCGCCGGGCGAGGCGCACACCCGGGAGGACCTCTACGAGCAGCTGATGGCCGCGCTCGCCGAGGCCCGCAAGCAGGAGATCGAGCGGGGCGTCACCCTCGTGGGGCCGCACCGGGACGATCTGCTGCTCAAACTCGGTCAGCTGCCGGCCAAGGGGTACGCCTCCCACGGTGAGTCGTGGTCCTACGCGCTGGCGCTGCGCCTGGCGTCGTACGACCTCCTGAGGTCCGAGGGAAACGAGCCGGTGCTGGTCCTCGACGACGTCTTCGCCGAGCTGGACACCCGTCGCCGCGAACGTCTGGCGGAACTGGTCGCGCCGGGCGAGCAGGTCCTGGTGACGGCCGCGGTCGACGACGACGTGCCGCATGTACTGGCGGGGACGCGGTTCTCCGTGTCGGACGGGGCGGTGGAGCGCGTATGAGCACGGACGAGCCCGTGCCCCGGCCCGCACGCCCCTCGGCCGAGGCCCCCAGCGAGAGCGAGGCCAAGGCGCCCGAACCCTCCGGTGTCGACCTCGCGCGCGTGGCGCTCAGGGCGGCGAAGGAGCAGGCACGCGCGCGTGGGGACGCGGCACAGCAGAAGAAACAGGCACGGCGGAGCGGGCTGCGTTCCGGCGCCCGCGCCGATCGGCGCGACCCCATGGCGTTCGGTGCCGCCATCAACCGGCTGATCACCGAGCGCGGTTGGGAGACTCCGGCCGCGATGGGCGGCGTGATGGGCCGCTGGCCGCAGATCGTCGGCGAGGACGTCGCCAAGCACTGCGTGCCGGAGAAGTACGACGAGGACGAGCGGATCCTCGTCGTGCGCTGTGACTCCACGGCCTGGGCGACGAACCTGCGCCTGCTCGCCCCGACGCTGGTCGCCCGCCTCAACGAGGATCTCGGCCATGGCGCGGTGAAGTTGATCAAGGTGAACGGTCCCGGTGGTGCCCCCCGCCGCTACGGCCCGCTGCGCGCCCCCGGCAGCACCGGTCCCGGCGACACCTACGGGTGACCTGCCTCACATCTGCGGTGATCGGCGGCGCCGTCGGAGAGCCCGTCGCGCAACCGGACGCGGTTGCGCACATCGACCTGACTCCCAAGTAGCAAAGGGTTGACAGCCGAAAGCGCTGAGTGCCGCTGTGAGCCTCTTGGAGCCCCGCTCCGTATATGGGGACCCGGCAGATGCCGGTTCAGGGCGCCACATGAGGACTCAGGTACCGGCAAACCCCCATCACTGTCGGCGCTACCGGTAGACTGGAACCCAATCCCGCCCCAAACGTGGGGACCGTCCGGGACAAGCTGAGCAACGCTGATCAAGGCTTACCAACGCAACATGCCGCAGCCGCTCCGGCAACCCGCCGACGAGCCTGGCTCGTGCTGTGCCAGAAAGGGCGCTTCGTGGCCGATTCCGGCAACCCCAACGAGAACATCCCGTCCACCGACGCCGGCGCCAACGGCGAGGCCAAAACCTCGATCGGCGAGGTCACCGCCTCGAACGGCGAGGTCACCGCCTCGTACGACGCCAGCGCCATCACCGTCCTCGAGGGTCTGGACGCGGTCCGCAAGCGACCCGGTATGTACATCGGCTCAACCGGTGAGCGCGGCCTGCACCACCTTGTGTACGAGGTCGTCGACAACTCGGTCGACGAGGCGCTGGCCGGCCACGCGGACACCATCGACATCACGATCCTCGCCGACGGCGCCGTACGCGTCATCGACAACGGCCGTGGCATCCCGGTGGGCATCGTCGCCTCCGAGGGCAAACCCGCCCTCGAGGTCGTGCTGACCGTGCTGCACGCGGGCGGCAAGTTCGGCGGCGGCGGCTACGCGGTCTCCGGCGGTCTGCACGGCGTGGGTGTCTCCGTCGTGAACGCGCTGTCCTCGAAGGTCGCCGTCGAGGTCAGGACCGACGGCCACCGCTGGACACAGGACTACAAGATGGGCGTCCCCACGGCGCCGCTCGTCAAGCACGAGGCCATCGAGAAGACCGGCACGTCGGTCACCTTCTGGGCCGACGCGGACATCTTTGAGACCACGGAGTACTCCTTCGAGACGCTCTCGCGGCGTTTTCAGGAGATGGCGTTCCTCAACAAGGGGTTGACGATCAACCTCACCGACGAGCGCGAGTCGGCGAAGGCCACCTCCGGGGCGGACGAGGCAGGCGCGGACGAGACCGCCGAGGTCAAGGCCGTCACGTACCACTACGAAGGCGGCATCGTCGACTTCGTGAAGTACCTCAACTCCCGCAAGGGCGAAGCGGTGCACCCGACGGTGATCGACCTCGAGGCCGAGGACAAGGACAAGAGCCTCTCCCTCGAAGTCGCCATGCAGTGGAACAGCGGTTACAGCGAGGGCGTGTACTCCTTCGCCAACATCATCCACACGCACGAGGGCGGTACGCACGAAGAGGGCTTCCGCGCGGCGCTGACGAACCTGGTCAACAAGTACGCGCGCGACAAGAGGCTGCTGCGTGAGAAGGACGACAACCTCACGGGTGACGACATCCGCGAGGGTCTGACCGCGATCATCTCGGTGAAGCTCAGCGAGCCGCAGTTCGAGGGCCAGACCAAGACCAAACTGGGCAACACGGAGGCGAAGACCTTCGTACAGAAGGCGGTCTACGAGCACCTCAACGACTGGCTGGACCGCAACCCGGTCGAGGCCGCGGACATCGTCCGCAAGGGCATCCAGGCGGCCACCGCGCGCGTGGCGGCCCGCAAGGCCCGTGACCTCACCCGTCGCAAGGGCCTGTTGGAGTCGGCGTCGCTGCCGGGCAAGCTCTCCGACTGCCAGTCGAACGACCCCATCAAGTGCGAGATCTTCATCGTCGAGGGTGACTCCGCCGGCGGCTCGGCCAAGTCCGGCCGTAACCCGCAGTACCAGGCGATCCTCCCGATCCGCGGCAAGATCCTCAACGTGGAGAAGGCGCGGATCGACAAGATCCTGCAGAACCAGGAGATCCAGGCGCTGATCTCCGCCTTCGGTACCGGAGTTCACGAGGACTTCGACATCGAGAGGCTGCGCTATCACAAGATCATCCTGATGGCGGACGCCGACGTCGACGGCCAGCACATCAACACCCTGCTGCTGACCTTCCTGTTCCGCTTCATGCGCCCGCTGGTCGAGGCCGGGCACGTGTTCCTCTCCCGCCCTCCGCTCTACAAGATCAAGTGGGGCCGGGAGGACGCCGAGTACGCGTACTCCGACCGGGAGCGTGACGCGCTCATCGAGCTGGGCCGCCAGCGCGGCAAGCGCGTCCGCGAGGACTCGATCCAGCGCTTCAAGGGTCTCGGCGAGATGAACGCCGAGGAACTGCGCATCACGACCATGGACCAGGAGCACCGCGTCCTCGGCCAGGTCACCCTCGACGACGCCGCCCAGGCCGATGATCTGTTCTCGGTCCTCATGGGCGAGGACGTCGAGGCGCGCCGCCAGTTCATCCAGCGAAACGCCAAGGACGTCCGCTTCCTCGACATCTGAGTCGGTCTCAGCTGACCGCACCAGGAAGGATCCCCACCAGCAATGGCCGACGAGAACACTCCCGTCACCTCTGAAGAGGGCGGCGTTATCGCCCAGCGTGTCGAGCCCGTGGGGCTCGAGACGGAGATGCAGCGTTCGTACCTCGACTACGCGATGTCCGTCATCGTCTCGCGTGCGCTGCCCGACGTCCGGGACGGCCTCAAGCCCGTCCACCGCCGTGTCCTGTACGCCATGTACGACGGCGGCTACCGCCCCGAGCGCGGCTTCTACAAGTGCGCCCGTGTCGTCGGCGACGTCATGGGCAACTACCACCCGCACGGCGACTCCTCGATCTACGACGCGCTGGTCCGCCTCGCGCAGTCGTGGTCGATGCGGATGCCGCTGGTGGACTCCAACGGCAACTTCGGCTCTCCGGGCAACGACCCGGCGGCGGCCATGCGCTACACCGAGTGCAAGATGGCGCCGCTGTCCATGGAGATGGTCCGTGACATCGACGAGGAGACCGTCGACTTCACGGACAACTACGACGGCCGCTCGCAGGAGCCGACCGTCCTGCCGGCCCGCTTCCCGAACCTGCTGATCAACGGTTCGGCCGGTATCGCGGTCGGTATGGCGACCAACATCCCGCCGCACAACCTGCGCGAGGTCGCGTCCGGTGCCCAGTGGTACCTGGAGAACCCGGAGGCCTCGCACGAGGAGCTCCTGGACGCCCTGATCGCGCGCATCAAGGGCCCCGACTTCCCGACCGGCGCCCTGGTGGTGGGCCGCAAGGGCATCGAGGAGGCCTATCGCACGGGCCGCGGCTCGATCACCATGCGCGCGGTCGTCGCGGTCGAGGAGATCCAGAACCGCCAGTGCCTGGTGGTCACGGAACTGCCGTACCAGACCAACCCCGACAACCTCGCGCAGAAGATCGCCGACCTGGTGAAGGACGGCAAGATCGGCGGCATCGCGGACGTCCGGGACGAGACCAGCTCCCGCACGGGTCAGCGTCTCGTGATCGTGCTCAAGCGGGACGCGGTCGCCAAGGTCGTGCTGAACAACCTGTACAAGCACACCGATCTGCAGACCAACTTCGGCGCCAACATGCTGGCGCTGGTCGACGGTGTCCCGCGCACGCTGTCGCTCGACGCGTTCATCCGCCACTGGGTGACGCACCAGATCGAGGTCATCGTCCGTCGTACGCGCTTCCGGCTGCGCAAGGCCGAGGAGCGGGCGCACATCCTGCGTGGTCTGCTGAAGGCCCTGGACGCCATCGACGAGGTCATCGCGCTGATCCGGCGCAGCGACACCGTCGACATCGCGCGCACGGGCCTGATGGGCCTGCTGGAGATCGACGAGATCCAGGCCAACGCGATCCTGGAGATGCAGCTGCGTCGACTGGCCGCTCTGGAGCGCCAGAAGATCGTCCAGGAGCACGACGAACTCCAGGCGAAGATCACCGAGTACAACGAGATCCTCGCTTCGCCGGTCCGGCAGCGCGGCATCGTGAGCGCGGAACTCGCCGCGATCGTCGAGAAGTTCGGCGACGACCGCAAGACCATGCTGATGCCCTACGACGGCGACATGTCCATGGAGGACCTGATCGCCGAGGAGGACATCGTCGTCACCGTCACGCGCGGCGGCTACGTCAAGCGCACCAAGACGGACGACTACCGAGCCCAGAAGCGTGGCGGCAAGGGCGTACGGGGCGCGAAGCTCAAGGAAGACGACATCGTCGACCACTTCTTCGTGTCGACCACTCACCACTGGCTGCTGTTCTTCACCAACAAGGGCCGGGTGTACCGGGCCAAGGCCTACGAACTGCCGGACGCCGGGCGGGACGCGCGTGGACAGCATGTCGCCAACCTGCTGGCCTTCCAGCCGGACGAGGCGATCGCCGAGATCCTGGCGATCCGCACCTACGAGGTGGCGCCGTACCTGGTGCTGGCCACCAAGGGCGGTCTGGTGAAGAAGACGCCTCTGAAGGATTACGATTCGCCCCGCGCCGGTGGTGTCATCGCGATCAACCTCCGTGAGACGGAGGACGGTTCGGACGACGAACTGATCGGAGCCGAACTTGTCTCGGCCGAGGATGATCTGCTCCTGATCAGCAAGAAGGCACAGTCGATCCGATTCACGGCAACGGACGACGCGCTTCGCCCCATGGGCCGTGCCACCTCGGGTGTCAAGGGCATGAGTTTCCGCGAGGGCGACCAGCTGCTCTCGATGAATGTTGTTCGACCCGGTACGTTCGTGTTCACTGCTACGGACGGCGGGTACGCGAAGCGGACCGCCGTCGACGAGTACCGCGTCCAGGGTCGCGGCGGTCTCGGCATCAAGGCCGCCAAGATCGTCGAGGATCGTGGATCGCTCGTCGGTGCGCTGGTGGTCGAGGAGGCCGACGAGATCCTCGCCATCACGCTGTCCGGCGGTGTGATTCGTACGCGAGTCAGCGGAGTCAGGGAGACGGGCCGTGACACCATGGGCGTCCAACTGATCAACCTGGGCAAGCGCGATGCCGTGGTCGGCATCGCACGTAACGCCGAGGCGGGACGCGAGGCGGAGGAGGTCGACGGCGACATCGTCGTCGACGAGACCGCCGAAGATGTCGCGACCACCGGCACGGACGAGGGTGAGGCGCCCTCGACCGAGTAGCACGAGGAGAGAGTAATCGTGAGCGGAGCCACGGGCGCCGGATCGTCCGGAACCTCAGCCGGTCCTTCCACCGGTTCGGAGACGGACGGCGGCGGCCGTGGCTCCGCCGCGAAAGCGACAGAATCGCGCACGGCGGACGCGCGCACGGCGGACGCGCGCACGGCGAATCCGCGCACAGCGGACGCGACAGACCCGCATACGACCAACCTGCAGGCGATCAAGTCTCCCGCGACCGAGTCGCGCTCGCCCGACACGCATGGATCCCAGGGGGGAACTGTGACGGACACCCGAGGTCCGCAGGCCCAGCGGCACGCCACCGCCGCGAGCCAGGCCGCGGCCGCTCCGGGCGCCCAGGTTCAGCCGCCGGCCCGGCCCGCGCCACCCGCCGCGGCCTCTCCGCTGCCGGGGGAACGGCAGCCGCAGCAGCCCGCCGAGCCCTATCACCCACCGCAGGCGTACCCGACGCAGGCGCAGGCCGCCGGGGTACGACACCCGCGCACCGGCGCGCGCACCACGCCCCGTACCCGCAAGGCACGTCTGCGCGTGGCCAAGGCCGACCCGTGGTCCGTGATGAAGGTCAGCTTCCTGCTCTCCATCGCGCTGGGCATCTGCACGATCGTGGCGGCCGCGGTGCTGTGGATGGTCATGGACGCGATGGGCGTGTTCTCGACGGTCGGCGGCACGATCTCGGAGGCGACCGGCTCGAACGAGTCGAACGGCTTCGACCTGCAGTCGTTCCTGTCGCTGCCCAACGTCCTGCTGTTCACGGCGATCATCGCGGTCATCGACGTCGTGCTCGCGACGGCTCTCGCGACGCTCGGCGCGTTCATCTACAACCTCTCCGCCGGCTTCGTCGGCGGCGTTGAGCTGACGCTGGCCGAGGACGAGTGACCACGCTCCAAACGTCGGTGACCGTCCCCCGGGAACCGATTTTGGGACTGCCCACGTCGTGCGCTAATCTTCAGGGGTCAGCGCGCGGGACACACCGCAAAGCGCGGCGGGGCTATAGCTCAGTTGGTTAGAGCGCATCCCTGATAAGGATGAGGCCACAGGTTCAAATCCTGTTAGCCCCACCAGCATGAAGGCCCCCAACCGATCACGGTTGGGGGCCTCTGGCGTGTACGGCTGACACCAACCGCCGCGCCGTCAGGCTCGGCGAAGAGGTTCCGAGGAGAGGTTCGAGGAGCGGCTCGAGGAGCGGCTCGGAGAAGTGGCTCGGAGAAATGGCTTAGAGGAGCGCCTCAGAGAAGTGGCTCAGAGGAGCGGCTCAGCGGAGAGATAGCCCCCAGCCATATCCGGCTGGGGGCTGAGGGTTTCCTTCTCAAGGGCGTGTACGCAAGATCGCCGTTCCGTCAGGGACGTGAGAGAGAAGGCGTGGCAGATCTGTGGGGCTCCGCAGCGCCCCTCGGGCGCCTCGCGGGTGGTGCTGTCAGGACTTTCAGTGCCGTCAAGGCTTTCAAGGCTTTCGGGGCTGTCAGCGCTGAAGGGGTGTGGCGGGCTCGTCCGGAGTGGCGGCGGAGTCGCAGGCTGTATCTGCCGAAACCGCTGTATCACCTGCCGAGGCCGCCGTGTCGGTGTCTGTGGGCGGCCGGTGGCGGCAACTGGGGGTCTTGCCGTGGGCCTCGGCTCGGATGCGCTGCTTCATCGTGGGGGGCAGGTCCTTGGCGTAGGACCAGGGCAAGGGCCCGGGATACATCACCGATGGTGTCGCCGGCTCCGTCGTGCTGTTGCGAGCCGACTCGGTCTGCGGTACAGCCGCGGCGGCGGTCGTCGTGATGAGTCCGAGCGCCGTGCACAGCGCGAGCAAGACGGTGACGAAGGCGGTCCACAGGTTCATGACCTTGTTCTGGGCCATGGTCCCTCACTTTCGGGTTGGGCGATTTGCGTACTCCCTCATGATGTGTATGGGGGCGGCGAAGTGGTGGACTGACGCCCGTGGCGCGTCGATCTTCGGATGAACACCACTCGGATGGGTGCAAGAAGGGAGAGAATGAGGCGATGCGAGCAAATAGCACCGATTAGTCACTGTCTGTGTGGGTGTGATCACCCTCTGATCGGAGAGTCATGGTCCGCTTGTACTGCGGTGTTCTGAACGGAAGTTGAGGCCCTACGCAGGTCACCGATCGGTCTCGGTCGGTGTGTATAGTCGGGCGCCAGAGGTCCCCTACGTCAAGGAAAGACGAGGTCGCGCGGTGAAGAAGCTTCTCCTGGTCGCACTGGCCGCCATCGGCGGGCTCCTCGTGTACCGCCAGATCCAGGCGGATCGCGCCGAGCAGGATCTGTGGACGGAGGCGACTGACTCCGTGCCCACGGGTTCGTGAGTACCGACCGATTCTGAACAGACCCCGACCGCCTTCGCGGTCGGGGTTTTGTGTTGCGAGGGCTCGTTTCCTGTGCCATGGGCCTGTCGCCGCGCCGCGCCGCGCATGCCGGCACCGGGTGTTTCGGACGCTCGTACGGATTACGCGGATGGTGTGCCGTCCGGCGGGGCAGGATGGGCGACGGTCACACGGTCGAACGGTCCGGGCAACGACGAGTGGGGTGGCGCGGCATGGGGCGGCGTACGGGGTGGAGGCGGCACGGGGACGGTTGTCCGCCAATGCCTCTGCGTACGGTTGCCGGGCGAGTGACCGTCGTCCTCCGGCGGGCCGCTGTCGTGGGTGCGGTGCTGTGCCTGGTGGCGATGGTGTCCGGTCCGTCCGCACGCGCGGCCGGACCATGGGACTCCTACGGCTTCGACGCGAACGGCCGGTCCGTCGTCGGCTCGGCAAGCACCGGAAATGCCACGGCCCTGGCTCCCGGTTCGACGTATCGGAGCTCCCTCCCCGTCGATGGCAAGGTCTACTACCGCCTCGACCTCGACGCCTCGTCGACCGTGTACGTGTCCGTCACCGCCGTCCCCGGCTCCGGTACGACGGTCTCCGCGACCGACGGCATCAAGGTGTCCGTCCAGGACGCCGACAGCCACTCCTGTTCCATTGACACCGCCAGCGTCGGTACGGACCGCCGGCCCCACCCTCTGACCGCCCTGGGCGCACGGGACACCTCGCGCGCCGGGTCCCGGTGCAAGAGCGCCGGGGCGTACTACGTACTCGTCGAGCGCGTTCATCGACCGGGGTCCTCGTCGGACGCCTGGGGACTGGAACTCGCCACGGCGTCGGAGCCCGCCTTGAAGCAGGCCGGTGAGACGAGCGCGCCCGAGGTCTGGGACTCCGCCCCGCCCGCCGCGGCGACCGGCGAGGCCACGTCTCGGCAGGGCGCCTCGGGCTTCGCCGGGGCGACCCCGGTGGGGCAGGGAGTATGGCGCGACGACATCGTGCCCGGGGAGACGTTGTTCTACGCGGTGCCCGTGGACTGGGGGCAGCAGCTCTACACCACCGCCGAGCTGGGCAGTTCGAGCGACGACAACGGCCTTGTGGCCAGGGCGCTGGTCGTGTCCCTCTACAACCCTGTGCGCGGCTTCGTCGACGACGCGAGCGTGGTCTACGACGGCAGTCAGCGCGCGGCGGAACTCGAACCGTTGCCGCCGGTCGGGTACGCCAACCGGTACGACGTTTCCGACCGGGTGAGCGGGATGCGGTTCGCGGGCTCGTACTACCTCGCCGTGCACCTCTCGGAGCAGGTGGCCGACAAATTCGGCGAGGGGCCCTTCGACCTGACCCTGCGCGTGCGGGTCACGGGCGCGTCGACGGCCGGCCCCGGATACGCGGGGGAGTCCGAGCCACAGGGTGTCTTCGACGTCACGGCACGAGGTCGGCAGACGGCGGCCGCGGAGGGCGGGACTTCTACGGACGGCGACACCGCGATGAGGTTGCTTGCGGCCGGCGGTATCGGTATGGGGACCGCGTTGCTGATGGGGCTCGGGGTGTGGACGGCGCTGGGGCGGCGCAGGGCTGGGATCTCGTAGGGCTGGGATCTCCTGGGGCCGGAGTTTCGTGGGCGGCCAGGGCACGGGGCACGGGGGTCAGATGCGGGTGAGGGCCCAGAAACCCACGGCGTAGCAGACCAGCGCGAGCAGTAGGAGCGGGATCGCCACCTTGGCAGGCGGGCCGGAGCGGCGGCGGGCCGCTCGGTGACGCGGTTGCGCGGTTGGCGCGGTTTCCCGAGCAGAAGGTGGAACCTGCGGGGCCTGAGCGGTGTACGAAGCAGTAGAGGCATCAACGCGCTGGTGCAGCGCCGTTGTCGGAGAGTGGGCGGGGTATCGCGGAGCAGGCGGTCGGGGGGAGGAGACAAGGTGAGCGGGGTCGTGGGGGGAGACATCGGCGGACTGATCCGGGAAAGCCTGGTGTGCCTGTGCCTGTGCCTGCGGATGAGCGTGGGGCTGAGGGGGCGCGGGATGCGGTTGTGGGGCGGGTGGGCTGGCCGTTCGGGAGGACGACGTGGTCGGTTGAGGCGGGGGCAGATGGAAGCTGCCGGTGTCCGACATGGTGATCGGCTGAGACGGGGCGGCCGACTCCGGGGCGGCGGTGGGACGGGCGGGAGCGGGCATGGACCGAGACACCGCGCCGTCCGGCCCCGGGAGCGGGCCGTCCCGTCGAGGGTCAGGAGATACGACGCCCGCGCTCGAGGCGGACGACGAGCCGGTGCCGGTGCCGGGGCGGGCGGCCCTCGAACCTGTGCTCCCCGTGTCCACACCCGGTGCCTGTTTGAGGGGACCTTCAGGGGCGAACCCCGGTGGCAGAGAGCCGAGTTGATCGAATATCTCGATCTGTTCGTCGTCGGGGCCAGGCTCCGGCAGGAGCTCCATTGCGGACGCGAGCGCCTTGCGGGCCCCCGTGGCCGTGCGGAAGCGGGCCTGGGGATCCGGTTGCAGCATCGAGGCGACAACCTGCCAGAGAGGCTCGGGGACGCCCTTGGGCGCGCTCGGGGTGCCATGGGCCGCGAAGTACTCCACGAGGGCCTTGGCGTCCGGCTTGGCGCCCTCCAGGAGATACAGCGCGACCAGTCCGACCGCGAACAGGTCCGCGGGGAAGTCCGGGTCCGCGCCCAGCATTTGCTCGGGTGCGATGTAACCGGGCGTCCCGACCACGAGGTTGGTCTCCGTCAGGCGGGCTTCACCCAGGCGCATGGCGATGCCGAAGTCGGACAGGCGCAGCCGGGGCCGGCTCGTGCCGGTGGCTTCGAGCAGGATGTTCGCGGGCTTGATGTCGCGGTGGACCACGCCTTCCGCGTGCACCGCGGCAAGTCCGGCCAGAAGCTGGTCGAGCAGGGTGCAGACGAAGGAAGCAGGCAGCGGGCCGTAGTCGCCGACGAGGTGGACCAGGGATCCGCCGGCGACCAGGTCCATGGTGAACAGGACCTGGTCGTCGTCGGCGGCCCAGCTGGCGGGCGCGAGCACATGAGGGTGGTCGATCCTGAGCGCCTGTTCGCGGACGAAGCGCAACAGGGCGTGCGCGTCCCGCTGTTGCAGGACCTTGGCGGCCACATAACGTCGGCGGCGGTGGTCCCAGGCGCGCCAGACCGCGCCGACCCCTCCGCGTCCGATCGGATCGACCAGTTCGTACCGTCCGGCGAAGACCTCACCCATGGCCGTGCGTCGCTCCTCCCCCTTGGTTCCCCTACCTCCCCTTGCTTCCCCCTCGATGAGCGATACGACCCCTCCATGCCGTCGTCGGTGAGTGACACGCCCCCACGTGTCTCCCCCGACGACGGGCACGACCCCCTCGTGCCTCCTCGGCCGTCGGCCCGGTCGCCGAACCCCCTTCGGCGACTGGGCCGCGGGTTCAGCTCTGGTGGGACTGGTAGTGCGTGACGGCGTCGGAGGTGCGGCCGGCGCCGTACACCCGGAGGAACTCTGCCAGTTCCGGGTGGGTCGGGGCGAGGGTGTCAGCCGCCTCGATGATGTCTCCCGCGGCCGCGACCGAGCGCAGCAGCGACTGGATCTCGCGGACGACCCGCTTGACCGTGGGCGCCCCCGAACTGCTCGTCGTCTGTGTGGTGTTGTTGAGCACCGAACCCCCCTGCGACTTCTTGATCTCTTCCATGCGCTCGGTCGCCTCGGCCGCGCTGACGCTGCCGTCCGCGACCTGCCCCGCCAAGTCCTGCAGCAGCTGCACCCGCTGGACCACCGCGGGATTGCCGATCTTCGCCCGCTGACCGCTCATCAGCTGCGACAGCATCGGTGCGGACAGTCCCAGTACCCCCGCGAGACGAGCCTGGTTGAGACCAAGATCGTCGATGAGCTTACGGAAGAGCGCCCCCAGCGGCTCCCCGTACCAGTTCCGCTGCAGTTCCCGCGCTCTCGCGGTCGCTTCCTGCTGTGCGGCGTCCATTGCGTCTCCCCATCGCTTCCCCAAAAACCGTGGTTCGCGGTAGCGAACCACGCGGAGCATCTTACGGAGAGTGGTTGTCCGCCGGGACCCCAATCCTTTTGCGGAATCACGGGGGTGACCCGGTACTCTGGTCTGCGGCGCCCACCGGTACGTGGTTGTTCCGGCGGTCGTTCATCTTCGGGGCCTTAGCTCAGTTGGTAGAGCGCTGTCTTTGCATGGCAGATGTCAGGGGTTCGACTCCCCTAGGCTCCACATAGGTACACCCCTCTGAACTGCGGGAACGCGATCAGGGGGGTGTTTTTGTCCCAGTTTCCCGTGCTGGCATGGCAGCGCGATTGTGCTGACCGTGGTGGCCCTGGTCGTGGTGGGGCGCTCGCGTGGCATGGAAGTGGTGATCTGTGCGCTCACCGTCATCGGGGCCGTGCGGGCCCGCACCGACAAGGCACGGCTGAGCTGGCTGCTGTCCGGCCTTCGGGGATCCTTCCAGCTCCGGCGACTGCGCTCCGAGTCGCTCGGCCAGCTTCCGGTCCAGCGCGGGATTCCCTATGGGGTCGCCGCCGGTCGGGATCAGGACGAGCTCCGATGCCGCGGCGGGGCGGTCGAACTCCGTGCCGCAGTCGGCGTGGAAGGTGGGCCGGGCCGAGCGGTAGAGGGTCAGGATGAGGAAGTCGCCGAACGTCGGGCCGCCGTAGGACTGCCTGCGTAGCGAGGCGGGCGATTCCTCGCGAGTTCGGAGCGCCACGACTCGTCGGAGCGGTCCAGTGTCAGCGTCGCCCCGGTCGTCGTGCCCCCGTTATTGACCAGCGGATCCACGCCGCCGACGGTGTCGATCACCCTCTGGCTGAGTTCCGCCATGCCGTGCTCGCTCGCAAGTCGCGCAGCGCTCAGTAATTGGTCAGCCGGTCTTGGTGGCGAAGGTGCCGCCGTCGCTGAATGCGAGCCGCGCGAAGTTCTCGCCGATGCGGCGGTGTCCGGCGGGATCGGGGTGGATCTCGTCGGGCAGTGGCAGTTCGGCGTAGTCCTGCTCGCCGTAGAGGTCACGGCCGTCGAGGTAGTGCAGGTTCGGGTCATCGGTCGCCCGCTGTTCGACGATCTGGGTGAGTTCGTCGCGGATGACGTTGAGCGTCAGGCGCCCGGCGGCGCGTTCGGCCGGATCGCCCGTGGCCTTGAACCGCAAGGTCCCGCCGTCGAAGTCGGGTGCCAGGGGGCCGGGGGTGTCCTCCTGGACCGGGCACAGGATGGGGGACACGACCAGCAGCGGCGTGGTCGGATGCCCCTCGCGGATGGTGTCGAGGAATCCGTGGACGGCTGGGGTGAAGGCGCGCAGACGCATCGCGTCGGTGTTGACGATATTGATGCCGATCTTGACGCTGATCAGGTCCGCGGGGGTGTCCCGCATCGCACGGGCGGTGAACGGGTCGAGGAGCGCGCTGCCGCCGAACCCCAGGTTGACCAGCTCCACTCCGCCCTGGGCCGCGGCCAGGGCCGGCCAGATGGCGGTCGGGTGGGCGGCGTTCGAGCCGTGGCTGATGGAACTGCCGTGGTGCAGCCACACCCTGCGCCCGTTGTCCGGTGCTCGCTCGATGGGGGCGTCGGTGCGCAGGGCGATCAGCTCGGTGATCTCCGTATGCGGAAGCCAGATCTCGATGTCCTTGTCACGTGCCGGCAGATCGGTGAACCGGGCGGTGCCGGCAGGCCCCTCACGCAGTTCGGCGGACTGGGTGACCATGTCGACAATCGTGCGGACGTTACCGCCGGCCACTGTGGCCTGGGCAGCGAGTCGGCCATCAACCAGCAGGTCGTATATGCCGTCCGCAGGGGCCGGGAAACCTTGGTAGATCCGCTTGGTGGGCAGCGTGTCCAGTTCGATGGTGGTGGCCCGGGTGCGGAAGGCCAACCGCACGCCGGAGGGCTGGGCCTCGGCCACGGCCAGTTGGGTGTCAGGGATCTGCCGACGAGCCCGAGCGGGCAGTCGATGCGGCAGCAGGCCGTGTGCGGTCGGTTCCACGTCGAGGAAACCGCGCAGGATGTCCGCGGTGACAGGTGTGGTGATCCAGTTGTGCTCAGTGGTCATTGCCTCAGCCTGTTGATCAAGATTTCCGGATTGTTCAGGTGTGCCGGTGCACTCCGGCGGCGCGGCCCCTGCTGGTCAGGGTGTGGTCCGATTTCGCAACAGAGCGTCGAGGGAATCCAAGATCCACGCCCAGGATTCCTGCGAGTCGACGGCGGTGTGGCTGAAGCCTCCGGCCATCTCCAGGCTCACGTAGCCGTGGAAGACGCTGCCCAGCAGCCGGACCGCGTGCGTCTGGCCCGGCTCTGTCAGGTCGTAGCCGCGCAGGATCGCCCGCGTCATCTGTGCGTGCCGCACCCCGGCACTGGCGGCGGCCGTCTCGGGGTCAAGCCTGAGACGGGCGGCGTCGTAGCGACCAGGATGCTCCCGGGCGTAGTCGCGGTAGGCGTCCGCGAAGGCGGCCAGCGCGTCCTTGCCGGCCCGTCCAGCCAGGGCGGCTGCGACCCGGTCGGCGAGTTCTTCCAGCGCGAAGAGGGCGATCCTCGTCTTGAGGTCCTGGGAGTTCTTCACGTGCGAGTACAGACTCGCGACCTTGACGTCGAACCGCCGGGCGAGCTCCGAGACGGTCACCTGGTCGAAGCCGACCTCGTCGGCCAGTTCCGCACCCGCCCGGGTCAGACGCTCCGTGGTCAGTCCTACTCGAACCATAGTCTTCCTTCTGTTCAGCGATAACCATTAAGTATTTGCCTAATACTTATAGGTAAAATAGCATATCACTCATGAAGCCGCTGACTGAGCAAGAGATCCGTGCCGCGTTCGTGAACTGCACCAAGGGTGAGGCGAAGCGCCTGTCCGTCCCCCGCGACCTGGCTGAGCGGCCCTGGGGCAACCTGGACTTCCTCGGCTGGCGGGACCCCCAGGCGCCCGGCCGGGCCTACCTCGCCACCGAGCTGGACGGCCGCCCGGTGGCGCTCGCGTTGCGCTGCCCCAGTGCCACTTCGTCGCAGATGCGGCGCAGCATGTGCTCGATGTGCATGACCACCCACACCGGGGGCGTCTCACTGATGGTCGCCGCTAAGGCGGGCAAGGCCGGGCAGCAGGGCAACTCCGTGGGCGTCTACATATGCGGCGACCTCGCCTGCCCGCTGTACGTGCGGGGCAAGAAGGATGCGGGCGTCGGTGCGCGGCTTCCCGAGTCGCTCACCTTGGATGAGAAGATCCAGCGGACCGTCGTGAACCTCGCCGCGTTCATCGCCAAGGTCACCGCATGAAGCAGCCGGCCACGCACGCCATACCTGCCCGTACTGGATGACCCACCGCAAGGCCACGAACCGGGAGTGCGTCCGATTGCTGCCGGAGTTGCCCGTGCCGGGCCGGGAGCCCTCGCGCCACTGGACGGGCCACGCGGCTCTCCGGTCCGCGGCGAGGACCATTTCCTTCACCGACCGGGGTACATCCGGGTACTTCGCAACCGGCGGCCGTCCGGTCCCCGAGTACGGCTCGCTTCCCGGTACCGCGTTGTCGGGCTGGGCCGACGTGGTGGTGGAGATGCCCACCAAGAAGCGCGGTCCCGGACGGCTGAGTGGCTCGACAACCGAACTACACGCCGATGTCCTGCTCTACGACGTGGCCAAGGACGGTACCGCGGTCATGTTCGACGAGCAGGTCTCCCGGCTGGACTCCGACCGGCTGTCCCTGGACCTCAAGCCGACCGACTGGACCCTGAAACGGCGTGTTGTCGTCGCTGGCGGCGCCGATGTCCTCGGCGGAAGGCCGAGTCGTTGCGCGATGATCTCGGCCATCTCACTCTCCACCTGGTCGCACGCCATCAGCCAGGCCGTACGGATGGCCGGCTCCGTGTCGGCCAGCCGGATCATCTTGATTGCGAGCCCGGTGTTCATCCGCTCCATGTCCACTGGCCTCACGGCCGAACCTGTTGCTCTCCGCGGCGAATCGATGCCGCACCGGCCATCCCACTACTCCCTGCTCCCGACAGCAGGTGCCAGGATTAGTGACGCCAAAGCCCAGCCAGTGACTATCCGATGGAGCCGGTCCCCTCGACGGGTCGTACCCGACGGCTCCGGCGGAGATCCGCTGATCGCCCGTACGGTCGGCCCGTCGGCAGTCGCGCTGACCTGGCCACGCGGATCGCCACTCGCCGGCCGGGCCAGCCGATCACGAAGGGTGCCCGGGACGGTCCACCGTCCCGGGCACCCTGCTGTTCCGGCCTCGTCGTCACCACCACCGTCGCCCGGCGGCGGTTCCCGGACCGGAAGGACCGATCCCTCTCGGAGGGTTCCTCCGTTGCCCCTGGTCGACGCCGCGGCGAGGTCGGCAAGGTATGTAGGAGCCTTAACGGTGGGTCGGATTTTCTCGGCCGGCGAATGTCTCGTGTTTCACGTGAAACCGTCCGTCACCGCAACAGCCAGAAACAGCCCGCAACAGCCGTGGGGCAGGAGACGTCAAGGTCTCCTGCCCCACAACACGGGCGTCGGTGAATCGTCAGTGCCCTTCGTCGCGGTGTGCGGCCTCCTCCTCGGCCTGCTTGGCCTGCACCTCGGGGTCGAGCACGGACTGGCCGCTGCCGTCCACCGAGGTCAGCCGGGTCGTTTCAGGGACCTCCGTCGCGGCGGGCGGCTCGACCAACCAGTCAGGGTTGGCCTGCTTGTCCCACCACTTCCAGGCGGCGAAGGCGCCGCCCGCGACGAGGCCGGCAACAGCCAGCGCCTTGGCGAGCCGACCTGCCCGCGCACGTCGCTCCTGCTTGCGAACCAGCTTCTGAATCTGCTTGGGCGATACCTGACCGCGCAGGGCGGCCAGCGCGGCGGTGCTGCGGGCGGCCGCCTCGTCCCGAACGGGCCCGGCCGCGGCCACCGCCTGCCCGATCCTCGGTCGGGAGTAGTCGGCGGCCTGCTTGGCGGCTTTGCGAGTGCGTGCAGCAGCCTCGTGGGCGGCCTGGTCGACCTTCGGCGGGACATGGGCGAGAGCCTGCGAGCGGGCCAGGTCCAGACGCGGCGCGAGATGGGCGTCGTACTGGACACGAGCCTGTTCGGCGGCCTGCGTCATCTTCGGCGCGAGCCGTACGCGTGCCTCGTGTGCGTAGTGCGCGGTCCTGTCCATGGCTGTGTCGGCGTAGGGCGCCACCACTTCCGCGGCGTGCAGCACGCTGTCCTTCGCCGAGCCGGTCGCGGCGCGCACGCTGTCGATGCGGGTCACGGGTTCCTCCTCCTCGGTGGCGTACGGTAATTCGACTTTCCACCCTTTTACGGATCATGCATGTCCGGACGAGCCTGGGCATGTGAGGGAGGGCATCCGGGTCATGAACGCTGACTCCCGGCCATCTCCGATCAAGAGCTGCTCAAGATCTGATCGCGTGCAATAGCGGATGAATACAGGGCAACACGAGCTTGTCGTCGACAATGCCACGGATCGCCGCGCCGCGCCCCCGGCCCGGAGCCACTCGACCGGATTTCTGGAAGCGAAATCGCCGAAGCCGGGCGTACGGGCGGGTGCCGGGCGACGCGCGACGCGAACCATGCAAGGATCGGTGGGGCATAGTAAGACAACGGAAGGCACATCGTGGCCGAGCAGCTCTACGCCACCCTGAAGACGAACCACGGCGACATCGAGGTCCGGCTTCTGCCGAACCACGCCCCGAAGACGGTCCGGAACTTCGTCGAGCTCGCGCAGGGCGAGCGCGAGTGGACTCACCCGGCCACCGGAGAGAAGTCCACCGCGAAGCTCTACGACGGCACGATCTTCCACCGCGTCATCAGTGGCTTCATGATCCAGGGTGGTGACCCCCTGGGCACCGGCATCGGCGGCCCGGGCTACGAGTTCGAGGACGAGTTCCACCCGGACCTCTCCTTCAACAAGTCGTACCTGCTGGCCATGGCCAACGCCGGCCCGGGCACCAACGGCTCGCAGTTCTTCATCACCGTCTCCCCGACGGCCTGGCTGAACCGCAAGCACACCATCTTCGGTGAGATCACCGACCCGGCCGGCCAGAAAGTCGTTGACGCCATCGCCGCCGTCGCGACGACCCGTCCCAACGACCGCCCGGTCAAGGACGTCGTCATCGAGTCGGTCGTCGTCGAGACCCGCTAGGGCTGAGACCACGGGAACCCGCCCAGGGCCGACTACCTCTCCGGCCTGCGCGAAAGGGAACCAATCGCCCCGTTCATCCGTAAGGATGGGCGGGGCGGTGCATGTGCGGACGACGACTTAGGGGATGTCATGGACCAGGCGGCAAGCAGTTCGCAGGGTGCGCAGAGCGTGCCCGGCTGCTACCGGCACCCGAACCGTGAGACCGGTATCCGCTGCACTCGCTGCGAGCGCCCAATCTGCCCGGAGTGCATGGTCAGCGCCTCCGTGGGCTTTCAGTGCCCCGACTGTGTCCGCAGCGGCTCCGGCACAGGACATGCCCCGACCGCCTCCCAGCCCCGCACCCTCGCCGGTGGCACCATCGCGGCCGACCCCCGCCTGTTCACCAAGATCCTCATCGGTATCAACCTCGCCGTGTTCATCGCCGTCCAGATCTCCCCGTCGCTGCTGAACGACCTGGTGCTCGTCGGCGCGTGGCCTCCGGCGCCGTACGCCCCGACCATGGGCGTCGCCGACGGCGAGTGGTACCGACTGGTGACCTCGATGTTCACGCACCAGGAGTACTGGCACATCGGGTTCAACATGCTCAGTCTCTGGTGGCTCGGCGGTCCGCTGGAAGCGGCCCTCGGCCGGTCTCGCTATCTCGCGGTCTACTTCATCTCGGGCCTCGCGGGCAGTGCCCTCGCCTATCTGCTCGCGTCCCCCAACACGGCCACGCTCGGTGCCTCCGGCGCCATCTTCGGCCTCTTCGGTGCCACCGCCGTCCTCGTGCGGCGGCGCAACTACGACATGCGGCCGATCATCGCCCTGCTGGTGATCAACCTGATCTTCACCTTCAGCCCTGGCTTCAACATCTCCTGGCAGGCCCACATCGGTGGCCTCGTCGCCGGTGTCATCACGGGCTACGCCATGATCAACACCCCGCGCGAACGCCGGGCACTGGTCCAGTACGGCACCTGCGCACTGGTCCTCGCCGTGATTGTGATCATGACGGTGCTGAGGTCGGCTCAGCTCACCTGAGCCGACGTTTCAAGCAGGTGAGCGGCCGGTTGTCCACAGCGAGTGGCGGATCTTGTGCATACCGTGCAAGAACACGTGTGCCCCCTGTCACTGACCAGTGTTTCTGCAGGTCAGGCAGGGGGCGAACGGGTTTTCGATTGCCGGTCAGTCAGTCACACCGGCGTCAACACTCGATGAGTTATCCACAGATCGTCTTTCTTTTCCCCACCGTGTGGATAGCGACTGTGGATAACTCAGTGGATAGCCCTGGGCAGAGGTACGTTCACCTGCCCGTGGCCGCTACTTCCACTGGGTCGAGACGCCGAATCCGGCGGCGATGAACCCGAAGCCCACCACGATGTTCCAGTTGCCCAGCTGGTCGATGGGCAGCGAACCGTCGGTCACATAGAAGACGACGATCCAGGCCAGACCGATGAGGAACATGGCCAGCATCACCGGCGCCACCCAGGCCCGGTTGGTCAGCTTGATCGCGGTCGCCTGCTTCGCCGGCGGCGGCGTGTAGTCGGCCTTCTTGCGGATACGTGACTTCGGCACGAGGGTCTCTCCTGTCGATGCGCTGCGTGGCCGCGCAGGGAACGGGCTGGCTCCGAGGCAGCGTACAAGGGGACACTGAGTGCTCCCCCGGGCGTCCGTTAGCGTAGTGCTTCCGCGGTGCCGAAGGAGATAAGGGTACGTTGAGCAATTCTGCCGACTTCCCCGGGACGGGATCCAGTCCTGGGCGCCGACGAGGTTTCCGGCCGGTGCGGGCGCTCACGGCGGGTGTCTTCGCTCTCGCTGGGCTCATTTTCTTCACCAGTTTCAACACGGCCAAGGGCACCAATATCCGGACGGACACGTCCTTGCTGAAGCTCTCGGACCTCATCCATGAGCGCAGCGGCAAGAACGGCGAGCTCGACGAGTCCAACGCGGCCCTGCGCAACGACATCGAGTCACTCGCCGAGCGGGACGACGGCAGCACCAAGGCCGAGGACGACAAGCTGGCCGCCCTGGAGAAGAACGCGGGCACCCAGAAACTCACGGGCAAGGCGATCTCGGTCACCCTCAACGACGCCCCGCCGGACGCCACCGCCAAGCTCCCCGGCTATCCCGAACCGCAGCCCGACTACCTGGTCATCCACCAGCAGGACCTCCAGGCGGTGGTGAACGCCCTGTGGCAGGGCGGCGCCCAGGGCATCAAGGTCATGGACCAGCGGCTGATCTCCACCAGCGCGGTGCGCTGCGTGGGCAACACGCTGATCCTCCAGGGCCGCGTCTACTCGCCGCCGTACAAGATCACGGCGGTCGGCGACCCGGAGAAGCTGCAGAAGGCGCTCACCGCGTCACCGGCGATCCAGAACTACATGGTGTACGTCAACGTCTACGGGCTCGGATGGAAAGTCGAAGAGGATGGACGGGTGACTCTGCCCGGCTACTCGGGCACAGTGGATCTGCAGTACGCCAAGCCTGTGGAGTAGCCGCCGGGGGGGGGCTCTGTGTCGGTGCGGGTGATCGTCAGGACCCTCAGCGAGCTCTGTATCACCCTCGGTGCACTGATTGTGCTGTTCGTCGCCTACGTACTGTTCTGGACCGGCGTGAAGGCCGACCACGTCATGGACGACCAGATCGACCAGCTGCAGGAGCAGTGGTCGCAGGGCACCCTGGGCCCCACGACGACGCCCCCGCCCGACACGACGGCCACCCCCGGCGCACCTGATGGGGCCGGCGCCTCCGAGCCCCCGGCGCCGCCTACGTCGTACAAAGGCGGGAAACCCTTCGCGATCATGTATATCCCGCGGCTTGGTTTCACGTGGAACAAGCCGGTCCTGGAGAACACCGCCACCAACACCCTGAAGAAGGGGCTCGGCCACTACGCGAACACCGCGCGGCTGGGGCAGAAGGGCAACTTCGCGGTGGCCGGCCATCGGCGTACGTACGGCGACCCCTTCAAGGACTTCCCCGAGCTGCGCCGCGGTGACGCGGTGGTGCTGACGGACGGATCGACCTGGTTCACGTATCGGATCGACAAAGGCCCTTACAAAACCGTGCCCTCGGACATCGAGGTGATCGACCCTGTGCCACGTAAGTCGGGGTACACGCGTCCGGGCCGCTACCTCACGCTGACCACTTGTGATCCGGAGTGGGGGCACAGCCATCGGCTGATCGTCTGGGCGCATCTGGACTCCACACAGCCCGTGGAGGCCGGGAAACCTCGGGCTCTACGCCGTTAGTCTGGTGCGGTACGGCGTGAGTCTGGTGCCGTGGTGCGACGGAAGGGACGGCATGTACGGCTGGATCTGGCGGCATCTGCCGGGTAACGCATGGGTGAGGGCGTTGATCTCACTCCTGCTGGTCGTGGCCGTGGTCTACGTGCTGTTCCAGTACGTCTTTCCGTGGGCCGAACCGCTGCTTCCCTTCAACGATGTGACGGTGGACAACCAGTGACTGCGCGGATTCTCGTCGTCGACAACTACGACAGCTTCGTCTTCAACCTGGTCCAGTACCTGTACCAGCTCGGCGCCGAGTGCGAGGTGCTGCGCAATGACGAGGTGTCCACGACGCACGCCCAGGACGGCTTCGACGGTGTCCTGCTCTCGCCGGGCCCCGGCACCCCTGAGGAGGCCGGCGTCTGCGTCGAGATGGTGCGGCACTGCGCCACCACCGGCGTCCCTGTCTTCGGCGTCTGCCTCGGCATGCAGTCGATGCAGGTGGCCTACGGCGGTGTGGTGGACCGCGCGCCCGAGCTGCTGCACGGCAAGACCTCGCTGGTCGAGCACGAGGGCCAAGGAGTCTTCGCGGGCCTGCCCACACCCTTCACGGCGACCCGCTACCACTCCCTCGCCGCCGAGCCCGCGACCGTCCCGGCGGAGCTTGAGATCACGGCCCGCACGCACGACGGCATCATCATGGGCCTGCGCCACCGCGAACTGCCCGTCGAGGGCGTCCAGTTCCACCCCGAGTCGGTGCTGACGGAGCACGGCCACCGCATGCTGGCCAACTGGCTGGTGGAGTGCGGCGACCAGGGCGCGGTGGCGAGGTCGGTGGGGCTCGCCCCGGTGGTGGGCAGGGCCACGGCGTGACCGCGCTGCGCCCCGAGCGCGAGGACTCGTACGGCGGCACGCCGTACGAGTCCTACGATTCGGCGCCGTACGAGACCCCGGTCGACGCGGCGGCATACGAGCCGCCCCCCGACCCGGTGTCCTACGAGCCCGTCGCCGACCCGGCTCCGTACGTGCCGCCGCGCGACGACGAGACGGTGGCTCTGCGGAATGTGCTGCCGCGGGACGACGAGACCGTGGCTCTGCGGATACCCGAGCCGCCGACGCGCCGGGTCGGCGGCGAGCCCATGTCCGCCCCTGGCGCCTCATCCGCATCACCTGCCACTGGAACCACCCCGGGTGGCCGTGCGGCCCGCAGAAAGGCCGCCAAGCGCCGTCATGGGCGTCACGGCGGCCCATCGCCGGAGCTGGAGCCGGAATCTGAGTCTGAGTCTGAATCGGAGCCGACGTCGGAGGGGGGCAGGCCGCTCTCCCGGGTGGAGGCCCGCAAGCAGGCGCGGGCGCGCAAGGCCAGTCCCGGTGTCGTCGCCAGCCGGGCGATCGGCGAGGTGTTCATCACCACCGGTGTGCTGATGCTGCTGTTCGTCAGCTACCAGCTGTGGTGGACGAACGTCCGGGCGCACGCGCAGGCGGACAAGGAGACGAGCAGCCTCCAGGACGACTGGGCGAGCGGCAAGCGCAACCCGGGCACCTTCGCACCGGGGCAGGGCTTCGCCATCCTGCACATCCCCAAGCTCGACGTGGTCGTGCCGATCGCCGAGGGCGTCAGCAACAAGAAGGTGCTCGACCGGGGCATGGTCGGCCACTACGGCGAGGGCGCGCTGAAGACGGCGATGCCCGGCGCGAAGACCGGCAACTTCGCGCTCGCCGGTCACCGCAACACGCACGGTGAGCCGTTCCGCTACGTCAACAGGCTCACGGCGGGCGATCCGATCGTCGTGGAGACGCAGGACAAGTACTACGTCTACAAGATGGCGTCGATCCTGCCGGTGACGTCTCCGAGCAACACCAGTGTCATCGACCCCGTCCCCAAGGGTTCCGGATTCACCGGGCCCGGCCGGTACATCACGCTCACCACGTGCACCCCGGAGTTCACCAGCAAGTACCGGTTGATCGTCTGGGGCAAGATGGTCGAGGAACGGCCGCGCAGCAAGGGCAAGCCGGATGCGCTCGTCCAGTAAGGGCAGATGAACGTGGCAGCGACCACCGACGACACCGAGCACGAAGAGCACACCGACGCGTCCGCGCCTCCCGAGGCACCTCGCCGCCCCGGCCGTATCGCCACGGCGGTCAGTGTCTTCGGCGAGCTCCTCATCACGGCCGGCCTGGTCCTCGGCCTCTTCGTCGTCTACTCCCTGTGGTGGACCAACGTCATCGCCGACCGCAAGGCGGACCAGCAGGGCGACAAGGTCCGTGACAACTGGGCGGCCCAGAAGGACACCGGGCCCGGTGCGTTCGACACCAAGGAGGGCATCGGCTTCCTGCACGTGCCCGCGATGAAGAACGGCGAGGTCCTGGTCGAGAAGGGCACCTCGTCGAAGGTGCTGAACGACGGTGTCGCCGGCTACTACACCGACCCGGTCAAGTCCGCGCTCCCGACCACCGGCAAGAACGGCAACTTCTCGCTCGCCGCCCACCGCGACGGCCACGGCGCGAAGTTCCACAACATCGACAAGATGAAGAAGGGCGACTCGATCGTCTTCGAGACGAAGACCAAGTGGTACGTCTACAAGGTCTACGCGGTCCTCCCCGAGACCTCGAAGTACAACGTCAAGGTCCTGTCGAAGGTCCCCAAGGAGTCCGGCAAGAAGAAGGCGGGCCACTACATCACCCTGACGACGTGCACGCCGGTGTTCACGTCCCGGTACCGGTATGTGGTGTGGGGCGAGCTGGAGCGGGTGGACAAGGTGGACAGCGAGCGGACGCCGCCGAAGGAACTGAGCGGCTGACAGAGCTTCTTCGACCAACGTCAGAGCCCCGGTCCCCACGCTGGTGGGTGCCGGGGCTCTGCCGTGCGGAAGGGGTGTCAGCCCTCCGTGCGGGTCGTCGTTCAGGTACCGCCGATGAATCCGCCGCCGCCGTTGTTGCCGCCGTTCCCGTTGTCGCCGCCGATGGTCGTCAGCGTGATCGCGGTGCCGGCCGGGTCGCCCTTGATCTCGGAGTTGCCCTGCGGATCCTGCTGGGTCACGAACGCGGTGTCGCTCTGGTTGCTTCCGTCGGCGAACTGAATGTTGGTGAAGCCGGCCGCCTGCAGGGTCTGCTTGGCCTGCCCGACCGTCTGGCCGACGACACTCGGAACCTGTGTCTTCTTCTCGGCCGCCTTGCCGACCTTCATCTCCACCGTGGAGTTCTTGTCGACCTGCGAGTTCGCCTGCGGCGTGGTCTCGATGACCTTGCCGACCTGGTTCTGGTCCTCGGTCTCCACCTCGGTGCAGTTGCCGACCAGGTTGTTGGCCGTCATCTGAGCCTTGGCCTCGTCACAGGACCTGCCCAAGACGTCCGGCACGGTGGCCTTCTCCTCGGCCTTGGAGATGGTGAGGGTGATCGTCGATCCCTTCTCCACCTCCTTGCCGGAAATCGGATCCTGGTCCAGGACCTTGTTCGGGTCGTCAGTGGACTCCCGTGTCTCCGTTTTGACCTTGAGCTGGTAGTCGGTGCCCTCCAGCTTCGCCTCGGCGTCGTCGCGGCTCAGGCCGATCACGCTTGGCACGGTCACCTTCGGCGCCCCGGTGGAGATCACCAGGTTGACGGTGGACTGCTTCTTGACGTCCTTGCCCGAGTCAGGGTCCTGATCGCAGATCTTGCCCTTGCTCTGGTCCTCGCAGGCCTTCTCCGTGTACACGACCTTCAGTTCGGCGTTTTTCGCCAACCCGTCGGCCTCGACCTTGGTGTGGCTCACGAAGTCGGGGACGGTGGTGGTGTCGTTGGCCACCCCGTCACCCGCGAAGATCCACTTCCCGATCAGGATCGCGCCGACGAGTACCAGAACTCCCGCCACCACCAGCAGAATCGTCGACGTGCTCGACTTCTTCTGGCGGCGCCGGTCAGGGCGATCGTCGTAGCCGTAGCCGCCGTCGTCCGGGTTCATCGGGGGGAGCATGGTCGTCGCCCCGCCGCCCGCGTCGGCGCGGAGAGCCGTCGTCGGCTGGTCGTCGGGGTAGCCGCCGTAGCCCACGGAGCCCAGCGCTGCGGTGGCCGCGACCGGCTGGCCGTCGAGGCAGGCCTCGATGTCGACGCGCATCTCGTCGGCCGACTGATAGCGATAGTTCGGGTCCTTGACCAACGCCTTCAGGACGATGGCGTCCATCTCGGGCGTGAGCTCGGGGTCGAACACGGACGGAGCCTGGGGCTCTTCCCGGACGTGCTGGTACGCGACCGCCACCGGGGAGTCGCCGACGAACGGCGGGCGGACCGTCAGGAGCTCGTAGAGCAGACAGCCCGTGGAGTAGAGGTCGGACCGCGCGTCGACCTGCTCGCCCTTGGCCTGCTCCGGGGAGAGGTACTGGGCGGTGCCGATGACCGCGGATGTCTGCGTCATCGTCATGCCGGAGTCGCCCATGGCGCGGGCGATGCCGAAGTCCATCACCTTGACCTGGCCGTTGCGCGTGAGCATGACGTTGGCCGGCTTGATGTCGCGGTGGACGATGCCGGCCCGGTGGGAGTACTCCAGAGCCTGGAGGATGCCGATGGTCATCTCCAGCGTGCGCTCCGGCAGCAGCTTGCGGCCGCTGTGGAGTAGCTCACGCAGGGTGGAGCCATCGACGTACTCCATGACGATGTACGGGATCGAGACCCCGTCGATGTAGTCCTCGCCCGTGTCGTAGACCGCGACGATCGCGGGATGGTTGAGCGAGGCGGCCGACTGGGCCTCCCGGCGGAACCGGGCCTGGAAAGACGGGTCGCGTGCGAGGTCCGCACGCAGCGTCTTCACCGCCACGGTGCGGCCGAGGCGCGTGTCCATGGCGAGATATACCTCCGCCATGCCACCACGACCGAGCACCTGGCCCAGCTCGTACCGGCCGCCGAGGCGACGCGGCTCTTCCATAGCTTCCTACCAGCCCTCTCCGTCGGTCCCGTCCCGCACGGCTCGTGCGGGTCGGAGGCTGCCGTCCGGGCCTACCGTACCCGGCTGGCTCTGTGTGACCTGGCCAAGCCCGTCACCCGATACAGGACCGGTATCGCAACGTGCACCGATGTGAAGGGGACGTGAGCGGGGTCACTTCTTGCTGTTGATGACCGCCTCCATCACGCTCTTCGCGATGGGCGCCGCCAGGCCACCGCCGGAGATGTCGTCACGGACGGCGTTGTCGTCCTCGACCACCACGGCCACCGCGACCGGCGAGCTGCCGTCGGCGAGCTTGGCGTACGAGAGGAACCAGGCGTACGGGTTCTTGCTGTTGTTCTCGCCGTGCTGCGCGGTACCGGTCTTGCCACCCACGGTGACGTCGCCGCCGATCTGCGCCTTGGTACCCGTGCCCTCCTTGACGACGGTCTCCATCATCGACTGGAGGATCTGGGCGTTCTTCGCCGTCAGCGGCTGGCTCAGCGTCTCCGGCTCCGTCGACTCGATGGGGTCGAGGCTCGGGGCCTGGAGCTTGTCGACCATGTACGGCTTCATCAGGGTGCCGTCGTTGGCGATGGCCGAGGCGACCATGGCCATCTGCAGCGGAGTCGCGGCGGTGTTGTACTGGCCGATCGAGGACAGCGCGGTCTGCGACTGGTTCATGTCGTCGGAGAAGACCGAGGCGCTGGAGCGGACCGGCGTGAACTGCTCGGAGTCGAAGCCGAACTTCTTGGCCTCCTCCAGCATCTTGTCGTTGCCGAGGTCGGCTCCGACCTTGCCGAAGACGCTGTTGCAGGAGACCCGCAGCGCCTCGCGCAGCGTGGCGTTCTTGCAGGGGATGTTCCCCTCGTTCTTCAGCGGGGTCGTGGTGCCCGGCATGATCCACGGCAGCGGCGAGTTCGTCTTCACGTCCGCGCTGTCGTACAGGCCGTTCTCCAGCGCGGCGGCCGCGGTCACGACCTTGAAGGTCGAGCCGGGCGGGTAGACCTCGCGCAGCGCCCGGTTCAGCATCGGGTCGTCGGGGTTGTTCTTCTTGGCCAGCTTCTTCCAGGCCTCGGCATCCGAGTCACTGCCGCCGGCGATCGTGGAGGGGTCGTACGACGGGTAGGAGGCGAGCGCCAGGATCTTGCCCGTGGACGGGTCGATCGCGGCGACGGCGCCCTTCCCACGCGCCTTGAGCCCGCTGTAGGCGGCCTTCTGCGCGGCGGCGTTGAGGGTGGTGACGACGTTGCCGCCCTCCCTCTCCTTGCCGGTGATCATGTCGAGGGTGTTGCGGAAGAACAGCCGGTCGTCGTTGCCGGTGAGGATGCCGTCCTCGATGTTCTCGAGCTGGTTGGCGCCGTAGGCCTGCGAGACGAAGCCGGTGACCGGCGCCCACATCGCGCCGTTCTTGTACGTGCGCTTGTACTTGAAGTCGCCCGAGGTGGTCGTGGCGTAGCCGGTGATCGGGTCGCCGCCGACGATGATGTTGCCGCGGGGAGTGGCGTAGCGCTCGATGGCGACACGGCGGTTGTCCGTGTCCTCACGCAGGCTGTCGGCCTGGACGTACTGGATCCAGTTGTCGCGGATGAGCAGTGCCAGGACGAGGAGTCCGCAGAAGATCGCGATCCGGCGCAGGGGCTTGTTCATGACGGGCGGACCACCTGGGTCATCTCGGCGTCGGGGCTGGGGGCAGGGGCGGGCGCAGGGCGCCGGGCGGTGTCACTGATGCGTAGCAGGATGCCGATCAGGGCCCAGTTGGCGATGACCGAGGAACCGCCGTAGGCCACGAACGGCAGCGTCATACCGGTCAGCGGGATGAGGCCCATGACACCGCCGGCCACGACGAAGACCTGGAGGGCGAAGGCGCCGGACAGACCGATGGCCAGCAGTTTGCCGAACGGGTCGCGGGCCGCGAGTGCGGTGCGTACGCCGCGCTCGACGATCAGGCCGTAGAGCAGCATGATCGCCATGACGCCCGCCAGCCCCAGCTCCTCGCCGAAGGTGGCGAGGATGAAGTCGGAGTTGGCGGCGAAGCCGATGAGGTCGGAGTTGCCCTGCCCGAGGCCGGTACCGAGCGTGCCGCCGGAGCCGAAGGCCCACAGGGCCTGCATGGCCTGCTCGGAGTGGACGATGCCGTCCTGGACCCCGGAGCGGCTGAGATCGAACTCGTGCGCCGGGTCGAGCCAGGCCTGCACACGCGTCTGGATGTGCGGCTCGAAGCTCGCCACGCCGACGGCCCCGACCGCGGACATCAGCAGACCGAAGACGATCCAGCTGGTCCGCTCGGTGGCGACATACAGCATGATGATGAACATTCCGAAGAACAGCAGCGATGTTCCGAGGTCGGTCTCGAAGACCAGGATGAAGATGGAGATCACCCAGACGACGAGAATCGGACCGAGGTCGCGGCCGCGCGGCAGGTACAGGCCCATGAAGCGGCGGCTGGCCAGGGCCAGGGCGTCTCTCTTGACCATGAGATAGCCGGCGAAGAACACCGCGAGGGCGATCTTCGCGAATTCGCCGGGCTGGAGCGTGCCGAGGCCGGGGATCTTGATCCAGATCTTGGCGCCGTAGACGTTCGCGCCGAGTCCGGGTACGAGCGGCAGAAGCAGGAGGAACAGCGCGCAGGCCATGGAGATGTAGGTGTAGCGCTGCAGGACGCGGTGGTCCTTGAGGAAGATCAGCACCACCGCCAGCAGGGCCACGCCCATCGCGGAGTACAACAGCTGGCGCGGTGCCGCGTCGGCGTAGTTGCTGAGCCGCTTCGACTGGTCCAGACGCCAGATGACGACCAGACCGATCCCGTTCAGCAGGGTTGCCAGCGGCAGCATCAGCGGATCGGCGTACGGTGCGAATTTCCGGACGACCACATGGCCGATACCTGCGAGCAGGCCGAGTCCGAGGCCGTAACTCAGCAGTCCGGGCGGCACCTTGTCGTTGATGGCCAGGCCCACGTTGGCGTACGCGAACACCGGGATGAGGACCGCGAACACCAGCAGGGCGAGCTCGGTGTTCCGCCGGCTCGGCGTGCCGATCGAGCCGATCGTGGACGTGTGCTGCGTCGACGGGTTGGTTGAACTGCTCATCGTGTGACGGGGCCTCTCACGGCTTGCCTACTGCGTACCGCACTGCGAGACGACCTTCTGCTCTTCCTCCGAGAGAGTGGGGCCGGGGCTGGGGGGTGCGGTCGTGGACGGGGACGGGGAGGACGGCTGCGAACCCGACGGGTTGGGTGTCGGTGTCGCCTTGGACGTGAGGGAGGTGCGGGTGGTTCCCGTGGTCCCCCCGGCCTCGCCCGCGCCGGTCTTGGAGTTGTTCTCGCTCTCGGCAGCCTGCTGCTTGGACTGCTTCTCGCACGCGGAGGCCTGGACGGACAGCTCGCTGATCTTCTTCTGGGCGCTCTTCAGGTCGCCCTCGGCGATCGTGCTCTCCACCAGCTTCTGCTGGTACGGCGGCAGGTACTTGAGTTCGATCTCGGGGTGGTCCTTCGACACCTTCGAGAGCGACATCCAGGCCAGGTCCTGGCTGATGCCCTGGTACAGCGCGACGTGCTCGGCATTGGTGCCGACGTAGTACTGGGTCTGCGTCCAGCGCCAGCCGCCGTAGAGGCCGCCGCCGATGACGCCGAGCGCGAGCGCGAGGTAGAGGGATCTCTTCAGCCACCTGTGGCCCTTGCGGTGCTTGACGAAGTCGTCGTCGTCATAGTCACCGAAGCTGCCCTCGGGGGTGTAGCCGGTGCTGTCGGCGGAGCCGGGCGGGCCGAACTCGCCGCCTGAGCCCCCCTGTCCGGGCACCTGGCGGCCGAGTCCGGAGGCGCGGCCCGCCGGGGTCTGCATGATGCCGTTGTCGTGCAGGTGGTTCTGGTTCTCGGCGACCGCGCCGACCACCACCGGGGTGTCGGACAGCTGCCCGGCGAGGGTGTCCCCGGTGTCGAGGTCGAGGACGTCGGCGATGATGACCGTGATGTTGTCGGGGCCGCCGCCGCGCAGCGCGAGCTGGATCAGGTTCTGGACGGTCTCCTGGGGGCCCTGGTAACTGGCGAGGGTGTCCTCGAGGGTCTGGTGGGACACCACCCCGGACAGGCCGTCGGAGCAGATCAGGTAGCGGTCGCCGACGCGGACCTCGCGGATGGAGAGGTCGGGCTCGACGTGGTCGCCGCTGCCCAGCGCGCGCATCAGCAGGGAGCGCTGCGGGTGGGTGGTGGCCTCTTCCTCGGTGATCCGGCCCTCGTCCACGAGGCGCTGCACCCAGGTGTGGTCCTGCGTGATCTGGGTGAGGACACCGTCGCGGAGCAGGTACGCGCGCGAGTCGCCGACATGCACGAGACCGAGTCGCTGACCGGTCCACAGGAGGGCGGTGAGCGTGGTGCCCATGCCCTCCAGTTGCGGGTCCTCCTCGACCATCGAGCGCAGTTGGTCGTTGGCGCGCTGGACGGCGGTGCCGAGCGAGGTGAGGACGTCGGAGCCGGGCACGTCGTCGTCGAGCGCGACGATGGTGGAGATGGCCTCGGAGGAGGCGACCTCGCCGGCCGCCGCGCCGCCCATGCCGTCGGCGATGGCGAGCAGACGCGGACCGGCGTATCCGGAGTCCTCGTTTCCCTCCCGGATCATGCCTTTGTGCGATCCGGCGGCGAAGCGCAGTGACAGACTCATGCGCACCTCGCCCGTCGGCTCCGGGTACATCCGCACGGTGCCCACCCTCCGGTCGGGAGCGCGCCGGGGCCCGAGGTGGGGGCCGCCACTGCGTGCTCGCTCCGCTCGCTCATTGTCGTACTACTTCCGCAGCTCGATGACGGTCTTGCCGATGCGGATCGGTGCGCCCGGCCCGATCGGTGTGGGGGTCGTCAGCCGCGTTCGGTCGAGGTACGTGCCGTTGGTGGAGCCCAGGTCCTCGACGATCCACTGGCCGTCGCGGTCCGGATAGATCCTGGCATGCCGGCTGGAGGCGTAGTCGTCGTCCAGCACGATGGTGCTGTCGTGGGCCCGGCCCAGGCTGATGGTCTGGCCCTGGAGCGCGACGGTGGTACCGGTGAGTGTGCCCTCGGTCACCACCAACTTGGTGGGGGCGTTACGACGCTGCCGGCCCCCGGCGGCCTGTTGGCGCTGCTGCGGAGGCGCGGCCTGCCGGGCGGCCTGCTGGGGCCGTCCGGCCTCCCGGCGCGAACCGCGCTGGGTGACACGCGTACCGAACAGATCGCTGCGGATGACCTGCACGGCCACGATCACGAACAGCCACAGTACGGCTAGGAAACCCAGCCGCATGACCGTGAGGGTCAGCTCTGACATTGCCCCCGCTTCACCCTTCGGCTTGCCGATAAATGATGGTGCTGCTGCCCACGACGATCCGCGAGCCGTCGCGGAGCGTAGCGCGGGTGGTGTGCTGCCCGTCCACCACGATGCCGTTGGTGGAGCCAAGATCCTGGATCGTCGAGGGCGTTCCGGTCCGGATCTCGCAGTGCCGGCGGGAGACGCCGGGGTCGTCGATCCGCACGTCGGCCTCGGTGCTGCGGCCCAGCACCAGCGTCGCGCGGGAGATCTGATGGCGGGTGCCATTGATCTCGATCCAGTGGCGCATACGACCACCGGCCGCCGGAGCGGCCGCGGCCGGGGGCCGCTGTCCGCCCGCGGGCTGCGGGTAGCTGTGACCGCCGGGGCGGCCGCCGGGCGGCGAGGCCGGCATCGGCGGGGCGCCCGCGGGTGACGCGGCCGGCGGGTATCCGTAGCCGCCGGGCGCACCGGGGCTCGGGCGGCCCGGGGCCGGGGCCGCCGCGGCGCTCCCGGGAGCCTGCTGGTCGGTGGAGGAGGCGAGCGTACGGCTGCGCACCCGGTACAGGCCGGTGTCGAGGTCGTCCGCCTTCTCCAGGTGGACCTTGATGGGGCCCATGAAGGTGTAGCGCTGCTGCTTGGCGTAGTCGCGCACCATGCCGGCGAGCTCGTCGCCGAGCTGTCCGGAGTAGGGGCTGAGCCGCTCGAAGTCCGGTGTGCTCAGTTCCACGATGAAGTCATTGGGGACGACTGTCCGGTCGCGGTTCCAGATGGTCGCGTTGTTGTCGCACTCGCGCTGGAGTGCTCCCGCGATCTCCACGGGCTGGACCTCAGACTTGAACACCTTGGCGAAGGTGCCGTTGACCAAACCTTCGAGACGCTGCTCGAACTTCTTCAGGACTCCCATGGGGCACCTCCTCCGTAGCTGCTGGCGTTCTGCATCCCGCTGAGCGGGTACTTCCCTGCTTGGTACCGCTGATACCGCGCTCGGTACCGCTGATACCGCTCGTGCTGCTCGTACTGCTTACTGATCGTATCCACGCGCCGGTGAATCGGCTGGTTCCCCCTGTCGGACCGTTCGACGGGTGTCGACGGGTGTCGACGCCTGTCGAGGTTCCCTGTGGAGCTCCTCTTCGAACTCTTCTCGGACGTAGTCCTGCGAAGGGATCGTAGAGGCGGCCGCAGCCCAGTGTCCCGCACCGGGCTGTGGACCCGGACCGGCTCCTGGGGAGACGGGCGGGACCGGTACGAGGTTGATACGTGAACCGACACTCGTTGATACGTAGCCGCAGGCCCGTCCGGTTCGGTGGGTTCGCGAGACTGCGCTGGTGGGCGGCTGCCCAGCCGTAAGGGATGTGAATCCACCCCTCCCTGCGTGCTAATGTTCTGCGTGTCGGAAGGCGCCACCCCCAAGGGGGAACAGCCCAAGGACACACCCAATGCGCGGGTGGCGGAATAGGCAGACGCGCTGGATTCAGGTTCCAGTGCCCGCAAGGGCGTGGGGGTTCAACTCCCCCCTCGCGCACCGTTGGAACGGGCGGCATCGTAGATACGATGCCGCCCGTTCTGCTATGCCCGCACGCGGAGGCCTGTGAGGAACGTCTCAGGTCAGCGGGCTGTTTTGGGGGCTGTCGCCGGGGTGTTTCGCGGGGCGCTGCGGTTCGCTCGGCCCCGCTCGGTTTCGCTCGGTCCGGCTCGGTTTCGCTCGTTCTGGAGCGTTACGCGGTGAGGCGCTCGGCGGGGCCCTTGTGATGTGCGGGACGGGGTTCGTGGCGAGATCGGTGGATCACCGTGCCATTGGGGTGCTGCTCCCCCAGGTCCGGCGGATCTTCCACAGCTCTGGAGTTGTCCACAGGGTGTGACGGGTTTCGGCCACCGGTTGTACGGTCGGCACGAGTTGATGTTCGTGTGGCTGAGGCCGCGCCGCGAGTGCCGGCGCGGGTACGAGTTCGGGTGCGGGGGAGACGGTCGGCATGACCCAGGACGGTGCGGAGACGGTGACGGACATGGTGTCTGTGGAAGAGGCCGCGGTGCCCGCTGATCAGGCGGCGGTGAGCGCGGCGCGGGCCCGTCGACTCCCCGAGGTGCGTGGCTTCGCCGGGTGGCCCGCCGAGGGGACGCCCAAGGAGGAGGGCAAGGCGCTGCGGCGCCGGGTCCCGCGCGCCGTGCACGCGATCCTCGACCTGGACGGCGCCCGGCCCGACGCGGTGAGCGCGGTCGAGGAGTCCGGCCGTGGCCGGATCCCTGAACTCACGCCGATACGGGTCGGCAGGATGGCGGCCACGCCCTTCGCCTTCCTGCGCGGAGTAGCTGGCCTCATGGCCCATGACCTGGCACGTACCCCCATGACCGGGATCCGCGCCCAGATCTGCGGCGACGCCCACGCGGCCAATTTCGGCCTGTACGGCGATGCGCGCGGCGGCCTGGTCATCGATCTGAACGACTTCGACGAGACGGTCCACGGCCCCTGGGAGTGGGACCTCAAGCGGCTCGCCGCCTCGCTGGTGCTGGCCGGCCGTGAGGCGGGCGCCGACGAGGACACCTGCCACAAGGCCGCGCACGGGGCGGTGGGCTCCTACCGTCGCACCATGCGGCTGCTCGCCAAGCTCCCGGTCCTGGACGCGTGGAACGCCATCGCGGACGAGGAACTCGTCTCCCACACCGACGCCCACGATCTGCTCGGCACGCTGGAGCGGGTCTCCGAGAAGGCACGGGCCAACACCAGCGGACGCTTCGCCGCGAGGTCGACCGAGCCGACCGAGGACGGCGGACGCCGTTTTGTCGACGCCCCGCCGGTGCTGCGGCGCGTCCCGGACGACGAAGCCGCGGCGGTGGCCGCGTCCCTGGAGGAGTACGTCACCACCCTCTCCGAGGACCGCCTCCCGCTGCTGGCTCGGCACGCGGTGCACGACGTGGCCTTCCGCGTGGTCGGCACGGGCAGCGTCGGAACCCGGTCCTACGTCGTGCTGCTTCTGGACCACCAAGGGGAGCCGCTGGTCCTCCAGGTCAAGGAGGCCCGTCCCTCGGTGCTGGTGCCGCACTTGGTGACGGCGGGCTTCGAGGCGCCCGCGGTCGACCACGAGGGGCGTCGGGTGGTTCTCGGGCAGAAGCGCATGCAGGTCGTCAGCGACATCCTGCTGGGCTGGACGACGGTCGACGGACGGCCCTTCCAGGTACGGCAGTTCCGCAATCGCAAGGGCAGTGTGGACCCCGCGGCCCTGGCCGCCGACCAGATCGACGACTACGGCCGCATGACCGGCGCCCTTCTGGCGCGTGCCCACGCGCACAGCGCCGACCCCCGCCTGATCGCCGGCTACTGCGGCAAGAACGAGGAACTGGACGAGGCGTTCGCCGCGTTCGCCGTCTCCTACGCAGATCGCACCGAGGCGGATCACGGGGAACTGGTGGCGGCGGTGCGGGCGGGGCGGATCGCGGCGCACGAGGGGGTGTGAGAGCGGAGGAGGGGGTGCTGGTGGAGGAGCGGGTGCCGCCGAGGCCAACGGGTGGGAGTGGCGCGTTCCGAGGTCTCCTCCGGCTGTGGCCTAGGCTGGTCGGGTGACGACCCCGGAAGCTGAGCAAGGTGATGTCGCCGGCGAGAGCCGGCAGACGCCCGAAGGCGGTGCGCCCCGGCCCGAGGAGCGGCTGGAGCGGGCTGTGCGGGCCGCCGAGCAGGCGCTGATCGAGTACGAGATCGCGGTCGAGACCTTCCGGATCGAGGTCGAGAACTTCTCCCGGCTGCACCACCAGAAACTCGGCCCGATGTACACCCGGCTCGACGAGCTGGACGCACAGATCGCCGAGGCGATGGCCGCCCGCACCGGCGATCCCGAGGACCGGCGCAAGGCCGACGAGGCGCGGGCCAGGGTCATGCCGATGCCCGGTGTCGAGGAGCTGTTCGGCGGCTGGATGGACGGCCAGGGGCTGTTCCCGGAGGCCGCGGCGATGCTCACCGATCAGCCGGTGCGGCCTCCGCAGCGGGTGCGCCCCAGCGACGAGGCCCGCAAGCTCTACCGCGACCTGGCCCGCAAGGCGCACCCCGACCTCGCGCAGGACGAGACCGAGCGGGGCCGGCGTGAGGAGTTCATCACCCGGGTCAACGGCGCCTACGCCCTCGGGGACGAGGCGCTGCTGCGGGAGCTGGCAGAGGAGTGGGCCGCCGGGCCGAAGCCCCCGGAGCAGGGACCGACGCCCGCCGACGAGTTGTACGCCCGCCTCGAATGGCTCGCCCAGCGCAAGGAACTGCTGGCCCTGGTCGCTCGGGACCTGGAGGAGAGCGCGATCGGCTCGATGCTCCGGATGGCTCCGGACGACCCCGACCGTCTCCTGGATGAGATCGCCGACAAGCTCCTGGCCGACGTGGCCACGCGCGAGACGGAGCTGGCGGAGCTGCTCGCCTAGCCGGGGCTCGGGTGCGGTCCGGTCGGCTCTCTCGGTGCCTTCTTCGTCGGGTAGCGTCGGTGGCATGCATTTCGGAGCTGGTGTGCCCACGGTCGAGGTCAAGGACCTCAAGGACGGCGACTTCCTGCTGGACGTCCGCGAGGACGACGAGTGGCAGGCGGGCCACGCCGACGGGGCGCTGCACATCCCCATCAGTGACTTCGTGGCCCGGTACGGCGAGTTGACCGAGGCGGCACCGCAGGACGGGCGGGTTCATGTGATCTGCCGCTCCGGCGGGCGTTCGGCCCAGGTCGCGATGTACCTCGTCCAGCAGGGCGTGGACGCGGTGAACGTCGATGGCGGTATGCAGGTGTGGGCGGCCGCGGGCCGGCCCGTCGTGACGAACGAGGGCGGGCCGGGCTTCGTCCTCTGAGGGAGCCGGAGCCCTGGGGGCCTTGCAAGGCCTTCGTTCAGCCCAGTGGGTGGGCTGCCAGCAGGTCGCCCAGGGATTCCTCGTGCGCCGACGCCGGGCCGAGCGACAGTTCGAGGTGCTTGGCCCAGGCGTGATAGCGGTGCAGGGGATAGTCGACGTCGGCACCGAACCCTCCGTGCAGATGCTGCGCCGTCTGCACGACCCGCCGGACGCCGTCGGCGGCCCAGATCTTGGCGACGGCCACATCACCGGAGACGGGCAGCGCCCCCGGGGCCCCCGAGCCGTGCCGCCATGCCGCCTGCCACAGCGTGGCCTCCATGGCCCGTAGATCGATGTAGCGGTCGGCGGCCTGGACAGCGACGGCCTGGAAGGTGGCGACCGGGAACCCGAACTGCTCCCGCTTGCTGGTGTAGTCGCTGGTCATCCGCAGGACCCGCTCGCCCAGGCCGAGCGCCAGCGCGCACGTCCCGGTGGTCAGCAGATCGCGCAGCCACTCCCAGGCACCGTCGGCGTCGATGACGTCCCGGGCCGCGATTCGCGCCGATTCCAGGCGCAGTTCGGCCAGTCGCTCGCCGGTGGTGGAGATCTGTTCGGCTAGCACGACGCCCGCATGGAGGCGGGGGACCAGCGCCAGGACGGTCCGGTCGGCGGCCGTGTGTGCCGGTACGACGACGAGGTCCGCGCCGTACGCCCAGGGCACCGCCGTCTGCACTCCGTCCAGGATCCACTCCAGGCCCTCCTGACGTGCGGTCACGGCGCGTTCGGCCGGGTCGTGGCCGGTGCGGCCGCTCGCGGCGACGGTCAGTACGATCTCCCCCCGCCCGGCCCGGGCCAGAAGCGCGGACCTCAACTCCTCGCCGCCGTGGGCCTGTACGGCCGCCGTGGCCGCACTGTGCTCCAGCAGCGGCACCCGCGCCAGCACCTGCGCCGCCTCGCGCAGCACCAGGCACAGCGCGATGGCGTCCAGGTCGGCACCGCCGTACTCCGGGGCCGCCGTCAGGCTCAGCAGATCCGCCTCGGCGAGCCTGGTCCACAGCGCGCGGTCGAAGTCGTCGGCGACGGCGCCCGCGGTGAGTGACGGGCTGGGCACCGTGTCCGGCGCGACCCCGGCGAACACCCCCCGCGCCGCCTCGGCCGCCGCCTGCTGCTCCTCGGTGAAGGTGAAGTCCACGGTCCCTGCCCCTCCCACGCGCACACCGGCCCACGGCCGGCCCGACGACCTGATACCTGACGGGGCGTCAAGATAGAACAGGTTCTAGAAGAAGGGAACGGTCGGCCGCCTCCGGGCTCTCACCGGTCGAAGTCCAGCTCCACCTTCTCCGTCACCGGATGCGACTGGCAGGCCAGCACATACCCCTCCTGTGTCTCCTCCGGCTCCAGCGCGAAGTTGCGGTCCATCCGCACCTCGCCGCCGACCAGGAAGGCCCGGCAGGTCCCGCACACCCCGCCCTTGCAGGCGTAGGGCGCGTCGGGCCGGTTGCGCAGGACCGTCTCCAGCAGTGACTCGCCGTCCTGGACGGGCCAGGTGCCGCCCCGGCCGTCGAGCCGGACGGTCACCGTGCTGTGCGCGGGAGCGGAGACGGCGACGGTGGGGGCGACCGGGTCCACGTGGAAGATCTCCTCGTGGATACGGGTCCGGGCGACCCCGAGCTCCCGCAGTGCCTGTTCCGCCCCCTGGACCAGACCGAACGGCCCGCACAGGAACCAGCCCGCCACCTGCCCCACCGGCAGCAGTGCCGGGAGCAGTCCGGTCAGCCGCTCTCGGTCGAGCCGCCCGGACGGCAGCCCCGCCTGCTGTTCCTCCCGGGACAGCACCGTGACCAGTTGGAGCCGCTCGGGATAGCGGTCCTTCAGGTCGGCGACCTCCTCCAGGAACATCGTGGAGGCGGAGGTCCGATCGCCGCGTATCAGACAGAACCGGGCCGCGGGCTCGTGGGCCAGCAGTGTCGCCACGATCGACAGGACCGGGGTGATGCCGCTGCCGCCGACGATCGCGGCGTACAAGCCGGGCGCCGGGTCGAGCGTGAAGCGTCCCGCCGGAGTCATCACCTCCAGTTCGTCGCCGATGCCGATCTCCTTGTGCGCGAAGGTGGAGAACGCGCCGCCCTCGACCAGCCGTACTCCGACCCGCAGGGTGCGCGGCCCCTCGCCGGCCGTGGCGGGAGCCGGGGAGCAGATCGAGTAGGTACGCCGGATCTCGACGCCGTCGACGTTGCGCCGCAGGGCGAGGTGCTGGCCCGGTGCGTGCCGGTACTCCTCGCGCAGCTCCGGCGGCACGGCGAGGGTGACCGCCACGGAGTCGTCGGTGAGCCGGTCGACCGCCGCCACCGGGAGCGAGTGGAAGCGGGCCATCACAACTCCTTGAAGTGGTCGAACGGTTCACGGCAGGCAAGGCAGCGCCGCAGCGCCTTGCACGCCGTCGAGGAGAAACGGCTGAGCAGTTCGGTGTCCGCGGAACCGCAGTGCGGGCAGTGGATCGGGTCAGCCTTCTCCATCGCTTCGGTCGCTTCGGTCGCTTCGGTCGCCGCGGGCCCCCAGGCCGCCGTGGTGTCGCCGGCCCGGGTGCGCGTCGGTCCGAGCGCGAGCGTGACCGGTTCGGGCTCCCGCCGTACCCGAGGTGGGGCGATGCCGAACTCCCGTAGCTTGCGGCGCCCTTCGTCCGTGATGTCGTCCGTCGACCAGGCGGGCGCGAGCACCGTGCGCACGGTGACCTCCCGCATGCCGCGCTGGTGCAGTGCGCGCTCTATGTCCAGGGACATCGCCTCGATGGCCGGGCAGCCGGTGTACGTCGGGGTCAGCTCGACCTCGACCGCGTCAGCCCCGCGCATGTGCACCGCGCGCAGCACACCCAGCTCCTGGAGGGTGAGCACGGGCAGTTCGGGGTCGGGCACCGAACCGGCCACCTCCAGGAGTTCCGCCTCCAGGGCGGTGACCGTCACCATGACGCCCCCGGGTGACTGCGATGCAGATGCTGCATCTCGGCGAGCATCCGCCCGAAGGGCTCGGTGTGCAGGCCCTGTCGGCCCGCGCCGGCCTGCCACGCCCCGGACCTCGGGCCCTCCGGGACCGTGAGGGTGGCCCGGCGCAGCACGTCCTCGACGGAGTCGAGCCAGGCGCCCTCCAGCCGCTCCCGGTCGACGTCGAGCCCTTCCACCGGCTGGAACATCTCACCGGTGAACCGCCACAGCGCCTCGCAGGCGCGCCCCATCCGGTCGTGGCCTTCGTCGGTGCCGTCGCCGAGCCGCAGCGTCCACTGCTCGGCGTGGTCGCGGTGGTAGGCGACCTCCTTGACGGCCTTCGCGGCCAGCGGGGCGAACAGGCCGTCTCCGGCGGAGAGTTCGGCGTAGAGCAGGTGTTGGTAGGTGGAGAAGTACAGCTGGCGGGCGATGGTGTGGGCGAAGTCGCCGTTCGGCTGTTCCACTAGCTGGACGTTGCGGAAGGCGCGCTCCTCGCGCAGATACGCCAGTTCGTCCTCGTCGCCGACCAGGGACAGCAGCACCCGGGCCTGGCCGAGCAGATCCAGCGCGATGTTGGCGAGGGCCACCTCCTCTTCGAGGACGGGCGCATGGCCTGCCCACTCCCCAAGACGGTGCGAGAGCACCAGGGCGTCGTCGCCGAGGGCGAGGGCGGCAGCGGATCCGGGTGTGGTCTTTGTCTCGGGTGCGGTCACAGGTGCTTCACCCCCTCCGGGATCTCGTAGAACGTCGGGTGGCGGTACGGCTTGTCGGCGGCCGGTTCGAAGAACGGGTCCTTCTCGTCGGGCGAGGACGCGGTGATCACGGACGAGGGGACGACCCAGATCGAGACGCCCTCGCCGCGCCGGGTGTACAGATCGCGGGCGTTGCGCAGGGCGAGCTCCGCGTCCGGCGCGTGCAGGCTGCCGGCGTGGGTGTGCGAGAGACCGCGGCGGGAGCGCACGAAGACCTCCCACAGAGGCCAGTCGGTGTTCGTCATCCTCGGCTCACTCCCGTTCCGGCGTTGTGCTTGGCCGCGTACGCCGCGGCCGAGTCCCGTACCCAGGCGCCCTCGTCGTGCGCCCGCCTGCGCTGCGTTATCCGCTGTTCGTTGCACGGGCCGTTGCCCTTGAGCACGTCCCAGAACTCCCTCCAGTCGATGGCGCCGAAGTCGTGGTGCCCCCGCTCCTCGTTCCACTTCAGGTCCGGGTCGGGGAGGGCGAGGCCCAGGGATTCGGCCTGGGGGACGCAGATGTCGACGAAACGCTGGCGCAGCTCGTCGTTCGAATGGCGCTTGATCTTCCAGGCCATCGACTGGCCGGAGTGCGCGGACTCGTCGTCGGGCGGGCCGAACATCATCAGGGACGGCCACCACCAGCGGTCCACCGCGTCCTGCGCCATCGCGTGCTGCTCGGGGGTCCCCCGACTGAGGGCCAGCAGCAGTTCGTACCCCTGGCGCTGGTGGAAGGACTCCTCCTTGCAGATGCGGACCATCGCGCGTGCGTACGGGCCGTACGAGCAGCGGCACAGGGGGACCTGGTTGGTGATCGCGGCGCCGTCCACCAGCCAGCCGATCGCGCCGACGTCCGCCCAGGTCAGCGTGGGGTAGTTGAAGATCGAGGAGTACTTCTGGCGGCCGGTGTGCAGCTTGTCGAGCAACTCGTCGCGGCCGGTGCCGAGGGTTTCGGCCGCGCTGTAGAGATAGAGCCCGTGCCCGGCCTCGTCCTGGACCTTGGCCATCAGGATGGCCTTGCGGCGCAGCGAGGGCGCGCGCGTGATCCAGTTCGCCTCCGGCTGCATGCCGATGATCTCGGAGTGGGCGTGCTGCGCGATCTGCCGTACCAGGGTCGCGCGGTAGGCGTCGGGCATCCAGTCGCGCGGCTCGACGCGCTCTTCGGCGGCCACGGCGGCGTCGAAGGCGCGCTGGTACGCGGCGGTGTCGGCGGCGTGGTCCTGACGAACGCCGCCCTGTCCGCCGTACTCCTGTGCTCCGGCCGTCTGGGCCGGTTGGTGCGCGGCTGCTGTCGCCATGAGGTCCCCCTCGACCTGGACTCTGCCGGTACTTGCTCCCGACCGATCGTTCGGTTCGTGCGATTCCATGGTGAGACGGGCGCCGTAAGGTGTCAACCGCTGTGGATAACTCGCGGGCGTCCTCCCGGCGTGGTCTGTGGACAACCGGGGTGACTTCGCGGCGGGTCCGATGGGGGCTGTGCCGGGAGGGCGGCTCTGAGTACCGTTCCGTGCGAGCGTCGTGGGAGCCGTGTGCGGGGCGGGCGGCGCGGGCGGTGCGGGCGAGAGGACGCGGACGGACGCCAGGCCGCGAACAGGGCGGGAAGAAGCCAGGACAGGGCCGGAGCAGGACCGGAGCAGGACCGGGATGGGGAGACGGGGCGGAATGGACGCGTACGACGAACGCTGGAGGCCCTCGCACCGGCCGGACGAGCCCAGCGCCCCCGACGCCGACGCCCGGGCCGGACTCGCGGCCCTCTCCCTCCGGTACCAGATCGCTGTCGCCGCGGCCCTCGCCGTCGTCGCGGTCGCCGTCTGTGTGCACGTCGGCATGGTGTTCCTGCATGTCGCGCCGTCGAACACGCTGACCAAACAGCACGGCAAGGCGATCGACGACTGGATCTACCCGGAGTTCGAGCAGAACTGGAAGCTCTTCGCGCCGAACCCGTTGCAGCAGAACGTCGCGGTCCAGGTCCGCGCGCAGGTCCGGTCCGCGGACGGCGGGATACGGACCAGCGGCTGGTATGACCTGTCCGCACAGGACGGCCGGGCCATCGACGGCAATCTGCTGCCGAGCCACACCCAGCAGAACGAACTGCGCCGGGCCTGGGACTTCTTCGTCGCCACGCACAACACCGACAACCGTTCGACGGGCCTGCGCGGCTCCCTGTCCGAGACCTACCTGCGCCGCATAGTGTCGCTGCGCCTGGAACGCGAGAACGCGGCCGGGAAGGGCGGCATGATCGACCTCGTCCAGATACGTTCCCGCACCACGAACGTGCCCGCGCCCAAGTGGAGCGAGGAGCAGGTCTCCGACAAACCGATGTACCGCGTGCTGCCCTGGTGGTCGGCCGCACTGGACACGGCGAACACAGCGAACAAGGCGAACACAGCGAACACAGCGAACACAGCGAACACAGCGGGCACGGCGGACAAGGCCGCGGGGGGCGCGAAGTGAACCGATTCGCCCTCTCCGTCTCGACCGGCATCGCCCGCGTCACCGAGTCAGCCCTCGGTCCGTACCAGACCGCCGTGATCCGCATCGGCTTCAGCGCGACCTGGCTGTTGTTCCTGCTGCGCGAGTTCCCTCACCGCCGGGAGATGTACGGTCCCGACGGCCCCTGGAGCTGGGACCTCGCCGAGCAGCTGATCTCGACGAACGGTTCCTTCACGGCCCTGATGTGGTCCGACGGCCGGCTCTGGTTCGAGGTCCTCTACGCACTCGCCGTCCTGACGAGCGCCCTGCTCCTGCTGGGCTGGCGCACGCGCACGATATCGGTGCTCTTCATGGTCGGCGTGCTCTCGCTGCAGAACCGCAGCGTCTTCATGGGGGACGGCGGCGACAACGTCCTGCACCTGATGTGCATCTACCTCGTCTTCACCCGCTGCGGCCAGGTGTGGTCGCTGGACACGCGCCGGGCACGGCTCTCGCGGGCGGCACGCGCGCGTGGGGAGCGCGTCACGGACCGGGTGGGGCCGGTCCTGTGGAGCGTGCTCGGGCTCGCGCTGGTCGCGGTGACCCTGGCGGGTCGGCTCGGCGGCGACCCGACGGTTCCGGTGCTCCTGTGGGTCGTGTGGCTCGCGCAGGCCCTGTGGTGGGCGGTCGGGCGTTTCACCAGGTCCGGCGAGCCGCGGATCCTGCTCGACGTGGTCGGCAACATCGTCCACAACGGGGCCCTGCTCGTGATCATGGCCGAGGCCTGTCTGATCTACGCGACGGCCGGTTGGTACAAGATCCAGGGCTCCCGCTGGCAGGACGGCACCGCCGTCTACTACCCCCTGCACCTCGACTACTTCTCGCCCTGGCCGGCCCTTGCCGACCTGCTGTCGGCCAGCGGCACGATGGTGATGCTGGTGACATACGGCACCGTCGCCGTGCAGGTCGCCTTCCCGTTCACGCTGTTCAACCGACGCGTCAAGAACGTCCTGCTCACCGCCATGATCTTCGAGCATGCCGCGATCGCGGTGATCCTGGGGCTGCCGTTCTTCTCGCTGGCGATGATCGCCGCCGACGCCGTGTTCCTGCCGACGCCGTTCCTGCGCCGTCTCGGCGGATGGGCGACGCGCGCGCGTGAGCGGATACCGGCGGTGCCAGCCGTCACGGTGGGGTCGGCGGGCAGGGGGCGTACGGGGGTACCGATGGGCGTGCCGGGGCAACGCACCCCGGTGGACCCGGTGGACCCGGAGGCCTCGCTGAACCCGACGAACCCGACGAACCCGGAGGTTGCGGAGGCCCCGAAGCCCCAGGAGGCGCCGAAGAACCAGGAAGCCCAGGAGCACTCCTAGACACCAGGCTGCCCGAGGACCCGAGGACCCGAGCGCCCAAAGGAACCCCGAGGGCCCCGAGGCCTCAAACGAACCCCGAGGACCCCAAGGCCCCCAAGCACACGCACCTAGGCTTCACGGCATGACCGCCGCCCCCGATCCCGTGAGCCACTGGCACCGGCTCGCCGATGCCTCCGTCCTGCTCGACGGCTTCCACGCCCTCAAGCACGCGGTGCGTTTCGGCGCCGAGGTGCCGGTGGCGGTCGCCGTCGACCGGGCCGCCGCGCTCGCCCTCGCCGACGAGCTGGCCCCCGACGTACGGGACACGCTGGACGCACTCCTGACCGAGGTCCCGGATACGACGTACACCTCTCTGGTACAGCGCCCCCACCCCACCGCGGTGGCCGCCCTGGCCGTACGTCCCTCTCGCGCGTCCCATCTGAAAAGGCTGGCGCACACCCCGCGCACCGCGCCGGTCGTGGTGCTCGACAACCCGCGCAACCTGGGCAACGCGGGAGCCGTGATCCGTCTGGCCGCCGGTTTCGGCGCGACCGGAGTGGTCACCACCGGCACGCTCGACCCCTGGCATCCCACGGTCGTGCGCGGTGGAGCCGGGCTGCACTTCGCGACCGCGGTGGAGCGGCTGACCGTCGACGAACTGCCCGCCGGGCCGGTGTTCGCGCTGGACCCCGAGGGCGACGACCTGCGCGGCACCAAGCTCCCGGACGACGCAGTACTCGCCTTCGGTTCGGAACGCAGCGGCCTGTCGGCCGAACTGCGCGCGCGGGCCGACCACTTGCTGGCGCTGCCGATGCGCCCCCAGGTCTCCAGCTACAACCTCGCGACCAGTGTGGCCATGACGCTGTACCACTGGAGCGCGACCGGGGGCACACTCGGCATCTCCTAGGAGATGCCCTACAAAATGCCCTACGAGATGCCCTACGCCTCGCGCCGGACTTCCACGACTCGGAAGCGGTTCGCCACGAACGCCCCGTCCGTGAGAGCCGCGTTGGCGGCCGGGTTGCCGCCGGAGCCGTGGAAGTCGGAGAAGGCGGCCGTCTGGTTGACGTACACCCCACCCGTGAGGTTCAGCGACAACTGGGCCGCCTCCTCCAGGCAGACCTCCTGGACGGCCCGTTCGACCTCCTCGTCGGTGGTGTACGCGCCGACCGTCATCGCACCCTTCTCGCGGATGGTCCGGCGCAGCAGCTCCGTCGCGTCGGCCGCGGAGTCGACGGCGACGGCGAAGGACACGGGCCCGAAGCACTCGCTCAGGTAGGCGGCCTCGTCGTCCGCCGCGTCCCAGTACTTCCGCGCGCCGTCCAGCCTGACGATGACCGGTGTGCGGACGACCGCTCCCGGGAACTCCGGGTTGCTGATCTCCCGCGAGGCCAGGGCGACCTCACCGAGCCCGGAGGCCGCCTCCAGACGGTCCTTCACATCCGGGTTGACGATGGCGCCGAGCAGGGCGTTCGCGCGCGCGTCGTCGCCGAGGAGGCCGTCGACGGAGCGGGCCAGGTCCGCGACCACCTCGTCGAAGGACTTTGGGCCCTCGTCGGTACGGATGCCGTCGCGCGGGACGAGCAGGTTCTGCGGGGTGGTGCACATCTGGCCGCTGTACAGGGACAGCGAGAAGGCCAGGTTGGCGAGCATCCCCTTGTAGTTGCCGGTCGACTCCACCAGCACGCTGTTGACGCCGGCCTTCTCGGTGTAGACCTGCGCCTGGCGGGCGTTGGCCTCCAGCCAGTCGCCGAACGACGTCGAGCCCGTGTAGTCGATGATCCGGATCTCGGGTCGGGTGGCCAGCGTCTTCGCGATGCCCTCGCCGGGACGCTCGGCGGCGAGTGCCACCAGGTTCGGGTCGAATCCGGCCTCGGCCAGCACCTGGCGGGCCACCTGCACGGTGAGCGCCAGCGGCAGCACCGCGCGCGGGTGCGGCTTGACCAGGACCGCGTTGCCCGTGGCGAGGGAGGCGAACAGGCCCGGGTAGCCATTCCACGTGGGGAAGGTGTTGCAGCCGATGACGAGGCCGATGCCCCGCGGTACCGGTGTGAACTGCTTGGTGAGGGCCAGCGGGTCGCGCTTGCCCTGCGGCTTGGTCCACTCCGCGGTGTCGGGTGTGCGGACCTGCTCCACGTACGCGTACGCCACCGCTTCCAGGCCGCGGTCCTGCGCGTGCGGGCCGCCCGCCTGGAACGCCATCATGAAGGCCTGGCCGGAGGTGTGCATGACCGCGTGCGCGAACTCGTGCGTCCGGCCGCTGATCCGTTTGAGGATCTCCAGGCAGACCACCGCGCGGATCTCCGCGCCCGCGTCCCGCCAGGCCTGCTGCCCGGCTTTCATGGCGGGCAGCAGCGCGTCGACGTCCGCGTGCGGGTAGGTGACGCCCAGCTCGATGCCGTACGGGGAGACCTCGCCGCCCACCCAGTCGTCCGTGCCGGGCTGGCCGAGGTCCAGGCGGGTGCCCAGGAGGGCGTCGAAAGCGGCCTTGCCCGCCGCCGCGTCCAGGCTGCCGTTCTCGCCGTAGGCCTTGGGGTGTTCGGGGTGCGGGGACCAGTACGCGCGTGTGCGGATCGCTTCCAGCGCCTGGTCGAGGGTGGGCCGGTGCTTGGCGATCAGATCGTGCGCGGTGAGTTCGGCGGCCATGCGGGACCAACTCCTCGTTTCCTGAACTCTTCGTCGAGCTCATGACCTGGGCAGAAACATGGGCGGGAACAGGCAGTCAGAGTTAGAGTAACCGAACGATCGGTCGGGACAAGGGGGTCCGCCGCATCTGTGGAAAACCCCGTGCGGGAGGATCGCGCACATGACAGGAATCGACCTCAGCAGCCCCGTGGCCGTCGTCGGCGCCGGCACCATGGGCCAGGGCATCGCCCAGGTCGCACTGGTCGCGGGCCATACCGTACGGCTGTACGACGCCATGCCCGGACGGGCCCGGGAGGCCGCCGACGCGATCGGCGCGCGCCTCGACCGGCTCGTCGAGAAGGACCGTCTCGGCGCCGCAGACCGGGACGCGGCACGCACCCGTCTGCTGCCCGCCGTGAGCATCGCCGACCTCGCTGACTGCACCCTGGTCATGGAGGCCGTTCTGGAGCGGCTGGACGTCAAACAGGAGCTGTTCCGCGAGATCGAGGGTGTCGTCGACGAGGACTGCCTGCTCGCCACCAACACCTCCTCCCTGTCGGTGACGGCCATCGGCGGCGCCCTGAGCAACCCCGGCCGCTTCGTCGGCCTGCACTTCTTCAACCCCGCCCCGCTGCTCCCGCTCGTCGAGGTCGTCTCCGGGTTCTCCACGGACGTCTCGTCGGCCACGCGCGCGTACGAGACGGCCCGCGCCTGGGGCAAGACCCCGGTCGCCTGCGCCGACACCCCGGGCTTCATCGTCAACCGCATCGCGCGGCCCTTCTACGCCGAGGCGTTCGCGGTCTACGAGGCCCAGGGCGCCGACCCCGCCACCATCGACGCGGTCCTGCGGGAGTGCGGCGGCTTCAGGATGGGCGCCTTCGAACTGACCGACCTGATCGGCCAGGACGTCAACGAGTCCGTCACGCGCTCCGTGTGGCGGTCCTTCTTCCAGGATGTGCGCTTCACGCCGTCGCTCGCCCAGCAGCGCCTGGTCGAGTCGGGCCGGCTCGGCCGCAAGACCGGACAGGGCTGGTACGACCACGACGAGGGCGCCGAGCAACCCGAGCCGCACACCGCCGAGCCGGCGCGGCGACCGGCGTACGTGGTCGTCGAAGGCGACCTCGGGCCCGCGGCGGAGCTGGTCCCCCTGATCCGCGAGGCGGGTTTCCAGGTCCGCGAGGAGGACGAGGACCACGGCACCCGCCTGGTGCTGCCCAGCGGCGGTCAGCTGGCCCTCGCCGACGGACAGACCTCGGTCGAGTTCCGGGACGTTGTTTACTTCGACCTCGCGCTCGACTACCGCAGGGCGTCCCGTATCGCGCTGTCCGCCTCCCAGGACACCTCCCCGCAGACGCTCGCCGAGGCCACCGGACTCTTCCAGGCGCTCGGCAAGCAGGTCAGCGTGATCGGCGACGTCCCCGGCATGATCGTCGCCCGGATCGTCGCCCGGATCGTCGACTTCGCGCACGACGCCGTCGCCAAGGGCGTGGCCACCGAGGAGGACATCGACACGGCGATGCGGCTCGGCGTCAACTACCCGCTGGGCCCCTTCGAGTGGAGCCGCCGCCTGGGCCGCAACTGGGCCTACGCCCTCCTGGACGACCTGCACATGCGCGACCCCTCAGGGCGTTACGCGCCGTCCCTCGCGCTGTACCGCCACGCGTACGCCACCGACAAGCGGGAGGGCAGTACGTCATGACGACCGCCAAGCGCGACACGTACACCCCGGAGACGCTGCTGTCCGTCGCCGTCCAGGTCTTCAACGAGCGCGGTTACGACGGCACCTCCATGGAGCACCTCTCCAAGGCGGCCGGCATCTCCAAGTCGTCGATCTACCACCACGTCACCGGCAAGGAGGAGCTGCTGCGCCGGGCCGTGAGCCGGGCGCTGGACGGCCTCTTCGGGATCCTCGACGAGGAGCACGCGCGCGCGGGACCGGCCGCGGAGCGCCTGGAGTACGTCGTACGGCGCATGGTCGAGGTGCTCATAGCCGAGCTCCCGTACGTCACCCTGCTGCTGCGTGTACGCGGCAACACCGGCACCGAGCGGTGGGCCCTGGAGCGGCGCCGCGACTTCGACCACCGGGTCGCCGAGCTGCTGAAGGCGGCGGCCGCGGACGGGGACGTGCGGGGCGACGTGGAGGTCCGGCTCGCGACACGGCTGGTCTTCGGGATGATCAACTCGATCGTCGAGTGGTACCGGCCGGACGGACGGGGCATCAGCGAGCGCGACGTCGCCGAAGCGGTGGTGCAGTTGGTGTTCGGGGGACTGGGCAGACCCGTCTGAGGAGCCCGGGACGCTCAGCCCTGCGGCTCCAGGTCCTCCTCCTCGAACACCAGCAGGGTGCGGGTGCTGAGCACCTCCGGGATCGCCTGCAGCCGGGTCAGCACCACCTCGCGCAGCGCCCGGTTGTCGGAGGTGTGCACCAGCAGCAGGACGTCGAAGTCGCCGCCGACCAGCGCGATGTGAGAGGCCCCCGGCAGCTGCCTGAGCTGATCGCGCACTGTGCGCCAGGAGTTCTGGACGATCTTCAGGGTGATGTACGCCGAGGTGCCCTGACCCGCGCGTTCGTGGTTGACGCGGGCCCCGAAGCCGCGGATGACGCCGTCCTCGATGAGGCGGTTGATGCGCGCGTAGGCATTGGCGCGCGAGACATGGACCCGGTCGGCGACCGACCGTATCGACGCGCGGCCGTCCGTCTGCAGCATCTGCAGGATGTCCTCGTCGATGGCGTCGAGGGGGCGAGGGGACGGCCGAGGGCCGCTGCCGTCAGGGCTCTCGACCATTTGTTCAGATGCCACGTCCCCCTGCCTTCCTGTCGTGGACGTACTGCGTCCATCTCAGGCTGTGGAGAACCGTTTGTCCACAGCCTGGGGGTGCCTGTAGCCAAAATGTGCCGACGACCGAACAATCGGTAGGTGAGGCGCATCACATCCGTGACGCGTCCGAAGCCGCTTCCACGAGGAGGTGCCGCTATGACGGTCATGGAGCAGCGGGGCGCGTACCGGCCATCGCCGCCGCCCGCCTGGCAGCCCCGCACGGACCCCGCGCCGCTGCTGCCCGACGCGGAGCCGTACCGCGTCCTCGGCACGGACGCGGCCAAGGAGGTCGATCCCGGGCTGCTGCGCCGGCTCTACGCCGAACTGGTCCGTGGTCGCCGTTACAACGCGCAGGCCACCGCCCTCACCAAGCAGGGCCGGCTGGCCGTCTACCCCTCCAGCACCGGCCAGGAGGCCTGCGAGGTCGCCGCCGCGCTGGTCCTCCAGGAACGCGACTGGCTCTTCCCCAGCTACCGCGACACCCTGGCCGCGGTGGCACGCGGCCTGGACCCCGTCCAGGCCCTCACCCTGCTGCGCGGCGACTGGCACACCGGCTACGACCCGCGCGAACACCGCGTGGCCCCCCTGTGCACCCCGCTCGCCACGCAGCTGCCGCACGCCGTCGGTCTCGCGCACGCCGCCCGCCTCAAGGGCGACGACGTGGTCGCGCTGGCCATGGTCGGCGACGGCGGCACCAGCGAGGGCGACTTCCACGAGGCACTGAACTTCGCCGCCGTCTGGCAGGCCCCGGTCGTCTTCCTGGTGCAGAACAACGGCTTCGCGATCTCCGTACCGCTCGCCAAGCAGACCGCGGCCCCGTCGCTGGCCCACAAGGCCGTCGGCTACGGGATGCCCGGCCGCCTGGTCGACGGCAACGACGTCGCCGCCGTGCACGAGGTCCTCGCCGACGCCGTACGCCACGCGCGCGCGGGAGGCGGGCCCACGCTGGTCGAGGCGATCACGTACCGCGTCGACGCCCACACCAACGCCGACGACGCCACCCGCTACCGGCAGGACACCGAGGTCGAGACCTGGCGCGGACACGACCCGATCGCACTCCTGGAACACGAACTGACCGAACGCGGCCTCCTCGACGAGGACGGCGTCCGGGCCGCGCGCGACGCCGCCGAGAGCATGGCCGCCGACCTGCGCACCCGCATGAACCAGGACCCGGTGCTCGACCCCATGGACCTGTTCGCCCACGTCTACGCCGAGCCCACCCGGCAACTGCGTGAGCAGCGCGACCAGTTGCGGGCCGAGCTGGAGGCCGAGCAGGAAGGCCCGCACCGATGACCACCGTCGCCCTCAAGCCGGCCACCATGGCGCAGGCCCTCACGCGCGCGATGCGCGACGCGATGGCCGCCGACCCGACCGTGCACGTCATGGGCGAGGACGTCGGCACCCTCGGCGGTGTCTTCCGGGTCACCGACGGCCTCACCAAGGAGTTCGGCGAGGCCCGCTGTACGGACACCCCGCTGGCCGAGGCGGGCATCCTCGGCACGGCCGTCGGCATGGCGATGTACGGGCTGCGCCCGGTCGTGGAGATGCAGTTCGACGCATTCGCCTACCCCGCGTTCGAGCAGCTCATCAGCCACGTCTCCCGGATGCGCAACCGCACCCGGGGCGCGATGCCGCTCCCGCTCACCATCCGTGTCCCCTACGGCGGCGGCATCGGCGGCGTCGAGCACCACAGCGACTCGTCCGAGGCGTACTACATGGCCACTCCGGGGCTCCATGTCGTCATGCCCGCGACCGTCGCCGACGCCTACGGTCTGCTGCGCGCCGCCATCGCCTCCGACGACCCGGTCGTCTTCCTGGAACCCAAGCGCCTGTACTGGTCGAAGGACTCCTGGAACCCCGAGGAGCCGTCCGCCGTTGAACCGATTGGCCGCGCGGTGGTGCGGCGCCCGGGCCGGAGCGCCACGCTGATCACGTACGGACCGTCCGTGCCCGTCTGCCTCGAAGCCGCCGAGGCGGCCCGGGAGGAGGACTGGGACCTCGAAGTCGTCGACCTGCGCTCCCTGGTGCCGTTCGACGACGAGACGGTCTGCGCCTCGGTACGGCGGACCGGGCGAGCGGTCGTCGTACACGAGTCGGGCGGCTTCGGCGGCCCGGGCGGGGAGATCGCCGCCCGTGTCACGGAAGGGTGCTTCCACCATCTGGAGGCACCGGTGCTGCGCGTGGCCGGGTTCGACATCCCCTACCCGCCGCCGATGCTGGAGCGTCATCACCTGCCCGGCGTGGACCGGATCCTGGACGCCGTGGGGCGCCTGCAGTGGGAGGCCGAGAGCTGATGGCACAGGTGTTGGAGTTCAAGCTCCCCGACCTCGGGGAGGGTCTCACCGAGGCGGAGATCGTGCGCTGGCTGGTCCAGGTCGGCGAGGTCGTCGCCGTCGACCAGCCGGTCGTCGAGGTCGAGACCGCCAAGGCGATGGTCGAGGTGCCCTGCCCCTACGGCGGTGTGGTCACCGCCCGCTTCGGCGAGGAGGGCACCGAACTGCCCGTCGGGGCGCCGCTGATCACCGTGGCGGTGGGCGCGCCGGCCTCCGACGTCCAGACCGAGGGCTCCGGGAACGTGCTGGTGGGCTACGGCACCTCCGAGTCACCCGCGCGGCGGCGCCGGGTACGCCCGGGACAGCCGACCCAGGCCCCGGGAGCGCGGGCAGCGGCGCCGACCGGTGTCTCCGGGGCGGCGAACGGCCAGGTCGGTGCGCCCGACGTGGCGGACGGGCCCGTTCCCGTGATCTCCCCCCTCGTGCGCAGGCTGGCCCGTGCGAACGGCCTGGACCTGCGGGAACTCAACGGCTCCGGGCCCGACGGGCTGATCCTGCGGGCGGACGTGGAGTACGCGCTGCGGGCCGCCTCCGCCTCCACCTCCACCTCCGCATCCACCTCCGCCGCCCCGGCCCGCCCCGCCGCCCCGGCCCGCCCCGCCACCCCGTCGGCCGAGCCGCACGCGCGCGTGGCACCCACGCAGACGGCCGTCCCCGACACGGCGACCGCCTCCGCCACCACGACCGCCCCCTCCTCCTCAGGCACCCGCATCCCCCTCAAGGGCATCCGCGGCGCCGTAGCCGACAAGCTCTCCCGCAGCCGACGGGAGATCCCGGACGCCACCTGCTGGGTGGACGCCGACGCGACGGAGCTCATGCGGGCGCGTACGGCGATGAACGCCTCCGGCGGCCCGAAGATCTCCCTCCTCGCCCTGCTCGCCAGGATCTGCACCTCGGCCCTGACCCGTTGGCCCGAGCTCAACTCCACGGTGGACATGGAGGCCAGGGAGGTCGTCCGACTCGACCAGGTCCACCTCGGGTTCGCCGCCCAGACCGAGCGAGGTCTGGTGGTCCCCGTGGTCCGGGACGCACACACACGGGACGCGGAGTCGCTCACCGCGGAGTTCGCCAGGCTCACCGAGGCGGCCCGTGCGGGCACCCTCACGCCTCGGGAACTCACCGGCGGCACCTTCACGTTGAACAACTACGGCGTGTTCGGCGTCGACGGCTCCACACCGATCATCAACCACCCCGAGGCGGCCATGCTCGGCGTCGGCCGGATCATCCCCAAGCCGTGGGTGTACGAGGGCGAGCTGGCGGTGCGGCAGGTCGTCCAGCTCTCACTCACCTTCGACCACCGGGTGTGTGACGGCGGCACGGCCGGCGGCTTCCTGCGCTACGTGGCGGACTGCGTGGAACAACCGGCAATCCTGCTGCGCACGCTGTGACGGCACCTTGATCGCACCTTGATTGCGCCGACTCCCCCGCGTTCCCTGTGATCGCCGTGGCACGCATACTCGGGGGGTGACCGCATACGACGCCGTCGTGCTCGCCGGAGGTGCCGCCCGGCGGCTCGGTGGTGCGGACAAACCCGGGGTGCGCGTGGGCGGGCGCGCACTGCTCGACCGGGTGCTCGCCGCCTGCGCCGACGCCCGCACCACCGTCGTCGTCGCCGACCCACGGCCGACCGTCCGGCCCGTGACCTGGGCGCGTGAGAGGCCACCCGGCGGCGGACCGGTGGCCGCGCTCTACGCCGGACTGCGGCACACCACAGCCCAGGACGTCGTAGTCCTCTCCGCCGACCTGCCGTTCCTGACCGAGGAGACGGTACGGCGACTGCTGACCGCCCTGGGGACCAGCGACGCCGAGGGCGTGCTGGTCACGGACACCGACGGCCGCGACCAGCCGCTCGTGGCCGCGTACCGCACGTCCGCACTGCGCCGGGAGCTGACCGTGCTCAACGGAGTGCCGGCCAGGAGCGGCTCCGCCGAGAGCGGCGGCCTCACCGGTCTTCCCCTGCGCAGGCTGACCGCGGGGCTCGACCTCACTCGCGTCCCCGACCCCGTCGCGTCCTTCGACTGCGACACCTGGGACGACATCGCCACCGCCAGGGCACGCATCAGGGAGCATGGGCACGTGTTGGATGAATGGATTACCGCAGTCAAGGACGAACTGGGCATCGACCTCGACGTCGACACCGGCCTGCTGCTCGACCTCGCCCGCGACGCCGCCCACGGCGTGGCCCGGCCCGCGGCCCCACTGACCACATTCCTCGTCGGCTATGCGGCCGCGCGGGCCGGCGGCGGACCGGAGGCGGTGGCCGAGGCGTCCCGCAAGGCAGCCGCCCTCGCCCTCCGCTGGGCCGACGAGAACACCGCCGACGCCAAGCCCGACGCCGCCCCGGACGCCTGATGACCGCCCGCGCCACCCGGACCGGCGAGGACGCCGAGGACCTTGACGTCGAGGAGGTGCTCGCCCTCGTGAACGAGAACCAGGGCCACTCCGCCGGTGGTCGGGTACCCGCACCCGGCACAGGGGACGGTCACCACAGCGACCCGCAGGGCGCGACGCACCCGCAGGAACACAAGCCGGGAACCCGGCACCGGGCCACCCCCTGGCCCGAGGCCCGCACGATCGCCGAACGGGCCGCCCGCACCACCCGTGGCGCCCGCCGCGCCCCCGTCTCGGTCCTCCTCGACGACGCCCTCGGCCTCACCCTGGCCGCTCCGCTCGCCGCCCTCACGGACCTGCCCTCCTTCGACACCTCCGCGATGGACGGCTGGGCGGTCGCCGGCCCCGGCCCCTGGGACGTCCGGGACGAGGGCGTCCTCGCCGGGCACGCCGAGCCCGAGCCACTCACCGACGGCGAGGCCGTCCGCATCGCCACCGGCGCCCGCGTCCCCCCGGACACCACCGCGGTCCTCCGCAGCGAGCACGGCCGTACCGACGACAAGGGCCGTCTGCACCCCACCCGCGAGGCGGCGCACGGCCAGGACATCCGGCCGCGTGGCCAGGAGTGCCGCAGCGGCGAGCAACTCCTCCCGGTCGGCGCCCTGGTGACCCCAGCGGTGCTGGGCCTCGCCGCGGCCGCCGGATACGACACCCTGACCGCCGTCCCCCGCCCCCGTGTCGAAGTCATCGTCCTGGGCGACGAGTTGCTCACCGAGGGCACTCCGCACGACGGGCTGATCCGTGACGCGCTCGGCCCGATGCTCCCGCCCTGGCTGCGTGCGATGGGCGCCGAGGTCATCGCCGTACGCCGACTCGGTGACAAAGCCGATGCCCTGTACAAGGCGATCACCACCAGCGGGGCAGACCTGATCGTCACCACCGGCGGCACCGCCGCGGGCCCTGTAGACCACGTCCATCCCACCCTGCGCCGCATCGGCGCCGAGCTGCTGGTGAACGGCGTGAAGGTGCGTCCCGGTCACCCCATGCTGCTGGCCCGTACCAAGGAGAACCAGCACCTCGTCGGCTTGCCCGGCAATCCCCTCGCGGCCGTCTCCGGCCTGCTCACGCTCGCCGAGCCGCTGCTGCGGGCTCTCGCGTCACGGCCCGTCCCGGAGTCGTACACGCTGCCGCTCCAGGACGAGGTGCACGGGCACCCGTACGACACCCGGCTCATCCCGGTCGTCCTGCGTGGCGACCGGGCCGTGCCGCTGCACTACAACGGTCCGGCGATGCTGCGGGGCATCGCCGCGGCCGATGCTCTGGCCGTCGTACCACCCGGTGGCTCGCGGGCCGGTCAGGAGAGCGAACTCCTCGATCTGCCCTGGGCGAGCGCCGGAATCGGGGTGTGTTTCACGTGAAACTTCCGGGCCATGACGCGATCGCCCGGCAGGCGGACGAACATCTCGTGACCCATCGGGTGAAGCTCCCGCGCACCGTGGTGGAGCACCCGTTCCGACAGGTGGCCAAACGGCTGTCGATGGCCCTGCTGGTCCTCGTGGCGACCGCCCTGCTCGTCTACGTGGATCGCGACGGCTACAACGACAGCTCCGATGGCTCGGTCGACTTCCTCGACGCCTGGTACTACGCGACCGTCACCCTGTCCACCACCGGCTACGGCGATATCACCCCGGTCAGCGATGCCGCCAGGCTCACCAACATCTTCGTCATCACGCCCCTGCGTGTGCTGTTCCTGATCATCCTGGTCGGCACCACGCTCGAAGTCCTCACCGAACGCACCCGGGAGGAATGGCGGCTCAACCGCTGGAGGTCCACCTTGCGCGACCACACCGTCGTCATCGGCTTCGGCACCAAGGGGCGGTCGGCGATCCAGACCGTCTGTGCGACGGGCCTGAAGAAGGAGCAGGTCGTGGTGGTCGACCCCAGCGGTAACGCGATCGACGCGGCGACCGCGAACGGTTATGCGGGTGTCCTGGGCGACGCCACCCGCAGCGAGGTGCTGAAGCGGGCCGAGGTGCACAAGGCGCGGAAGATCATCATCGCGACCCAGCGCGATGACACGGCGGTCCTGGTGACCCTGACGGCCCGCCAGCTCAACAAGGCCGCGAAGATCGTGGCCGCCGTGCGCGAGGAGGAGAACGCGCCGCTGCTGAAGCAGTCCGGCGCCGACGCGGTGATCACCAGCGCCAGTGCGGCCGGACGGCTGCTCGGGCTGTCCGTGCTCAGCCCCGCGGCCGGCATGGTGATGGAGGACCTGATCCAGCAGGGCAGCGGGCTCGACATCATCGAACGGCCGGTCATAAAGGCCGAGGTGGGCAAGCGGGCGCGGGAGACGGACGACCTGGTGGTGAGCGTCGTACGCGGGCACCGGGTGCTCGGCTACGACGATCCGGCGGTCGGAACGCTGGAACTGACGGACCGACTGATCACGATCGTGCGGGCGACGCCGGGCAGTCAGATCGCGCCCGACACCCGACCGCTTCCCCAGGACTGAACGCCCGTCCGCTTCACCAGGGCCGGCCGTCCCGCCGGCTTCCCAGGGCTGACCGTCGGCACCGGGCCGACGGTCGCCGAGGGGTCGGCTACTTGCGGTTGTACAGCCGCATCGTGATCGGCCCGAAGACCGCCATGAACAGGCCCGCCCAGCCCAGCGACCAGGCGACCTCGTCGGCCGGCCAGTCGCCCGCCATCAGACCGCGAACCGCCGATGCCACATGGGTCACCGGGCTGTTGTTGACGAAGGCCTGCAGCCAGCCCGGCATGGTCTTCGGGTCGACGAAGACGTTGGACAGGAACGTCAGCGGGAAGATCACCATCATGCTGACGCCCATCACCGACTTCTCGGTGCGCAGCATCAGCCCGAACATCGTCCAGATCCACGAGAACGCGAACGAGAACACGACCAGCAGACCGATCCCGGCGAGAACGCCGCCGACCCCGCCGTCCGGGCGGTAGCCGAGGATCACGCCGACCGTGAGCATCACGACCGACGCGATCGTGTAGCGCAGGGCGTCGCCGAGGAGATAGCCGACCATGGTCGACGGCCGCCAGATGGGCAGCGACCGGAACCGGTCGAAGACGCCCTTCTCGATGTCGGTGTTCACCGAGACGCCCGTGTACATCGTGATCATCACGACCGACATCACCAGGATGCCGGGCAGCAGGAACTGGATGTACTCCTCCGGGGACCCGGCCAGGGCACCCCCGAAGAGGTACGTGTACATCAGCACCATCATGATCGGGAACGCCGTGACGTCGAAGAGCTGCTCCGGCACGTGCTTGATCTTGAGGATGGCCCGCCAGCCGAAGGTCAGCGAGGCCGACAGCGCGCTGGGCCGTGGAGGCCGCTCCCCGGCGACGAGCAGCGCGGCGAGGGATTCGGCACTGACTGGGGCCAGGTCCTTGGTCTCCGTGGTCGTCGCGGTGCTCATGCCGCCACCTCGTCCTTGGAGTCGTCCGAGCCCTTCGAGCCCTTCGAGCCCTTCGAGGCTTCCGAGGTTTCGGTCTCGTGGGTGTCGTGTCCGGTGAGGGCGAGGAACACCTCGTCCAGGCTGGGCTGCCCCAGGGAGAAGTTGTCGACGACGATCCCGCCGCGAGCCAGTTCGGCGAGCGCCCGGGCCGCCTGCTCGGCCGCGCCCTGCCCGTTCGCCGCACCCGCCCCGACGCGGGCCGTCAGCGCCACCGGGTCCGGCTCCAGCTGGACATCCGCGTCCAGGGCCAGCCGCAGCACCTCCTCGGCCTGCGGCCGCTGCGCCGGATCACGTAGTCGCAGATGTACGGAGCCGGCGCCCACGGACGCCTTCAGCTCGCCCTTGGTCCCCTCGGCGATCACCTTGCCCTGGTCGATGACGGCGATCCGGGACGCCAGTTGGTCGGCCTCGTCGAGGTACTGCGTGGTCAGCAGCACGGTGGTGCCCTGGGCGACGACCGCGCGGATGATGTCCCACACCTGGTTGCGGCTGCGCGGGTCGAGGCCGGTCGTCGGCTCGTCGAGGAAGAGCAGGTCCGGGGTGTTGAGGATGGAGGCGGCGATGTCGATACGGCGCCGCATGCCCCCGGAGTAGTGCTTGACCTGCTTCGCACCCGCGTCCCTGAGGCCGAAGGCCTCCAGCAGCTGCCCGGAGCGCTCCCGCGCGGCCTTCTTGCCGTGGCCGAGCAGGCGGCCGAGCAGGATCAGGTTCTCGGTGCCGGTGAGGTCCTCGTCCACCGACGCGTACTGGCCGGTGAGGCTGACCCGGCCGCGGACCTCGTCGGCCTCGCGCACGATGTCGTGGCCGAAGACGTGGGCCTGGCCGCCGTCGGGGCGCAGCAGGGTGGCGAGCATCTTCACGGTGGTCGTCTTGCCGGCGCCGTTCGGGCCGAGAACGCCGTAGACCGTGCCGGCCGGCACCGCGAGGTCGACTCCGTCGACGGCCCGTGTCTCGCCGAACGTCTTCACCAGGCCTGCGGTCTCGATGGCCAGGCCGGACGTGTGCTGGCTCATGGTGGGTGTCCTTCCGCGTTCTTGGGTGACGCATGGGGAGACCTTTACCGTCGCGCAAACTCATCGGTCGCGCACAGGGATTTTCCGGGAGATGGGCCGAAGGACGGAGAATCGGCCGGACCGGGGACGGAGCCGGCACGGGCCCGAAGACCTGGGAGAGGTCGGCACGGGCCCGAAGACCTAGGAGAGGCCGGACCGGGGACGGAGACCTGGGAAGGCCGGGGAGAGGCGGGGCGTCGGTGACCCGGCGGGTCGGGCCCGGGGCCGAGGGGTAGCGTCCTTTTCATGCATGCGATCACGATTCCCGAACCTGGTGGGCCCGAGGCGCTGGTGTGGGACGAGGTCCCGGATCCTGTGCCCGGCGAGGGCGAGGTGCTGGTCGAGGTGGCGGCCAGTGCCGTCAACCGCGCCGACATCCTGCAGCGGCAGGGCTTCTACGACCCGCCGCCCGGCACGTCCCCCTACCCCGGCCTGGAGTGCTCGGGGCGGATCGCGGAGCTCGGCCCCGGTGTCTCCGGCTGGTCGGTCGGCGACGAGGTGTGCGCGCTGCTCGCGGGCGGCGGCTACGCGGAGAAGGTCGCCGTCCCGGCCGGCCAGCTGCTGCCCCTGCCGAAGGGCATCGGCCTCGTGCAGGCCGCGGCGCTGCCCGAGGTGGTCTGCACGGTCTGGTCGAACGTCTTCATGGTCGCCCACCTCCGCCCGGGCGAGACGCTGCTTGTGCACGGCGGTTCCAGCGGCATCGGCACGATGGCGATCCAGCTCGCCAAGGCCGTCGGCGCCAAGGTCGCCGTGACCGCGGGCACCAGGGAGAAGCTGGACCGATGCGCCGAGCTGGGCGCCGACGTACTGGTCAACTACCGGGAGCAGGACTTCGTCGAAGAGGTCAGGAAGGCCACCGACGGTGCGGGCGCCGACGTCATCCTCGACAACATGGGTGCCAAGTACCTCGACCGCAACGTGCGGGCGCTGGCCGTCAACGGGCGGCTCGCGATCATCGGCATGCAGGGCGGCATCAAGGCCGAGTTGAACATCGCCGCGCTCCTGACCAAGCGGGCCGCGATCAGCGCGACCTCGCTCAGGGCCCGCCCGCTCGGTGAGAAGGCCTCGATCGTGGCGGCCGTACGCGAGCACGTGTGGCCGCTGTTCGACGCCGGTCACGTACGTCCGATCGTCGACCGCGAGCTCCCGATGAGCGACGCGGCCGCCGCACACCGGGTGGTGGAGGAGAGCGGCCACATCGGGAAGGTCCTGCTCGTCACTCCGTAGCCGCTTGTCACTCCTTGGGGCCTCATGGGTTCCCGCACCCCGCGGGTCTCAGGAGGCCCCTCGCCGCACCCGGAGCGCGATGAACGCGAGTCCGAGACCGAGTCCTACGAGGATCAGCCCGCCGCCCAGGGGCAGGATCTGCAGGCGCGGCTCGGCGGGACGCCCTACGGCCTGGTCCACGCCCCGCGTCGGCGGCGCGGAGGGCACGAGGGTGGGCTCCCGAGACGCTTCCGGTACGGCGGTGACCTCACCGTCAGCCTGGCCGTCGACGTCGATGTCGCCGTCCACGCCCTCCTCGGCGTCCTGGACCTCCTCGTCCTCCGGTGCAGGTTCCGATGCCGCCGGGTCTGAATCCGCCGGGTCCGATGCCGCCGGGTCTGAATCCGCCGGGTCCGATTCCACAGGCTCCGATCCCACAGGGTCCGATTCCACCGGCTCCCGCCGCCCCGGCCGCTCCCGCCCCACACCCGCCCGGCTCCCGGCCCGCGAGGGCACGGCGGCGGAGGGGGAGGGGCTGACGGAGGCCGAGGCGGTGGCACGCGGCGCCGACTCGCCCCCGTACGCCCGTGCACTGCCGTAAGGGGACACGGTCCCGCCCGCCCCCACCGCGATGAGCAGTACCGTCGCCCGCACCCATGGAGTCACGGAACAACCCTGGCATTTGCTGACTACACCGGCATTTCTGGTTGACCCATAGCGGCGACAGCGGCCGAAGACGGTGGATCAGCCCTTATCGGGGGCACCACGCTGATGAGATGGAGCGGTGCGAGAGAATGGCGGCATGGAGATGCCGAGGAACGAACGGTCGCCGGAGAATCCCCAGATCCTGGTCTTGGGTCAGGACGGGATGGCTCTCGGCGGCGGAGGCGACGAGGACTCCCGTGAGGTTCCGGTGACTGAGATGGTGGAGCAGCCGGCGAAGGTCATGCGGATCGGAAGCATGATCAAGCAGCTGCTGGAAGAGGTCCGCGCGGCTCCTCTGGACGAGGCGAGCCGGGTGCGGCTCAAGGAGATCCACGCCAGCTCGGTGAAGGAACTGGAAGACGGCCTGGCTCCTGAGCTCGTCGAGGAGTTGGAGAGGCTCTCGCTGCCCTTCACACATGAGTCGACCCCGAGTGACGCGGAACTGCGGATCGCGCAGGCCCAGTTGGTCGGCTGGCTGGAAGGGCTCTTCCACGGGATCCAGACCACGCTGTTCGCCCAGCAGATGGCCGCCCGCGCCCAGCTGGAGCAGATGCGCCGGGCCCTCCCGCCGGGCGCAGGCGGCCACGAGGACACCGACGACCCGCGCGCGGGCGGCCGCTCGGGCGGGCCGTACCTGTAAAAGGGCCGTACTTGTAAACCGGAGCAGTCCGACGAGTCCGACCGGACCGACCAGCGAAGAGGGCCCGGCAGCCAGCGCTGCTGGGCCCTTCCGCTTCCGCCTGCTTCTCGCTGCTTCTCCGCGATCAGGAGGGGTTGCCGGTGGAGATGTCGAACTGCATCTTCGGCGGCTTCTTCGGATCGAAGTCGGTGCCCTTCTCGGGGAACTGCTTCATCACAGCGCCGTCACCGAAGGTGTTCTCGTCCACCTTGCTCGTGGTGTAGTTCCAGCCCGCGGCCTTCAGGCATTCCAGAACCGAGTCCCAGTTCTTGTACTGGAAGTTCGGCATCTGCACCTGGTCGGGGTCGTTGTACGACTCCTCAGGTTCGGTGCACTCGGTGGTCTCGATCGTCTTCGTCGTGTCCGGCCCGCGGTAGCCCGATGCCTTGGTCGCCGAGGCCGACGGGCTGGCACTGGTGTCCCCGCCCGCGTCGTCACTGCCGCCGCCGTTCATCATCAGCGCCGCGAGCAGCCCGCCGACGGCGATCAGCGAGACGACGATCGAGCCGATGATCACCGGCTTGTTGCTCTTGCCGCCGCCTCCGGGGGAGGACGCTGTCGTGTGGGGAGCGATGTTGTACGGCGGCGTTGTCGACGCGCCCTGCTGCTGGGCGTACGCGGCCGGGCCCGGCGCCTGGTAACCGTGCTGCTGCTGCGGATATCCGTACGCCGGGGAGTGCGCCGACGGGGCCGGGGTGCCGTAGGGATTCGGCGTCGGCTGGTACGGCGTATGCACGTTGCCCTGGGGCGGCGGCGTCTGGTCGATCGGCGGGAACACCGCGGAACCGACGCCCGCGCCGCTCTGCGTCGGCGTACCCGGCACGATGCTCGGCGGGGCGGGCTGGAAGGACGCCGCCACGCGCAGGCACTCGTCGCGCATGGCCTCGGCGCTCGGGAAACGCTCGTTCGGGTTCTTCTTCAGCGCGCGGGCGACCAGCGCGTCCACCGCCGGCGGCAGGGCGCGATTGATCGACGAAGGAGCGACCGGCTCCTCCTGCACGTGCGCGTACGCGATCGCCAGTGGCGAGTCCGCGTCGAACGGCAGCCGCCCGGTGACCAGCTGGAACAGCATGATGCCGACGGAGTAGAGGTCGGAGCGGGCGTCCACGCCGCGCCCCAGCGCCTGCTCCGGAGAGAGGTACTGCGGGGTGCCGACGACCATGCCGGTCTGCGTCATGGAGGTGACGCCGGACTGCATGGCGCGCGCGATGCCGAAGTCCATCACCTTGACGACCCCGCGCTTGGTCATCATCACGTTGCCCGGCTTGATGTCCCGGTGGACCAGCCCCATCTCGTGGCTGATCTCCAGCGCCGCCAGCACATCCGCGGTGATCTTCAGCGCCTTGTCGGCGGGCATCGCGCCGTACTGCCCCACGTCCGTGTCCAGCACCGAACCGAGCGGCCGGCCCTCCACGTACTCCATGACGATGTACGGCATCGTCGTGCCGTCCAGATCGTCCTCACCGGTGTCGAAGACGGAGACGATGTTGGTGTGCGTGAGCTTGGCCACGGCCTGGGCCTCGCGGCGGAAGCGCTCACGGAAGGCCTGCTCGCGGCCGAGCTCGGTGTGGAGTGTCTTGATCGCGACCTGCCGGTCGAGCACGGAGTCGTACGCGAGGTGCACCGAGGCCATGCCGCCCTCGCCGAGCAAGTCGCGCAGCTGATAACGGCCGCCGGCGATCGCCCGCCCCGCGTACCGGCCCTGTGCGCCGTCCTGGCTCATCTCTCCGCGTCCCCCGTAGGCATTCATGCGCCGATGCGTGCCGTTGATCCAAAGTGCATTCCCGGCCAAGTCTGCCGGAGGGCACTGACACGTCAAGCGCGGTGCCCGTTCCGTGACCGTACGCGAAAGAAAGGTCGCGCAAGCGTTACCGCAGGCGTACGGCCGGCACACATAATTTGCACGTCAGCACGTACTGACGGTTTGATGACCGGTCTGCCTCGGGCCGGTTCCCGGGGTCTTCCCGGATCGGCGGCTTGCGCGGAGGCTGTAGCGTGGCCGACGGAGACCGTAACAACACCGCGCGCACCGCGGGCAGAAACGACGGCGAGGACTGATGGCACAGCAGCAGCGCGCTCAGGGCCCGTCCGACCCCGAGGCGACTGGCGGCGGGATGTCAGATGCGCCGGAACTGTGGGGGAACGGCGGACTGGTCGGGGACGGTCGATATCGACTGACCTACAGACTCGGCCGGGGCGGAATGGCAGAGGTGTTCGCGGCTGAGGACGTACGCCTCGGACGCACCGTGGCGGTCAAGCTGCTGCGTGCCGACCTCGCCGAAGACCCCACCTCCAAGGCGCGTTTCACGCGCGAGGCCCAGTCTGTCGCCGGCCTCAACCACCACGCGATCGTCGCCGTGTACGACTCCGGCGAGGACTTCGTCGGCGGCCAGTCCGTGCCGTACATCGTGATGGAGATCGTCGAGGGTCGGACGATCCGCGATCTGCTCCTGAACGCCGAGGCGCCCGGGCCCGAGCAGGCCCTGATCATCGTCTCGGGTGTCCTGGAGGCGCTCGCCTATTCGCACCAGCACGGCATCGTGCACCGCGACATCAAGCCGGCCAACGTCATCATCACCGAGAACGGCGCCGTGAAGGTGATGGACTTCGGCATCGCCCGCGCGCTGCACGGCGCGTCCACGACGATGACGCAGACCGGCATGGTCATGGGCACCCCGCAGTACCTCTCCCCGGAGCAGGCGCTCGGCAAGGCCGTCGACCACCGCTCCGACCTCTACGCGACGGGCTGCCTTCTCTACGAACTCCTCGCGCTGCGGCCCCCGTTCACCGGTGAGACCCCGCTGTCGGTCGTCTACCAGCACGTCCAGGACATTCCGACACCCCCGTCCGAGGTCTCCGAGGCAGTCCCGCCGGAGCTTGACGGGCTTGTCATGCGCTCCCTCGCCAAGGAGCCCGACGACCGGTTCCAGACGGCCGAGGAGATGCGCGGCCTGATCCAGTACGGCCTGCAGATGCTGTACGAGCAGGGCGGCCACACCGGCACCTGGAACACCGGCCACGTCGCTGTGCACGAGGGTCGGCACACCCCGGCGGCGGGCCTCGCCGGCACGTCCGTGATGCAGCACCCCGGTGACGCGTCCGGCACCACGCAGATCCCGCAGCAGATCCTGCCCTCCGGTTACGGCGGCGGGGACGACGGCGGCTTCGAGGGGCACGGCAACCGGGGTGGCGGCCGCGGCAAGCTGTGGATCCTCGCCGTCCTCGCAGTGATCGCCATCGCGGCGGGTGTGGCGCTGGCGCTCCAGGGCGGCACCGGGAACGACAAGGACCCCAGCACCACCACGTCGCCGACCGTCTCGCAGACCACCGACGACGAGACGGCCGACGAGACACCGAGCGACGACACGAGCGACGAGCCCACCGACACGAACACGGACGACGGCTCGGGCACCGGCACGGGAACGGGACCCGGTCAGCAGTACCCGCCGTCGTACTCGCCGTCCTACACGCCGACACAGCCGGAGACACAGGACCCGACCGCCGATCCGACGGACGACCCGACGACCGCGGACCCGACGGACAATCCGACGACCGAGGATCCGCCGGAGCCGACGGACGAGCCGGCGGATCCGACCGGGGGCACCGTCTCGGGCGCCTTGGGTGGCAATGAGGGGGGCGAGGGCGGGAACTGACCGCCTGCCCCGCTCATCGCGGCAGCCGTCACGAGCCATCACGCGCGCGTGCGACCCGGAAACGGGCTGCACGCGCGCGTGCTGTTGTGCGGAACCTCTGGCTCTCGGGAGGGTCGCTCAGTCCGCGAACGCGGCGCACACCGCGTCGTACTCCCGGGTCCACCACACCGCGAGCGCCGAGGCCGCCGGGAACTGGGGGTCCGCGCGGGTGTCGCCGCGCTCGTAGTGCCAGCGCAGCATCCAGAAGTCGTTCAGGCGTTCCCACCACACGCGGTGCACGGCCGCCGCGAGCTGTGAGGGCGTGGCGCCGGCCGTACGCCGGTACGCGCGCGCGTAGGCCCGTACCTTCGGCAGGTCGAGGGTGCCCACGGGCAGCACGAAGAAGATCGCGGCGGCACGTACGGCCTCCTCCGCACGGGGTTTCACGCCGAGGCGGTCCCAGTCGACGATCGCCGCCGGGGCGTCACCCTTGTAGAGCAGATTGAACGGGTGGAAGTCCCCGTGCACCCAGCCCACCGAGCCCCCGCGCGGAGGCCGCCGGTCGGCGTGCTGTTCCAACAGTGCGCGCCGCTCCAGGAGCCGGTGCCGGGCCAGTTCGTCGAAGGAGTCGGCGGGCCGGTGCCGACGCACGCGGGCGAGCAGCTCGTCGATGAGGATGAACGTGTCGGCGGGGTCGGCGCTCAGCGGACGCAGGTCGGGGGTGAGCGGCTCGGAGGCGTACGGGGGAGGCGTGGGTGGCCCGGCGGCCGGGGGGATCGGTGTGGGCGGTACGGGGTCGCCCTGGGCCCGCGCGGGCGGCGCGGAGAGGCGCGTGTCGCCGTGGTGTGCGGTCGTACGGGAGGCGCGCCTGTCGGTGCTGTGGGCCGGGGACGCGGTGGACGGACGGGGGCCCGGGACGTGTGCCGCGGCGACGCCTACGACCCCGCCGACCCCGTCGGCACCCGGCTCGTCCGGCCGCCTTCCGTGCGCCCGCGTACCGGAGCTCTCGGCCGGCGCCCGCCCCTCCACACGCGCCCGCGTCTGCGTCGGCATCACGTGCTCCAGGCTCGCGTGCACCATCCCGAGCAGTGACCCGAGCCGTGCGCACTGCTCGGTGGTGAGCTGACCGCCGTTTCGGTGGCGTCCGTCGATCCAGGGGTGCAGGGCGTAGGTGTGGCCGCCGACGACCGCGACCGTGCGCCCGTCACGACCGGTCAGCGGGGGCGCCACCGGGACGCCCAGGTCGGCGAGGCGCTGGGTGGCCCGGTGCTGGCGGGCGATCGCGTCCGGGTCGGCGGTCTCGGGGTCGAAGTGGTGCTTGAGGAAGTAGCGGCCGCGGGTCGTGCACAGGCGGTAGCCGCGGTTGAGGAGCCCCTGGTCGACAGGCTCGCAGGTGAGGGCGGACCCGGCGGCGAACTGGCGGAGGAGGGCGCCCAACGGGGGCGCGTGAAGCATGAGGGGTGGTACACAAGAGCGCGGCACGCTGCCCGATGCTAGGGCACGGATGAGCCCTCTGAGCTGGGGGTTGTCACAGACAGTCGCTTTCGGTCACGGGATGCGCTCGAAGTGGCTTTCTGCTCAAAGCAAGGGTCTTTGGCCGCGAAGTCGACCTCGACTCCAGCCCGGTGGCCAGTCCTCTCCGATCGGATCGAGGATCCCGCACTGTTGTTCGGTGACGTGCTCGGCTGCTCGGTGACATGGTCGGCATGGCCGGAATCCGCGCCGGCGCGTCGGTCGCCATGTCGACCTCGATGCAGTCCTCGATGCCGTCCTCGACGGACAGGAGTGCGTGTTCGTCGCGGCGGACCACCGCATGGTCGTCCAGGGGAATACCCTGATTTTTGCGGCTTCGCGCACGCGGGCGGTTTCACACAGGGCTTTGGGACCCGCCCTGGACGACTCTTCCCGTGAGCTGGGTCACCGGGATAACGTGCCGTTGTTCCGGCCCCCTGCAAGGCTGTGACCAGGAACTGTTCCCGATTTTGCGATTTACTTGGAAATCCAAGCAAAAACGCAGGTCAGGAGGGGTTTCACAGAATTGTGGAGCACTGGGTAACGTGCCTAGGTGCAGGGCGCTCGCCGGGGCAACTTGTCACTCCTGTTCCGAACGAGCCGCACCCACCCCGTGCGTCCGTGAGGCCAGGTGAGCCGCACTGGCGCCCGGCGAACCCGGGTAGCCGGACCGACGGAGGAGCACACGTGACCGTGGAGAGCACTGCCGCGCGCACACCGCGACGCAGCGCGGGTACGACCGGTACGAAGAGCACGGCCGGCAAGCGTACGACCGCCAAGAAGCCCTCGGCGACCGCAAAGAATCCGCCAAGTGGCGAGCCCGAACTCGTCCAGCTGCTGACGCCCGAGGGCAAGCGCGTCAAGAACGCCGACTACGACAAGTACGTCGCCGGCATCACCCCCGAAGAACTCCGCGGCCTGTACCGCGACATGGTGCTCACCCGCCGCTTCGACGCCGAGGCCACCTCTCTGCAGCGCCAGGGCGAGCTCGGTCTGTGGGCCTCCCTGCTCGGCCAGGAAGCCGCCCAGATCGGCTCCGGCCGCGCCACCCGGGAGGACGACTACGTCTTCCCGACCTACCGCGAGCACGGCGTCGCCTGGTGCCGAGGCGTCGACCCCAGCAACCTCCTCGGCATGTTCCGCGGCGTGAACAACGGCGGCTGGGACCCCAACAGCAACAACTTCCACCTCTACACCATCGTGATCGGCTCCCAGACCCTGCACGCCACGGGCTACGCGATGGGCGTCGCCAAGGACGGCGCGGACTCGGCGGTCATCGCCTACTTCGGTGACGGCGCCTCCAGCCAGGGCGACGTCGCCGAATCGTTCACCTTCTCCTCGGTCTACAACGCCCCCGTGGTGTTCTTCTGCCAGAACAACCAGTGGGCGATCTCCGAGCCCACCGAGAAGCAGACCCGCGTCCCGCTCTACCAGCGCGCGCAGGGCTACGGCTTCCCGGGCGTCCGCGTCGACGGCAACGACGTGCTGGCCTGTCTCGCGGTCACCAAGTGGGCGCTGGAGCGCGCCCGCAGCGGCGAGGGCCCGACCCTGGTCGAGGCGTACACGTACCGCATGGGCGCCCACACCACCTCCGACGACCCGACCAAGTACCGGGCCGACGAGGAGCGTGAGGCGTGGGAGGCGAAGGACCCGATCCTGCGCCTTCGCCGGCATCTGGAGGCCTCAAACCACACGGACGAGGGATTCTTCGCGGAACTGGAGGCGGAGAGCGAGGCGTTGGGCAGGCGAGTGCGCGAAGCGGTCCGCGCCATGCCGGACCCGGACCACTTCGCCATCTTCGAGAACGTGTACGCGGACGGGCACGCGCTCGTCGACGAGGAGCGAGCGCAGTTCGCCGCCTACCAGGCGTCGTTCGCGGACGCAGAGGGGGGAAACTGAGATGGCCGGGACCGTGACATCCACAGCGGTGACAGCGAAGAGCATGGCTCTCGCGAAGGCGATCAACGAGTCGCTGCGCGCGGCCCTGGAGGCCGACCCCAAGGTCCTCGTCATGGGCGAGGACGTCGGCAAGCTCGGCGGCGTCTTCCGGGTGACGGACGGCCTGCAGAAGGACTTCGGCGAGAGCCGCGTCATCGACACCCCCCTCGCCGAGTCCGGCATCGTCGGCACGGCGATCGGCCTCGCCCTGCGCGGCTACCGCCCGGTCGTGGAGATCCAGTTCGACGGCTTCGTCTTCCCGGCGTACGACCAGATCGTCACGCAGCTCGCGAAGATGCACGCCCGCTCCCTCGGCAAGGTCAAGCTCCCGGTCGTCGTCCGTATCCCGTACGGCGGCGGCATCGGCGCGGTGGAGCACCACTCGGAGTCCCCCGAGGCGCTCTTCGCGCATGTGTCGGGCCTGAAGGTGGTCTCCCCCTCGAACGCGTCCGACGCGTACTGGATGATGCAGCAGGCCATCCAGAGCGACGACCCGGTGATCTTCTTCGAGCCGAAGCGGCGCTACTGGGACAAGGGCGAGGTCAACTCCGAGGCGATCCCCGACCCCCTGCACAAGGCACGGGTCGTCCGCCCGGGCACAGACCTGACCCTCGTCGCCTACGGCCCGATGGTGAAGCTCTGCCAGGAGGTGGCCGACGCCGCCGCCGAGGAGGGCAAGTCCCTGGAGGTCCTGGACCTGCGCTCGGTGTCGCCGCTGGACTTCGACTCCATCCAGACGTCGGTGGAGAAGACCCGCCGCCTGGTGGTGGTCCATGAGGCCCCGGTGTTCTTCGGCTCCGGCGCGGAGATCGCCGCCCGGATCACGGAGCGCTGCTTCTACCACCTGGAGGCCCCGGTGCTGAGGGTCGGCGGCTATCACGCCCCGTATCCGCCGGCGCGCCTGGAAGAGGAGTACCTGCCGGGCCTGGACCGGGTGCTCGACGCCGTCGACCGTGCCCTGGCGTACTGAGGAGAGGGTCGTGACGACGATGACGGAAGCGTCCGTACGCGAGTTCAAGATGCCGGACGTGGGCGAAGGGCTCACCGAGGCCGAGATCCTCAAGTGGTACGTCCAGCCTGGCGACACGGTGACGGACGGCCAGGTGGTCTGCGAGGTCGAGACCGCGAAGGCGGCCGTGGAACTGCCGATCCCGTACGACGGGGTCGTACGGGAACTCCGCTTCGCCGAGGGCAGCACGGTGGACGTGGGCACGGCGATCATCGCGGTGGACGTGGCGGGCGGTGCGGCGCCGACCGAGGCGCCGGCCCCGATGAAGGCCCCCGCCCCCGTGGAGGCTCCGGCCTCCGTGGAGCGGGAACCCGCGGCGCGGAAGTCCGGGGAGCGGAAGCCCGAGGAGAAGAGCCCGGTGGGCTCCGGCCGCCAGCCGGTCCTCGTCGGCTACGGCGTGGCGGCCTCCTCCACCAAGCGCCGCCCCCGCAAGGGCTCGGAGGTCCCGGTCCAGGAGGCGTCGACGGCGATCCAGGCGGAGCTGAACGGCCACGGCGCTGCCGCCGCCGTGAAGTCCCGTCCGCTGGCCAAGCCGCCGGTGCGCAAGCTGGCCAAGGACCTGGGCGTCGACCTGGCGACGATCGTCCCGTCCGGCCCGGACGGCATCATCACGCGGGAGGACGTGCACGCGGCCGTGGCACCGGCGCCGGCTCCCGAGCCCGTTGTCGAGACGCCCGCCCGCGTCCAGGCACCGGCTGCGGCGCCGACGTACGACACCGCCCGGGAGACCCGCGTCCCGGTCAAGGGCGTCCGCAAGGCGACGGCCGCGGCGATGGTCGGCTCGGCCTTCACGGCGCCGCATGTCACGGAGTTCGTGACGGTCGACGTGACCCGGACGATGAAGCTGGTCGAGGAGCTCAAGCAGGACAAGGAGCTCCAGGGCCTGCGGGTCAATCCGCTGCTGCTGGTCGCCAAGGCCCTGCTGGTCGCGATCAGGCGCAACCCGGACGTCAACGCGTCCTGGGACGAGGCGAACCAGGAGATCGTGCTCAAGCACTACGTCAACCTGGGTATCGCGGCGGCGACCCCCCGCGGGCTGATCGTCCCGAACATCAAGGACGCACACGACAAGACCCTCCCGCAGCTGGCCCAGGCACTGGGCGAGCTGGTCTCGACGGCACGCGAGGGCAGGACGTCCCCCGCCGCGATGCAGGGCGGCACGGTGACGATCACCAACGTCGGCGTCTTCGGCGTCGACACGGGCACGCCGATTCTCAACCCCGGCGAGTCCGCGATCCTCGCGATCGGCGCGATCAGGCTCCAGCCGTGGGTCCACAAGGGCAAGGTGAAGCCCCGCCAGGTCACGACCCTGGCCCTGTCCTTCGACCACCGTCTGGTGGACGGGGAACTGGGGTCGAAGGTGCTGGCCGATGTGGCGGCGATCCTGGAGCAGCCGAAGCGGTTGATCACCTGGGCGTGACGAATCGGGACGGGATTCGTTGAACCTCGGTAGGGCGGCCGCAAGTTCCTTTTGCGACCGCCCTTCCACCATTCAGTCCGTCAGGATCGTCGAGTACGTGCGTCAGGATCGGTTGAGTACGTAGACCGGCGCCCCGTCCTCCGTCCCGCCCCGGGAGTGGATGCAGGCGTGCTTGCGCAACAGACGCAGGCATTCGTTGACACGGTGCACCGACAGCCCGGTACGTGCCGCGATCGCGTCGAGCGGCTGACGCAGCTCGCCTTGCTCGATGAGCACCGGGGCGATCACCACCGCCACCGCCCAGACGTCCGACGTCACGGACAGCCGCCGCCGCCAGTCGGCCAGTACGGACTCGGTGGTCGGATGCGTGGAGAAGTCGGCGGTGGGCGTCGGACGGTCGAGCGTCACGACGTCGAGCCGGTTCGCGATGCGTTCCATGGCCTGGGCGATGGCTTGCTGAGTGGCGAGCGTCGCGCGCTGCATCTCCAGCATTTCCCTTTGCACAGCGAGCACTTCGCGCTGGGCGCCCGCAAGTTCCTCGTCGATCTGAAGGTTGTGCGCCTCAAGCCGGACGATGGCCTCCGCGACCTGCTCCGGCATCGCGTACGCGATCGGAGCCCCCTGATCGGCAGGCTGCACCTCGGCCTCGTCGAGGGTGTAGGAGCCCTCCCGCTGGACCGTCTCGATCACCTCGGCGACCCATTGCTTGAAGGGGGCGCAGGTGGGTTTGGTGCAGGCGTTGACGAGGAGGATCAGGCCCTGAAGGTCGATGAGGCGCAAGTCTCGGCGCCACTCCCGACCTGCGGGAATGCTGAGACAGTGACCTCCAGTCACTGTCTCGAGAAACTCTCGATGCTCCTCTGGGACATGGTCGAGGAGCGCCTTTCGAGGGGTGGTGTACCCCAACTCCTTGCAGACATCCACCGCCGGAAACCAGTGCGTCCCGTCCGGCATCGTCAGCCTCCGGACGCGGGCCCCCGTGGCCGCGTAGGCGAAGTCGCTGACGTCGATCGCGTCGTGCTGTGTCCGAGGGTCGGGCTGGTGCTTGCTGGGTTCGATCATGTGAACCACCTCCGCCGCGGAACGTAGAGCGGCGCAAATCGAATATGCCAGTCCGCACAAGGATGTTCACGATTGCGAGGGAAAAGATCGCCAAATCCGGTGCTGGACGTCATCGGTGCGTGTACGACAGACCGGCAGGCCCGCTCCACCGGACGGCGTCACCGGTTCGAGTAGGCCTGCGTCATCGGGTCGTCGCCCCCGAGATAGCCGCTGACGCGGTGCAGAAAGAGCCGGCCGTCCTCGTACCGCGCCGGATCCTTGCCGTCCTTGGTGATCATCGAGTGCAGCATGCTGTTGACGGACAGTTCGTTGGGCATCTCCAGCAGCTTGGTGACCCGGCCGGTGCTGGGGTCAAGGCGCAGGACGCGGGCGGGCGTCGTGGGCTCGGCCACTTGGAGGGCGATGAGTGCCTTGCCGTCGGCGCGCAGCGGGACCCAGGTCGACTTGTCGGTGGCGTCGAAGGATCTCAGGGACTTGCCGGTGCGCAGGTCGAAGGCGGTGATCCTGTTGCCCGTGGTGTAGCTGTGCGGGTCGGTGCCGATATAGGCGGTGTTCCCGGTGACGACGGTGGCGGCGCAGGCGCCGGTCTCACCGCAGCCGGCGACGTAGTCGTCGCCGAGTTCGACGGTGGACTCCACCTTTCCCCGGTTGGAGACGGTCACCAGCTGCTCGGCGTCGAGGCCGTCCTCGCTCTGCACCAGGCCGAGCACGAGCGGTTCGCTGGAGACGAGCCAGGCTCCCTTGGCCTTCGGCACCTCGTACGTCCAGGTCGCCTTCCCGGTCCGCGGGTCGCGTTCGCCGACGCGGAAGCGCATGCCCGCGGAGGTCTGGCAGTACGCGAGGGTGAGCAGCTGCCGCCCGCCCAGGTGTTCCTCCTGGGCGCATCCCTGGGCCGGGGCGTCCCAGAGCGGGGCGCCGCTGGATGCCTGGAACGCGGCCGATCCGCCGGGCCAGCCCGCCGCCGCGACCGAGTCGCTGATCGCGACGTTCAGGCCCAGACCGAGGCTGATGCTCTCGTCCTCGATCGGCTTCTCCCACACCTTGGCGCCCTTGTTCACGTCGATCACCGTGAACCGGGAGCAGCGGCTCTTGTGCGTGTCCTTCGTCGCGTGGAAGACGACGGCGACCAGTCCGCCGCCGGTGATGTCGCGGGAGGCTCCGCACAGGCCGCCGGACAGGCTGATGGTCCACGCGCGTCTGCCGGTCGCCACGTCGTAGCCCGTGACGGCGTTCTTCTCGCCGGACGCGAAGTAGCGGGAGGTGACCCAGGCGCCGGGCGTCTGCACGTACTCGTCCTCGCCCTCCTTGGGCGCGGCCACCTGGAACAGTTCCGTGCCCTTGGTGCCGGTGGGCTTCGGGGAAGCCGAACGGGGCGTGCCAGTCGCCTTGCCGTCGGCCCGCTCGGAACCCTGGTCACCGCTCAGCAGGGCGACGGTACCGACGCCGATCACCAGGAGCGCGGCGAGGACGGAACCGAGCACGACGACAAGACGCCGCCGCTTGCCACCGGGGCCGCCGGGGCCGCCGGGGCCGGTCTGCACCGGGGGCTGCTGGGGAGGTTGGGGGTACGGGTGCGCGTGCGGGTTGTACGGGTTGTACGGGTTGTACCCCGCACCCTGCGGCATCTGCTGCGGGTACTGCTGCCCGTACGGCCCGGGTTGTTGCGGGTACTGCCCGTACGGCCCGGGCGGGTGTGACATGGGGGCTTCTCCTTTGGGTGACCGGCGTTCGTCTGAGAGGCGCTGGTCTGAGGGATGTCCGCTTGAGAGGGGTTTGCGTGCGTCGCCCGGCCCCGCGCGGCAACGGAGTTCGGCATCGGACGATCGTCACGCCCACATGGTGAAGGCCCCCCGCCGTCGGCGAGGGGCCCGTTGCTCAGGTGTTACCCGGTGTGGTGTCAGCCGAGCTTCGCGAAGCCGTAGTTGAGGAGCTTCTTCGCGTCCGTCTCACGCTGGGGCGCGCTGGTGGAGGAGAGGACGGTGCCGTAGACCGTCTTGCCGTTGCGGGTGGCGGCGAAGACGAGGCAGTACCCGGCCTCGTCGCCGGAGCCGGTCTTCACCCCGATCGTGCCGCTGTAGTTGCTGAGCAGCGTGTTGGTGTTCTTCCAAGTGGCCATCGTGCGGGTACTGCCCGTCTTGGTGATGGTCTTCGCCGTGTACGCCTTCGTCTTCACGACCGTACGGAACGAGGAGCTCTTCATCGCGCTGCTGGCGAGCTTCGTCAGGTCCTTCGGCGTCGAGTAGTTCGCGCCGTTGCCGATGCCGTCGAACGAGTCGAAGTGCGTGTTCGTCAGTCCGAGGCTCTTGGCGCTGGCGTTCATCTTGCCGATGAACGACTTCACGCGCGCCGCCCGCGTCGAGCCCGAGCCGAACTTGTCGGCCAGCGCGTACGCGGCGTCGCAGCCGGACGGCAGCATCAGCCCGTACAGCAGCTGACGGACGGTGACCTTGTCACCGACGATCAGACGCGCCGACGAGGCGCCCTTCGACACGATGTAGTCGCTGTACGCCTTCTGGATGGTGACCTTGGCGTCCAGGTTCAGGTTCGACTGCGCGAGCACGACCTTCGCGGTCATGATCTTCGTCGTGGAGCCGGTGGAGCGCTTGGTGGTCGCGGCCTTGCTGTACAGCCCCGCGCCGTTCGCGTTGTTCATCACGTAGCCGCCCTTGGCGACGATCGTGGGCACGGTGACGGCCTGTGCGGGCGCCGCGGTGAGGGCTCCGGTCGCCAGGACGGCGCCGGCGGTCACGGTGACGGCGGCGGCTCGGCGGAAGCGGACAACTTTGAAGCCGTCCTTGATGCCGATTATCAACTGAGATACCCCGATTGTCTCGAATGCCCATGAGGTGCGGCCGATTGAGGTGTGCAAGGAAAGTGGGGCCGCAGGTGTGTGACTCGTAAGTAGCACAGAAGGTTGTGCGGCCGCTGGACCGGGGTGGGGTTCTTTGCCGGAAGATCCCTCTTCCGGGTAGCTGGGCATCGCTACCGTCCCGTATGCCGGACCGGTCTCCATTATGTGCACCTGTTGTATCTATGATGTCGGCATGAGTCTGGCCGTGAAGCAACCTCCCGCCGCCGACCGTGTCTACACCCACGTCAAGCAGGGTGTCCTGGACCGCCGTTACGAAGGCGGCATCCTCCTCACCGAGGGCGAGCTCGCGGAGGCCGTCGGCGTCTCCCGAACGCCAGTGCGTGAGGCGCTGCTTCGGCTGGAGGCCGAAGGGCTCATCAAGCTGTACCCGAAAAAGGGAGCGCTCGTCCTGCCCGTCTCCGCCCAGGAGATCGCGGACGTGGTCGAGACCCGGCTCCTGGTCGAGGAACACGCGGCGCGCAAGGCCGTGCCGGCCCCGGCCGGGCTCATCGAGCGGCTCGAGGGACTGCTGGCGAAGCAGAAGGAGCAGGCCGCCGCCGGCGATCTGGCCGCGGTCGCCGTCACCGACCGCTGCTTCCACGCCGAGATCGTCCGCAGCGGCGGCAACGAGATCCTCTCCCGGCTCTACGACCAGCTCCGCGACCGCCAGTTGCGGATGGGCGTCGCGATGATGCACTCCAACCCCGACCGGATCGCCAAGACCCTCGTCGAACACGAGGAGATCCTCGAAGCGCTGCGCTCCGGCGACACGGAGGCCGCGGTCGGCCTCGTTCAGCGGCACGTCAGCTGGTTCTCGCACCTCGCGCGGGGTGAGGTCCGATGAGCGCTTCCTCGGCCGCCTCGGTCTCGCTGCCGGGCGATCCGCCGGGCGGACGGCGCGCGATGGCCGTGTGGGGCGTCGGTGTCTCCGTCTACTTCGTCGCCGTCATCTTCCGTACGTCCTTGGGGGTGGCCGGCCTCGACGCGGCCGACCGCTTCCACGTCAACGCCTCCGCGCTGTCGACCTTCTCCATCCTCCAACTCCTCGTCTACGCGGGCATGCAGATACCAGTCGGCCTGCTGGTCGACCGGCTCGGCACGAAGAAGGTGCTGAGCCTCGGGGCGGTTCTCTTCACGGCCGGGCAGCTCGGGTTCGCGTTCTCACCGTCGTACGGGACGGCCCTCGCCTCGCGTGGGCTGCTGGGCTGCGGAGACGCGATGACCTTCATCGCCGTACTGCGTCTCGGCAGCCGCTGGTTCCCGGCCCGGCGCGGACCGATGGTCGCGCAGTCCGCCGGGCTGATCGGCATGGCGGGCAACCTGGTCTCCACCCTCGTCCTGGCCCGGCTGCTGCACGGCATCGGCTGGACGGCGGCCTTCGCGGGCAGCGCGTTCGCGGGTGCCGTCGTACTCGTGCTGGTGCTGCTGTTCCTCAAGGACCATCCTCAGGGGCACGAACCGGAGCCGTTCCCGCACAAGGGCGGGGCGTACGTCCGGCGGCAGATCGCCGCGTCCTGGCGGGAGCCGGGGACCCGGCTCGGGCTGTGGGTGCACTTCACGACCCAGTTCCCGGCCATGGTGTTCCTGCTGCTGTGGGGACTGCCGTTCCTGGTCGAGGCGCAGGGACTGTCCCGGGCCACGGCCGGCGAACTGCTGACGCTGGTCGTGCTGTCGAACATGATGATCGGGCTGGTGTACGGGCAGGTCGTCGCCCGGCATCACGAGGCGCGGCTGCCACTGGCGCTGGGCACCGTGGGGGCGACGGCGCTGATGTGGGCGGTCACGCTGACGTATCCCGGTGAGCGGGCGCCGATGTGGCTGCTGGTGACGCTGTGCACGGTGCTGGGGGCGTGCGGGCCCGCGTCGATGCTCGGGTTCGACTTCGCGCGGCCGGCGAATCCGCCGGAGCGGCAGGGGACGGCGTCCGGGATCACGAACATGGGCGGCTTTGTCGCCTCGATGACGACACTGTTCGCGGTCGGGGTGCTGTTGGACGCGACCGGGAACGACTACAGCGTCGCGTTCTCCGTGGTGTTCGTCCTGCAGGCGCTGGGCGTCAGCCAGATTCTGCGGTTGCGGAAGCGGGTGGCCCGCAGGGAGCGTGAACGGTTGGTCGCGAGCCGCGTCGAGACGGTGCACGTCCCCGCCTAGGCACTCCGCGCCGGGGCAGGGGGACGGGTCGGCGACCCGGCACCGCGAGGTGCCGACCGCGCCCACCGGTACCACCCGCGCCCACCCGTGCCGCCCCCCCCAGCGACACAGGTGCCGTCGCTACGGAGTCACCGCGAAGTTCCGCAGGATCGCCCCGGTGAGCGTGGGATCCCCCTCCGTCTTCAGGCGGTCCTTCACCTGTTCCGGCGTCACGCGCCCGCAAGCCAGGCGGACATACGTCTCCCAGTCGAGGGTGAGGGTGGCGGCGGGGCCCAGCGCGGGGGTGGATTCGAGGGTGCCGCGGCCCTGGATGTCGATGCGGATCGTGCGCAGGAACTCGATGGGGCCGTGCACGTCGAAGACGATCGCCGAGCTGCGCGGGGCGTCGGCCTTGACCGCGACGACCTCGGGGAGCGCGGCGAGCAGCACGTCACGGGCGATGTGCGCGCCGGGGGAGTCGAGGTTGCCGGGGCGGCCGAGGGCGGTGCGCAGATCCTGTTCGTGCACCCACACGGTGAACGCGTGTCCACGCATGGACTCTTCGAGCGTCTGTTCCGTGCTGAGCGGGCCACGTACCTTCGTGCCGGGATCGCGTGACTCGTTGCGCAGCTGGCGGTTGCGGCGGATGATCACGTACTCCAGCTCGGAGGTCATCTCGGGCGCCGTGTGGTGGCGGCGGACGTCGACCTGCATCTCCATGTAGCGCTGGTGGTCGTTGGTGACATGGAACAGGTCGCGCGGCAGCGTGTGGATGGGGCGCGGGTCGCCGAGCATCTCGCAGTCCAGGCCGATGACATGGGAGACCACGTCACGCACCGACCATCCGGGGCACGGGGTGCGCCGGTTCCACTCCCCCTCCACAAGGGGCATCACCAGCTCGGCTATCGCATCGATGGAGTGGGTCCAGGCGTCGGCGTAGGGCTGGAGAGTGGGATGCAGACTCACGGAACGGGACCCCTCGGCGGTCGGTACTCGGGTGGTTGTGGCGGCGGCGTTGCCTGCGGGAGGTGGCTGTCGGCGGGTGTCTTGGAACGCTAAGTTACGCTGCTGCGAGGCACCCCGGCAGTGCTTTCGTGTGACGATCGTAGGCCCGTGTGAACGGCTCGAATGCCAGGACGGTGGTAGTGTGCGCGCCTCTCTGATCCAGATCGCCGTGGGTGAGGGCGAATCGGTGGGGTCCCGTCGACGGCGCGTGGCGGCGTTGGTCCGGGACCGGGCCGGGTCGGACCTCGTCGTACTGCCCGAGCTGTGGACCACCGGAGCCTTCGCCTACGAGGACTTCGGGAGCGAGGCCGAGCCCCTCGAAGGGCCGACGTACGAGGCGATGGCCAAAGCGGCGAGCGACGCCGGTGTGTGGCTGCACGCGGGCTCGATTCCCGAGCGCGACCCTGACGGCTCCCTCTACAACACCTCCCTCGTCTTCTCACCCTCCGGTGACCTGGCCGCCGCCTACCGCAAGATCCACCGCTTCGGCTTCGACAAGGGTGAGGCCGTGCTGATGGGCGCGGGCCGGGAACTGGTGACGGTCCGTCTGCCCCAGACGGTCCTCGGTGTGGCCACCTGCTACGACCTCCGCTTCCCCGAACTCTTCCGCGGTCTCGTCGACGCCGGCGCCGAGACCCTGGTCGTGCCGGCGGGTTGGCCGGAGCGCCGCCGGGGGCACTGGACGCTGCTGGCCCAGGCGCGGGCGGTGGAGAACCAGGCGTTCGTGCTCGCGTGTGGAACGGCCGGGACACATGCGGGAGTTCCGCAGGCCGGTCACTCGATCGTGGTCGATCCCTGGGGCGAGGTCCTGGCGGAGGCGGGCGCGGACGAGGAGATCCTCACCGTCGACTTCGATCCCGGGAAGGTCGCGACGACCCGCGAGCAGTTCCCGGCCCTGAAGGATCGGGTTCTCTAGCTTTTCCGGGACCACCTCGGAACGCCCCTTATTGCTCCGCATTGCCCCGTATCGCCCGTATGGCCCGTGTCGCTCCGACTCTCCTCGGCTCTCCCAGGCGGCCTCAGTCGTCCTCCCGCTCCTTCTCCGCCAGGTGGATCACGCACACCGTCACCGCGATCAGCAGCGCCGGGTCCGCGTCCTCCCGTACGACGTCCACGCCGTAGGTCTCCCGGATGTGCAGCCACCGTCGGGAGACCACGGCGATCAGCTCACCGTCGTACTCGACGGCGAACTCGCGGTCCAGGATCTTGCCGCTGACGTCGAGTTCGGTGCTGCCGTCCGCCAGGGACACCCGGTAGTGGTTGCGCAGCAGCGACAGCCGTTTGCGGGTGATGCGGGCGAGCTGTTCGCCCTCCCGTTCGATCACCATCGTGTCCCGGAGGGCGAACACCTTCTCGTGGATGTCGATGAGGACCCGCCCCTGGGTGTCCTTCAGCTCGAAGGTGTCCCTGAGGCGCATGGCCTTGCCGTCGACGAGGAACACCTTGTTGCCGTGGTCGTCCTCGATCCAGTAGTCGTCACCGATGCCGAGGAGCCGGTCGCGTACGAGGAATCTCATACCCTCACCGCTTCCCCGGCGGCAGGTCCGAAACGCCGCCGGTAGGCCGACGGGCTGAGCCCGGTCTCGCGCCGCACGCGCGCGCGGAGGTTCGCGGCCGTCCCCAGCCCGCTCCTCGCCGCCACCACGTCGAGCCGCTCCTCCCCGCGCTCGATCAGCCGGCAGGCCAGCGCCACGCGCTCCCCGGTCAGCCACGCCAATGGGGTCGTCCCGAGCTGAGCGCGGAAACGCCGGTGCAGTGTCGCCGGCGACACCGCCGCCCGCGTCGCGAGGCCGGCCACCGTCAGCGGCTCCCCCAGCCGCTCCTGCGCCCACTCCAGCAGCGGACCGAGCGACTCTTCGGGCACGTTCGGCACCGGGCGCTCCACGAACTGCCGCTGGCCGCCGTCCCGGTGGGCGGCGAAGACGAGCCGCCGGGACACGGCGTTGGCGATCTCGGCACCGTGGTCGCGGCGCCAGATGTACAGCCCCAGGTCCAGGGCGGCCGCGCTGCCCGCCGCCGTCAGCAGGTCGCCCTCGTCGACGAACAGCACGTCCGGTTCCAGCAGGACCTTCGGATGCAGACGCCGGAAGGTCTCCGCCCACTGCCAGTGGGTGGTCGCCCGGCGCCCGTCCAGCACCCCGGCCTCGGCGAGCGCGAAGCTGCCGGTGCAGAAGCTCAGGACGCGGGCTCCGCGCGCGTGCGTGCGGCGGATCGCTTCGAGCACGGCGACCCCGCGCGGGACGACGTTGTCCGGACGGCCGGGCACCACGAGGGTGTCGGCGTCGTCCACCGCGTCCAGCCCGGGCACTCCGGTGAGGGTGAAGAACCCGTGGTTCATCCGCACCTCGGGCGTCGGCGTGCAGAGCGTCACCTCGTACGGCGGCCGTGGCAGCCCGAGTTCAGGCCTCGGCAGTCCGAACAGCTCGGTGGCCACGCCCACCTCGAACGGGTTCGTGCCCTCGTCGACGATCACGGCGACCCTGTGCGGGCGCCCAGGCTGCGAGAATCCTTGCGGCATATGCGATTTCTAGCACTCGTACGGCACCCCGGGCACCCCGCACGATGGGCCCATGGAACCCATCTCGCTGTCCGACGCCCTGGCCTCCTTCACCGAGCGGTGGAGCCCCCGCATCGTCACCGCCGTCAACGACTACGACGTACGCGTGGCGAAGGTCGAGGGCGAGCACGTGTGGCACGTCCACGACCACACCGACGAGTTCTTCCTGGTCCTGGACGGCGAACTGCACATCGCCCTGCGGGAGCCGGACGGTGAACGCACGGTCGTCCTGCCCAAGGGCTCGGTCTTCACCGTGCCACGCGGCACCGAACACAAGCCGTACGCCCCCGGACCGACCGCGATCATGGTCTTCGAACCCACCGGCACCCTCTCGGTCGGCGACCGCCACGACGAGGTACCGGCGCACGTGGACGCGACGACGGGCCACGTGCTGGCCTGACCCTTCACCGACGGGACAATGCGGCACCCGGCTCCTTCATCCGGAGGGGCTGGGCGCGGCCGTGCTTTTCACCGCCGTGAGCAGGGCGTTCAGGGCGGTGGCGGTGGGCGAGAGGATCACGGCCGGGGTGTCGCTCTCGCGGAGGTGGAGGGTGGTGGGGGCGGCGGCTATCTCCAGGCAGTTGGTGTCGGCGCCGCCTCCGGAGAACGACGACTTCTGCCAGCGGAGGGCTTGGGGCACGGGGGTTCCTTCACAGTTCCTGGGCGGTACGGCGAATGAGGTCGAGGGAAGCATCCTGCGGAAGTGCTGCCTTGTCGATGCTCGCAAAGAGGGTCCGGTACCGGTTCAGCCGTGCTGCGGCGTCGATGAACTCGGCGCCGTGCGTCGTGTCGATCTGCACAGTGTCGAGTTGGGGGACGACTCCGCCAACGTACTGCATGGGAAATCCGGCCCCTGCGAATCCGTCGGCGGTGAAGGGGATGACGCGAAGGGTGAGTGACTTCCTGCCAGAAGCCTGAAGAAGGTGTTCGAGTTGGGTGCGGGTGACTTCGGAACCGCCGACGCGCATACGCAGCGCGGCCTCGTGGATGATCACGTCGTACGGTGTGCCCGAATCCAGCACCTGTCGGCGCCGCATCCGGAATGAGATGCCGGCCTCACGGTCCTCCGCCGGGAGGTTGGGTTCGACGAAGAGCGAGGCCGCACGCGCGTGTTCCTCGGTCTGGAGGACTCCGGGAATGTGCACCACCTCGAAAGCGCGAAGGTACGACGCGTGGTGTTCCAGCTCGGCCAGATCGAGCGCCTGAGGAGGTAGCACGCCCCGGTACTCCTCCCACCAGTCCTTGGAGCGTGGCGCCGCCATGTCGACCAGCGCGTCCACGAGTTGGCTGTCATCGCACTCGAAGAGCCCGGCCAGTCTGCGCAGTCGCTGCTCGCTGATTCCGAACCGGCCGGATTCGATGTGGCTGATCTGGGTCTGATTCACGCCCAGGAAAGCCAGCCCCGGACCGGCAACAGCGGCTCGAAACAGCGGTCGTGATCCCGGGTCTCGCCCGGCCGATGGCCGCTCGCCCGGCCGATGGCTGACGGCGGCGCACGCCTCACGGCCGACGGACGCCCCTGGATCGCCGACCGCCTGATCGAGTCACTCGCGGACGTCCTCGCCATCACCGTCGGCCGGACGACGATCAGCCAGGGCAACCCTCCACGCCCCGGGACACCCCGCCCCTAGGATGGCTCGCATGGCTATGGATGGCGCGCAGACGACCCCTGACGTGGTCGAGGACGTGTTCGAGGGGTACGCCACGGACATCGAGGTGGAGGATGCCGGGGAGGACACCGCCCGGATCCAGCGGCCATGGAACCCGGACCAGATCCGGGTGAACACCAGCCAGTTCTCCCTGCGCAACATCCTCGACCAGATCGACGAGGGTTCCATCGAACTCGCCCCGGACTTCCAGCGGTTGCGGGTCTGGCGCGCCGACCAGAAGTCCCTGCTCGTCGAGTCCCTGCTGCTGCAGATCCCGCTGCCCGCGTTCTACTTCGCCGAGGACGCGGACGGGTCGTTCCGGGTCGTCGACGGCCTTCAACGGCTGTCCACGCTGCACGCGTTCGTCAGGGGCGGGGAGACCGGTTTCGCGCTGGGGAAGCTGGAGCACCTGGACGATCTGAAGGACCTGCGCTTCAGCGACCTCCCCGTGCCTTTCCAACGGCGGATCAACAACACCCAGTTGATCGTCAACGTGATCGATCCCACGACGCCGCGCGGGGTCACGTACGAAATCTTCAAGCGGATCAACACCGGTGGCACTCCGCTCAACGCCCAGGAGATCCGGCACTGCATGAGCAGTCCGCGCAGCCGGGACATCCTGCACCGGATGACCCACACAGACGCCTTCGCCAAGGCCACCGGAGGCCGCCTCACCGACCACATCCGGATGAACGACCGGGAGATGGCGCTGAGGTTCGCCGCGTTCTGGCTGAAGGGCGTCGAGGCGTATCACGAGCGGCCGGTCATGGAGCAGTTCCTCATGGACGCCACCGAGATGCTCGACTCACCGAAAGCCGTGCCGGACGAGCGGGTGGCGGAGCTGGAGGCCGCTTTCGAGCGGGCGATGACCCACGCCTACCTCGTCTTCGGCGAGCACGCCTTCCGCAAGTGGCCGAAGGGTGACGACTACCGCCGTCCGATCAACCGCGCCCTGTTCGAGACGTGGTCCATGGCCCTGGCTGGCCCCGACCACACGACCGCGGACCTGCGCGCGCGCCGCAAGGCGATCGTGACGGCCGCCCGCGAGCGGATGACCGTCGACGTCAGCTATCTCAACGCCATCACCTCCTCGACCGCCGACCGGTTCCGGGTGGACTACCGCTTCAAGGCCGCCGTGGCGGACGCGGGAGCCGACCGATGATCACCTCCCTGGAGATCCGGGGCTTCAAGCGGTTCGAGTCGGAGTCGTTCGAGCTGTGCCCGCTGACCGTCCTCACCGGTGTCAACGGCGGGGGCAAGAGCACCGCGATCCAGTCCCTGCTACTGGCGCGGCTGGCGGCTGTGTCGGGCCGTACGGCGGGTGGCACGGTCCGGTTGAACGGCCCGCTCGGCCTCGCCCTCGGCGAGGCCCGGGACGTGCTGAACTGGACGGCCGACGCGCGGGAGATCACCGTACGACTGGGCGGGCCGGGCGGTGAGTCATGGGTGTTCGGCTTCGGCCTGCCCGATGCCGAACAGGCGCTGCACCTGGACGTACGGCGGCTGCCGGTGGCGGTCGTACCTGGAATCGGGCCGGGCGTCGCGGATCCCGCCTTCACCTACCTGTGCGCGGAACGCCTCGGGCCGCGCGACACACTGTCCGTGTCCGCCGAGGAGCCCGACCGGATCGGCGTGGGGGTGCGGGGCGAGTTCACGGCACAGGTGCTGGCGCTGCGCGAGTCGCGCGCGGTCGGTGTCCGCAGGGCGGTCCGGAGTCCGCTGCACCACCCTGAGGCCGCCGGCCCTCAACTGAGGGTCCAGGCCGAGGCATGGGCCTCGGAGATCATCCGCCCGCTGCGGATCACCGCTCGGGTGGCCGTGGGCATCATGGCCGGGACGATCCGGTTCGGCGAGACGGGCCTGAGCGGCGAGGAGATCCGCCCCGCCAACACCGGCTTCGGCGTCTCCTACGCCCTCCCCGTCATCGTCGCCGGTCTGCTCACCGAGCCGGGCGACCTGCTGATCGTGGAGAACCCGGAGGCGCATCTGCACCCGGCTGGACAGTCCCGGCTGGGCCGGTTCCTCGCGCGGGTGGCGGGCAGCGGGGTGCAGGTCCTGGTGGAGACGCACAGCGACCATGTGCTCAACGGAGCCCGGCTCGCCGTCGCGCAGGACCGTTCCCTGCCGGCGCAGAACATGATCACGCACTACTTCGACCATGACCGGACCCTGCCCATCGGCATCAATGACAAGGGCGAGCTCAGCCACTGGCCCAGCGGCTTCTTCGACCAGATCGAGACGGACCTGGGGAGGCTGGCCCGTGCCCGACGCGGCGGGTAGGAACGGACAGGACTTATCGGCTGAGACATCGGTCCATGAGGCCGACGACTACCGCGTCGTCGTCGGTGAGGAGTGCTTCGACTGGCGGGAGCTGACGCGATCCGGCCTGCGGGACGCCCTCGACACGCTCGGGGATCTGCTCCAGCCCTTCGCCGACGGACGCAGGGCCGCGTTCATGGAACCCGCGTACGACAGAGAGTGCCTGCCGTCGGTCCCGCTGATCGACGCCCTGTACTCCTGCGACGGTGAACTGCCCCATGACGAACGGGTCCGTCTGCTGCAACTCCTGAACAAGTGCAGGAGCGTGGAACCCGAAGAGACGGATCTTCCGCAGCCGGTCCGGGTGGCCGACGGCCCCTGGCGAGAGCCGTCCTGGGGCATGGCCCACGCCCTGGCCAGGGCAGCGGAAGGCCGGGCCATGTCCTGCCTCCTCGCGCCGTACGCCACGGAACCCGACTGGCCGTCCGGATGGCTCACCGTCACGCGGACGACGGACGCGGGCCACGACGAGGTGAAGGCGCACATCCTGCGGTCACCGGAGGACGCACAGGGCTTCTGGAGAGGTGTGCTCACCCACGAACACGTCCCGGCCGAGCGCTTCTTCACCCTCACCGAGGACGCCTTTCCCCGGCTGCTGTTCGCCGGCTCCCTGCGGCTGCACCACTTCAAGGGCTCCTACGCCGAGGTCCTGCCCTGGCTGGTGAAGCTGCTCGGTGCGCTCAACGACCACTTCACCCGGATACTCGCCGACTGCGGCGGCGACCAGAGGCAGGTCATACGCCGATTCGACGCGCTGGGCCTGGACATCTCCCCCGAGAACGCGAACACGAAGAAGAACGCGAAGGCGTGGGAGCAACGCAACGTCGACCACGGGGGAGCCACCTACCGCTGCGAGTGGCACGGCAAGCGACTGTGGGATCGCGATCGGGTGCACTTCTCCCTGCCGATCTCCGCGTACGACGACCGGATCCTCGTCGGGATCTTCGTGGGGCATCTGTCGACCTGAGTCGGCTCAGCCCATCCGCGCCGACTCGGGCACGGTCGCGGGCCATGGGGCCAGGGCGAGCCACGAGGTCCGCCTCGAACCACCCCCTGCGGCCCCCAGGACCCGGCGACCGGCGAGGTCACCACCCTCGCGACGGATCCGTGCGAGCCCAGGGCCGCATCCTGCGCCGACACGGCAGGTGACACCGGCTCCGCCGCGGGAGCCGACGAGTATCCGGCCGGCCACTGCCAGCGGCGGGACCGGGGCGTCCCGGTCCGCCTCACCGAGGGCGCGGCGGACCGGTCGGCACGGGTACTCGCGGGCCTGGACGACGCCGGGCGGGCGTCGCGGTCAGCGCCGGCGCGGGCGCGGCGCCAGCTTGTACAGGGCCACACCCGCGGCCACCAGCGTGGTGGCCGTGACCATCAGCGCCATGCTGTTCAGCCACATGCCGGTGGCGGCAAGGGTGGCACCGCCCGCGCCGGTGGTACCAGCGCCGATCACTCTTCCGTACATGGTCGTTCTCCTCGGAGGGTCGTGCGTTGACGCGTGGGGGGCGGGTTCAGGTGGCCACCCACTTCTCCTCGCTGCGGCGCAGCAGGCCCCACAGCGAGGAGAAGAAGACGGCGTGCTGGAACAGGTCGTAGAGCATCTCCGGGATCATCAACGCCGCGACCAGGACGGCCCGGGGGCCGGCGCGGCGTACGGAGACGGTCTTCTCGACCATGAAGATCAGGCCGATCGTGGTCCAGAACGGCGAGTAGCCGGGCCAGCCGTACATGGTCGTGTACGTGGCCATGAAGGTCAGATAGACGAGGAAGGACAGCGCGCCGAAGCCCATCAGGAACTGCTGGACGAAGTAGCGGGCGGTGACCCGGGTCCAGCCGTAGTCGCGCAGGTTCTCCAGGGCGCCGCGCTGCCAGCGCAGACGCTGGTGCCACAGCTTGCCCAGAGTGGGCATGACCTCGGTGGTGACCGCGCAGCCCGCCGGTGACATGGCGCGGTAGCCGAGGGTCTTGACGGCCTTGGTCATCTCGTCGTCCTCGGTGAGCGAGGCGAGACTGTAGTAGCTCGTGCCACCGCCGATCACCCCGTCACGGCGGGCGGCGCGCACCTCGCGCAGCACCCGCGCGCGGAACATGGTCCCGGTGCCGGTGAGGACCTGGGCCTTGCCGCCGGTGCGCTCCAGCTCCCAGGCGTAGCGGTGGAACTCCATGCGTTGGAGCAGACCGAGGAGGCCGCCGCCCGGTTCGCCGTAGAAGACGCCGCCGACGGCGCCGACCTTGCGGTTGAAGGTGGCGAGAGCGGTCTCGGCGAACGACGCGTCGAGAACGGTGTCGGCGTCCTGCACCAACAGCAGGTCCCGGTCGTCCAGGTGGGGCAGGATCCAGGCGATGGCCTGGTTGAGGGCGCCGGCCTTCTTGTGGGTGTTGCCGTGCGTGTAAAAGACCTGCGCGCCGTACGCCTCGGCGATCACGGCGGTGTCGTCGGTGCAGTTGTCGGCGACGACCACGACGAGGTCCGGGCGCCGCGTCTGGTCCCACAGGCCCTGGATGGCGGCGGCGATGCGGTCCTGCTCGTTGTGAGCCGGTATCAGCACCGCGAGCCGCGGTACGGGGCCGGGTGCTTCGGGGGCGGCGTGGGCCCGGCGGGCGGCGTGCCGGCCGTGGTGGCTTCGGTACGGATCGCGGGCCGGGGCGGTCGCCGCAGGGGAAGCGAGGTCGAGCACGTGGACCCCCCGAAGTGCAGTGGTAGAGCCCGGCGCTGCGTCCACCTCCGGGCTTCAGAACCCAGAGTCTTCACGACTTTCACACAACCACACAAGACACCCCAGGTCACGGAATGCTCAAGGTTGTCGGTTCTTGCCCTGTGCATACCGTGCCGGGGGTCCTGTGCCGCTCCGGTGCTTGTGCCCGAAATGGTTGTGTCGTGTTGATTGTGCCTGTGCTGGTTGTGCCTGTGCTGTTATGCCCGTGTCGCTTGTGACCGAAATCGAGGTTCCGGCCGTCCACCTGCCGAGCTGTCAGAGGCCGTAGCCGTCGCTGTATCCGTCGCGCGTGTGGTGGCGCTCCTCGACGACCGTGGTCGTGGGAGGTGCCACGACCCGCCTGCGCCGGGCGATGCTGCTGAATGTCGAGACGCCGATCAGACCCACGATCATCAGAATGATGCCGACCAGGTCGAGGTTTACCCCCTGCATGTCCCAGTCGGTCGCGAACGTGAGGATGGCTCCCACGGCGATGAGGATGATGCATCCGCCGAGGCCCATGGTGTTGCCTCCCTGTCCGGTCCGGTCGTTCCGGTCCGTGACTGCGAGTACCCCGGTTGTCAACCCCCATGCCGCGCCGAGCCGTTCCGGAACGATCCCTACCCCTCCAGGAACGCCACCAGCGCGTTCGCCAGCAGATGCGGGTCGTCCGCGCCGCACAACTCCCGGGCGCTGTGCATGGACAGGATGGCGACACCGATGTCGACGGTGTGGATGCCGTGCCGGGCCGCGGTGATCGGGCCGATCGTGGTGCCGCAGGGCATGGAGTTGTTGGACACGAAGGACTGGAAGGGCACGCCGGCCCTCTCGCAGGCGGCGGCGAAGACCGCACGCCCCGAACCGTCCGTGGCGTAGCGGTTGTTGACGTTGACCTTGAGGATCGGGCCGCCGTTGACGCGTGGGTGGTGCGTCGGGTCGTGCCGCTCCGCGTAGTTGGGGTGCACCGCGTGGCCGGTGTCCGAGGACAGACAGACGGTGCCGGCGAAGGCCCTCGCCCGGTCCTCGTACGATCCTCCGCGCGCGAACACCGAACGCTCCAGCACACCGCCGAGCAGCGGCCCGTCCGCGCCCGTGTCCGACTGAGAGCCGCTCTCCTCGTGGTCGAAGGCGGCCAGTACCGGGATGTACGGGCCGTGCCCTTCCAGCGCGGAGGCCCGGTCGTTGCCGGAGACGGCGACCAGCGCGGACACCCCGGCGTGCACCGACAGCAGGTTGTCCATGCGCGGTCCGGCGACCAGTTCGTTGTCGCGGCCCAGGTAGGCCGGCGGTTCCACGGAGTGGGTCATCAGGTCCCAGCCGGTCACCTCGCCCGCGCCGAGCCCGTTCTCCTGCTCCAGGAAGGCGATCAGGTCACCGTCGCGTACGTCGTTGCCCAGTCCCCAGATGGGCTGCAGATGCCGCTGCTTGTCCAGCTTGAGGCCCTCGGCCGTCACGGAACGGTCCAGGTGGATGGCGAGTTGGGGCACCCGCAGCAGCGGCCGGTCGATGTTCACCAGACGCGTCGAACCGTCCCGCAGGGACAGTCGGCCCGCCAGCCCCAGGTCGCGGTCGAGCCAGGTGTTCAGCAGCGGACCGCCGTAGATCTCCACGGCCACCTGCCGCCAGCCCTGGGCCCCCATGTCCGGCAGCGGCTTGACCCGCAGGTTGGGGGAGTCGGTGTGCGCGCCGACGATCCGGAACGGTGTGTGCGCGGCGGCGCCCTCGGGGACGTACCAGGCCACGATCGCCCCGCCGCGCAGCACGTACTTGCCGCCGCTCGTCCCGTCCCAGGCGTCCGTCTCCGAGACCTGCCGGAAGCCGGCCTTCTCCAGCCGCGCGGCGGCGTTGGCCACCGCGTGGTAGGGCGACGGGCTCGCCGCGAGGAAGGACATCAGGTCATCGGTGAGTCCGCGGTCGAAGCGGGAGGGTTCGCTCATGGGTTCACCTTAACGACGGGCGAAGGCCCGCTCCCCGGAGCCGGGGAGCGGGCCTTCGCGACAGCTGATCGGAATGATCGCGGGGATCAGAAGGTCAGAAGGATCGGAAGGATCGGGACGGTACGGAGCTCAGAACGCGGCCTCGTCCAGCTCCATCAGGTCCAGCTCGACGCCCTCGGCGATCTTGCGGGCCAGGGTCACACCGGGCAGGACGTCGGCCGCGAAGAACTTCGCCGCCGCGATCTTGCCGGTGTAGAACGCCACGTCCTTGGAGGACAGCGCCTTCGACGAGGCCGTCTCCAGCTTCTCGGCGGCGATCGCGGCGCCCTTGAGGAGCAGGTAGCCGACGACCACGTCACCGGAGGCCAGCAGCAGGCGGGTGGTGTTCAGGCCCACCTTGTAGATGTTCTTGACGTCCTGCTCGGTGGCCGCGAGGTCGGTCAGCATCAGGCCGACGATGGCCTCCAGCTCCACGGCGGCCTTGGCGAGGTGCTCGCGGGCCGCGGAGAGCTGCTCGCCACCGGTGCCCAGTGCCAGGAACTTCTTGATGTCCTCGGCGAGGGAGTTCAGGGCCGCGCCCTGGTTGCGGACGATCTTCCGGAAGAAGAAGTCCTGGCCCTGGATCGCGGTGGTGCCCTCGTACAGGGTGTCGATCTTGGCGTCGCGGATGTACTGCTCGATCGGGTACTCCTGCAGGAAGCCGGAGCCGCCGAAGGTCTGCAGCGACTGGGCGAGCTGCTCGTAGCCCTTCTCCGAGCCGTAGCCCTTGACGATCGGCAGGAGCAGGTCGTTGAGGGCCTCCAGCGCGGAGGTGTCCTCGTCGGCGGACTCCTTGACCTGGATCTCGTCCTGGACGGACGCGGTGTAGAGGACGAGGGCGCGCATGCCCTCCGCGTACGCCTTCTGCGTCATCAGCGAGCGGCGCACGTCAGGGTGGTGCGTGATGGTGACCTTGGGCGCTGCCTTGTCCATGAAGTTCGCGAGGTCCGGACCCTGGACGCGCTCCTTGGCGTACTCCAGCGCGTTCAGGTAGCCCGTCGACAGCGTGGAGATCGCCTTCGTGCCGACCATCATCCGCGCGAACTCGATGATCCGGAACATCTGGCGGATGCCGTCGTGCTTGTCGCCGATCAGCCAGCCCTTGGCCGGGTGGCGGTCGCCGAAGGTCATCTCGCAGGTGTTGGAGGCCTTCAGGCCCATCTTGTGCTCGACGTTCGTCGCGTAGACGCCGTTGCGCTCGCCCAGCTCGCCGGTCTCGAAGTCGAAGAGGTACTTCGGGACGAGGAAGAGGGACAGGCCCTTGGTGCCGGGGCCGGCACCCTCGGGGCGCGCCAGCACGTAGTGGAGGATGTTCTCCTCCATGTCGTGCTCACCGGACGTGATGAAGCGCTTGACGCCCTCGATGTGCCAGGAGCCGTCCTCCTGCTGTACCGCCTTGGTGCGGCCGGCGCCGACGTCCGAGCCGGCGTCCGGCTCGGTCAGCACCATGGTGGAGCCCCAGGTCTTCTCGACCGCGATCTGCGCGATCTTCTTCTGGACCTCGTTGCCCTCTTCGTAGAGGATGCCGGCGAACGCCGGACCGGAGGAGTACATCCACACGGCCGGGTTGGAACCGAGGATGAGCTCCGCGAACGCCCAGATCAGGGAGCGAGGGGAGGTGGTGCCGCCGATCTCCTCGGGCACACCGAGCCGCCAGTACTCCGAGTCCATGAAAGCCTTGTAGCTCTTCTTGAAGGAGGCGGGGACCGGCGCGGTGTTGGTCTCCGGGTCGAAGACCGGCGGGTTGCGGTCGGCTTCGACGAAGGACTCCGCCAGCTCGTTCTCCGAGAGGCGCGTCAGCTCCTCCAGGATGCTTTTCGCGGTGTCCGTGTCCATCTCCGCGAACGGACCGGTCCCGTACAGCTTGTCGCGCCCGAGCACCTCGAAGAGGTTGAACTCGATGTCGCGGAGATTCGACTTGTAGTGCCCCATGGCGACGGCTCCGTAAGGGATCGGCGAGGCATGACTCCTCGCAACGTAGTTCACGTACCAATCAGTAGCTCCGATGATGCTACCCGTCGGTAATAAGAAGCAACCCCTACTCGGTCAAGTGTGAGAAGGGTCTAGTCGGTACGCTTGCGCGCATGTACGGCTACGACCAGAACGTCGGCGCTCAGCAGCAGTACGCCCCGCCGCAGCAGCCCATGTCCGGCGCGGGCGGCTATGGGCAGCAGTCGCCGCTGTACCCGGAGCCGTCCCCGCCCTCGCTCGCCGACGCGGTGCGTGCCTTCACCACCGGCCAGGTGACCGCGGAGGACTTCCAGCAGGTCTTCGCGACCTCGAAGGTCTACTGCCCGCGCGGTGACAACCCCGGCTTCCTCGCCCTGCACAACACCCAGCAGCCGGTGATCCCGATGTTCACCTCGCTCAAGGAGCTGCGCCGGTACGCGGGCAAGGAGTCCAAGTACTTCGTGATCACCGGCTCCGAGGTGATCGACCTGCTCCCGACCGGGTACGGCTTCGTCCTCGACATGGAGGGCGAGCACCGGATGGTGTTCGACGCGAAGGCGGTCGAACAGATGGTCGAGTTCGCGATGCGCCGGATGTACGGCTGAGTCTGCTTACCGCTTGTAGGGCGCCGTCGCCTGCCGGACCGCCGGCAGTGTGCTCGGCTACTCCCCGGTCAAGGCGGGCCCCGCCTTCCTGCCGCTGGCGGTCACGGCCCTGCTCGGCAACGGCGTGGGCGTCACGCTCGCCGCGAAGTACGGCAATCGGTGGGTGATCCTCGCGGGCATGCCGGTGATGGTGGCCGTGGCCTGCTTCGCCCTGTTGACCACGGTGGACGCCGACTCCGGCTTCACGGCCCCGGAGATCGCCCTCGGGCTGCTCGGCCTCGGCGCTTGTCTGGCGATGCCGGCGGTGGAGACCGGACCGGCACAGACGAGGTGGAACCGGCGGAGGCCGGGGCGGGCTCGGCCAAGGAGATCGAGTCGGTCGCCCGAGCCTGATTGAGTGGTCACAGGAGGCCGGTGCCCCGTCGGGCACCGGCCTCCTGGCGTTGTTCGCGCCCGCCGCCCCCTTTTTTTGAAGCCGAGTGGGAATGCCTGCCCCGCTGTGTGGGTTAGGGGTAGCAGAAAGTTCAACGCTCAACTAAACTCGGAGCACAAGGAGGTACCGACATGCCTGCAGTGACCGTCGAGAACCCGCTGGCGCTGCCGCGAGTCGCCGCACCCGCGGACGCCGTGGCCCGTCCCGTACTCACTGTCACGACCGCGCCGAGCGGTTTCGAGGGTGAGGGCTTCCCGGTGCGCCGGGCGTTCGCCGGGATCAACTACCGTCACCTGGACCCGTTCATCATGATGGATCAGATGGGCGAGGTGGACTACGCGCCCGGGGAGCCGAAGGGCACCCCGTGGCATCCGCACCGCGGCTTCGAGACCGTCACCTACATCATCGACGGCGTCTTCGACCACCAGGACAGCCAGGGTGGCGGCGGCACCATCACCAACGGCGACACCCAGTGGATGACGGCCGGCTCGGGCCTGCTGCACATCGAGGCCCCGCCGGAGTCCCTGGTGATGTCCGGCGGTCTCTTCCACGGGCTCCAGCTGTGGGTGAACCTCCCGGCCAAGGACAAGATGATGGCGCCGCGCTACCAGGACATCCGCGGCGGCAACGTCCAGCTGCTCAGCACCCCCGACGGTGGCACGCTCCTGCGCGTCATCGCGGGCGAGCTGGACGGTCACGACGGTCCCGGAGTCACCCACACCCCGATCACGATGGTCCACGCGACGCTGGCACCGGGTGCGGAACTCACCCTGCCGTGGCGCGAGGACTTCAACGGGCTCGCGTACGTGCTCGCGGGCAAGGGTGCGGTGGGCGCGGAGCGGCGTCCGATCCACCTGGGGCAGACCGCGGTCTTCGGCGCGGGTTCCTCGCTGACCGTCCGCGCGGACGAGAAGCAGGACTCCCACACGCCGGACCTGGAGGTCGTCCTCCTGGGCGGCCGGCCGATCCGCGAGCCGATGGCTCACTACGGCCCGTTCGTCATGAACACCAAGGACGAGCTCCAGCAGGCGTTCGACGACTTCCAGAAGGGCCGGCTGGGCACGATCCCGGCGGTGCACGGAATGTCGGAAGGCGGACTGTAGAGCTCGTGTAGTTCAGTACCCTACGAACAGGCCCGAAGCCGCAACTCTGTTTTGCGGCTTCGGGCCTGTCTCAGTCCGGTGGCGTTACGGCGTTACGGCAGTACGTAGATCGGCGCTCCCTCCGGGCTGCAGTCCACCTGTCGCATGCACCCCCGCTTCAGCAGCATCCGCAGGCAGTCGTGGACGCGGTCCTGGGGCAGGCCCGTGCGGTTGGCGATCTCCTCGATGCGAGGGCTGGTCCGGCCCTGCACCAGCGCCGGGGCGAGGCAGGCTGCGACCGAGTGGACATCGTCGGTGATGACGAGGTTCTTCGCCTTCCAGGCGGCGAGGAGTTGTTGGGCCGTCAACCTCGGTTCCGGGGTGGGGCCGGTTCGTTCGCCGGGTCGGCTCAGAGCCCAGGCGAGGTTCTGAAGCGCATCGGCGATCGCGTCCTGGCTGCGGCTGATCTGCCGTAGCAGTTCATTGCGCTCCCCGGCGGAGGCCGCCAGCATCTCGTCCGCCGCCAGGTTGCGGTCTTCGAGTCGCATGATGGCGTCGGCGACCTGCTGGGGCATCAGGTAGGCGGTGCCACCGGTGGCGGGGGGTGGTGCGGGGGCCGGTTCCAGGGAGTAGGAGCCTTCGCGCTGGACGGTCAGGATGACCTCGCCCACCCAGGCCTTGAAAGGCGCGCACTCTGGTTTGGTGCAACCGGTGACCAGGCTGATGAGACCCTTGAGGTTCACCATGCGCATCGACTTCTTGAGGCCGTGACCTGCAATTTTGTGCGAAGCGTCTGTTCCATAGACGCTTCGTGCAAGATCGCTCAGGCTCATCTGCCAACTTGCTGGAACATGTGCGATGAGTGCCTGCCGCGTGTTTGCGTAGCCGAGATCCGCCGCCACGTCCGCCGCGACGAACCAGTGCTCCCGGGCCGGGGTCGTCAGCCTCCGTACCCGCGCCCCCGTCGCCGCGAACACGAAGTCGTTGACGTCGATCGCGTCCCGCTGCTGTTCAGCCGACTCGTCCGGCGGCATGTTGTTCTGCTCGTACATCGAGCATCACCTCCGCTCCGGAAGGTAGGCACAAGTAGGTACAACTCACGTCCAGCGCAAGGATGTTCATCCGAAAGTGTGCAGAAGTGTCGATTCTGCACAGTGGCCCCCGTTCGGGCTCCCCAGCGCGACACCGCATCTGACGTATGGCCAGATGAGAGGGTGTCCGCACCGCAACCGCTGCTCCCCGAGCCCGTTCGCCGTCTCGGAGCCTGGTGTGCCGTGGCCCTGCTCGTCTCCGGAGTCGTCTACCTCGCGATCCGGCTCTGTGCGGAGTTCCGTACCGCCGTCGTGCCCGTGTTGCTCGCGCTGCTCGGGACCGCGTTGCTCAGGCCGTTCCACCGGCGGCTGGTGAAGGCGAAGGTCAACCGGTCCCTCGCCGCCGGGCTCACCTGTGTCGCGGTGGTCGCCGTCGTCGGCGGAGCCGTGTACATCGTGGTGGCCGCGCTCATCGACACCGGGGACGAGATCGTCACCTCGCTCAAGCAGGCGGCTCGGGGGCTCACGGACCACTTCGGGTCCGCCGGCACCTCCCTGGACGACCTCGCCTCCAACGCGCGGGAACTCCTGGGCAAGTTCGGGGGTACGGCGGCCTCCGGTGTCATCAGCGGGGTCAGTGTCGTCGGCGAGTCCATCGCCATGGCCGTACTCGCCCTGCTGCTCGTCTTCTTCTTCCTGCGGGACTCCGACAAGGCCATGGACAGCCTGCGGTCCGTCGCCCCGCGGCAGAGTGGTGACCTCATGGAAGCCATGGCCCGGCGGGCGTTCAAGGCCGTCGAGGGGTTCATGCGGGGGACCACGCTGATCGCCTTCATCGACGCCGTCTGCATCACCGTCGGGCTGCTCGTCCTCGATGTGCCGGGGGCCGTCGGGCTGGGGGCGCTTGTCTTCGTGGGGGCCTACATCCCCTATCTCGGCGCGTTCCTCTCCGGCGCCCTCGCCGTGCTCGTCGCGCTCGCCGACCGGGGGTTCGTGATCGCGTTGTGGGCGCTCGGGGTGGTGCTCGCGGTGCAGGTGATGGAGGGGCATGTGCTGCAGCCGGCGATCCAGAGTCGGACCGTGCAGATGCATCCGGCGCTGGTGATGGTCGCCATCACGGCGGGGGCTTCGGTGGCGGGGGTCCTCGGGATACTACTCGCCGTACCGCTGACCGCCGCCGCCTTCGGGGTCGTACACGAGCTGCGGACGCGCTACGAAGTTCCGGCGGAGTCACCGGTGGAGTCACCGGCGGAGTCACCGAACAACTCCCTGGCGGAGACGCCGGATGAGTCCACTCCGGGCCCGTCCGATGAGTCCCCTCCGGGCCCGTCCGACGCCTCGTAGAGCTCGAACCAGATGCTCTTCCCCTCGCCCCGCGGATCCACCCCCCACGCGTTCGCGAGCAGTTCGATCAGCATCAGACCACGCCCGGAGGAGGCCAGCTCGCCGGGCCTGCGCTTGTGCGGAAGGTCGTCGCTCGTGTCGGTGACCTCCACCCGCACCCGGCGTCTGCCCTGCCTGTCCGGCCCGTCCGGCCCGACCGCCCCGCTCCGACCGCCCCGCACCTCGGCCAGCAGCAGCGCGTCGGCGTCGGTGTGGACCAGGACGTTGGTCAGCATCTCGGACAACAGCAACACCGCCGAGTCGACCTGGTCCGCCGACGTCCAGTCGTGCAACAGCTCCCGCAGCTGCTGGCGGGCCACCGCCACCCGTTCCGGTTCCGCCTGGGCCACCGACAGCATCGTGCGGCGGACCATGGGGTGGATGACCGCCGTGTCGGCCCGGCCGTAGCCCTCCCCCTGCCGGCACAGCAGGAGTACGGCTATGTCGTCCTCGCGGCGGTCGGCCAGCGTGCCGGTGGTGTGGTGGGAGGACGGGCCGTGGACGGCCTGGACCAGGGCGTCGGCCAGTTCCTCCAGGTCGCCGTCGTGTCCCTCGAGGATGGCGCGGATGCGTTTCCAGCCGGTCTCGATGTCGTGGCCGCCGGTCTCGATCAGTCCGTCGGTGCAGAGCAGGAGCGTCTCGCCGGGTTCCAGGGTGATCCGGGTGGTGGGGTAGTCGGCGTCCGGGTCGATGCCCAGCGGGAGGCCGCCGGCCGTCGGGCGGGCCATGACCGTGCCGTCCGCCATACGGATCGCCGGGTCGGGATGGCCGGCCCGGGCGACGTCCAGGATGCCGGTCGCCGGGTCGACCTCCACGTACAGACAGGTCGCGAAGCGGAGGTCGGCACCGTCCGGGTCGCCGTAGGTGATCCCGTGCAGGAAGCGGGACGCGCGGGAGAGGACCGCGTCGGGGCGGTGGCCCTCCGAGGCGTACGCGCGCAGCGCGATCCGGAGCTGCCCCATCACGCCCGCCGCCCGGACGTCGTGGCCCTGGACGTCACCGATGACCAGGGCGAAGCGCCCGTTGGGCAGCGGGATCATGTCGTACCAGTCGCCGCCGACCTGGAGACCGCCGCCGGTGGGCACATAGCGTGCCGCGACGCTCATGCCCGGAATCCCGGGGCCGAGGGAGGGGAGCATCGAGCGCTGGAGGCCGTCCGTCAGCTCCCGTTCCGACTCCGCCACGCCGGCCCGGGACAGCGCCTGCGCGAGCATTCTCGCCACCGTCGTCAGGACCGAGCGCTCGTCCGGCGTGAACGCCACCGGGTAGGCGAAGGCCGCCATCCACGCGCCCATGGTGCGGCCGGCCACCGTCAGCGGCAGGAACGCCCAGGAATGACGGCCGAAGGACTGGGCGAGCGGCCAGGTGACCGGGTAGCGGGTCTTGTAGTGCTCGGGTGTGGAGAGGTAGACGGCACGGCCGGTGCGGACCACCTCGGCGGCCGGGTAGTCCGTGGCGAGGGCCATGTGGGAGAAGGGGCTCTCGTCGCCGGCCTGCTGACCGTGGTGGCCGATGATCGTGAGGCGGTCGCCCTGCACACCGAAGACGGCCAGGCCGTCCGGGGAGAAGCCCGGCATGGACAGGCCGGCCGCGACCCGCAGAACCTCCGCCGTGGAGCGGGCCTCGGCCAGCGCACGGCCCGCGTCCAGCAGGAACGCCTCGCGGGAGCGGCGCCAGTCGCCGGTGATCGGGGTGCGCGCGGCGGTGCCCGGCGGCGGCTCGGCGACCTCCTGGAGGGTGCCGATCAGCTCGTAATCGCCGGTCGTCGGGTCGACGATCGGCTTGGAGCGGCTGCGCACGGTACGGATGACATGGCCGTGTTCGTCCATGATCCGCAGCCGGGCCTCGGCGAGGGTGCCCTCGGCGACGGCGAGCTGGACTATGCCGTCGATCTCGTTCCAGTCGACGGGGTGGAAGCGGGAGCGCATCGCGCCCTCAGTGAGGGTGGTCTGCCGGGCGGGCAACCCGACCAGCCGCGCGGCCTCGGCGTCCAAGATGACGAGCCCCGCGTCGTTGTCCCAGCGCCACAGGCCTGTCGCGAGAGCGACGAGGGCCTCCCCCACGGCGGGCAGGGGCTCTCCAGTACGCATTGACCCACTTTATGGAGAGGCGGATGGAGAGTGCTACTGATCAGCAGATCCAAATGGTGGGGAGCCGATCTTGGGGTGCCCGGTACGCTGGGCGGAGTTTCACGTGAAACAGACGCGCGAAACAGACTCGTGCAACAGACCCCGATCCGCGAAGACTGGATGAAACGACGATGCACCGGTACAGGTCCCACACCTGCGGCGAGCTCCGCGCCTCTGACGTCGGCACCGACGTCCGGCTGAGTGGCTGGCTGCACAATCGGCGCGACCTGGGCGGCATCCTCTTCATCGATCTGCGCGACCACTACGGCATCACGCAGCTCGTCGCCCGTCCCGGGACACCCGCGTACGAGGCCCTCGACGGGCTGACCAAGGAGTCCACGGTCCGCGTCGACGGCCAAGTCGTCTCCCGTGGCACGGAGAACGTGAACCCGGACCTGCCGACCGGTGAGGTTGAGGTCGAGGTGAACGAGGTCGAGCTGCTCGGTGCCGCCCAGCCGCTCCCCTTCACCATCAACACCGAGGACGGTGTCAACGAGGAGCGGCGCCTGGAGTACCGCTTCCTGGACCTGCGCCGCGAGCGCATGCACCGCAACATCATGCTGCGGACGGCGGTCATCTCCGCGATCCGGCACAAGATGGTCACCCTCGGCTTCAACGAGATGGCGACGCCGATCCTGACGGCGACCTCCCCCGAGGGCGCCCGCGACTTCGTCGTCCCGTCCCGTCTGCACGCGGGCAGGTTCTACGCCCTGCCGCAGGCGCCGCAGCAGTTCAAGCAGCTGCTGATGATCTCCGGCTTCGACCGCTACTTCCAGATCGCGCCCTGCTTCCGGGACGAGGACGCGCGCGCGGACCGTTCGCCGGGCGAGTTCTACCAGCTCGACGTCGAGATGAGCTTCGTCGAGCAGGAGGACGTCTTCCAGCCGATCGAGCAGCTGATGACCGAGCTGTTCACGGAGTTCGGCGGCGGCCGTGAGGTCACCTCGCCGTTCCCGCGGATCCCGTTCCGCGAGGCGATGCTGAAGTACGGCTCCGACAAGCCGGACCTGCGCGCCAAGCTGGAGCTCGTCGACATCACCGACATCTTCGAGGGCTCGGAGTTCAAGGCGTTCGCCGGCAAGCACGTGCGCGCCCTGCCGGTGCCGGACGTCTCGGCGCAGCCCCGCAAGTTCTTCGACCAGCTCGGTGACTACGCCGTCTCGCAGGGCGCGAAGGGCCTGGCCTGGGTGCGCGTCGCCGAGGACGGCTCGCTGTCCGGCCCGATCGCCAAGTTCCTGACCGAGGAGAACGTCGCCGAGCTGACGAAGCGGCTCCAACTGGCCGCCGGTCACGCCGTGTTCTTCGGCGCGGGCGAGTTCGACGAGGTCTCGAAGATCATGGGTGCGGTGCGGGTCGAGGCCGCTCAGCGCGCCGGGCACTTCGAGGAGAACGTCTTCCGGTTCTGCTGGATCGTCGACTTCCCGATGTTCGAGAAGGACGAGGAAACCGGGAAGATCGACTTCTCGCACAACCCGTTCTCGATGCCCCAGGGCGGCATGGACGTTCTGGAGAACCAGGACCCGCTGGACATCCTGGCCTGGCAGTACGACATCGTGTGCAACGGCGTCGAGCTGTCCTCCGGCGCGATCCGGAACCACGAGCCGGACATCATGCTCAAGGCCTTCAACATCGCGGGCTACGACAACGAGACGGTGGAGCGCGAGTTCGCCGGCATGCTGCGCGCGCTCCGCTTCGGCGCCCCGCCGCACGGTGGCATCGCGCCCGGCGTCGACCGCATCGTGATGCTGCTGGCGGACGAGCCCAACATCCGCGAGACGATCGCCTTCCCGCTCAACGGCAACGCCCAGGACCTGATGATGGGCGCGCCGACGGAGCTGGAGGAGACGCGGCTCAGGGAGCTGCACCTGTCGGTGCGCAAGCCGCAGCCGAAGTAAGGCAAGCCTTTTAACTGGGCTGATCGCAAAGGGACCGGAAATCGACGTCGATTTCCGGTCCCTTTTGCGTGCGCGCGGAAAACGGGCCGTTTTCTCAGCTCGTTGACAGGGTTCTTATCTAACTTCCCGGCGCATGACAGTGAATCAACAGCCTCAACAGCCGCAGGAATCCCAGGATCTGACGCGCCGTAAGGTCGTTGCCGTGGGCGCCGGAGCGATCGCGGTGGTGGGCCTTGGTGGCACCGCCTTCGCGACGAACGCGACCGACGGCCACGAGGAGGGCACCGCTTCCGCGAGTTCGGCCGAGGACTGCTACAAGCTGACCTCGGAGACCACCGAGGGCCCGTACTACATCGACGCGGACAAGCTCCGCCGGGACGTCACCGAGGACCGGGAGGGCATCCCGCTTCTCCTCAGCCTCAAGGTGATCGACTCCGAGACGTGCAGACCGGTCAGGAACGCGGCCGTCGACATCTGGCACTGCGACGCGGCGGGCGTCTACTCCGGGTACGAGGGCCAGGGCAACGGGGGCGGGGGCGGACCGGCCCCCACCGGAGCCCCCACGGACGCCCCCACCGGTACGCCCACCGACGCCCCCACGGGTACGCCCACCGATGCCCCCACCGGCCCGCCCCCGGGCGGCGGCCACCAGGAGCCGACCGACGACACCCGCTATCTGCGCGGCACTTGGCGGACGGACCGGCACGGCCAGGTCACCTTCCGGACGGTGTTCCCGGGCTGGTACCGGGGCCGCACCGTTCACATCCACACCAAGGTGCACGTGGACGGTGAGTGGACGGACGCCGGCTACGAGGGCGGGCACGCCTGCCACACCGGCCAGTTCTTCTTCGACGAGGAGTCGGTCCTGGCCTCGGCGGAGCTGGAGCCGTATGTGTCCAACGCCGCCGAGCGCACCACGCTCGACGAGGACACGATCTACGACGGCAGCGGCACCCAGGGCGGCCTGCTCCGGCTGAGGTACGACAAGCGGAACATCGCCAAGGGCGTCCACGCGTCACTCACGGTCGGTGTGGACCCCGAGTCCACGAACGAGGGTCAGGACCTCCCGCCGCAGCCGAGCGCCTCGACCTCCGCGACCTCCTAATAAGGGAAGCCTTTCCTAAATTACATGTGGGATGGTGAGGTGAGAAGGGGCTTGAATCGGCACTGCTTTCAAGCCCCTTTTGCCTGTGCGCGGGAAAGCCATGGGAAACCACAGTCCTTTCCCACCGCGTTGACAGCCTTCTTACCTAAATTCCCGAGTCATGACGGGAAACCACACGGCTCAAGGGCCGAAACACAAGCAGGACCTGACGCGTCGCAAGGTAGTCGTGGCGGGCAGTGCCGCGGTGGCCGCGGTGGGCGTGGCCGGCGGACTCGCCATGACGGCCTCCGCGGACGAGGTGAAGGAGACCGCGGCGTCGAGCACGGCGTCGAGCACGGCTTCGAGTACGTCGAGTGCCGCGGAGACCTGCTACAAGCTGACCTCGGAGACCACTGAGGGCCCGTACTACATCGACGCGGACAAGCTCCGCCAGGACATCACCGAGGACCGGGAGGGCATCCCGCTCACCCTCACCCTCAAGGTGATCGACTCCGAGACCTGCAAGCCGGTCCAGAACGCGGCCGTCGACATCTGGCACTGCGACGCGCTGGGCCTCTACTCCGGCTACGAGAGCCTGTCGACCGGCGGCGGCAGCGCCCCGACCGACGCTCCCTCGGGCACGCCCACCGGCACCCCGACGGGTGAGCCGCCGTCGGGCGGGCCGTCCGGCGGTACCGGCGGGGGCGGGGGCCACCAGGAGCCCACCGACGACGAGCGGTATCTGCGCGGCACCTGGAAGACCGACAAGAAGGGCCAGGTCACCTTCAAGACGGTGTTCCCCGGCTGGTACCAGGGCCGCACCGTTCACATCCACACCAAGGTGCACGTCGACGGCACGTGGACCGACGCCGGCTACGAGGGCGGGCACGCCTGCCACACCGGCCAGTTCTTCTTCGACGAGGAGTCCGTGCTCGCCTCCGCCGAGGTCGAGCCGTACTCCACCAGCACCACCGAGCGCACCACGCTCACCGAGGACACCATCTACGACCAGAGCGGCACCCAGGGCGGTCTGCTCAAGCTGAAGTACAACAAGAAGAACATCGCCAAGGGCGTGCTCGGCACCATCACGATGGGCGTCACGCCGGACGAGACGAACGACGGCACCTGATCATCGCCCGGGTCAATGGGTATCGCATGGTTTACGAGGTTCATCCGGTTCGCATACATGAACCTCGACCCAACCCATTGACCCGGAACATGAGCCTCCGTAACGTCCCTCAGTGCCCGCGTACGTGATTGTAGTTCACGTATGTGCACACGAGGGAGACAACGATGTCAGAAGCCGTGACACCACCCGACGCCGAACAGCGAGCCGTCGGCAAGTTCCTGCGACGCATGCTGCCGATCCTGGTCCTGATGCTGCTGGTCAACCAGATGGACCGGACGAACGTCGGCTTCGTCCAGGACGAACTGCGGGCCGATGTAGGGGTGAGCGCCACCGCGTACGGTCTCGGCGCCGGCCTCTTCTTCATCGGGTACGCGCTCTTCGAGGTGCCGAGCAACATGCTCCTGGAGCGGTTCGGCGCCCGGGTCTGGCTGACCCGCATCATGATCACCTGGGGCCTGGTGATCGTGGCGATGTGCTTCATCCACAACGTCACGATGTTCTACGCCCTGCGTTTCCTCCTCGGTGTCGCGGAGGCGGGCTTCTTCCCCGGAGTGCTCCTCTACTTCACCCAGTGGCTGCCCGACTCCAGCCGGGGCCGGGCGAGCGCGATCTTCCTCGGCGGCTCGGCCACGGCGTACATCGTGACGGGGCCCATCACGGGCGCGCTGCTCGAACTGCACGGAGCGGGCGGATTCGCCGGCTGGCGCTGGATGTTCGCGCTGGAGGGCGCCTTCTCGATCCTCGTCGGTGTCATCGCCGGATTCTTCCTGGTCTCCAGGATCGAGGACGCCGGCTGGCTCACCCGGGCGGAGAAGGACGCGCTGAGCGCGGCGGTCGCCCGTGACGAGGAGGCCCGCGCACGGGCCCCCAAGGTGTCCCGCCTCAAGCTCATCCTCCACCCGCAGGTCGCCCTGCTGACCGGCGTCTTCTTCGCGATGGCGCTCACCGGCTACGCGATCACCTTCTGGCTGCCGAGCCTGGTCGACGACATCGGCGGTCTCTCCCCCTTCCAGGTCGGGCTGCTCACGGCCGTCCCGTGGATCTGCGCCGTGATCGCGATGTACACGGTGAGCCACTACACCGACAAGGCGCCCGACCGCCGCCCGTATCTGGCGATCGCCCTGGTCCTGTCGGCCGTGGGCACCTTCCTCGCCACCCTGGGCTCCCCCTGGTTCGGACTCGCCGCCCTCACGCTCGCCGCGGTCGGCGGGAAGTGCGCGGCCACCCTGTACTGGCCGATGGCCCAGTCCGGACTCGACCTCAAAGTCGCCGCGCCGGGGCTGGCGGTGGTCAACTCCATAGGAAACCTGGGCGGTTTCGTCTCCCCCACGCTCTTCGGCTACCTCAAGGACACCACCGGCAGCACTAACGGCGGCCTGTACACCCTCTCCGCCGCGTCACTGCTCGCGGTGATCGGGGTGTTCTACGTCAGGAACACACGCGGAACCCCCGACGCCCCCGCACGGACCACCACCCCGGAGCCGGACGCGCGACCGGTCGTCTCCTGAACACCGGAAACCACGAGTAGGCGCCCGGGGTGACGGCACCCCGGGCGCCCGCGTACGACCGGCCCGTCGGGCCTGTGGCCGGACATGGCCGTCCGGTGGCCGGGCGCTCTCGGGACCCTCATGGGCGCCGCACAGATTTATCGCGGGGGAGGCACAGAGGCAGGCGGTCTCATGGGGTACACGAAAGCCGTACGACTCGCGTACGACCCTGAGCCGCCGGAGGTGGAAACCGTGGCATTCGCAGTCCTGCTCTCCCTGCTGCTGATCGCAGGTGCGGTGGGCGCGGTCGTCGCGCACCGCCGTGCCCGCCGGTCGGACGCCCTGTCCGACCTGGACGAGGAGGCCGAGGCCAACCGGTGGGTGGTACACCTCGGCGGCAGCCTGTCAGCTCTCGACGTGCGGACCCTGGCACGCGCCGACCGTCACGCGGTCCAGTCCCTGACGGACGCCACCGAACGACTCCGCACCGCCCGCGCCCAACTCGCCACCGCCCACTCCGGTGCGGAGTATGCCCAGGTGAAGCGCACGGCTGTGGAAGGACTCCAGCACGTCCACGAGGCCCGGACCGCCCTCGGGCTCGACAGCGACCAGCCGGCGCCGGTGCTGGGGCAGGAGCGGCGGAGTGACGCGCGGGGTCTCGCCAGGTCGGGGTGAGCGGCCTTCGCTGTCCGGCGGTTGTGGTCCCGAACCTCAGGGCTTCAGGCCCGCCAGGCGGAGACCACGTTCCGCGCACTCCACACCAGCTCGACGCCGGCGTCGGCCATGGGCCCCGTCGTACCGGAGAGGGACACCACGGCAAGACCGGTGGAGCCGGGGACGAAGCCGGGCACTTGGGCGGCGCCCGTCTGCAGGGCGGCCAGGTCGTGATGGTCGAACGGGGAGGAGAGCCACTTCACGGAGCCGGCGAAGTGGAGGGTGTGCGCGACGGGGTCGCGGTCGGCGCCGATCAGGTCGATCTCCGGGGAGAACCTCCGGTTCCACCAGCCGCCCACCACCGCGGTGTCCGGCCAGGGGAAGTCCCCGGACGCGGCGGCCAGTTCCAACGCTTCCCGGATCAAGGGCTCGACGGCCCTGCCCCGCCAGGCGGCCCAGCGTCGTACGACGAGCCGGTACGCGGACTCGGGGCGGCCGCGTCGTGACAAGGCCTGCGCGGAACGCATGGCGGCCAGGTAGAGGCGGAGGTTGCTGTCCGCCACGCGGTAGAGGGCGGGCTTGCCCGGGCTGGTGGACAGCGGGGTGTCGGTGGCGAGGACCCGCTTCTCCTCGGTGAGCCGTCGCAACAGGGGGGACAGTATCCCCGACGGCAGCGCACCACTCTGACTCCCTGCCGTCGCCGCGATGTTGGCGTGCGTACGGTCTCCGCTGCCCACCGCCTCCAGTACCCGGCGGGACTGGTCGGGCGCGGGAAACTCGGCCATGAGTGCCGCCTCCGGGACGCCGAAGAGCGGGGAGGCCGGGTCCGCGCACTCCGCCTCGATGAAATCGAGCGCCGGGGTCGCCTGCGGCCACGCACGCAGAATCCCCGGCAGGCCTCCGGAGACGAGATGCGCGTCGATGGCATCCGACGCGTCCAGCCCCAGTGCGTCCCCGGTCTCGGCCGGGTTGAGCGGCCCGAGGACCAGGCTGTCGGCCCGCCCGTAGAAGGGCCGGTCGTACGCGGTGAACCGCTCCATCATGTGCAGGTCGCTGCCGAGCAGTAGCAGGAGCACGGGTCTGCCGGCCAGCAGTCTGTCCCAGGCTGTCTGCATGGCCCCGTCGAACACGGGGTCCTGCTCGGCCAGCCAGGGCAGCTCGTCGAGGACCACGACGCTGGGCGAGTCGGGCAGGACGGCGGCGAGTGCGCGAAAGGCATCAGGCCAGTTGATCGGGGCGCTTTTCGGTACCAGTTCCGGGTCGGCCGGGAGGGAGGACTCTCTCAGCTCGGCCATGAAGTCGGCGATGCCTTCCCGTGGGGAGGCGCCCTTCGTCGCGGTGAAGAAGACGTACGGCCGCCGGGCCCGATCGCAGAACTCCTGCACCAGCCGCGACTTCCCGACCTGCCGCCGCCCCCTCATGGCGACGGCCACCCCGGCACCGTCCGATGTGACCCGGTCGAGGCGCTTGCGGAGGAGGGCCAGCTCAGCCTGGCGGCCTACGAAAGGGGTGGGCATGAGACCTCCCGAGCAGGAACAGTTATGTAGATTCATTCTACGTAGAATGAATCTACATAACACGCGCAGTTTCGCAACCAGGAGTCCGCACCACACGTACTTTCCTCGGTTCCCGTGTCTCGACAGCGGCTGCCAGCCCCATACGTCGGCGCAGGCGCGGACGAGGGCGAAGCCGCGGCCTTCTTCGGCGTCGGTCAGGCACGTCAGCTCGCCGGGTGGCTCGGGTGGTTCGGGGTCCGCGTCCCACGCGCCGATCCGCAGGATGCCGGCCGACCAGCGGACGCGCAGGGCGGCGGGGCCCTTGGTGTGGCGTACGGCGTTGCCGCGTGTGCCCGCGCTGGACACCGTTCAGCGGGACACGCCGTACGGTTCGGCCTTCCTGGACGCCGCTGCCCAACTGCAATCCATGCGAACACTCTTCCGTAAGGTGGAGTCGGCGTCCCTGGATCACTCGAGGTCGCGCGACTACATCCACCGGTTGGCGAAGGAGCTGTGAGACATGGCTGAGTGGCAGAAGTCCTCGTTCTCCGGCGGAGCGGACGGCAACGAGTGCGTCGAACTCGCCCACGGCCAAGCCTCGTTGCTCCTCCGTGAGAGTGACGATCCGGTCCGGATACTTTCCGTTGGTCCCACGGGAGTGGCCGCCCTCCTGGATCACCTCCGCGACGCGACACCGCCCGGGCGGTAGTGCCCGGGCGGGTCGAGACGGTGGCGGTTACCGCGCCACGAACTGCGTGAGGATCGCCTGCACCTCGTAGATGTCCACGCCCTTGGTGAAGGTCTTCTCGATCGGCACCGAATTGCCCGACACCCAGATCTTCAGCTCGGCGTCGAGGTCGAAGGTGCCGGCCGTCTCCACCGCGAAGTGGGTGATGCTGCGGTACGGGATGGAGTGGTACTCCACCTTCTTGCCGGTGATGCCCTGCTTGTCGACCAGGATCAGTCGGCGGTCGGTGAACAGGATGACGTCGCGCACCAGTTGGAAGGCGGCCTGTACTCCCTCACCGGCGCCCAGCAGACGGGCGTAGTCCTGCTGCGCCTGACTCGGGTCGACGGTGTGCGCGTTTCCGAACATTCCCATGTAAATCCCCCCACTTGGTTGGCGCATGTGGCCGGGCGCGTTCCGTTTCGCCCGGCTTCACATGATCTTCGTGCTGTATACCGTTCGATGGGCAACTGTGTACAGAGGGACGGGAGATGTGATCGCGAACGGCAACCCTTCTGAGGTCCGCGGCCACTGACGGGGTGACAGCACGTCCCACCCACCCGTAAGGACCCTCCTTCGTGGCAACCCCCTCCCACCGCCGGTCCCTTCGCAAGCGGCGCACCCTCGTGGTCTGCTCCGCCGCCGTCGCGGCCGCCGGTCTCGGCGCCTCCTTCCTCGTGATGAACGCGAACGCGGAAGCCGTCGACCTGTACCACCAGAGCCTCGCCGCGAAGGACGGCTGGGCGTCCTCCGGCACCGGAACCACCGGCGGTACGAAGGCCGACGCCGCGCACACCTTCACCGTCAGCACGCGCGCGCAGCTGGTGAAGGCGCTGGGGTCGGCCTCCGACACCACCCCGCGGATCATCAAGGTCAAGGGCACGATCGACGCCAACACCGACGACGCCGGCAAGAAGCTGACCTGCGCCGACTACGCGTCGGGCACCGGCTACTCGCTCTCCGCCTACCTGAAGGCGTTCGACCCCGCGAGCTACGGCACCTCGAAGCTGCCGTCGGGCACCCAGGAGACGGCGCGGGCCGCCGCCCAGAGCAAGCAGGCGAGGAACATCGTCTTCAAGGTGCCGGCCAACACGTCCGTCGTCGGTGTCCCCGGCACCAAGGCGAGCATCACCGGCGGCATGCTCCAGATCCAGAACGTGGACAACGTAGTCGTCCGCAACCTCACCTTCGCCGCCACCGAGGACTGCTTCCCGCAGTGGGACCCGACCGACGGCGACGACGGCAACTGGAACTCCAACTACGACTCCGTCACCCTGCGCGGAGCGACCCACGTCTGGGCGGACCACAACACGTTCACCGACGCGCCCCACCTCGATGGCGCCAACCCGACGTACTACGGCCGCGAGTACCAGATCCACGACGGCGCCCTCGACATCACCAAGGGCTCCGACCTGGTGACCGTCTCGCACAGCCAGTTCACCAACCACGACAAGACGATGCTGATCGGCAGCAGCGACACCGACAGCGTCGGCAAGCTACGCGTCTCCATCCACCACAACGTCTGGAAGGGCATCGTCCAGCGTGCGCCGCTGGCCCGCATCGGCCAGATCCACATCTACAACAACTACTACGACGTCACGACCCTCAACGGCTACGCGACGCAGTACAGCATCAACTCCCGCGCCAAGGCCCAGGTCGTCGCCCAGAACAACTACTGGAAGCTCCCGTCGGACACAAAGGTCGCCAAGCTGCTGAGCGGCGACGGCACGGGGTCCGTGGCGGGCAGCGGAAACCTCGTGAACGGGACGGTGACGGACGTCGTTGCGGCCTACAACGCCGCCACGTCGAAGAAGCTGAAGACGACCGTCAACTGGACCCCGACGCTCGCGACCGGGCTGGAGTCCTCGGCGAAGAACCTGCCGACGTCGCTGGGGACGACGACGGGGGCGGGCGTTCTGCAGTAGCGCATGGGTGAGGGGCTCCGGTGTGATTTCCCGGGGCCTTTGCGGCGTCTGCCGGGCAGGCCGTCCGCAAGGCGGTTCATGCAAGGCGCATGACGTTGTTCTCCGATGCCGCGTGCCCGAGCTCACCCTCGTCGGGCAGGAGGCCGGTGATCCGCGTCCAGATCGTCTTGGCATCCACGCGGACGAGCCTGAAGGTGCTTGTCGGGGTGATCCGCTCCGCGGGCACAGGCTCGGTCGGCAGCTCCCGCAGCCAGTAGCCGAGGGGGCCGCAGTCCCAGACGGCGAAGCCGCGCGTCTCCACACCGTCCTGGCCCTCGTGGCTGGCCTGCCAGGCCGAGGTCAGGCGCCAGCTCGAGCGGAGTTCGGAGATCAGGTCGACGACGAGCGTCAGCGCCGGTTCGCCGAGGCCGACGCCCGTCGCGAGGGCCCGGCGGATCGCCTTGCGCTCGTCGTCGGCGGACCGGACGAGGCCCTCGCCTTCCAGGACCGCGAGACCCGCCTCGATGGTGCTGATGGTCGTCTCGACGGCGGAGAGAGCCGTGTCCCGACCGGCCGGGGACTGCTGGAGGTTCACCATGTCGGCGAGCTTCCAGACCAGCATCTTCGGCGCGACGCAGGAGTACTCGGCCTCGGTCACCCCCGGCCACGCCTCGTGTGCGACGACGTGCTCCTCACCGATGAGCATGCCGTGGTGCAGCTTGCCCTGCCGGCCGGCGGCCTCCAGCGAGATGACCACCCCCGGTGTGAGGACGGTCTTCATCAGCGGCAGCAGCAAAGGGGACAGCTTCCCGGCCTCATCGATCAGACCGCAGTCCAGCAGTTCCTTCCGGGCCGCCGCGAACTCGTCGGGCACCGCGTCCCCCGCGGCCAGTTCGGACAGCACGATCACATGCTCGTCGGCCAGCCGGAAGCGGCACCGGGAAATGTCGAACGAAGGCATACACACTCACTTGGTAGTGGCTCAGGACTGGGCATCGGCCCAGAAGTTGAAGATCCTTGAGAAGCCCGCCCGTACGGCGCCGCGCCGCGTCAGCACGGACCGGTCGACTCCGGAGAAGACAACCGCGAGGGAGACGTCGGCGGGCAGGACCCGGCCCGCCGCCTGCATGGTCACCTTCCTGCCGCTTCCAAGACCCGACTGCCGCACCGTGATGACGACACCGGGGTCTTCGGCATCGGGCTGCCGGGACAGCGTGTACGCCCGGCGGTTGATCGCCGTGAGCCTGTACGCGTCGCCCAGATACGTCATGTGCAGGGAGCGCCCCCGGTGCGTAAGCGCCCACCGGTTCCGGCTCGTTCGCACGAGCCCGTCGCCCACCCGGAGCGTCGCGCGGTTGAGGGTCGGCATCGCCAGGACGTCCGTGTGCACGCCACGCGTCTCGAACGTGGCCGTGGGGATCAGAGCACCGCGCACATCCGTGACGATCGAGTTCGGCACGTCCCGACCCGCCGGATACACCACCTGGATGTCGCCGAGCTCCGGAGAAGTGCCCTCCCAGCCGAACTTCGTTCGCCCGGTGGGCTGCTTCTCCTTCCAGTACGCGAGTGTGAAAGGGCTGATAGTCGTGTGCATGTCGTCCCTCGCTAGTCGAACGGGTTGAGGGCGCTGCCCAGCTTTTTCGCCTCGCCGGCGATGCCGTCCTTGATGTCCGAGGCCTTGTCGCCCATCCAGTCCCCGGCCTTGTCGATTCCGTCGCCGATGGCCTCGTGGTTGTCCCAGATCAGGCAACCGGCGTACACCACGCCTGTGCCGACCGCCAGGCCGGCCGTGACCGGATTGGGCGCCACGGTCAACGCGGTCATCGACGCGCTGAACGCCGTTCCGCTGAGGTCGCTGGCGAACTTCGAGGGATTGGCCTTGATCATGTCGGTGTCATACGTGGCGAGGTTCGCCACGCCGTACGCGGTCGCCGCGACACCGCCGACGACACCCGCGCCCCGGATCCATCCGGCGGCCTTGGCGGCGTTCGCGAGGCCGCCGTTCTGCGCGACCTTGGCCAGGTTGGCCTCCGCCGCCGACGGCATGAAGAAGGAGCCGTTGCGCATGTATCCGCCGAACATGGCTGCTTCGTCGGACCCGGTGAGGGCGTTGACCATACCGGGAGGAACCTTGCCCAACAGGCTTCCGGGCGCGGCCCCGGCCATGCGGTTGTTGATGAAGGTGTTGAGGAAGGTGCCGGGCGCGGTGATGTCCTTGCCCTGCTTCAGGTACTTGAATAGTTTCCAGGACCCGCCCAGGGTTCCGCCGGCCGAGGCGGCGAACGCCGAGGCGGTGATCGTGCCCTTCTGGACGGCGGCGAAGAGTTCCGCGAGCCTCCTGCTGCCGGTTGCCTTCTCCACGCCATCCTTTTGGAGGCGTTGGAGATAGTCGTCCAGGGTCTCGCCGTCCCGCATCGCCAGCGAGGCGAGCTCCATGCGCTCCTGCTTCTGCTGGTCGTCCAACTTCGCGACCTTGTCGGCATTGCCGTTGAAGCCGCCCGGCGTGCCGTCGTTCTTGCCGTCGCCGCTGTCCTTGACAACGGCGACGAGGTCCTTCTGGAGGTCCTGGTCGGCGTCGTCGACCGCCTTGACGCAGGACTTGATGTAGTCGGCCCAGGATTGCTCGCTCTCCCGGACGCTCTTGGCGTAGTCCGGGTCGTGGTGGAGGGCGTTGCGCTCGCTCTCGGTGGCCCTCTCGTGATCAAAGGCGACGTTGCCCTGCTCGGAAACCTTCATGCCCGCCTTGATGGCGTCGGCGCGTGCGGTCTCCAGTTGATTCTTCAGTTCGACGAACTGGGCGTGCGCGTTCAGCAGCAGTGTCGCCGTCGCTTTCGCCTGGGTCTGGGCGGCCTGGTACTCGTACCGGGTTGCGGCGAAGTTCATGGAGGCCGCGTTCGCGCTCTCGCCCTGCCAGCCGTCGCCCAACGTGATTTTCTGGACGCTGTCCCGGTAGCGCTTCTCGACCTTCGCGAATTCTCCCGCCATCGACGTCCACTTGTCGGCAGCGGTGGAGAGCTTCCCGAAGTCGGTCGTCATGGCTTCGTGATAGGTGAGCATGCTCATTCCCCTGGGGCGCTTCGGAGTCGTGTAGTGGCCTGCGGTGGCTCACTCGTAGCCGTTGAACACGGACGGCGTCTTGACTCCGGCGATGTCGTCGCGGCGGCCGATGTCGACTCCCGTCAGGGTGGTGACGGTGTTCCTAAGGCCGTCTCGTTCGTTGCCCAGGCGGCCCATGAGCGTCTTCACCTGCCCGTCCCAGGCGGTTTGCACCTTTTTCAGCGCGGTTGCGGTCGCCCATCCGCTGAACGCGCTGACCACCTTGCCGTTGGCCTCGTCTGCATGTTCGGCCGCCTTCTTGGTACTGGTCAGCAGCTCGTTCTCAATGGTGCTGGCGGCGGCGTTCTTCTCGGCCGGCGTCGACACGAGCATCGGCGTGCCGCCGGGGACCGGGCCGGCCTCGGGAAGTCGGTTCAATCGCATGGCCGTGGAGCGCCGTTCGGCCGCTTCGGCTCGCAGTTCGGCCCATTCCTCATCGAAGCCCATGACGGGCCACCCCCCGATGCTGGTGATCACGACTTTGCGTTCCCTTTGCGTATCCGACACCGTAGCGCACCAAAATCGATCACGCGGAAGCTCGGCTTCGGTTCCCGCCGGCACGGATCCGTGGCAGGCAGCGGAAACCTCGTGAACGGGACGGTGACGGATGTCGTCGCCGCCTACAACGCCGCGTCCTCGAAGGACCTGATGACGACGGTCGACTGGACCCCGACCCTCACGACCGGGCTGGAGTCCTCGGCGAAGAACCTGCCGACCTCACTGGGGGCGACGACGGGGGCGGGCGTGCTCCAGTAGCACACGAGACGCGCGAGGGCCGGGTGACCACGAGCCCCCCGGCCCTCGCGTCCCAGGGAGCGTGCACATGCGAAGGGGACGGGTGTGCGGAGGCGGCGAGTGACGGTGTTCGCGGTTCAGCCGGGGCAGCGCCCCCTGGCGGACTGTCCCCGGTGACGGTCCGGGAGAGAAGGCACGCCTACGGACCGAGTGAGAGTGACGTCTGTTCGGGGGCCGCTCCGAGGTACGTGTATTCCGTGGACCGTGCGATGCCCATGGAGTCCAGTTGCTGGCGGAAGCGGACCCGGAAGTGGACGTTGTCCCCGAGGCCGGGGCGCATGCGCAGCAGTTCCGCGGGCTCCTCGAAGCGGACGTCGTAGGCGGGCGCGTTCTTGGCCGTGCCTGTCTTCACTTTCACCAGGCCGCTCTCGCGCAGTTCCGTGATGCGGCCGGAGATGGTGATCTCCTGGTCGCGGTCCCTGGTTTCCCGGAGCCGTTTCACGTAGTTCCTGCCCCGCTCTGTCAGTCGGGCGCGGCGCATGTGGCCGTCGGCGTCGTACCAGGTCACGCCGAGGTCCAGTGCGTACCGGCTCAGTGCCCTGGACACCGCTTCGACCGCGTCGAAGAGCCTTGCCCATTCGCGGATGTCGTGCTCCGACTCCAGAGCGTCGAGCAGCGTGGTGAGGGCGCCGAGGCCCGTGGAAGCGGCGGAAGTGGCGGGGGCGTCCAGGGTGTCGGGTTCGCCGGAATCGACAGGGGCGGTGACGGGTCGGGCGTGCACGACAGTGCTGCCTGTGGAGATCCCCGTGAGTTCCAGTTGTACTGGAGTGCCCGCGGCGACGGAGACCATGTGTTCCACGGGTTCGAGCAGCGCGTCGCCCCACTGGAAGCGGAGAGCGCCGCCGTCGGTGTCCGGCCCGGTCAGTCGGAGCTGAAGTTCCTCGTCGAGCCGGGCGTCCGGCGCGTACTCGCGTGCCGCGGCCAGCCGACTGGCCCGGTGTTCTGCCTCGATCTCCTCGTCGTCCCGGTCCTCTGTGCCCAGCATGCCGAGGAGACGTGCGGCGCGCTCAGCCTCGGCAGAGTCGTCGTCTTCCCGGAGCGCGCGCCTGCGCTCACGCCAGCTGTCGCCGGTCACAGTCGCACCTCCAGGTAGCCGCGTGCCGGGGCGGCACTCTCTTCGGACGGTGAGCGGTCGTTCCGGTCGGGCAGTCTGCAGCGCTGCCACCAGTCGTCCCACACACCCCGTTGCGTGAAGTATGTCCGTTCGTCGGACGTGAAGCGCTCCGGCTCGAAGATATGGGCAACGGGCTGGTACCCGATGCGAAGCGGCGAGACGCCGAACTTCTCTCTCATCCTGGTCCGACTCTGGAAGGCGGTGGTCAGCCACTTCGACCCGGGCTTTCCCCGTACGACGCGCTCGGGCTGTCCAGCTGGCTGTGCCTTAGTGTCCGGGGCGCTCGCTCTCTTGGCTCCTGTACCGAGGCAGCCCGTTGGTCGAGATCGTCCAGTCGGCGATGGTGACGTCTTCGCCGTAGACGAAGTTCTTGCGGGTGGCGTAGCGGGGGCCGTCGGGGGTGGGGTGGATGCCGGTCAGGACGGCACCCGTTCCGGTGCGGGGGTCGAAGATCGCGTAGACGGGGACGCCGATCAGGGAGTAGTCGCGCAGTTTGGTCACCCAGTCGTTGTCGGGGTTGGACCGGGAGACGACCTCGATGGCGGCGATGAGGGTCTGCGGATCGAAGGAGCCCGGGACATCCATGTCCGCCCAAGCGATCACCATGACGTCGGGGCGGCGCATGATGCCTTCGAGTTCGGCCTCGACGTCAGGCCTCCCTGTGTGAGCGACCAGGTCTTCCGGCATGACCCTCTCAAGGCGTTTTCGAAGGTGCAGCGTGGTCAGCTCGTGGGGACCGACGGGCTCCCTCATGTCGTGGACGATCCCTTCCCGGGTGATCTCGAACTTGCCCGGGAGGGTGTCGTCCATGACCTCGAGGAAGTCCCTCATGGCCCGGTATTGACGGGAGGCGCCCTGCTGCGCGTTGTCCGGGGCGACGGTCATGGCGCTCGCTCCTCGTCTGTGCCCAGGGGCAAGGATCGTCACGTTCATGCTAGGCAAACTCGGGGAGATCGGATCGGCAGTCGTGGCAGCGGCCGGGTCCGGGGTCACGGAAGCCGCGGTCGCAGCCGTCGCAATTCCGAAGCGGGTGCCGGACGGCCGGTGGCGGTGCTGGAGCTCGGAACGGGGGCGGGGGTGGGAGCTGCTCGGCCAGGCGGTGGGCCAGGAAGGCGGCCGGGCGGTACAGGGGCTCCTGGGGGAGGTTCGTGGTGAGGGCGTGGCGTACGGCGGTGGGGGTGAGGTCCCGTTCCATCCAGGCGGCGACTCCGGGTGCGAGGTGCTCGGCGTCGGAGGCGGAGAGGAGGAGGCGGGGGTCTTCGCGGCGGAGGCCGGCGAGGAGGTCGGTGGCTGTTTGGAGGAGGCTGGGGAAGGGGTTCGTGGGTCTGGGGACCAGCGGGAGTTTCTTGCGGGGTGGACGGTTGTCCGGGGCGGGCCGTCGGGTGGGTGGCCTGGTGGTGTCGGGTGCCGTGCCTTGGTGGCCGGGCTGGTTGCAGGAGACCGTGCGGGTGACGATGCGGCCCGTCTCGGTGCGCACGCGGGTGCGGCGGAGGTAGCCGTGGGCTTCGAGTTCGCGCAGGGCGGCGGCGATACGGGTCGTGCCCTCGGGGAAACGGGCGGCGAGGGTCTTGATGTCGGCGGGGGCGCCGGCGGGGAGGGACTGGATGTAGACCGCCAGGCCGATCGCGAGTCCGGACAGCTCCGGGTGCTGGGCGAGGTGGTTGCCGATCACCGTGAAGCGGGTGGTGTGGCGGGCGTTGTCGTGGACGACGCCGGAATGAGGGTGCCTGCGGGGGTGGTTTTTGCCCGGGATACGGGACTGGGCGCGCGGGGGCGCGCTAGGGTTTTCGGTGTCCATCAGGAAGCTCCGAACTTCCTCGGTGGTCAGGCCCTCGCAGTGGGATTGCAGTCCCGGCGGGGGCCGTCGCATGTCCTGCCGCATGTCTGCGGTCGTGCTCTGTCGCGCTGAGCGTAGGGCAGGCAACCCGTCGCAAACCTAGCCGAGTTGGGCATATTCACTCGGGCGAGTGAGTTTGCGCTGCGGGCGGGAGGGGTGGGGCTTGGTGGGGTTCTTTCTCTCTCGTGGTTCTTAGAAAAGACCGCCGGTCGCACCGGAGCACGAAGCCTCATGCTCCGGTGTCTGAAGATTTAGTTCGGCCCAGACGGTCTTGCGTGGGACAGGGCCTGGTTCGACGCCCCAGCGGTCGGCGAGTGCCTCGACGAGGAGGAGTCCGCGCCCTGATTCGGCCTCGGCGGACGGGTGTTGAGGGCACGGGAGGTCGTCACCGCGCGTGTCCGTCACCTCGATGCGGAGGACGTCGGCGGTGGCGTGGAGGACGAGACAGAAGTCCCGGCCGGGGAGTCGGCCGTGGGTGGCGGCGTTCGAGGCGAGCTCGGCGACGAGGTGTGCGGCGGTGTCGGTCAGGCCGGTCGGCAAATCCCAGGTGCGCAGCCACTCCGTGGCGAGGAGGCGGGCGAGGCGGGCGCCGCGTGGAGTGGGGGACAGAAGCACGCTGAAGTGACGGGTGGGGGAGCCGAGTTGGGTGGACTTTTTCTGGTTCACATCACTGAGCGTGGCGGTCCGTGCCTACCGTGAGTGGTGACTCGTGCGGTACGTACCGTGACTGTCCGGAGTTTGTCCGAGGCTGTCTGGGCTGTCGGCACGGGCTGTGCGGGTACGGGGCGTTGCGGCGCGGACGGACGACGGAGGGGGCGCGGGATGCAGCAGGTGAACGGCGACACGGGTCGGCTCAAGGGCGAGGCGGACGAGCCGGGCTGGGAGGTGGACCCAGACGACGACTGGGGTGTGGCGGTCGTCGCGACGGTGGGTCGGCAGTTGAAACTGCGGCGCGAGGCGAAGGGGATGCGGGCCGCCGAGTTCGGGGTGGCGGTGGGGTACGGGGAGGACATGGTCTACAAAATCGAAGGGGGCAAGCGGATCCCTCAGCTTGAGTTCCTGGACAGGGCGGACGAGGTGTTGGGGGCGGATGGGCTGATCTCGGCGATGAAGGAGGACGTGGCCAGGGTCCGGTATCCGAAGAAGGTTCGGGATCTGGCGAAGCTGGAGGCTCAGGCAGTCGAGATCGGGGTGTACGTCGGGCTCAGTGTTCATGGGTTGTTGCAGACGCCTGAGCATGCTCGGGCCCTGTTCGAGGCGCGGCAACCGCCTTACGCGGGCGAGGAGGTGGAGCGCTTGGTGGCCGCCCGAGTGGAGCGGAAGTCTGTCTTCGAGCGGTCTCCCATGCCGGTACTCAGCTTTGTCCAGGAAGAGGCGGCACTGCGTCGTCGCATCGGAGGGACAATGGCGCGACGCCGACAGCTCGAACACCTGCTGGAGGTGGCGCAGTTGCGCAACGTGACGTTCCAGGTGATGCCGACGGAAACGGATGCCCACCCTGGCGTGGACGGCAAGATCGAGGTGCTGAAGTTCGCGGACGGCACAGCGGTGGGTCGCTCCGACGGCGCGTACGGTGGCCGCCCGACCTCCGACCCGAAGCAGCTTCGGATCTTGGAAATGCGGTATGGCATCATCCGGGCTCAGGCTCTCACGCCGGGGGAGTCACTCGCTTTCATCGAGCAGGTGCTGGGAGAGACATGATCCGCAAAGCCACTGCCGGGGACGCCGCCTCTGAGCTGCGGTGGTTCAAGAGCAGCTACAGCGATGGCACCGAGGGAGACAGCTGCGTCGAGATCGCGATCGCTCAACGCGCGATCCACGTCCGCGACTCCAAGAACATCGGAGGCCCTCAGCTCGCGCTCACGGCTGACGCGTGGGCAGCCTTCGTGACGTACGCGTCGGGAAGCTGACGGCAACCGCCCGACTCGAGGCGCCGGCTCAGGTCACGTACCGCCCGTCCCACGGTTCGGCGAATTCGAGGCGGTCGGGGTAGAGCTCGGCCCAGGACTCGCCCTCCGAATCGCGGATCACCAGGCCGAAACGGACGCCGTCGACGGTGACTTGGAAGGGGCGGACGGCGATGTGGGTGTAGGAGCGGCGGGGGAGGCTGCGCAGGAGTTTCGCCAGGTGGATCCGGGCGCGGCCGAGGACCGAGTCGTCGCCGATCGGGGCGCGCTGCTGCTCGGCCCAGGTGCCCGCGCACCAGATCTCCGAGTCCCGGTAGTGGCCCTCGGCGTCGAAGGTGTGGAGCACCGTGTAGAGGCGCTTCTGCTCTTCCCAGCCCTCGTCGGGACGGAACCCCTCGGGGAAGGCATACGTGATCGACGCCAGAAACTGACCGTCCGCGTACCGGCCGATGCTCTCCGTGTGGCTTCTGGGTACGTAAGCGATCGGAATGACCTCGGGAACTGCCATTGCCATGGCGGAAACCATACGGTCTGGCGCGGACGTCATGGCAGGGGGTATGGGGTATGGGGTATCGAGAAGGGCCCGGGAAGTGGCGCGTTTCCCGGGCCCCTACGTTCTTCCGGCCGGTGTTACGCCGGCTCGCCGCCGAAACGCTCCTTGTACGCCGCCAGGTCCTCGTCTGTGATCTTCGCGAAGAGAACGGGCGGGACTGTGAAGGGGGTGCCGGCGGGAACCGAGGTGAGAGTGCGGGCCTCGTCCGCGGTCACCCAGGTCGCGGTGTCGTCCTTCAGGGCGAAGGCGCCGCGCATGGCCGCCGCGGATGTCGGGATGAAGGGCTCGGAGACCACCGCGTAGAGGTGGATGAGGTTCATCGCCGTACGGAGGGTGAGGGCGGCGCCGTCCTGGTCGGTCTTGATCTCCAGCCAGGGCGCCTTCTCCTCCAGGTAGGAGTTGCCCGCCGACCACAGGGCGCGCAGGGACGCGGCCGCCTTGCGGAACTGGATGGCCTCCATGTGGCCCTCGTACTCGGTGAGCAGGCGCGCGATCTCCTCGCCCAGCTTCGTCTCCGCCTCGCCCGGCTCCGCGCCCGCCGGGACCTCGTCGCCGAAGCGCTTGCGGGAGAAGGACAGGACGCGGTTGACGAAGTTACCGAGGGTGTCCGCCAGGTCCTTGTTCACCGTGGCCGTGAAGTGCTCCCAGGTGAACGACGAGTCGTCCGACTCGGGGGCGTTGGCCATCATGAAGTAACGCCAGTAGTCGGCGGGGAGGATTTCGAGGGCGTCGTGCGTGAAGACGCCTCGCTTCTGCGAGGTGGAGAACTTGCCGCCGTAGTAGTTCAGCCAGTTGAAGGCCTTGATGACGTCGACTTTCTTCCATGGCGCGCGGGTGCCCAGCAGGGTCGCCGGGAACATCACGCTGTGGAAGGGAACGTTGTCCTTGCCCATGAACTGCGTGTAGTGGACGTTCGCGTCCGACTCCCACCACCATGAGCGCCAGTCGCGGTTTTCCGGGTCCTGGTCCGCCCACTCCTTCGTCGAGCCGATGTACTCGATCGGGGCGTCGAACCAGACGTAGAAGACCTTGCCCTCGGCGGCCAGGTCCGGCCAGGTGTCGGCCGGGACCGGCACACCCCAGTCCAGGTCACGGGTGATCGCCCGGTCGTGCAGGCCCTCGGTGAGCCACTTGCGGGCGATGGAGGAGGCGAGCACCGGCCAGTTGTCGGCGCGCTCGTCGACCCAGGCCTCGACCTCGTCGGCCAGGGCCGACTGGAGGAGGAAGAGGTGCTTGGTCTCGCGGACCTCCAGGTCGCTGCTGCCGCTGATCGCCGAACGCGGTTCGATCAGGTCGGTCGGGTCCAGCACACGCGTGCAGTTCTCGCACTGGTCGCCGCGGGCCTTGTCGTAGCCGCAGTGGGGGCAGGTGCCGATGATGTAGCGGTCGGGGAGGAAACGGCCGTCGGTGACGGAGTACACCTGGCGGATGGCCCGCTCCTCGATGAAGCCGTTGGACTTCAGCTCGCGGGCGATCTCCTGCGTGATCTCGTGGTTCTGCTGGGACGAGCTGCGGCCGAAGTAGTCGAAGGCCAGGTTGAAGCCGTTGTAGATCGCCTTCTGCTGGTCGTGGGCCTGCGCGCAGAACTCCGCCACCGGGATGCCCTGCTCCTTCGCCGCCAGCTCGGCCGGGGTGCCGTGCTCGTCGGTCGCGCAGATGTACAGGACGTCGTGGCCACGCTGGCGCAGGTAGCGGGAGTACACGTCTGCCGGGAGCATGGACCCCACCATGTTGCCCAGGTGCTTGATTCCGTTGATGTACGGAAGGGCGCTGGTGATGAGGTGTCGAGCCATCGGGGGCTGCTCCCAAGTCGGTCGTCTTACGAACCTTGAAATCGTAGCCGACATGGGTCGGCCGCCCGCTTCCCGTTTTACGCAGTGGGAAGGGGCGGCCGTTCGTCGTCCGACGGGGTGGTGCCGGGTTACGGGCGCCAGGTCGCCAGTACGCCCTCGTAGAGCTCCTTGTCCGTGAGCTCGCGGGGGGTCGGGCCGGCGTGGAAGAAGGACGTGTTGTCGGTCTTCAGTTTCCGCAGGTAGTCGAACGCCTTGTTGTCGTGCTCACCGAAGGCGACGAAGGAGAAGAAGACGCCGGGATGGTTCGCCGCCGCGTCCGTGAGGGACTGGGTGGCGGGGGTCTTCGCGTCGGGGGCGCCGTCCGTCTGGAAGACGACCAGGGCGGGGGTGCCGGGGGCTTCCTTGTCGTGGTGGGCGAGGACTTCCGTGACCGCGACGTGGTAGCTGGTACGGCCCATGCGGCCGAGGCCCGCGTGCAACTCGTCGATCTTGTTGTCGTGGTCGGTGAGGGTCAGCTCGCCGGTGCCGTCCACTTCCGTGGAGAAGAACGTGACGTGGACCTTGGCGTCCGGGGCCGCGGGGTCGAGGTGGGCGGCGAGGGCGAGGGTCTGCTCGGCGAGGGCCTGGGCGGAGCCGTCCTTGTAGTACGCGCGCATGGACGCGGAGCGGTCGAGGACGAGGTAGACCTTCGCGGTGGTGCCGGTGAGGTTCTTGGCGGCGAGGGTGGTGGCGGCGGCGGTGTAGGCGGTGCGGAGGGTTACGGGGACGGTTGCGGGGGGTGCGGTGGCCTCGGCTTCGCCTTCGGCCGGTTCGTTCCCACCCGCACCACCCGTGACGGGTTCGTTCTCGGCTGCGGGTGGCCCCTGTGGGGCGTCCTCGCCGTCGGCGGCCGCGGCGGCCGGCTGGGGGGTCGGTTCCGATGCCGGTTCCGGTGCCGGGTCGGGGGTCGGGTCAGGGGTGTCCTCGGCCGTCGCTTCCGGCTCCGGCGTCGGTTCGATCACCGGCTCGGGCTCGGGGGTGACTTCCGCTACCGGCTCGGAGGCGGGGGCGGAGACGGTGTCCACCACGGGCTCCGGTTCCGGGGTGGCCTCCGCGGCGACCTCGGCGACGGGCTCCGCCGCTGCCTTCGGCTCGGGCTCGGGCTCCGGCTCGGGAGTGACTTCGGCGGCGGGCTCCGGCTCGGGAGCGGTCTCCGCCGCCGCGACCGGCTTCGGCTTGGGCTTCGGCTCCGCCTCGGCGACCGGCTTGACCGCCGGCTCTACCGCGACCGGCTTCTCGACCACCGGCTTCTCCGCCTGCGGTTCCTCGACGACCGGCTTCTCGACGACCGGCTTCTCGACCACCGGCTTCTCCGCCTGCGGTTCCTCGACGACCGGCTTCTCGACGACCGGCTTCTCGACCACCGGTTCCTCGACGACCGGTTCCTCAGCTACCGGCTTCTCGACGACCGGCTTCTCGACCACCGGTTCCTCGACGACCGGTTCCTCAGCTACCGGCTTCTCGACGACCGGTTCCTCGACCACCGGTTCCTCGACCACCGGCTTCTCGACCACGGCCTCCCCCGCCGGCTCGCCGTCGTCGCCCGCCGTCGACGGGTCCGTCGGAGCGTTCTGCTGGGGGACCGCGATGTTGTCGAAGGCGGCGGCGACCAGGTCGTGCTCCTCCTTCGCGGAGAGCGGGGACGTGCGGGGCTCCGGGACCTGTGCCGGCTTCGGCGCTGGTGCGGGAGCTGATGTCGGCGCCGTCGTGGCGGCCGTCGGCTGCGGCTCGGGGGCCGGTTCGGGGGTGGGTTCGGTCGCCGGGGAAGGTACCTTCGGCGCCGCTTCCTGTGAGGGAGTACGGTCCGTCTCCTCCGAGGGAGCCCGGTCCGCCCCCTGTGAAGGAATCAGCTCGGTTTCCTGCGAAGGAGTGGGTTCCACACCCTCTGCCTCGGCGGTACGCCCCTTGCGGGACCTGCCCAACGCATTCCGCAGGAGAGTGAGAATGCCCATGTGCGCAACCCTTCGCGTGAGTTGAAGCCGTCAATCCCTGGCCAGGACGGACACGTAAGGTTAGCGGCCCTTGTCGATGATCATTGGCAGGGGCGGCCCACACGGTGTCTGCCCCGTCAAGGCTCACATCCGGTCACCGTCAACCGGCCTGCAGCCAACCCGGATTCACCCCTAATTGATCGGCGGGCCCCGCTCCCACACCTTGCCGTCGTCCCATTCCCGTCATTCCCGCCCATGCAGCGTGATGTCGACGAGCAGGGCGCGGTGGTCGGTGTCGGCCAGGTGGAGGAAGCGGGCGTCGCGTGCGGAGAAGTCCTCGGAGACGAGGACGTGGTCGATCTGCGCGCCGAGTGTGGGCGCGGTGCGGGCGGGCCAGGTGGGGGTGCGGTCGGCTCCGGCGAGGCGGGCGGTGTCACGTAGGCCGGTGTCGAGGACGCTGCGGAAGGCCGCGTGGTCCTGGGAGGCGTTGAAGTCGCCGGCCAGGACGGTCGGGGTGTCCGCGCGGTCGGCGGCGAAGTCGCGCAGAGCGCCCAGCTCCCGCCGCCAGACGTCGAGCTGGCCGGGCAGCGGGGGCATGGGGTGCGCGAGTTGCAGCCGTACGGGGTGCCCGTCCACGTCGGCGAGGGCGCCGGGCATGCCCATGGTGCCGGGCACGCCGTCGGTGCCCTTCAGGAGGAAGCGGCTGAGGATGACGGAGCCCTCCGAACCGCCCGCCGCGACGGCCCGCCGGTACGGGTAGGCGGTGGCGAGGTCCCGCTTCAGCGTGGCGTCGCAGCTGTACTCGCACTCCTCCACGAACACGACGTCCGGGTGCTCACGGCGGACGGCGGTGACGAGGGGGGTGGTGGCCCGCCCGAACTCGACGTTCGAGGTGAGCACGCGGAGTGTGGCGAGCGGTGGCCCGTGGGGTTCGGTGCTCTTGCCGTACGGCTCGATGAACCAGGCCAGCGCTCCGAGGATCACGACCGCCCACACCACTCCGGTCCACCACCGGGCGAGCAGCGCGAGGGCCAGACCCAGTCCGGCGGGCGCGAGCAGCCAGGGGAGGAAGGCGAGGAGCTGGGGGACGGGGGTGATGCCGTCGGTGTCGGCGACCCGGCATCCGACGACCACGCTGACCCCGGCGAACAGCAGGGCGGCACTCCAGCCGCCGAGTCGCCGTCTCCGCTGGTCTTTCACCGTCCTGAGGCTACGAGGTGGCGTCCACCCGCGCCAGGAACTCCCCCAGCGCCTCGTTGAACTCCGCCGGCCGCTCCAGGTTCGGCAGGTGGGCGGCGCCCTCGATGACCCGGAGCGTGGAGTGGGGGAGGGCCGCGTGCATGTCCCGGGCGTCGGAGACCGGGGTGTAGTCGTCGTCGGCGCCCACCACGACCAGCGCGGGGACGGTGACCCGGGTCAGCAGCTCGCGGTGGTCGGCGCGTTCGGCGCGGGCGCGCAGGGCCGCCGCGGCGCCCTGTGGGGGCGTGGACGTCATCATGCGGTGGACGTGGGCCTTGACCTCGGCGTCGGCGTACGGGGCGACCATCTTGTCCAGGACCTCGTCGGCGTACCCCCGCATGCCCTCCTTGAGGAGCCGGTCCGCCATCGCGTCGCGGGCCCGCCTGCCGTCCGGGGTCTCCGCCGCCGGGAAGGTGTCCGCGAGGACCAGGCCGCGGACCCGGTCGCCGAACCGGCGGTAGCCGTCCATCGCGATCTGGCCGCCCATGGAGAGTCCGGCGAGGACGAAGGTCTCCACCTTGAGGTCGTCCAGCAGTTCCTCGATGTCCTGGGCGAACCGTGTGAAGCGGGTGACCGCGGGTGTGCGCGGGGAGGCGCCGTAGCCGCGCAGGTCGGGGGCGATCACCCGGCGGGTGGCGGAGAACTCCGCGATCTGCGGGGCCCACATCGTGTGGTCGAAGGGATGGCCGTGGACCAGAATCAGGGGGACACGGGAGGTATCGGTGCCTTTGTCATCGTATGCGAGGAACTCCTGGAAAGGGGGCATGTGAGCGACCTTATAGTGCCCCAACTCCTCGGTGCAATAAGATCTTTGCTCTCGGTGCAATCCAACGGCACGGCTCCACGGGGGACTTCGTGAACGACTACCGGCGTATCGCCGACCGGCTCGCCGACGACATCGCCGCCGGACGGCTCGCGCCCGGTGAACGGCTGCCACCGCAGCGGGTGTTCGCTCGTCGGCGCGGGATCGCCGGGTCCACGGCCGGGCGGGTGTACGGCGAACTCGTGCGCCGGGGACTGGTCGTCGGCGAGGTGGGGCGCGGGACGTTCGTGCGGGCGGCTCCGGCCGCGCCCACCGGCCGGGCGCTGACCGAGCCGATCGCGTCCGCTCCCGTCAACCTGGAGCTCAACTACCCGTCCGTGCCCGGCCAGTCGGAGCTGCTGGCCCCCACGCTCGCGTCCCTGCTGCGGCCCGACGTACTGACCGAGGCGCTCCGCCCGTCCGCCGCCACCGGCACCCGCGCCGCCCGGGAGGCGGCCGCCGGTGTCCTGGCCGGTCCCGGCTGGCGCCCCGCTCCCGACCAGTTCCTGTTCGCCGGCAACGCCCGCCAGGCCATCGCCGCCGCCCTCGCCTCCCTCGTCCGGCCGGGCGGCCGGGTCGGTGTCGAGGCGCTGACGTATCCCGTGGTCAAGGAGATCGCGGCCCGGCTCGGCGTCGTGCTGGTGCCGTTGGTCTCGGACGAGGAGGGGGTCCGCCCGGAGGCCGTCGCCGCCGCCCACCGCGCCACGCCCTTGTCCGCCCTCTACCTCCAGCCGACCCTGCACAACCCGACGTCCCTGACCACGAGCGACCAGCGCAAGCGCCAACTCGCGGACTCGATCGTCGAGTTGAACATCCCGGTCGTCGAGGACCGCATCTGGTCCTTCCTGGCCGATCCGGGCGCTCCGCTGGCCGTGCACGCGCCCGCCCTCACCCATGTCGTCGACGGTCTCTCCAAGCGGGTCGCGCCCGGGCTCACCGTCGGCTTCCTCGTCGTACCGCCGCACCGGGTGGACGCCGTGGCGGCCGCCGTGCGGTCCGGCGGCTGGAGCCCGGGGCGGTTCGCGCTGGAGGCGGCGGTGCGCTGGGCCGGGGACGGGACGGTGGCCCGGCTGGTCGCCGCGAAGCGGGCGGACGCGGCGCACCGGCAGCGGATCCTCGCCCGGGAGCTGCACGGGCACGGCTTTCGCGTACGGTCCGATCCGCGCGCGTACTACGCCTGGTGGGAGTTGCCGGCCCCGTGGCGCGCGGACACCTTCACGGCCGCCGCGGCGGCGCACGGGATCGCCGTCACCCCGGGGCCCGCCTTCGCGGTGGATCCCAGCCGCACCCCGGACGCGGTCAGGCTCGGACTCGCGTCGGCCGCCGAGCCGGATCTGGAGCGGGCCCTGCGGACCCTCGCCGACGTCGCGCGAGGGGGCCGTAGCGGCCGGTGAGCCAGCAGGTCAGGGCCACCATGAGACCGAGCGCGACCAGCAGCCAGGAGACCGTGCGCAAAGTGGCCGTCAGGGCGTCGTAGATCGCTCCGGCGGCCTGCTGGTGGGCCGGGTCGGGCAGGTCGGCGAGGGTGAGCCGGCGGCCGATCGCGACCGCGAGGGCGAGGAGCACGCCGCCGAGCGCGGTGCCGAGCGCGGTCGCGGTGACCGCGCGGCGGCGGCAGGCCGCGACGGCGATCCCGGTGACGGCGAGGGCGGCCGCTGTGACGGGCAGCCAGAAACTGGCGATGTCGAGCACGTCGTACCCCTTTCGGAGCCGGGCCAGATCCGCGGCCGGGAGCACCGCGACCTCGGTGTGCCGGACCGGGATGCGCTGGGCCAACGGCACGTGGTCGTGGGCCAGTTGCTCTTTCAGCTGCGCGGTGACGGGAGCGAGGTCGACGGTCACCGCGTGCTCGTCGCCGTCGCGCACCGCCCGCAGCACCGCGGCGTGGACGGCCCGGTTGCCCGCGTCCCAGACCGTGTGGAAGGCCTCGGTGCGGGTGAACGAGCGGACCGCGTCCTGCACGAAGGGGCGCAGCGACCGTTCCATGCGGACCTCGTGCGTGATTCCGGCGCCGACCTCGTCCGCGACGGCGTCCCGTACGGCCGGGTCGGTGGCGAGCGGCGCCATCGTGCTGACGTACCGGCCCGTGTCGGCCAGCCCGTACGTCGCCCAGGCCGCCAGCGCGCCGAAGGGCACGAGGAGGCAGGCCAGGGCGATCAGCACGGCCGACAGGGTGTTCCGGAGACGTGGGAGCACCCTTCCAGGCAAGACCCGGGGCACGGGGGCCGCGAGCGGGGTGACTGCATCCGGGCGCGGAGAGCGGACCGAACGGGTCGCCGATCTGCCGCGAGCCTTGGCGGAACTGGGGAGTCCGCTCTCCGGTGGAGGGTTCACCCGAACGGGTGTTTCCTGGTGTTGGGGAGGTGTGGGTGCGAAAGAGGCCGATTCCTGCGCACCACTCCGGCCCCGCGGACGTGGAGTGTCTTCGGAACCTCGTCGGCCGGCTGGGACCGGGTCCCGGTCGACCGGTGAGTGGAGGGATGAGGGAAACACGTGGGCCCCGGTCGACTCGCCGGGGTCCATGTGGTGTCGCCCCCGGGCCCACGTGGTGTCGCCCGGGGCCCATGTGGTGTCGCCGGGGCAGCGGATCCGGGTCAGCGGATGCGGTTGCCCTCCGCGTCCTCGCGTGTGTAGTAGCGGTAGAAGAACACGACGAAGATGGCCGCGGCGACCACCAGGCCAAGTACCGCGGAGCGCAGGACGCTGTCGTCGCTCTGGCTGTAGAGGAAGCCGACGGACGCGCCGGCGAAGGCGGACTTGACGCCCGAGTGCAGTTCGCGTTTCAGCAGGGGGGCCAGGGTCGCCACGGCGATGCACAGCACGATGAACGCGAGTGCGGTGACGAAGCCGAACAGGATGTTCCAGCCGGTGATGGGGCCGCCGCCGCGTCGGTTGGCCGCGGCCCAGTAGCCGTAGACAAGTCCGAGGACCACCGGGATGGCGAATCTCGCGATCCGGTGGAACCGCTCGTCGAAGACGTCGGGCGTGTGAATCGGCCTGGTCATCCGGTTCGTCGCGCGTGTTCTGCGGGTACTGGGTGTGTCGCGCGTGCCGCCGGGCGTGGGTGCCGCATGAGCCATGAGAGGACTCCTCTCTCCTCGCCCTTCCAGAGCACACCTGGAGACAGGCGCCGGCAAGTCGGCCGGAGCGGCTTCTTTTCGGGGAACGGGGAGTTTCCTCGCGCGGACGCTCCCTCGGAAGGGACGTTTGCAGTCCTGAGGTCCTCCTTTGCAGCCGCAGCGGTTACGGTGCTGAGGTACGTGATCGACGGGGGATGGGGAGGGACCGATGCCGGGGACCGTGCTGCTGCTCGCCGCCGCACCGGTGGGCAAGGGCTGTCTGGTGGACGCGGCGTCCGTGCTTCCCGTCCTCGCGGCCGTGTCGCCCGCGGTGCTGTCGGGGACCGACACGGCGAACGTCGTCGAGCTCGCCGACCCGCTGGAGCCGCAGGCCGTCCTCACCCGCTTGCGGGCCGCCGCGACCGCGCCCGGACCGCTGACCGTGTTCGTCACCGGCCAGCTCCTGCTCGACCGCCGTCAGCACCTGCCCCACCTGGCGCTGGCCCGCACCACCACGTCCACCGCCCGCTACACCGCCTTCCCCTGGCACTGGATCCGCGAGGAACTGCGGCTGCGTGCGCCCGGGTCGACGGCCCTGTTCCTCGATCTGCACGCGGACGCGGAGACCTGGGCGTGGCTGCGGGCCAATCCGCTGGACTGCGGCAGGGGCGTCGCGGTGTACGGGCGGATAGCGCCGCCGCCGTCACGGCGGACGGTGGCGGTGCCGGCGTACATGAAGGCGATCGCGACGATTTTGCGCAGCGGGTGGCGGCCTGATCTCACGGAGTTGCATCAACAGGCGTTGGGGCGGTTGGGGAGTGAGGCGTACGGGGACATCGTGCTGACGGTGCCGGGTCTTGCGGTGCGCGGGGTTGCGGTGCCCGTTCCTCCTGCGGTGCCTGGCGTTGTGGTGCCCGTCTCTGGGGGCTCCGCCCCCAGACCCCCGTATCGGCCTGAACGGCCTCGTCCTCAAACGCCGGACGGGCTGAAAATGGCTGACCGGCGTTCGGAAGGTGGCGACGGGCTGACGGCACTCGACCGGCACCCGGAAAGTGACCACGGGCTGAAAGCAGCGGACCGGCGCCCGGAAAGTGGCGACGGGCTGAAAGCAGCGGACCGGCGCCCGGAAAGTGGCGACGGGCTGAAGGCAGTCGACCGGCACCCGGAAAGTGGCGACGGGCTGAAAGCAGTCGACCGGCGTTCGGAGGGTGTCGACGGGCTGAAAGCAGCGGACCGGCGCCCGGACGGTTTCGACGGGCTGAATGCACTCGACCGGCGCCCGGAAATTGACGACGATCCGCACACCTACATCACCGCCGCCGTTCAGACCGGTCGGCACGGTGATGCCGATGCTCTTGCCGCTGAGCATGAGCAGGCTGCCGTACGTGCGCATGGGCCCGGGTCCGAGCAGGCCCTGCACTGGGCTGAGGTGCGGGCGGACCTGGCGATGTTCGCTGGGGATCCGGTGCGTAGTTGCCGTACCTGGCTGGCGGTGGCCGAGGCTCGGCTGACCGCCGGGCAGACGCCGGACTCGCCCGCCGTGGAGGCGGCCGTCGACCGGGCGCACCACCAGTGGAGCCAGATCCGTGACCTGGCGCTCGCTCGTGAACTCGGCTCCGGGCTCGCGGAGTTGCGGGGCAGGGTGCCCGGGCGACGGCAGGGCGCCCTGGAGAACATCCACCGACAGCTGCGGCAGCTGCAGACACAGAGTTAGCGTCCCGTGGCACTTGGTGGAACCTTTACTTTGGGGTGGCCGTTGGTCGGGTGATGGCTCCGACTACTACCGAGGTGACGGCATTGCCGCTGTGGGACAAGCTCAAGGACCAGGCCAAGACGATGCAGCAGTCCCAGAGCGGGCGCGGCCCGACCGGTGGGCGCGGCGGCACCGGGTCCGGTGGTGGTTCGCGGGCCCAGTTGGTCGGTGTCCTGAAGACACAGCTCGGCACTCTCAAGACCGAGCTGAAGAGCGGTGCCTACCGGGACGCGAGCATGGCGATGTGCGCACTGGTCGCGGCCGCCGACGGGCACGTGGACGCGACCGAGCAGCAGCAGGTGGAGTCGCTGATCCTCAGCAACGAGGTGTTGCAGAACTTCCCGCCGGAGCAGCTGCGGCAGCGCTTCCACAAGCACGTCAGCCAGCTCACCAGGGACTTCCAGCAGGGCAGGGCCGAGGCGTTGCAGGAGATCGCCAAGGCCGCCAAGAAGCCGACCGAGGCACGCGCGGTGATCCAGACCGGCATCGTCATCGCCGGTGCCGACGGCCACCTCTCCCAGGCCGAGCAGACGGTCCTCAGGGAGGCCTGCGCGGCACTGGGGGTGTCTCCGGCGGAGTTCCAGCTCTGAGTCGCGCCACGGCCGTCGAGGTCCGGCAGCGGGCCCGGAAGGGGACCCGGCAGGCCAGGGCTTACGACCGCTGACTCCCCGAACCGGCGGCGGGGCCCATGGCATGGACGGCATGCTGTCCCTGGACCTGCGTCGGCTCCGCCGCCCTCGCCGGGCCCGCGTTCGCCGCCAGGACCAGGGCGGCGACCGCGATCACGGCGGCAGCCAGACCTCGGGTGTAACGCTCGGTGGTGCTGGGGCGTTCAAGCACGGCGACCTCGCAGCGACGACAGCTCGGAACAGCTCAGCGACAGCTTAAGCACGCTTAATACGCCGTTTAACCTAGGGGCTGTCAGAGTCGAACGGCAAGAGGCACAAGGGGAGTTGGGCGATGTCGGACCGCGACGACCCGGTGACGATCGGGCGCAGAGTGCAGTTACTGCGCGTGGAACGCGGGCTGACCCAGAAACAGTTGGCCGAGCCCGCCTACACCCCGGCGTACATCTCCACCCTGGAGGCCGGCCGGGTCCGCCCCTCCGACGACGCGCTCCGGCATCTCTCCGACCGGCTCGGCGTCGGTTTCGAGGAGCTGGCGACCGGGCGGCCGGCCCGGCTCGTCATCGATCTGCGGCTCAGGCTCACCGAGGCCCAGCGCACCCTCGCCACCGGAGAGGCCGAGGCGGCCGCCGAGCAGTACGCCCTCCTGCTCGCCGAGGCCGAGTCGTTCGACCTCGGGGAGGTGCGCGCGGCGGCCCTGCTCGGGCTCGGCGAATGCTCCCTGGAGACCGGCGAGTTGGAGGAGGGGCGCCGCTACTTCGAGCGGGCCGGGGAGGCGTTCGGGGACGTCCCGCTACCGGTCCGCGTCCCGGCCCTGCGCGGACGGGCCGTATCGCACTACCTGGCGGGTGAACTCCGGTACTCCGTCTACCTGCTGGAGTCCACGATCGACGAGCTCAACCGCGCCGGCCTGCACGACCCGGACGCCCTGCTCCTCCTCTACGCCAGCGTCATCGGCCCCTACATGGACATGGGCGCGCACGCCCGCGCCGCCCAGGCCGCCGAGTTCGCCCTCGCTCTCGCCCCGCAGTCCGGTGACCCGGCCCTGGTCGCCCGCATGCACCGCTCCGTCGCCCGCACCCTCATCGCCGAGGGCCGGGTCGCAGAGGCCGACGCCTCACTGGCCAAGGCCGCCGAGCTGTACCGGCAGCTGCAACTGCGCACCGAGCTGGCCAACTGCCACTGGATGCGCGGGTACGTGTATGCGCAGAACGGCCAACTGGAGCGCGCCGAGGACGAGTTGAGGCAGGCCCTCACCATGCTCACGGCCCGCCGCGCCGCCCTCTACTCCAGCCAGGCCGCCGTCGAGCTCGCCGACGTACTCCACCGGCGCGGCAAGTCCGAGGAGGCCGCGGTCCTGCTGCACGACGTGCTCAGCGACCTCAGCCCCGAACGCGGCGCACTGCACTCCGCCGCCGCCCACCGCCTCCTCGGCATCATCGCCGAGGACGCCCGGGACACCGAGTCCGCCGAGGAGCACTACGTCCGTGCGCTCAGCCTGCTGGAACGCGCGGGCGCCGCCGGTGACCTGGCCGACCTGTGCCGGCTGCTGGGCGACCTGCTGCGTCGTACGGGACGCGTGGAGGCGGCGCTGGACGCCTACCGGACGGGACTGGGGCACCGTACGGCCCCCGGGACGACCACCCTGGGGCCCGCCCCCGCACAGCCTTCGCTGTGACCTGACCTGACCTGACGAGCTGGCGACGGGCTCGTACGAGCAGCGGTGACAGGGCGTGCACGGCGCCCTGCCTCCGGCGCCCCGCTTCCGGCGCCCCGCTTCCGGCGTTCGCGGTGCGTTTCGACCCTCGGACGGCGGGTAGTCGGGCGGCGCCCCGCGCGGGCGCCACGAATCTTGACCCTGCTTCGGATGCTCCCGCCGTGGGAGGCCATGGACGATGATGGCCGCGCTGATCGAAGGAGGCGGTGGACGTGCGGCCGAGGGACCCCGGTGGCGACGACTCCGGTCCGCATGGCGCGTCGAACAGCGGCGATCCACGCCAGAACGGCCGCGACGACCCTCGCGAGCAGAGACGAGAGCGGGAACGGGAGCGGGAACGCGACCAGGCACGCGACCAGGCACGCGACCAGGCACAGGCGCGGGAACGAGAGCACGTGCGGGCGGTCGACGTGATCGCGGAGGGCGTGCGGGGCGCGGTGCCCGTGGAGATTCCCGGACGGCTGTGCACGGTGGCGGTCGAGCTGTTGCCGGTGATCGGCGCGAGCGTGTCGCTGCGCAGTGACGGCATGCCCGTCCAGCTGGGCGCGAGCAGCGACCAGGCCTCCCACCTGTCGGAGGTCCAGGCCACCCTGGGCGAGGGGCCCTGCACGTACGCGGCCGAGATCGGCGCCCCGGTGCTCGCCTCCGACCTCACGAGCGGGCGGGACGCACGGCGCTGGCCGGTCTTCGCCCAACAGGCGACAGCCGCCGGGGTACAGGCCGTGTACTCGCTTCCCCTCGGAAACGACGCCGTGTGCGTGGGCACGATCGACCTCTACCGCCGCGCCCCCGGCGGGCTCACCGCCGAGGAAGTGCGCACCGCGCAACTCGTGGCCGATGTCATGACGGCGGCCCTGATGGCGCTGCCCCGGGGGGAGGAGAACGGCTATGGAGGAGAAGAGCCCTGGTTGAGCGGCCTGGCCACCGATCACGACGAGATCTACCAGGCCATCGGCATGATCATGGTGCAGCTCGGTGTCGCCTCGGACGAGGCGCTGGCCCGGTTGCGCGCCCACGCCTTCGCGAACAACCGCACCGCCCTGGAGCTGGCGCACGACGTGGTCTCGCACAAGGAGAGATTCGACCGCGAGCCGTGACTGAGGACGCTCCCGCACGGCGACGTGCCTGGATCAGATCTGTGCCCGGCCGCGCTTGCGGACATCCGCCAGGCGCTGCGCCCCCAGCTGTACGGCAGCCTGTGTGACGTCGGGCGAGACATCGCCGAGGCCGCCGTGGGTGAGCCCGATCGCGTCGTCGCCGACCCGGACGACGGCGACGTCCAGGGTGAGCAGGACCGGTTCGTCGTTCAGCGTCGCACCCGACAGGGTGATCCGCAGCCCCTGCCGCGCGTCCCCCACCTCCGGCAGGCCCGCGTCGGTGACCTGGACGTCCTGCACGGTGCCGCCGTCCGTGGTCACCGTGAACTCGGCGCACCTCTCCGGGAGGGTCTTCAGCCAGGCCAGGGTGCGGTTCACGTCGGCCGGGCTCTGGGTGACGACCTGGTAGCGCAGCTGGGACCCGTTCCAGACGTCGTCGAGGCCGATCACGGCACGGGCGCGGGTGTTCGCGCCGAACAGATCCTCCGCGTACAGGGTGTCGACCAGGCGCCGGCAGTCGGGCTGCTGGGCCGTCGCCTTCAGCAGCCCGTCGTGCCAGGTGGCCACGCCCTGCGTGGGCGCCCACGGTTCCCCCAGGTCGGCCGCCGTGACGAGGGCGGCCTGCGCCTGCGCCTGGGTGAGCGCGGGGGCGCCTCCCGGCGATGCCGTGGGCGTGGTGGTCGTAGGGGCGAAGTCGGGCTTCTCGGCGGTGGGCGGGGTGCTGAGGGCGGAGCAGGAGGCGGTGCCGAGGAGGGCGCCCAGGGCGAGAGCGGAGGAGGCGAGGGCGAGGGCGCGGGCCGGGGACGGGGTCATCGGGGTGCCTCCTTGGGGCATCCAAGATCGAGTACGCCCTCTTACGGCACCACCACCACCGACGCTCCACCAGCGAGCCGGTCCGTCCGGGTGAGGGGACGGCCACCGACACGTGCCGCCGGCGTCGGCGCTGACGTGTGGCCGGGCCTGCTGACGCCGACACATGGCCCGGGAAATTCCGTCGCCCCGCCCGCCGCCCCGTTGCTACCGTCCCCCCATGCAGCGCGCCCACGCAGTACGCCCGTCTTCCACGACGACGCCGGAGAATGTCCCGGCGCGCTGATCGTTGAGTCAGTTTCCGAGCCCCGGGGCGAGTGCCCCGGGGCTTTGTCGTGCGGGGGCTCGGGCCGGGCGACCGTGAGGAGAGCCCACCGTGTACGACCACCGACGACTCGGCCGTGATCTCGACCTGTTCGACACCGACCCGCTGATGGGCGCGGGGCTGCCGTACTGGCTGCCCGACGGGGCCGTCGTACGGCACGCCCTGGAGGAGTACGTCCGGGAGGCCGAGCGAGCGGCCGGGTACCGGCACGTGTACTCGCCCGTCCTCGGCAAGCGGGAGCTGTACGAGATCTCGGGCCACTGGTCCCACTACAGCGACGACATGTTCCCGCCGATGGAACTGGGCGCGGAGGAGGTCGTGCTCCGGCCCAGCCTCTGTCCCCACCACGCGCTCATCTACCGCTCCCGCTCCCACAGCTACCGCGAACTGCCCCTGCGGATGGCCGAGTTGGGCGGCATGTACCGCTCCGAGCCCTCCGGAGTGCTCGGCGGCCTGACCCGCGTGCGGTCCATCCAGCTCAACGACGCCCACATCTTCTGCACCCTGGACCAGGCCGCCGTGGAGGCCGGGGCCGCCCTGGAGCTGATCGGGCGGGCCTACGCCGACCTCGGTATCCGCGCCTCCCGCCACCGGCTCTCCCTCCCCGGCGAGGGCGGCAAGTACGTCGCCGACCCGCGACTGTGGCGGCGGGCCACCGCCTTGCTGAGGGAGGTGCTCGACGCCTCCGGCGTGGAGTACGACGCCGTCGAGGGCGAGGCCGCCTTCTACGGCCCCAAGATCGACGTGCAGATCACCGATCCCGTCGGCCGCGAGTCCACCCTCTCCACCGTCCAGATCGACTTCCACCAGCCCGAACGCTTCGACCTGCACTACATCGGCGCCGACGGGGCCAAACACCGGCCCGTCATGGTGCACCGCAGCATCATCGGCAGCGTGGAACGGGCGGTCGCGCACCTCATCGAGCAACACGGCGGCGCGTTCCCGGCCTGGCTGGCCCCCGTGCAGCTGGCGGTGCTGCCGGTGGCCGAGGCACAGCAGGAGCAGGCCCACGAGGTCGTACGGCAGGCCCTGGCCCGGGGATTGCGCGCGGAACTCCACGGCCCCGGCGAGGGCACCCTCGGCGCCCGGATCCGCGCGGCGCGGCTCGTGCCGTACCAGGCGGTGGTCGGGCAACGGGAGGCCGACGACGGGCTGGTGGCCGTACGGCTGAGGGACGGCAGGCGCCCCGGGGCGGTACCCGTCGGGGAGTTGCTGGACCGGATCGCGGCCCGCGTCGGTGCTCGCGGCGCGGAACTGTGGGCGGCTGCGTAGATCGAGCGCCGTAGGTCGACCGCCGCAGATCGACCACGGTGGGTCGACCACGGTGGGTCGACCACGGTGGGTCGACCACGGTGGGTCGACCACGGTGGGTCGGCTACGTAATGTCGGCTACGTAGTGTCGGCTGCGTAAGGTCGGTTTCCCAGCCCGTGGCGAGAGGACCCCAGCCGTGACCGGTCAGCCCATCCCGGTGATCATCGACTGCGACACCGGTGTCGACGACGCCCTGGCCCTGCTGTTCGCCGTACGGCACCCCGCGCTCGACCTGCGGGCGGTGACCTGTGTGGCCGGGAACACCGACGTGGACGGGGTCGTCCGCAACACCCTGACCGTGCTGGAGCAGGCGGGTGCGCCCGGGATACCGGTCGCCCGGGGCGCCGAACGCCCGCTGATCGAGCCCGTCCGCACGGCTCGGCATGTGCACGGAGAGGACGGGATGGGCGACCTGGGGCTGCCCGCGCCGACCCGGGTCCCGGTGGACGTCGACGCGGTGACACTGCTGCGCCGCGAGATCCTCGCATGCCCGCGCCCGGTCACGCTCATCCCCACCGCGCCCCTGACGAACATCGCCCTCCTGTTGCGCACCCACCCCGAGGTGGTGCGCAACATCGAGCGGATCGTGTTCATGGGCGGCGCGGTCGCCACCGGGAACGCCACGCCGGTCGCGGAGTTCAACGTGTGGCACGACCCGGAGGCGGCGGCGGTCCTGCTCACCGCCGGGGTACCGATCACGATGTACGGCCTCGACGTGTTCAAGCAGGTCCTCGTCCCGGCCGCCGACGTCCAGCGGCTGCGCGCCAGTTCGGAACCCCGGCTCCGGCTGGCCGGCGAACTCCTCGCCCACCGTGACCCGGCCACCTCCGGCGACCCCACCCCCATGGGCGGCCTCGGTGACGCGGGCGCGGTCTGCGCGGTCGTCGACCCGCAGGGCATCACCACCGAACCGCTGCCGGTCGAGGTGAACCTGGCCCCCGGCCCCGCCCGCGGCCAGACCATTGTCGACCGCCGCCCACGCCCCGGCGAGTCCGAGATCCACGAGGGCTTCCGCGAACAGCCCCTGGTGGACGTGGCGTTGGGCGTCGACGTGGAGCGCTACGTGAAGCTGTGGCTGACGACCGTGGAGACGCCGTAGGTGGTCACCTGCGCGGGTATTCAAGACCACGCAGGTGACCGGGGCCCAGGATCAGCTACCGCGGAAGGTGCCGACCGCCGACAGGCCCTAGTTCCGGTACCGGAACACGATCCGGCCGCGCGTCAGGTCGTACGGCGGGAGCTCCACCAGCACCCGGTCTTCCAGCACGATCTTGATGTAGTTCTTGCGGATCTTTCCGCTGATGTGCGCGAGCACCTGGTGGCCGTTCTCGAGCTCCACGGTGAACATGGCGCTGCGCAGGCACTCGACGACCTTGCCCTCGACTTCGATGACGTTCTTGTTCTTCGTCATCGCACCAGCTCCAGGTTGCTGCTCATCGGCCGGGCGCCGATGCCCTCGAACAGCGCCGAGGCGGCTTGGTTGGACTCGTGGACCTCGGTCCAGGCCGCGGCGAACCCGGAGCGGTGCAGCGTCCCCAGCGCGTGGGCGAGCAGCGCCCGCGCGATGCCGCGGCGCTGCTCGCCGGCCCGGACCGCGACCAGCCCGACGCGCGGCCGGATCACCGTCACCACCCGGATCAGACCCAGGTAGCGGTCCGGCGCCGCGGCCACCGCGTACTTCGACGGGTCGACGATGGTGTCGCCTTCGAGGCGGGGAATTACCTCCGCGGGCATCGACTGCCACCCGACGGTCGCCTCGACTTCGTCACGGATCGCGCGGTCCACCGCCCGCAGCAGACTCTCGTCCGCCCGACCGGCGGGCACGATCGTCACGCCCGAAGGCGGCAGGACACTTTCGAGCCCTGTGACCCGCGGGTCGGTCGGCACGACGTACTCCCACTCGCGGCGCCGGATCGTGAAACCGGCCCGTCGCCAGCCGGCCGTCAGCTCTACGTCGGCTTCGTCGACCACCGTGTACAGCGGTGCCGGCAGGTCCGAAAGCATCGCCTCGGCGAGCAGGCCGAAAGCGGCGTCGTGCCAGGCGTCGATGCTGACGAACAAGCGCCCGTCGGGCCGGTGCTGCGCATGCCCGCGGCCGACCACCAGGTCGTCATCGAGTGCATGCCATTGCCTGTCCGCGACGCGCGTGATCATCACCGCGTTCTCGCTCAGGCCAGATGTGAAAGGCTTCGTATTCATCGGAGTCTCCTTCAGGAGTGCCTCGATCTCAGGCGCTCCTGGCGACACCGATTGTCAGCCGCCGGACCGTGACGGGTTGAGGGAGCACCCATGGGTAACTGTGTTCACGGGACTCACCTCCATACGACGACTTAACGGTCCACCACGAAATTAGCAGCGGGGCGCCGCCTCGCTCAAACCCTTTTCCATGAGCTCGTAACGCGATCAGGTTGAGCTCGGCGAGCAGGATCCGGCGCAACCGCACGAAGACTCCGGCCCGGGCCCAGGCACCGCCGACAGGTCTGCCCGGACCCGAACCTCAGCTCCAGCGGGAGGAGTTGCCAGGCGATGTCGGGGATCACTCGAGGGACGTGAGGCTGACCTCGGCCCATACCGTCAGCTCGCCGCCCGCCCGTCGCGTTCCCCATCGGTCGGCCAGCGCGTCGGTGATCAGCAGACCGCGTCCGTGCTCCTGGTCCGGGCGGGACGGTTCGGTGGGGGCCACGGGCATACGGCCCCCGCCGCCTTGGTCCGTCACGCTGATCGTGGCCGACCGGGCGGAGAGGGCGCAGGTGACCGTGATGGCGTGACTCCCGCTGTGCTCCAGGGCGTTGGCGACGAGCTCTCCGGCGATCGTCTCCAGGTCGTCCGTCACACGCGCAGGCAGCTCCCACGACCGCGCGGTGTCGCGCACATGGCGTCGGGCGATGCCGGCGGAGGCGCGGTCGGGACCTGGGAGGGTGAGCAGGGCGAAGACCGGCGCCTCGACACCGCTGGGAACAGGCCCTGTTGTCCCGTCCACCCGGCGCACTCCTGACTGCTCCGTCCTCTCGAGACGAGCGCTCCGGCACCCGGCGATGAGCAGCGCATCGTGCAGGGCATCAACCAACTGGACTGCCAGCGCGCTCAGTTCACCGCCCGACAGCTCTGGCGTCGCGACCATCTCCCGCGCCCGCACCAACAGCCGCTCCGCCAACCCGAGCTGTACGCCCTCGATCCGGTCGGCGAGCCGTGAGACGGCCCCGTCCCCGTCGGTGACGAGCAGACAGGGCTTCCCGTGGACGCCGGTCCAGGGCAGGAGCCGTACGTGGCTCGCGTCGCCGTTCATGACGCCGCCCCCAGACAGGCGTGGATGTCCCGGGTATCGAGGTCGACGCCATACGTGGCCCACCAGAGGGTGTCACGGCGCAACCTCTGGAGACGGGCCTTCTCCTCGCGCTCGTGGGCGGTGGGGGCGCTCTCTGCCTGCGACTGATCAGAGAGCGGAGCCGCACGGTCGATGCTTGCCGTGGCCCATCTCCACGGGTCGGGATGCGACGGCAGCGCTTGGACACGGAGTTTCCCCCATGGAGCGAAGAGGGTTCGGACGCGGTCCAGTGTGCGAGCGATCGCATGGGCCATGTGGTCAACTCCGATCTGGGCGAGCCGTTGTCGGGTCCTGCGCCACTCCGCTCTCACCGTCGTCGTCGACCTTGACCTCGACCCAGATGACCGAGTGATCCGCCGTCACGTCGTGGCCGTATCGGTCGGCGCCGGCGAGCGCGGTGAGGAGCGCGCGGCGCCGGCCATCGGGGAGGTGTGGGGGAAGCGTGATCCGGACGCGGATCCGGTCGGAGAACTCCTCGGTGTGCGCCGCGCTCCCTGCCAGAGCAGTGAGTTGGGCGGCCAGTGCGACCGCTCGTGACTTCGCAGAACACACGAAGAAGCCTCCTGTGACGCAGTGAATGCGGAGAGTGTTTCTACTTCAGTAGCTTCTACCTGATGCAGTAGCTTGTCAATGTCATTGGAGAGACCCACCGCAACGCGGAGGAATCGGAGAGCCGTCCATGCCCCGAGAGGCGCCGTACCTCGAAGTAGCCGACTCACTGCGCGCCCGGATCCTCGGGGGAGAGTGGGAGGTCGGCTTCCGCCTCCCCTCGCGGGCGCAGCTCGCCGAGGAGTACGGCGTCGGACGCAACGTCACGCAGCGAGCCATGGACCGCCTCATCATCGAGGGGCTCCTCGAGGGACGCGCGGGATCGGGCACGTATGTCCGCAAGCCGCGCGAGCGGATGCGCATGGTCCGCTCACGACACCGCGAACGCCGAGGAGGGTCCCCTTTCCGCGCCGACATGAAGGAGCGGGGTCAGGCCGGGACCTGGGAATCGCACAGTCAGGCCCGGGTTCCCGCCCCGGAATCCATCGCGGAGCGGCTCGCCATCAAACCGGGGGATCTCTGCGTGACCACCCGATACGAGTTCCTGGCAGACGGGCGCCCGGTCCAACTGTCCGAGTCCTGGGAGCCGATGGCCATCACGGACGGAACACCGGTCGTGCTCCCCGAAATGGGGCCCCTGGCCGGCACGGGAGTGGTCGAGCGTATGCACTCCATCGGCGTGCAGGTCGAGACCGCGGTGGAAGTACCGCGCCCCGCCAGGGCAACCCAGGCCCAGGCCAACCTGCTGGGCATCAGCGTGGGGGACTTGGTGATTGAGATCGAGCGAACGTACTACGACACCGATGGGCGGCCTGTAGAGACCGCGGACATCGTCGTTCCGGACGTTCGCTGGGAAGTGGCCTATGAGTTCGGGGCCGACCGGGCGTAGCTCTCTGAGCTTCTCAGACGTCATGAGCGGCGAACCTGCAGACGTGTTTGACTACCTGCGGTCACAAGCGGCCGACACGTCGGTCAGCCTTGAGTTGCTAGCCGCAGTCAAACAGGAGCTCACCCGATGAACGAGACGCCGGCCGCACACCAACTCACAGCAGGAGATTGGTTCAAGAGCAGCTACAGCGCGGCAGACAACGAGTGCCTGGAGATAGCCCATGCTGTGACACGGGTGGGGATACGCGACTCCAAAACCCTGGGGCGGGGCGGATTCACCGTAGGTACCGATACGTTCGCCGTATTCATCGATGGTCTGAAAGCCAGCTCCGGCATCCGTATCAGTTGAAGCCTGTTGCTCCTCAACTGCACGGAACCACCCAGCGCTGATGCGCAAGGTGTCCCGCACGCTGCCACCGGTCGGTACCCAAGGTGTGCCAATAGATCAGACTTTACTCGGTATGGCAGGGTTATTGGCGCACGGGAGACCGTCCGCCAACTTGCCTGCGAGCTTGGCGGTCATCTCGCTCAGGAGCTTGGTGTCGAAGTCGGGGACGTTCTTGACTTCGGTCTCCACTTCCAGGGGCAGTTCCGACTCCTGGGCCTCTTGGGATCCCTTGACCTTGCACGGGATCACTGCGGTCAGGTGCAGGCCCCCGTCCTCGCGTTTGACGTTCCCCAAGGAATGCCAATCACCACCTGAGTCATCACCGGAACTAATGTCCCTCGCTGAATCAACGGACCAGCTCACATAGGAATTGAATCTCTTGCCTGTTCCGTCGATACCTAGGTCACAAGGTTGGCTCGTGTTCGAGTAGTGCACCTCGCTACCGGGCTCCCAGGATTTTGCAATGCTTGCCCGGTTGGACATCAACTCATCTAAAGGCGTGAGCTCGTTCAGGACCGTCAAGGTGCCACTGCCCAACTCGTCCTGCAGTGCATCGATCCTGCTGGAGCCGAATAGATCATTGCACACGCTCCAGCCCTTCGGAGCGTCGCTCCTGTCCCGACTGGCTTCCTCGTCTCCGGAGCAGGCGGAAAGCATGGCAGCAGAGACGACAATACCCAGGGCTGCAACAGCCCTATTACTACACCTCACTGTGACACCTTCTCCGCGTCTGAGATGGCGTCCTTCCCATCCCTGTACGAACCTTCAATCTCTCGGTTGAGTACGTCCTTCTCCTGCTGGGTTATGCCGATGGCGTCGGCATAATTGGAGACGGGCACCCAAGCTCCGCGCTCACCGACCGCCCTCATGACCCTGTACTGCTTGCAGGGCCTCCGGGTCGTTCTTGAACTCGTTGTCCTCTAGATGGTGAATGGCGTGGTTGCCATAGGCGGCGTTGAACGCCTCGCCGCCCGACTTCACCAGGACCGGTACGGCAATGGCCGCGACGGCACTGAGAGATGCTCTCTTGTGCAGCGAATCAGAATGCTGTGCTGGAAATGAGGAAGCTGGCCAAATTCCAAGCAAGATAATGCCGGTCAGTCTTCGGTCAGCTTTGGCGGCGAACTGAACTGCTGCGGCAAGTCGGCGTCACGCTCGCAACCGAGCTGCTTGGCCATCGCGAGGGTGACCGCATGTAGTACGTTCAGGTTCTCTTCCCGTACCTTTTCTGCGTCACCCGGGGGAGCCTGAGCGTTGGTCAGCTTCCCTTCGATCAATATGGGCTTGCTACTCGAACGGAATTTGTCGCTGGAGCATTTCATGTACAGGGCCGCGTGCGACGGCCTGGAGAGAGTCAATTCACCCATGTCGTACTGGGTGAACTTCGGAGAAATCGACGTTGGTACCTTTTCTGAAAGGTAGAAGGATAGGTCGGCACCGGCGGTGGTCGCGGAACCGAAGGCCGTGCAGAGGTCGTACTCCTCGTAGTCGTCGGCCCCGTTCTCGTGATAGCCGGAGGCCAGTGCCCGAGCGGTGTCGGAAAGGCTTTCCTTGGACCCGTTTGAATCGAGCTCCTTGCCCCCGACCAGATTCAGCAGCGCTTTCCTTGCTCCCGCGGAGAGCTGCACTCCGCACAGCGTCGACGGGGTGGCCTCCGCCTTCGGCTCCTTCGCCTGTTCCTGGCTGTCGCAGGCCGCGACGGGGAACGTCAGAATGACGACAGCAGCTGTCATCACAGCAAGTCGACGTGTGGGGTTGCTTCTCAGTACGTTCATTCTCCGGTTTGGGGCAACTGCCCCTGCTGGTCCTCTCGGTTGGTGCCGTCGTTGTAGCCGCCAGTCCACGCATCTTCCAGGTCCTGTCCGAAGACGGAGTTGTCCTGGATGTGATGGTTGGCCATGAAATTCCTGGCCGGAGCCTCGGAGTTCTCCCTGCCAGCAGTGAAGATGTTCCTGGCCTGCCCCTGGACGTCATCGCTGCTGTCCTGCTGCTTCGCCTCGGTCCAGTCTCCGATGACATTGCCGATCTGCTGCTCCAACATGCCCTGTCCCGTGTCAGTCAGCACTGGGATTGCCGTGGCCACGACACCTACTGCGGCTACCTCAGGCAAGAAGGCCACACCGGCCGCGACGGCCGCGCCGGTTCCGAACTCGACCCAGCCGTTGCGTTTCTCGAGTGCCTCGTTGTACTCCTTGTCCGCCGCGACCCCCTCGGCCTTGAGCTGGTCCGCTCGAGCCTGGTCCAGGATCCCCTGGATCTGGGCGCCACTACGAGTCGCGTCGCGCGCAGGACCCTCGCTGATGGAGCCGTCAGCACTCACCTGCCCCTCCAGCACGCTGGTGGTGTACACCTGCCCGGCGGTGGAGACATCGGCGTACGCGTCCGGATGTTGTCCGATGGTGCTGAGGAAACTGATGGTGTCGCTCTGCCCGAACCTGGCATGCTCGTCGGCCCCCGAAGTGGGTGCGAAGGTACTGCCCTTGCGGTTCTCGTCGAGTCCCCAATTCAGGTCGTCGATGTAGCCCGCCCCCATCCGGCCGAGGCTGTCCGACAGGATTTCCTGTTCCTTGGTGAACTTGGGATCGCTGCCGTACCTGTGGACGACCTGCTCCATGATCTTGGCCGAGTGCTCGTCGCGGGCCAGCGTAGGGGTCGTGTCGTCCCAGGCGTGCCCGAGTGTCGCGGCCTCCAGCGCGTGCCCCAGTGCGTCTACGCCGTGGGCCTTGCTGACGACGCCAAGGCTGTCTGTCGGCCAGTGGAAGTCCTTGCCGGTCAGCTCGTCGAAGTACGTGTAACCGAGTAAGGCGTCCTTGTTCTTGCTCTCCGTCCCGTCGGTGTTGTAGACGGTCGGGTCGTCGTCCGAGAAGAACGCCTTGGACGCCTCCGGGCTGTGCCCCAGTGCTTCGAGAACGCTGGTCAGCGGGTCGTACCCGGCGCCGACCCGTCCCGAAGGGTTGTAGCCGTAGTCGAGGTCCACTCCTCCCGTTGAGGGCCTGGCCAGTGCAAAGAGGTTGGGTTCCGTGTGGTGCATCTGAACGACATGCTCCGCGATGGGCTTGAGGAACCGGGTGTCGTAGTCGCCGTAGCGCAGGAGACCGCCTAGAACCTGATAGCCGTACGGTTGGGTGAGCCCTGCGCGCGGGATGTTCAACCGCTCGGCACCGAGCTTGCGGAACTCATCACCCCAACTGCCGGGCAAGTGTGTCCTGGTGTCTGGGTCGGTAGCGACGGCCAGGGTCATTCCCATGCTCTTCTGCAGGTCCCTCGTCAGCGCGAGCCGGGACTTGTCGTCGCCCGCCGTGCCATCGAGGGCCATGGTTCCGTAGAACTCAAGGGCCTTCTTCGGGTCGCCCAGTCCCTTGTAGAACTCAGTCGCGAACTCGCCGTCCTTGTCCTGGCCATTGAACTTCACCAGCCGGTTGAACTCGGCGAGTTCGCCATTGGTCATGTGCTCGCCCCTTTTGGCGAGTTCGAGGGCACGGTCGACCTGGGCGTCGTTCAGCGAGTCGTACGAGCTATGGCCGGCGTTGTTGGGATCGCTGCCGTGGCTGAGCTTGAGCGCCAACTTCACCGACTGGTCGATATCGTTGGCACGGCCGAGGCTCGCACTGATTTCGTCGGCGTAGCGCTGCCGGGCGTCCGAGTCGTCTTCCTTATCCGGCGGCGTGCCGGGCGGGATGTACAGGGAGACGGTGACCGTGCAGTCACCGTTGTCGTGGATGGTGAACCCCTTCTTGCCAGCCTCGTCCTTCAGGGTCTTCACCTTGCGCTGCAGCGCCACCAGCTCGCGGTGGGCGTCGTCGAGCACGTGGTAGATGCTGTTCGCCTCGGTGTGGAGGTCGGCGATCTCCTTCGTCGTCTTATTGACGAAGTCGCGCGTCACTGTGGCGTTCACGCCGGCCCATCGGGCCTTGTCCGACTTGGCTTTCATGCCCTCTCGGGCGTTGTCCGCCGCGGTCTTGAGCTTGCCGACCTTGTCCTTCCAGTCGGAGACGGCCGTGCCGAGCTTGCCGAGGTCGACCTCGATCAAGTCCATGTAGGTGAGGGCCACGGGTCTGCTCCTACTTGAAGTACTTGCTGAGTTCGGACACGGATGCCGCGGAGCCGTCTCGGTGCCGGACCTGGGCCGCGATCTTGTCGTCGTCGTGTGCGTGCTGCTTCTTGCTGTAGTCGAGGTGGTTGGAGATGTGCGCGCACGCCTGGAGGACTGTCTTGGCCTGGGAGGTCCATACCTCGACCGTCAACTCCAGGGCTCCGCCGATCTCGAAGCCGTGTGACTTCAGCGAGGTGGCGGCTTGCATCGTGAAGCCGGCACCGTTTGTGTGCAGGCCAGCGATGTCCGTTCCTGTGCGGAGGTCCTCAAAGAGGGTGTGCGCCTCATGCCCGACGGCGCCGAGGTCGTCCTGGTTCACCACCAGATTGCTGCTGCTGCCCCCGCCTCCGCCGCCATCCGCGGCAAGCTGGTTGAGCTGCATGTGTGTCGAGCTTCTCTGGGCCGAATCGGCCTTGAGCTGCTCCCACTCGTCCCAGGCCATCCCCCGTGCCCTCCCGCGATCCCTGTGCCGCGTCAGCCCGTCAGGACTGATCGCGGGGTTCTTACCAACGTCTTAAAATCATCAAGGGCGGTGACAGCCTGATTGCTCAAGCGTCACCTCTCATCAGTACTTCACACTCGTGCCGCCCGCACGACATTGCATTCACATGACGCGAAATTACTGATGAGTGCCTGGATCTTGTTGGGGCTGTGGCTGTGCACCCGTGTCATGCCATGTCTGTGGCGTTTGCGCGATGGGGTTCGGGTGGGTCGGATGCTGCGCGTCCACCGGGTAGGGCGGTCGGGCCGACTGGACCGGGTACGGATACGGGCCTCCCGGGTGGGTCGGCTGCTGAGCCGGGACCGCATGCTGCGGTGCGGTCGAACGCCTGCGTACGAGAACAAAGACAGCGAGTGTTCCCACCAGCACCGCTACGCCGACCGCCCCCAATACCGCCCAGAGTGCGGTGTTGTTGTCCTCGCTCTTTGCCTTGGCCGTGTCCGAAGCCGAAGTGTCCTCCGACTCCGAAGCGGAGCCACGGGGAGAGGGAGATGCCGCTGCCGCGGCTGCCAAGTCCGGGAGCGGGTACACATCGGCCTTGCCCGGATCGCCCGGGTTCTGCAAGGCGATCCGGGGCCGGACGATGCCGTAGCCGATGGCGTCGTTGCGCTTCTTGCCGTCTGTCGGGGCGCCGATGGTGTTGAGCAGGACGCGGAGGACCTGGTTGTTGGTCCAGGTCGGGTGCGCGGACCAGATCAGGGCGGCGCTGGCGGAGGCCAGGGCCGTGGAATCGCTGGTGCCGTGAGTGCGGCAAAGGCCGGTTTCGCTCCCGCAGGCGGCGACCATGTCCTCGCCGGGTGCGGCCATGTCGACCTGCGGGCCGTACTCGGACTCGGCGGTTCTGCGTAGGTCCTTGCCCACCGCTGCGACGCCTACGACGCCTGATGTTGCTGCGGGATACATGACCTGATTGGCCTGATCCCCGTCGTTTCCCACGCCGGCAAAGATCAACGATCCCTTTTCGAGAGCGTATTCAACCGCTGCGGTCACTTGCGGTGAGCCTTCTGAAATGGCCTGCGAGACGTTGATGATCTCGGCGCCCTCATCAGCGGCGTAGCGGATCGCCGGCGCGAGCGCTGCGTTGAAGGCCTTGTTTCCCTCGGCCAAGTTGGCGGCCGTGCCGCTCTTAGGCAGACGGATCGGAAGGATCTTGGCACCGGGGGCGAGTCCGAAGGCGCCGTTGCCGCCGTTGTACCCGCCGGTTCCGGCGATCAGGCCGGCCATGCCCGTGCCGTGGCCCTCGTAGTCGGTGTGCTCGTCTCCGGGCTGGTCTTCGGCGAAGTCCCTGCCCGGCAGAATGCGCCCCTTAAGGTCGGGATTGCTGGGGTCCACGCCGGTGTCGAGGACGGCGACAGTGATGCCCTTGCCGGTGCTGGTCTGCCACATCTGCTCGGCCTTCATGGCGTCGAGGAACCACTGCTTCTCGCGGGTGGACTCCGCGCTGGCCGGCGTGCCTGCGGTGCCCACCAGTAGCAGGCCGAGGACCGCCGTGACCGTCGCGCGGTGGGCCCTGTGTCGAGTGCCACTGGTACGCATGAACTTCGCTCTCTTCGATCCCGGATACGTCAGTCGATGACAGGCGGCATAGCGGGGCGGATGCCCTGACGCCAGGTCTCCTCATCCTCGACCACGCCATGTGGTCGCCCATTGCCGTTGCCGTTGCGCGTTCTGTTCGCCGAAGTCTGCTGGGAAGCACCAGATCCGCCGACACCCTGACTCCCGCCCGGGCGCCCCGCGCTGGACGTGCCGCCTACGACACCGCGGCCCGCTGTGCCGGGACTCGTCGCGGTGCCTGGGTTGCCAGGTCTGGGCACTGCCGCTCCCGCACGTCCCGGCTGCTGGGGACGGGCGCTACCCGCACCGTCGTTCGGGAGTGGACGGCCGCCGATGACGCCGCCGTTCGAGACCGAGGGACGACGACCAGGCGTCTGGCCCTGCTGGCCTGTCGTACGGCCGACTGGATTCGTCGAACCGGCGGTCGGCCCCAACGGTCCGCGCGCGGACGTGCCCTCGCCGCCTACGACGGTGCCGCGCGGGATGCCCATTGACTTGCCCGGGGACTGTGGCACAGGGCGACCCCCGACGACACCGTTGCCGCTTCCGCCGCCACCACCTGGCATGCGTACGGGATTCGCCGTTGCCCCTTGCCCAGGCTGGAAGGGCATCCGGCCCATGCCAGGAGTCCGCCCTTGCCGTGCCGGGGTGTTGACCGGGAGGCCGAACGCCGGAGGAGCCGTGCCCGTCGTGACACCGCCCTTCAACTGGTCGGGGCTGGGCAGGGCGCCCGGCACACCAGGTGAGGGTTGCGTACGCGGAGGCAGAGTGTCGACGGAGTCGATGCCCATCCGTGTGGGCTGATCCACGTTCAGCTGCGGATGGCGTTCCGGTGATGCTGCGCCTGAGGGATGCCGCGGGTCGGGAGTGCCGGAGGAACTCTCTCGGGCAGAGCCCAGGTTTGTGGATGAGACGGCACTCGACGAGGAAGCCCCTGCCGAGGGGCCGCTGGAGCGGGCCTCAGATGTGCCGGTGTGGACCGCCGCGCTGGGATCCGGCACAAACGCCTCCGGCGGCGGCGGAAACCGAGGCCGCTCCAACCCCTCCATCTGCGCAGCCGAAACCTGATACGTCTGCCCCAGCTTCCGCATCTGCGCGGCCGCCTCCAGGCGGACCCTCTCCCGGTCCGCCGTCAGCGCGGCCAGTTCGCTGCGGGACTTGGCGCTGACCGCCGCCGCGTCCGGGTCATTGTGCGCGGACTGCGCCGCCGCGAGGTTGGCCCGCGCGCCCGGCGTATCGCGCGGAATGGAAGCCTGCGCCACGGCGATCGCCCCCGACGCCTGGCCCAGCCACTTCGCCGCGTCCTCGCTGAAGTCGCCCAGGCGGAGGGTGGAGTTGGCCAGGTCGCCGGTCCAGGTGCGGAAGGCCTGTGCGCCCTCGCCCTTCCACTCCACGTACTGCGGGCGGACCTTGAGTTCCTCGGCGATGGCGCGGATCTCCTTGGCCGCCGCGATCAGGCGGTCGGCCGCTGCCTGCACCGTGCCGGAGTTGGCCCGATCCAGCCATGCCAGCATCTGCTCGTGGCTCATGTCCTCGAAGGGCGTGCCGCCCGTGGGTCCGGTGGCCGGCATCAGATCGAGCCTCCGGCGTCGTCGCCGGACGGGCTGTTGCCCTTGTCGACGCCGCGTTGGCCTGTGCGCGCCTGCTCGGGGTCGTAGCTCCCGCCGTAGTGCTTCGTCGTCTCCGCGCTGATCGCCGTCATCCGGTCACGGACATCCAGGTCGATGTTCTGGTAGCCCTTGTGCGAGGCCAGCACGGCGATGCCCATGCCTTCCATGGAGTCGGACAGGAGCTTGGACAGGGCCTCCAGTTCGCGGATCACCGTCTCGTACGCGCCGTGGAGTCCGGCCGCCTCCGCCCATGCCCCGTCCCCGCCACCGAGTTGATGGCGTACGAGCTGCTCCTGGCCGACCTTGTCGGGGCCCGCGGCCGAACCCTTCAGGTCTCGGATCAGCTCGTCGACGCGGGTCCGGAACTTTGTGAACGACGAGAGCTCGGCGGCCACTTCGTTCGCGGCGCCGGCAGCTTCCCGTGCCATGTCGAAGACGTCGAACACCCATGACGGCCCCGCCGTCGCGCCACCGTCGCTCGATAACACCCTGTCCTCCCCCGTACACCATCAGCAGTCGACGACTGATGAGTAACTCTAACTACCAGCAGTGACAACGAACATCCAGACCGTTGTCGGAGAGCGAGGTGATTCCGGCCAACACCGTGACGAGAACGCCGAAGAGACCGCCCGCGCCAGGACGGCGGGCGGCCTCTTCAGGTTCAGGACTGTTCAGTCCGCGTGGATCAGGCGCGAGTCGCCTTGCGACGCCGCGTCATCACCACGATGCCCGCTCCGCCAGCCAGCAGCACTGCCGCGCCGATCGCGATCGGGCCCGTGTTGCTGTTGGCACCGGTCTCCGCGAGGTCGTCGCCGCCGCCCTTCGGCGTGGTGGCCGGGGCGGTGGTGGACTCGGAGGCCGAGGGGGTGGGGGTCTCGGTGCCCGGGGTCTCGCTGGCCGGGGGCTCGGTGGCCGGAGGCGTGGTCTCCTCGGCCGGGGTCGAGGGCTCCGGCTCCTCCGGGGTCGTCGCGGGCGGGGAGGTCGGGGTGGCCGGCGGCTCGGACGGAACCTCCGTGCACTCCTTCGTGCCGCCGTTCCAGCCCGCGATCAGCTTTTCCTTGATGACCGGGCGCTCCGGGCCGATGGGCACCTCGCCGTGGACGAAGCCGTCCTTGGAGTCGAGCTCGCCGTCGAACTTGACCGCGCCCCGGTACAGGTCGACCTGCGCGAAGCAGCCCGCGTCCGGCACCGCGATGTCGAGGGACTCGGTCTGCCCCGGCTTCACGGTCACCGTGTCGAAGTCGACGAAGATCTGCTCGCCGGAGGTGTTGAAGGTGGCGCCGTGGGCGAGGTAGGACGCGAGGGAGGCCGTGCAGGACTCGGCGTCACCGGCGGTGCGGACCTTGACGTGGATCTTGCCGTCGTCGGTGGGCTTGAGGTTCTGGTCATCGACCTTGACCGAGTCGAAGAAGCTCGAGCCGTCCAGGGAGAACTGGCAGCGGTCGGTGGCGGTCTCCGTGCCCGCGCCTGTGCCGGGCTTGTAGGTGCCGCCGGACTTCCATCCATCGCCGCCGGGGGTTCCGTGGGCCCAGGAGGTCGGGGCGGAGACGGCACAGAGGACGAGCGCCGCGGCACCCGTCCCCAGCAGGCGGCGCGCGGAGACACGTCTGACTATGGACATGCGGTTCCCATCGGGTGAGGGGGTGGCGGGTGCTCCACAGAGCACCGGGCATGAGAACACCGGACTCACTGGTCACATGATTCACAGGAATCACATGAATCACGGTGTTCGCACATCGTGGATCTCACTGCGTAACCCTGTCAACCTGCGGCAATACAGGGATAGTTCAAGAGGTCATCACAATCTCATCACACAGGGAATGAAATACTCCGGACCGCGTTCGAGTTCGCTTTACCGACAATGGGGACAGGTACGTGAGTGGCGCAGTGCCTGCCGTGGACCACCGCCCCGAGGGAGACCGCGTGACCGACGCCCACGCCGACCGTTCCGTCCGCCCCGACCTGCCTCCCGATCTGTCCTCCCGTGACCCCGACTGGTGGCGGCAGGCCGTCGTCTACCAGGTCTATCCCCGCAGCTTCGCCGACGCCGACGGCGACGGACTCGGGGACCTGAAGGGCGTCGCCCAGCGGCTGACCCACCTCGCCGCCCTCGGCGTCGACGCCCTGTGGCTGAGCCCCTTCTACCCCTCCGAACTCGCCGACGGCGGCTACGACGTCGCCGACTACCGGGACGTCGACCCGCGCCTGGGCAGCCTCGACGACTTCGACGCCCTGGCTGCCGAGGCCCACCGCCTCGGCCTCAAGGTGATCGTCGACCTCGTCCCCAACCACACCTCCCACCAGCACGTCTGGTTCCAGGAGGCCCTCGCCGCCGGCCCCGGCTCCGCCGCCCGCGACCGCTATGTCTTCCGCGACGGACGCGGCACGCACGGCGAACTCCCGCCCACCGACTGGCAGTCCGTCTTCGGCGGCAGCGCCTGGCAGCGGGTGCCGGACGGCCAGTGGTACCTGCACCTGTTCGCGCCCCAGCAGCCCGACCTGAACTGGGCGAACGAGGAGATCCGCGCCGACTTCCGCACCACCCTGCGCTTCTGGTCCGACCGCGGGGTCGACGGCTTCCGCGTCGATGTCGCCCACGCCCTCGCCAAGGACCTCGCCGAACCGCTGCGTGACCTCGGCGCCCCCGCACTCAGCGGCGAGGCGGCCCTGGCCGAGTTCCCGCCCGGCACCCACCCCTTCTACGACCGCGACGACGTCCACGAGATCTACCGCGACTGGCGCAAGATCCTCGACGCCTACCGCCCGCCCCGGATGGCCGTCGCCGAGGCATGGGTCCCGGGCGCCCGACGCGCGCTGTACGCCCGCTCGGACGAACTCGGCCAGGCCTTCAACTTCGAGTATCTCCAGGCCGGTTGGGACGCGGACGGACTCCGCCAGGTCATCACCGACTCGATGCTCACCGCACGAGCGGCCGGCGCCTCCGCCACCTGGGTGCTCTCCAACCACGACGTCGTCCGGCACGCCTCCCGCCTGATGCTCCCGCCCGGCACCGACGACAACGCCTGGCTGCTGTCCGGCGGCCGCGCCCCGTCGGTGGACGAGGCGGCGGGCCTACGACGGGCCCGGGCGGCCACGCTGCTGATGCTGGCGCTGCCCGGATCGTCGTACGTCTACCAGGGCGAGGAACTCGGCCTGCCCGAGGTCGCCGACCTGCCCGTCGAGGTGCTCCAGGACCCGATCTGGGCACAGACGGGACATGTCCACAAGGGGCGCGACGGATGCCGGGTGCCGCTGCCGTGGGCGACGACGGGACCGTCGTACGGCTTCGGGGCGGGTGGTGCCTGGCTGCCGCAGCCGGAGAGCTTCGCGCGGTACGCCGTCGAGGCACAGGACGGGACCGACGGCTCGACCCTGGAGTTCTACCGCACGGCCCTCAGGCTGCGTCGCAAACTGCAGGAGGGCGAGTCGCTGACCTGGGCGGACGACAGCCCGCCGGGGGTGCTGGACTTCGCCCGCCACGGCGGCTGGCGCTGTGTCACCAACCTGTCCGGGGCGGCCGTACCGCTGCCGCCCGGAGAGGTTCTGCTGAGCAGCGCTCCCCTGGCGGACGGGCGGCTCGGCCCGGACACCACGGTGTGGGTCGCGTAGGACCCTTCAGCCGGCCGACTACTGCTTGATGGTCGGCGGGGTCGTCGTTGCGGTCGGCGGCGGGGTGAGGACGATCATCGGTTCGCCGGCCTGCGCCGCGGGCGGGGTGAGCTGGTCCGAGGGCAGCTTCGGTGGGGTGGTCTGGGTGAAGAGTGCCTGGTCGAAGTTGACCATGCCGGTGTTCTCCATGACCGTGATGTGGTCCAGGACGGTGGCGTTGGCCTGGTCGGCCAGCTGCCGCACCAGGCTGTTCTTCGTGGTGGACCGGACCTTCGCGATCGTGTTGAAGATCGAACCGTGCGTCACTCGAAGGATGTTGGCGAAGTCGGAGTCGAACTGCGTGCCCTTGGGGTCCGCGGTCAGCTGGTTGACGAAGCCCACCTGTTGCGGACTGGCCACGTTGGGCAGGGTGATGTTGAGCATGGGGGCGATCTTGCGACAGGTGGTGTCCAGCGCGGCGTGGCCGTCGATCAGGTGGTTGGAGGCCGTCACGACCTCCTTTGACGTCCCCTTGCCCAGTCCGATCTGCCCCACCGGGTACTCCCACAGCCCGGCCGCGCGCACCTTGACCACGAAGTCGCGGTCCCCCTCCGTCAACGGCCCCCACTGGGTCTGGGAGATGACTCTGTCCTGAGCGCTGGACACGGTGTCGAGACCGAGCATCGAGGGATAGGCGAGCGCTGCCAGGGTCAACGTGAGAGCACCACCCACGAAGAGAGTTCCCATTGCGTTCCGCGAGATACCCACGGTGCCTCCTGCCCGGCCGGGTGCCCACCGATCGGCGGGCCTGACGGACAGGAGTACGGAGACGAGCCACCCAGAAGTCTTTTGATTTGGTAAAGAATAGGCAAAGGGTGATCTCCGGTCTCGGTGGGGGCCTGGCCGGGCGGGAGTCACGTTCGGCTGGGGGGCCTCTCGCGCCCGCTCTCGCCCGTACGGCCGCACAGCAAACGCCACCTGCGGAAACGGCCGCGAGAATCGCACGGAGAAGTGTCGCCGATGTCCCCGTGAGGAGCTCCGCCGACGATGAAGCCGTCGATGAACAGGACCAGGAAGGCAGCCGCGCTGACAGGTATCGCCGTGGCGGGAACGATCGCGTGGTCGGGGTCGCCGCAGGAGCGGGCCCAGGCCGCCGGGCTCGGCCGTGAGTTGTGGGGCGCCGTGACGATCGTGCCCGGCCGTGAGGGCACGGTCGAGGTGACCGGCTACCAGGGGGCACCGCTCGGCGCCGGTTCCGTGCTGACCCTGACGGCACCCGAGGGCGCGGAGGTCGCGGACGCGCCGCTGGACGCCCACGGCTTCCGGGGCGCGGTGGCGTCCGACCGGGGCAGCGGGACGTACACCTTCGACGAGGGGGTGGCGACGCGGGCGTGGCAGGGGCGCACCTTCCCGTTCGTGCTGTCGGTGCCGCGCGACGCCGTCCCGGGCACCCGGCTGAGCGGCTGCGCCGTGCGGCTCACGGAGGCGGGGGGAGCCGTACGCGACGAGGGCACCTGCGCGGTGACCGTCGGCCTGCCCGAGCCGGCCCTGACCCGACCGGAGTCCGGGGTCCCGCTGCTCGCCCTGCCGAAGGCTTCCGGTACGGCCTTCCCGGGCGCCCAGGTCACGGTGCGGGACGGGGAGGAGAACGAGGTCTGCGCGACGACGGCCACAGCGAAGGGTGCCTGGTCCTGCGTCCCGTCCGTGGCCCTGCCCACCGGCTCGGGACGCCTCCAGGTGACGGCGAGCTTCAACGGGGTGAGCGCGGTGAGCGAGCAGATCGCCATCACGGTGGGTGCGGTGGGTCGGTGAGGGCCGGGGGTTGGGCAGGGGTTCCCGATCGCCGTTGACAAAACGGAACGGTGTTCCGTATGTTAAACGGAACGTCGCTCCGCTTTCAGCGTGCCTGAAGCCGGGCGCTCCTGACCGCCTCACCCGCCGCCGACCGGATGATCCGGCAACAGGCGGCAGAGGCCATTCAACGGAAGTCGCATCATGAGTGAACCGACTTACGCGGCCGACACCTTCGGCTCTCCCACGCCCGTCCTCTCGGTCGGTCCGGTGGTGCTGCCGGCGCCCGACCGAGCCGTGGACCTGGAGGTACGGGTCTCCGCGCCCGTGACCGGAAGCGACCTGCCGGTCATCCTCCTCTCGCACGGGCAGGGCTACTCCAACCACCTCTCCTCCCTGAACGGCTACGCCCCCCTCGCCAACTTCTGGGCGGCGCACGGCTTCGTCGTGATCCAGCCCACCCATCTCAGCTCGAGGACGCTGAGCCTGGATCCCGACACCCCCGGGGCACCGCTGTACTGGCGATCCCGAGCCGAGGACATGAAGCGCGTCCTCGACCGCCTCGACGTGATCGAGGCCGCCGTCCCACAGCTCCTCGGGCGACTGGACCACGGCAAGGTCGCCGTGGCCGGGCACTCGATGGGCGGGCACACCGCGAGCCTGCTGCTGGGCGCCCGGCTCACCGATCCGCACGACGGAACGGAGGTGAACCTGGCCGAGCCCCGGATCAAGGCCGGTGTACTGCTTGCCGCGCCCGGCAGGGGCGGTGACGCCCTCACCGAGTCCGTGGCCGAGAACCTCCCCTTCTTCCTGACCACGGACTTCTCCGGGATGACGACGCCCGCACTCGTGGTCGCCGGCGACAAGGACGCCTCCGCCCACCTGACGGTCCGGGGCCCGGACTGGCACGCCGACCCGTACGTCCTGGCCCCGGGCCCCAAGTCCCTGCTCACCCTGTTCGACGCGGAACACGGGCTCGGCGGGATCTCCGGATACGACGTCGCCGAGACCACGGACGAGAACCCCGAGCGCGTGTCCGCGGTCCAACGCCTCACCTGGGCCTACCTCCGCACCGAGCTCTACCCAGGGGACTCCGCCTGGAAGGCGGCGTGCGACGCGCTGACGGCCGGCCCCGACCCGCTCGGACGCGTCGAATCCAAGTAGGCGCACCAGTTGGCTTGCCCGGTTGACCGAACATTGACCACTTCGCGGGAGACTCCGGAGGCAAACGCGGGAGAGTCCTGACGGGCCTCGGCCCTAGATTCGCGGCATGTCCATGCCGCATCGGCCCTCACGGCCCGGGAGGGCCGCCGCGTCCCTCCCCGTGCTTCCCTACCGCAAGCCCACCAAGGGCCGCGACTACTGGGTGATCGACGACGTGCTGCCGGACGTCGACGCCGTGCGGGAGGGCTGTCTCGGCAAGGACGACTGGGTCGAGGGGTATCCGCACAAGCCGGAGGCGTGGCCGGGGCTGCGCGCGATGCCCGGGCTCGAGCCGGGGCAACTCGCGCGGGTGGAGCGGGCGGTGAGGAAGGCGACCGGGGTCAAGGAACTGTGGGTGCAGGAAGCGCCCGGCGGGGGCACCCTCAACCACAACTGCGTGCAGGTGGTGGGAGAGGGGGAGAGCACGCCCCGGCCGCACACGGACTCGCGGTCGCTGTGCCGGTACGCCGCCGTCCTGTATCTCAACCCCGGTGTGCCCAAGGACTGCGGGACCAGTTTCTACAGGCAGTCCCTGCCCGGCGGGCGGCTCGGCGGCAATGTCGTGCAGGCCCCGCACAACAACCTCGTCGACGCGCTCGGTACGCGGTTCGTCGCGCCCGACGCCTTCGAGGAGGACGTACGCGTGCCTCACCGGTACAACCGCCTGCTCCTCTACAACGCCAACCTCGTGCACAGCGCGACCGGTTACTTCGGCCGCACGACGGCGGAGAAGCGGATGACCGCCGTCTTCTTCTGGATGGCCTGAGCGGCGGCGTCAGTTCACGATCGCCATCTCGTGCGGGGTCGCGTTCAGGCGGCGCCCGCCCGTCTCCGTGCACGTCACGATGTCCTCGATGCGGACGCCGAAGCGGCCCGGGAGATACACGCCCGGTTCGATGGAGAAGCACATGCCGGGGACGAGGGGCTGGTCCTCCCCCTCGACCAGGTACGGCGGTTCGTGGGTCGTGACGCCGATGCCGTGGCCGGTGCGGTGGACGAAGTGCTCGCCGTATCCGGCGTCCTCGATCACCGCGCGGGCCATCCGGTCGACCTCCTGGCAGGGCACATCGGGCCGTACGGCCTCGAAGGCGGCCTGCTGCGCCGCGCGGACGATCTCGTGGACCGCGCGCTCCTCGTCCGTCGGCTCGCCCACATGCACGGTACGGGTGGTGTCGGAGCCGTAGCCGTCCTTGAGACCGCCGAAGTCCAGGACCACCATGTCACCGTCGGCGATCACCCGCCCGCCCGCCTCGTGGTGCGGGTTCGCGCCGTTGGGCCCGGCGCCCACCACCGTGAAGTCGACCTGGCTGTGGCCGTGTTCGCGCAGCAGACGGGCGAGGTCGGCGGCCAGGTCGGTCTCGCGGCGCCCCGCGAACCGTACGGAGAGGATCTCCTCGTACGTCGCGTCCGCCGCCGCACCGGCCGCCGCGAGCCGGGCCACCTCGTGCTCGTCCTTGACGGCCCGCAGCATCGGCAGCGCGACGGTCAGCGCGCGGTACGTGGTCAGCGGCAGCGCCTCCTGGAGGCCCAGCAGATGCAGGGCCCAGGCCGAGTCGGAGACGCCGTAACGGCCGTGCGGACGCAGCAGCCCGGCTGCCGCCGCGTACGGGTCCTGGCCGTCCCGCCACGTGGAGATCCGCAGGGCACCCGCCCCGGGCGACTCCTCCGCGTCCGGGCGCTCCAACGCCGGGACCAGCAGCCGGGAGTCGGAGGAGTCGGGGGTGAGGACGAGGAGGGTGAGGCGTTCGGTGATCGCGATCGGGCGGTAGCCGCAGAGCCAGACCATGTCGGGGCCGGGGGGCACGAGGAGTCCGGACAGTCCGACGGCCGCGGCGGCGCGGGCGGCACGGTCCATGCGGGCCGCGTAGTCCTGCTCGGTGAAGGGCACCGGTGACGCGTCCCTCGGTGCCCGGCCTTCCGGTGTCCCGCCCTTCGGTGTCCCGCCCCTCGGTGTCTCAGTCATGGTCCTGCCTCGCCGTCCTGCCACGCGGCCCGCGTCTCGGCCGTTCCCTTCGGTCGTACGCCGGTCAGTACCGCACCGCCCGCGCCACCTCCGCCCTCGCCTCGCCGGTCAGCTGACGGTTGCTGCGGGCGGTCGCCTTGCCGGAGTCGCCCGCGGGGACGTCGGAGACCGTCAACACGACCGTGTCGAGCAGGTTGCCGGCCTGGTCGGTGAAGTCGACCTGGACCGCGAACGACTTCGTGGAGTCGGTGGAGTTCTTCGCGGTGACCTCCACCTTCGTACGGTCGCCGTCGGCGGTCGGCTTGCCCAGTTCGACGGAGCCCTTCGCGTCCACGCCGCCCTTGATGTCGTCGAGCCTCCGGCCCGCCTCCGCCGTCGCCGACGCCAGCGCCGAGGAGGCCTCGGAGGCGAGCGAGGACGCGGCGGCGGTCGCCTCCTCGCCGGCCGACCGGGCGGCGGACGCGGCCTTGCTGACCGTGCTCGACGCGCTGTCGCCGTCGGAGCAGCCGGTCAGGCCGGTCACCGCGACCAGGGTCAGACCGGTCAGGACGGCGGCCGTGACCGCCGTCGGTGCCGCGCCCGTCGCCCGGCGCGCACGGGTACCGGTCATTTCGCCTCCCGGGGTGCGATGTGTTCTGTCCAGTGAAGGTCCGAGCGCGGACGGGCGCATGCCGGATGTCACCCATACGGCTCAGTCCCCGTGGCGGGGGCCCCTGCCCCGCTTGATGGTCGAACCGCAGGACACACCACTCGGCACCGGCGGACGGCGTCCCGCGCCTGCCGCCCCGGAAGGAACGGGGTCCGGCCATGACCCAACAGCCGCACACCACGCAGCCGCCCACCGGTGGGGGACAGCAACCGACCGGCGGACAGCGACCGACCGGCGGAGAGCGGCCACCGCCGGTCTGGGACGACACCCACCGGCCGGCCGGTGGACCCTCCGGGCGACCCGACTACGGCGACGCGCTCACGCCGACCGAGACCGCCTGGGCCACCGGCGGGGTCGTCTTCGCCGGTGTCCTGATGCTGGTGGACGGCGTCCTGGCGATCTTCCAGGGCATCTCCGCGCTCGCCAAGGACGATGTCTGGGCCAACCTCGGCGACTACGTCTACAAGATCAACCTCACCGGCTGGGGCGTGATCCTGATCGTCCTGGGCGCGCTCGCCGCGCTCACCGGCGCGGGGATCCTGAAGGGCGCCGCGTGGGCCCGGCTGACCGGCATCTTCCTGGCGGCGCTGAGCATGGTCGCCCACTTCCTGTTCCTGCCGTACGCGCCGGTCTGGTCGATCATCATGATCGCCGTGAACGTCTTCGTGATCTGGGCGCTCGCGACGTACCGACCGACCCGCGGGCAGACCTGACCGCGACCTGTTCAGCTCCGTCAGGTGTGACGTCCTCAGGTGTGACGTCCTCAGGTGTGACGTCCTCAGGTGTGACGTCCTCAGGTGTGACGTCCTCAGGTGTGACGTCCTCAGGTGTGACCGATGCCGCCGCTGCCGAAGGAGCCGCTGGAACCCGGCAGCCAGCGCTTTCTGACCTGGTCCTTTCCTCGTCGGGTTCCGGAGGAGTGGAGCTGGTACGGCATGAGCCGTTCCCGCTTGTCCGCGGGCACCGGCACCTCGTCCGGCTCCCGCATCTCCCGGACCTCGTGGATCGGGCCGTTCAGAGGAAGCCGCGGCTGCTCCTCGGGGCTGGGCCGCGGCAGTTCCCGGTCCCGGACCCGCATGCCGAACACCACGGCCCACACCAGTGCGCCGGCGATGACCAGCCCACCGGCAAAGGCGGCGACCACGTTGAGTACTTCGCTCGACGTAGCCGCTAGTTCAAACGTCGCCGTACTCATATGTCGATTATGACCGAAAACCAATGGCTTGCGTGATCCGGGTCATTCAAGGCTTTGTCACAAGGTGCTCCGCCGACCAGGAGGGCGGGGCGTATGGCATGACTGTGACAATGGAGGAGTGATTTCGTGATGGCCTACGGGTGCCGTGGCCCCCAGGATTGACCGGGTGAATGATCAAGATGTGCAGCCCTCCAGCTCTGCCGCCGATCCCTCCGCCCTGCGGCCCGTTCTGTGGACGGCGCGCTGTGCCGTCGCGGCCCTCGCCCTCACCGGGGTCGCCTGGCTGGCCCGGGCGTTGTGGGAGGCACGCCTCGCGGCGGCGGGGCAGCCGGCGTCCGGGCCGCCGGACCAGGGCGGCGGCGAGCACCGGAAACTGACCCCGCTGGAGGACGCGTACCACATCGTCAACACCCTGGGCAGCGCCACCGCCGTGCTCTGCGCGCTCCTGTTCCTGTCCTGGCTGTGGCGCGTACGGGACAACGCCCGCGCCCTGTCCGGTGAACCGCCCCGCTACTCCTGGATCTGGATGTACCTGGGCTGGATCCTGCCCCTCGCCAACCTTTGGATCCCGCGCGGCCTCGTCGTCGACATCCACCGCGCGAGCGCCCCCGGCAGGCGGCTGCCGAGCTCGGTGAACTGGTGGTGGGGCCTGTGGCTGATAGGCCTGGCCGGCGGCGTCGGCCTCATATACGCCGACGACACGGACGAGATCATCGCCCGCGCCTACACCGACGTATGGATGCTCCTGGCCTCCGACGCGGCGATCGTGGGCGCGGCCGTGGCAGCAGTCTTCGTCGTCCGCGCGGTCACGGCGGCGCAGCTTGAGCGGATGACGGACGAATGACAGGCGAGGGGGCGCAGGGCGGGCGTCCGCCCCACGGCCTGCCGCATCCGGCCCGCTCCCGAAGGCCCTCCCGGGCAGACTTTCCGTCTCTTCCCTCCCGCTGTGGAGATTCCGGCGGATCACCACAGGCCGCCCGCCTGGGGACTAGAGTTTCGCCGTGCGTTGAGTGTGCGTCATGTCACACAGGGTGCGGGGCGGTCGGTGGGGGGATCCTCGGCTCGCCCGTGCGCCCGCGTGAGGGCTCTGGGGGGGCTTTGTGTACGAGATGGTCAAGGGCGCCAACGTCGGTCTGACGGCGCTGAGCGAGAACGTCGACTCCGTGATCGTGAGCCTGGGATGGGCCAGTTCGACGGGTGAGGGTGACGCGGACGTCTCCGTCATGCTGCTGGGCGCGCACGGAAAGGTGCGCAGCGACAGCGACTTCTACTTCTACAACAACCCGGTCGCCGCCGACGGCAGCGTGCAACTCCTGGGCAAGAAGCCCGCCGAGGAGGGCAGCGAGGACCGCATCTGCTTCGACCTCACGGCGATCCCGGCCGACGTCGGACGGATCGTCGTCGCCGCGAGCCGGTACGAGGCAGCCCGCTTCGCCGAACTGGACGACCTGCGCGTGACGTTGGCCGACGGCTCCGGCGACGATCTGCTGAGGTTCGCGATCGAGGACGCCGGAGCGGTGAGCGCGTTCATCTTCGGCGAGCTGTACCGGCGTGAGGGCGAGTGGAAGTTCCGCGCCGTCGGACAGGGCTACGACAGCGGCCTCGCCGGACTGGCGACGGACTTCGGGGTCGACATCGAGGATGACGCCGGGGACGAGGCGGAGGCGGTCGCCGAGGCCCACGGGGTCGAGCAGGTCGACGAGGGCGAAGCGTCGTCGGGTGTGGCGGCTACCGACGGTACTTCGGCCGCGAGTGGGGCTGCTCCGCGCCCCGGGCTCCCTTCGCACCCCGAGTCGGCCTCGCACCCCGTACCCGCTACGGAACCCGGCCTCACGGCTGTGGAGCAGCAGGCGCGGGTCACGCTGGACGCCGTCCCCGCTCCCCGCCGCTCGGACGAGGACACGGCGGCGGCGAAGAAGACGTCCGCACGCCCCCGTACCGCCAAGAAGAAGGTCGTCCTGCCCAAGGCGGTGACAAGGTCCCTCGCGGAGAACGAGTCCTGGAAGGGGGCCCGCCTCTTCCCGGTTCCGGTGCTCAAGAGCGACCGGGACCGGGAGACACGCGCCACGTCCGTGCTGCTGTCGGTGATGGCGCAGGTACCGGAGTTCGGCAGACGGCTCACGGCGGCCTTCGGCGCCCCCGCGGGCCGTATGGAGACGTTCACCGAGGTCACGCTGGCGCACGGCGACTCACCACGACGACCGGACGGTGTGATCCGCGTGGAGCGGGCCGGAAAGCTGTGGACGGCGCTGGTGGAGACGAAGACCAACGGCAACGGGCTGAAGGCCGACCAGGTGCAGGCGTACATGGACATCGCCGCACGACGGGGCTACGAGGCCGTGATCACGCTGTCGAACGATGTCGCCCTGGAGGGCAGCCCGCTGGTCGACGTCAAGATCGACGGCCGGCGCAAGCACAAGGTGGCGCTCCGGCACCTCTCCTGGGCCGAAGTCGCCCACCAGGCCCAGCTGTTGATCAGGCACGAGGGCGTCGGCAACAGCGCGCACGCCTGGCTGCTCCAGGAGCTCCTGCACTACCTCCAGCACGAGAACTCCGGCTGCCACGGCTTCCAGAACATGGGCGCGGCCTGGGTCCCCGTCCGCAAGGGGATCGACGACGAGACCCTGTGCCAGGGCGACCCCCGCGCGCTGGAGGTGGTCGAGAGCTGGGAGCGGCTGATCCGTCAGGTCTGTCTGCGGATGGGCGGTGAACTCGGCCAGAAGATGCTCCCCGTACGACGCGCGAAGCGCGGCACGGACCCGGCGGCCCGGCGGGCGCGGATGGCGGACGAGCTGTGCCTGGCGGGGAGGCTGCACTCGGAGCTGCGTATCGAGGGCACGCCCGGTGTCCTCGCCCTCACCGCCGACCTGCGCACCGGGAAGCTCCGCACCTCCGTCGAGATCCCCGCCCCCGACCAGGGCTACCCCCTGACCTGGGTCAAGCGCCTCGTCAAACGCCTCTCCCAGGCCCCGGCGGACCTCCATGTCGAAACGCTGGTCGACGGTGACACGGGCGGCCCTCGCGGCACCCTGGAACGCCTGCGCCCGGAACCGGCGGACCTGCTTCCCAAGAACGGCACGGAGATCACCGGCTTCCGCCTGTCCCTCTTCAAGAGCATGGGCAACACCCGCGGCAACACGGAGTCGAGCTTCATCCGCAGCGTCGACGACGCGGTACACCGCTTCTACGCCACGGTGGTGACCGACCTGGACCGTCCCGCGTCGCCCCGGCCTGACCTGGTCTGACCTGATCCGACGTCGAACCCCTTGTCTCAGCCCGGTTCGTCCGTGTGGGAGCGGGACGCCTGGGAGCGGCTGCTGATCAGCCAGGGGGAGTCGGTGGGTGGCTCGTCCGGGGGGCGGTGGGGGTCGACCGTCAGGTGGAGCAGGGTGCCGTGGCCGTCCGGGCCCGCCGGATAGCTGCGCGGTTCGTCGCAGTGGAAGCCCTGGCGGAGCAGCAGCGCGACCCGTTGGGCGACATCGGGGTCCGTCGCGATGATGCGGACCTCGGCGAGTTCCTCGCCCTCGGGTGGGAACATGCCCGCGGCGAAGTGCGCGTCCGCTTCGGTTCGTACGGGGGTGGAGACGGGCAGGGCCGTCCGCGCACCCTGGGTGCGGGGGGAGCTGTCGGGCCTCGTGCGCATCACGGTCACCTGTCTCCGGTTCCGCCACATGCCCCAATATGTCCACCGTACGCCCGGACGCTTCCGGTCGGTCGGACAGGGCCGGCCCGGGCAGGGGGCGTGCGGGCGGGAGTACCGTGAAAGAGCCGAGGACTCTTCGTGCGCCCCTCTCACCGGCGCCGTTCTCGGCGCACCACGACGCCGGGCCGGATCCGTCCGCGCCTGGGGCAGGGGTCGGGCGATGACTTTGAACGTGCAGTCTCTCGCCTCGTCGCCGCGCCGGCGTCGGGGCCCCTCGCCCCTCGAAGGGGAACGCGTCCGCCCGCTGAGCCGAGGCCAGGTCGAGGACCGTTGGCAGGAACTCGGTGATCTGTACGCGGAGACCTCAGGCGTCGGGCCGGGGCAGTGGGCCCGGTCCCGCACCGCCTTCCTGCGGCGGCTGGCGGTCGACGTACGGCAGCCCGGGTTCGGGTTGCTGATCGCGGAGGCCGTCGTCCGCGACGAGACGTCCGTGCTGACGGGGTGCGCGTACGGCTTTCCGGTACGCGTCGACGGCCCCTGGTGGCAGGGCCTGGACGGATGCCTCCCCCGGCCCCTGCTCAGCCTCGCCGCCTCCGGCGGGCTCTTCGCGGTCTCCGGGATCCTGGTGCCGGAACGGGTGCGGGCCTACGACCAGGACCGCGAATGGAACCTTGCCCGGCGACTGCAGAAGCGGCTGCTCACCGACCACGACGGCGCGCTCGGTGTCTTCCTGGTCGACCGGGGCGACACCGGGACCCTGGACGCGCTGCGGTCCTGGGGCTGGCGATCCGTCGCCGCCGAGCCCCGGGACGACGGCCTGCTCGGGGTCCCGTCCGGCCCGCGCCGGGCCCTGGTCGTCGACCCCTGAGCGGGACGCGTACAGCAGCTGAACATCGAGCGGAATATCTGTGCTCGCCATAGCAGGGATTCCACCCGGGCGACTAGAGTTCCGGGCGGGGACCAGCCCCTGTGGCGGGCCGCGCCCCGGCGACCCGCGGGAAGACGCACATGCCCTCACAAGAGCAGCCGGCCGCCGGCGACCCGCTAGACGACGACCACTACCCGGCGTACACGATGGGCCGGGCGGCTGAGCTGATCGGCGCCACGCCCGCCTTCCTGCGGACCCTCGGCGAGGCCGGGCTGATCACTCCGACCAGGTCGGACGGCGGTCACCGCCGCTACTCGCGGCAGCAGTTGCGGCTGGCCGTCAGGGCCCGGGAACTGGTCGACCAGGGCACGCCCGTCGATGCCGCCTGCCGCATCATCGGCCTGGAGGACCGGCTGGAGGACGCCCTGCGGGACAACGAGGAGCTGCGTCGCCCGGAGGAGGGTTTCCGGAGCCGGGGCGAGCCGCGAGTGAAAAACTGACATCGCCGGAGCAGGATTGCGGGCCGCGGTGGAAAAGAATTCCTTGGTGATCCCGGCAGGATTTTAGTGCATATTTTTTCACCCGCATTACTTCGCTCTCGCCTCCGATTTGCTTCGGGACCTCCCGTGCTAGGCTCAGTCGCAGTTGCAGTTGTGGTTGCCATTTTGCTGCCGGTTTTTCCGGGCAGGTGATCATCGCAGCGATGAGGAGGCTCGCGCAGTGCGGGTTTCCAAGCACTGCCTTCAGGAGATATGACATGGCCACCGGTACCGTGAAGTGGTTCAACGCGGAAAAGGGCTTCGGCTTCATCGAGCAGGACGGCGGCGGCGCCGACGTTTTCGCTCACTACTCGAACATCGCCACCCAGGGCTTCCGTGAGCTCCAGGAAGGTCAGAAGGTGACGTTCGACGTCACGCAGGGCCAGAAGGGCCCGCAGGCCGAGAACATCGTCCCTGCCTGATTTATCCGCGATCGCTCGCGCGCTACGGCGAAACGGGGCCCGCACCTTGGGTGCGGGCCCCGTTTGTTTCCCCTGTTTCCCGCCGGGAAGCCCAGCCGGATCCAGCCCCCCGAATTGGCGCCGCCCGCGCTGCGATGTCGGGTGTGTCCCCCGTGATCGACCCTCGCGAATACGCGCCGGGCGTCCTGGACAGCCCCCCTGACCACAGCCCCCGCTGACTCGCCCACCTCGCGGATCCCCAGCCCTCGCTGATCCCGGTCCGCGAACCACCACCCCGCCGACCACCGTCCGCGGATCACGGTCACGGCCTGGCACCGTCCCGGCCGACACTGACCGACACCGGCCCCGAAGGCACCCTCTGCCGTTCCCTCGACCCTTGGTGAGGCCCCCATGCGCTGCGTGATCGCCCGTTACCCCTTTGACCTGATCAAGTCCGAGGTGGAGACACAGATGGAGGGCGTCCGACCGGAGGCCGCCACCGGGGCCTGCGTGGCCATCGGGCGCAAGGTGTTCCCGGTCAAGCAGGTGGGCGAGATCATCACCCGCCAGGACCGCCGCGACTTCACCGCCTTCGAGGTCACCAGGGCGCTCACCCGCCTCGGCTTCACCTGTCACACAGCGCCCCTGGAGACCCCCGCGCCACGCTCGGAGTCCTTCCCGACCCTGGGCTGACCCGCCCCGCGCCCTCCACGCAGCGTTCCGACGCCGATCCGCCGGCCCTCAGGCTGACGGGTCGGCGTCGTTGCGTCGGCGTCGTTGCGTCGGCGCCGTTGCGTGGGAGTCGGGGTACGGGTCCCGGGCCGCGGAGGCGCCCCCGCGGCCCGGCACTGCCCGGGTGGTGCGGTCAGGACGAGTTCGCGCTCGACCGGCCGAAGAACTCGATCTCCGCGATGGACACCTGCTTGCTTCCGGAGGTCTGGAATGCCGACTCGATCGTGAAGCGGACCTTGGTGACCTCACCGACGCGGAACGCGCGACGCTGGCCGCCCGAGGACTGGTCCAGGGTGAGCTGCCGGGTCGTCGTCCTGCCGTCCTTCGTGGTGATCGTCGCCTTGAGACGGTGCGGCAGCGCCGCCTTGGTGCGGTCTTCGGCACGGGTGGAGATGCCCGACGTGATGATCACGTCCAGCAGCCGGGTCGGCTCGTCGAAGTTGGCCTCGATCCACTCGCCCTCCGCCGACTCCGAGACGCCCGGGCCCCACCAGGTGTTGTTGAGCATGTCGAAGGCCAGTTCGGGCTTGTGCTGCGGGTAGGAGCGCGACGCCGCGACCCGGTCCGGGGGGACCGGGGCGCGCTTGGCGAAGTGGTCCCGGGTGGCCTGGATGGCGTCCGGTGTGTAGATCGCGGCGGTGATCAGGAGGGCGAGGACCACCGCGCCCGTGACCCAGGTGACCACGCGGTCGAAGGTCCGCCGCAGCCGGGGGCGCTCCCCGGCCCACGGGATCTCGTTGTTGCCGAAGCCGAACAGGCGGCGCCACCACGGGCGGTGGCGCTCCGGTGCGCGGTCGTCCCCGGCCATCGGCATCGCGCAGCGTGCGCAGTAGTGCCGGTCGGGCCGGTTGGGGGTGGCGCACCACGGGCACGGCGGCCCGGTCTCGGCACCCTGCTCGGGCCCTGGCGCCCGCACCTGCGGCCGGTCCGCCACCGGCCGGCCCGGCAGCACCGGCGCGACGGGCTGCGGCGCCGGAGGCGGGGCCTCCGGATCGGCGACGGGGACGAGCAGGGAACGGGCGCGGGCGGCCATGGTGTCCCCGAGCGCGGGGGACGCGACCGGGGGGACGGGTTCGGTGGGTGCCGTGTCGTCGATGGCGTGCGGTGCGCTTCCCTGGCGCGCGGCGTACGGCGGTTGCCCGGTGCCGGGATGGGCGGGGAAGCCGCTGGCGTCGGCCGCGGTTCCTCCGGCCGGAGCGTGTCCCGCGCTCATGGGATCAGCGCTCGTGCGTTCCGTGTCCGTGGGTCGCGGGGACGGATCGTGGGCGTTGGGGGCGTAGGGCGCGGCGGTGGAGACCACGGTGGCGGGGTGGGAGGTCGGCTCGCCGCTGTCGGCGGCGGTTCCCGCGGCGCCCTGGGCGGACCAGGCGTCAGTGGTGCCGACGGGGGCGCCGGTGCCCGCCGGATCGCCCCCGCTCGCCGTGGCCGTGCCGACCGCACCGGCGCTCGCAGCGGAGCCCGCACCGGCGTTCGTACCGGCGCCCGAAGCGACTCCTCCCGCCCGCTCGCCGGTCCGTTCCGCCGTACCCGTCCGTCCCCGGTCCGTCCAGCTCAGTACGGCGCCGCACGCGTCGCAGAACGACTGGCCCGGTTCTGCCCGGGTGCCGCACTCGGCGCAGTTCTGGGTGGTCATCTCTCCGGAATCCTTTCGGCGGCGGTCACCTTGACCGTGTACGGCATATGGGCGGGGCGGGCGGCCGCCACGAGGGCGTCCAGGCGGTGTTCGTCGGCCGGGCCCGGGTCGGGCAGCCGGACGGTGACGTGCAGGTGGGGGCGGGGTTCGCCGGGGACCGGGCCGAGCGGGCGGGCGCTCCAGGCGGCACCGCCGCTCTCGGAGATCTCCGGCTCCACGCCGAACGCGAGCCGCACCGCCTCGGCGAGACCCCGCCGGGTGCCCCGGACCCGGTGCAGATACGCGGCGGCGGCGACGGCGGCCCGCAGCCTCGGCTCCGGTTCGGTGCCGTCGGTCTCGGCGCCGATCCAGCCGGAGAGCCAGCGGGTGAAGTCGACCGGCGCCAGGGCAGGGTCGAAGTAGGCGGGCAGACAGTCGAGGACGTTCAGGATCGGCGCGATCACCTCGTCGAGCCCGGCGACGAAGCGCTGCGCCAGGTCGTCGTCGGCGAACACCGCGGGCAGCATCATCCCGATCGGCGCGGACGAGCCGAGCCCGTCGACGGAGCCCCTCATCGGCCGGCCCCCTTGATACGCCCGCCCATGAGCCGTCCCCGACCAGCGCTACGCCCGTTCACGACCCGTCCCCGATCACCCGGACGCGGTGGTCGTACGAGAACACCAGCGCCGGCGCGTCCAGGTCGATGCGGTCGGTCGCGTCGCCGCGTTTGCCCGTGAGGGGGTCCGCGGGGTGCAGGGTGACCTGGTCGACCAGCTCCACTCCCGGCACCCGTTGCAGTACCGCGAAGACCTCCCCGGACTGCACCGGCCGCCCGAACGGCCAGCCCCGCCCGTCCGTGCCGCCGGTCAGAGGGTCGAGGTGGCGGTAGAGGGCGTCGTGGGCCTGGCGGCGCACCCGGTCGGTGTCGACCCCTCGGAACGCGTGCACGGTGGCCACCACCGTGACGCCCTGGTAGTACGGCGGCCCGACCGCCAACCTCGTTCCGATCAGGCGGCGTTCGTCCAGGTACCGGGTGATGCGCTCCAACAGGGCGTCACCAGGCACGAGTTGCTCGAAGCGCAGTCGACCGCCCGGGTCGGCGACGGCCTGCGGCACCACCAACACCCGTACCGCGTACGCCCCGTGCTCCCCCTCCTGGCCCTCCAGGCAAGTGATCCGCGCGGTCTCCGGCGCGGCGCGGCGGGCCAGCTGCTCGTAGTCGCGCAGGGTCACCGCCCGCTCCTGGGCGCGCAGCGTGATGGGCGCGCGGACCTTCGCCTCGTCCACGGTCTCGCCGTCGACCCCGCCGCGCGCGGCCTCCCGGTTGACGACCTCCGAGACGTACGGCACGGAGGTGCGCAGCACCTGTACGGCACCCCGGGCCACGTTGCCCGCGCGGCCGCCGCCGGTGCGGTAGCGGCGGGCGCGGATCACCGAGCCCTTGGGCGCGACGGCGCCGTACTGGCGCAGGGTGCCGTCGGGTTCGCGTACGGACGGGCCGAAGGCGATCTCGCCGGTGGCGGCGTCGAGGGTGAGGTGACGGTCGTACGGGCCGGAGGCGGCGAAGTGCGGGACGACCTGCCAGTCGGTCCAGCCCTCGTGTTCGGCGGTCTGCAGGAGCAGCGGGGGGTCGTCCCCCACGACCGGCGCGTGGGTCAGGCGCAGTCGCTGGCCGGGCAGGCCCGTCGACTCGCCGAGGGCCTCGTCGTACACCGTCTCGGCGTGCAGGGCCGGGGCCGTGCCCCCGATCGTGAAGGCCTCCGCCGAGCGGACCGTCGGGGAGGTGGTGTAGAAGGGCTGGGCCGGGAGCGGTTCGGTGACGCGGCAGCGCAGCCAGCCCGCCTCCTGGCCGCCGGAGCGCGACAGGACATGGCCGCCGGGGATGTGCAGGATCACCTCGCCGGGGCGGTTGAGGCCGCCGGTGCCGTCGCGTTCCACCTCGCAGTCCTGCCAGCCGTCCTCTGTCCACGCCTCCCACACCAGGGGCGGCTGGCGCGGGTCGACGCCGACGCCGTCCACCCTGCTGTCCAGCTCCAGGGCGAGGGCGCAGTGCGGGACGGCGGAGCTCAGCCCGAGCAGCATGCAGTCGCCGGGCCGGGGCGCCTCCGCGAAGCACGTCAGGTCCTTGCCCTCGACGAGGTCAGTGGTGCGGTCGACCACCGGCTCGCCCTGGAGCTGGACCACCAGATACGTCAACGAGCAGGGCACGACGGTCAGTTCGCGTTCCGTGGCGAAGACGACCGCCTCCTCGCTCTCCGTGCGGACCGTCGCCACCTCCGTGCCCACCGGCAGCAGCACCGGCTCCTCCTGTGGTGCCGACAGCCAGAAGGTGACGTCGGTGCGGGCGGCGGAGGGCGGGAAGAGACGGATGCCGACCAGGTCCAGGAACGCCAAGTGGTTCTTGTCCGGGACGCGGTTGAGGCGGTAGACGATCTGGTCGGCCATGTGGGCCACTGTCTCGACCAGGGTCACGCCCGGGTCGGAGACGTTGTGGTCGGTCCACTCCGGGGCGCGCTGCTGGATGTAGCGCTTGGCGTCGTCGACGAACTGCTGGAAGCGGCGGTCGTCGAGGTTGGGGGAGGGCAGGGCCATCAGCGGTCGCTTTCAGGGGAGTTGCCGGGGCCGTCGGGCGTACCCGGCTCCTCGTGGGAGGGGATGACATAGAAGGGGAAGACGAGGCTGCGCGGGTTGTTGGTGCCGCGGATCGAGTAGCGGACGTCGATGAACAGCACGCCCTGCTCGGCGCCGGCGGTGACCTCGACGTCATTGACCTCGATGCGCGGCTCCCAGCGGTCGAGGCTGCCGTACACCTCGTGCTGGATGCGGCCCGCGGTGGCCTCGTTGACCGGCGCGAACACCAGGTCGTGGATGGCGCAGCCGAACTCCGGGCGCATCGGCCGCTCGCCCGGCGCGGTGGCCAGCACCAGCCGGATCGCCTCCTCGATCTCCCGTTCCCCGCTGACCAGGGCGATGCCTCCGGTGGGCCCGATGCGCAACGGGAACGCCCACCCGGATCCGACGAACTGCTCGGCCATCAGAGGGCCACCCGCCTTTCCTTGTCTCGGCTTCTCTCGACCGACCGCTTCGCCGTCACGGCAGCGGATACGGCTTGTTGTTGACCAGCACCACGCCCTGCAGCAGCAGGGTGGCGGCTCGAATGCCCACGTTCGCCAGGGAGTTGACCTGGAGGGTGCCACCGGAAGAGACCAGCGTGGAGCCCACCGCCTTGAGGTTGAGGGCGCCCATCGCGTCCACCGTCACGGCGCCGGCGAGCGACTTGAGGTTGACCATGCCGCGGCCCTGCATGGTGAGCATCCCGCCGCTCTTGATGGTCAGGTTCCGCCGTGCGCTCAGCGACAGGTCCGTGCCGGCCTCGATGGACACCGAGCGGCTGCCCGTGATGCTGACGGTGCCCTTGCTGTCGACGGTGATCTCGGTCTGCGCCCGGTCCAGGTTGATGACGAGTTTGTCGTCGCCGCTGGTCAGCCGTACGCCCTGCTTGCCGCCGGTCCGCTGGCTGAGCAGGTCCAGGCGGTTGCCTTCGCGGTCGGACAGGGTGTGCCGGGAGGCGCGCTGCCGGGCGCCGTCGTGCAGGGGCACGTCCTTGACGGGGGTCGGTTTGTCCTTGCCGTTGTAGAGGCCGCCGATGACGTAGGGGTGGTCAAGGGCGCCCCGGTCGAAGCCGACCAGCACCTCGTCGCCGACGTCGAGGGGGAAGATCGAGCCGCCGCGTTTGCCGCCCCACTGCACCACGCGCGTCCAGTCGCTGACGTAGGCGTCGTCGAGCCAGGGGAACTGGAGCTTGACGCGCCCCTGCCTGAGCGGGTCCCGGACGTCGGTGACCAGGGCGTTGGCGGTGCCGGGCAGCCGTAGGCCGTTGCCCGTGCCGCCGCCACCGGAGGACAGCCCGTACAGCGAACGCCACTGCCGTCCGCTGACGGTGACCCAGGCCTCGTAGTGCTTGCCGTCGCCGAAGACGTGCCGTACGGAGGTCGCCGTGTACTTGCCCTCGAAGGGCGCGCCGACATCGGCGAGGGTGACCGGCAGGCCGGGCCGCAGCTTGGGCGTGCCGCGCGCGATGACCTCCAGTTCGGCGAACGAGCCGGTGACGTCGTCGGCGAGGGCCTCGGCGGCGAACTTCACCTCCGACTGCCGGTCGTACGGTGTCTGCGGGTCGACCAGCTTGGCCGGCTTGAACTTCGCGGCCGCCTCGCCGGGTGTGGTGCCGATGCTGATGCCCGGGTTGGACTTGGCGGGCGCGGTCGCGGTGAGCTTCTTCTTCGTCGTCACGTCCCAGCCGCGGGTCTCGACGGTGCCGACCTGCTCGGCGGCGGTCACCGAGGCCCGCAGCCGCAGGATGTCGGTGCCGGCCTCCAGGACGAACGGGCTCTTGTCGCCGGGAGTGCTGACCGCCGGGGCGCCGGACGCCGGGTCCGGCTTCACGAACTGGAACTTCCCCTTCGCGTCGACCGACATCACCATCTCGTTCTCGTCGGCGAGCCGGGCCAGGAAGTCCCAGTCGGTCACGTTGGCCTGGCTGATGAACTCGTACACCGTCTTCGTCGACTGGATCCGCCCGATCGGGACGCCGTCCTGGGCGGCCAGCTTGCGGGCGATGTCGGAGGCGCTCTGGTTGCGGTAGGCGGCCACCCGGCGCTGGCGCATCAGCCGGTGCCCGTGGTCGTAGCCGCGGATGACGGTGAAGGAGCCGGTGCCGTCGTAGTCGGCCTCCAGGCCGCTCACCTCGCCCGTCAGCAGCGGGTCGGAGCCGCCCTTGCCGTCGGCGATGGGGGTGATCACCACCGGCGTGCCGAACTTCACGCCGAGTTTGCCGAGGACCAGCCGGTAGGGGTCGCGGAAGGTGAGCCGGAACGCGGCCGGCACCCCGAGACCCTGGTCGACCCAGCCGTCCACCAGCAGCGGGGCGAAGTCCGGGGGCAGCGGACGGCCGCCGAGCTTGACCTGGATGACGCTGGAGTAGGCGGACTGCACCATCAGAACCTCACCTCCTCGGCGGCGGGCAGGACGAGTTCGATGCCGGGGGGCAGCCGGTTCGGGTCGTCGATGCCGTTGGCCTCGGCGATCGACCGCCAGGCGGACGCCTCGCCGTACTCGCGCCACGCGAGGGACTGGAGGGAGTCGCCGGCCACGACCCGGTGCACCCGCTGGGCGGTCAGCGCGCCGGAGGTCGGGTTCTGGCCCTTGGTCTTGCTGGGGATCTCGTGCAGGCGCACCTGACAGGTGGCGCGGATCGGCACGCCGGTCGTCCCGAAGAGGGAGTACGTGGCCTCGACGCTGCTGACGTAGGCGGTGAACCGGGCCGTGGAGAAGGAGCCCCACTGGAAGACCACCCAGGGCGGGGAGGGCTGCTTGGCCGCGATGCTCTTGGTGGTCACCTCGCAGCACTCCAGCAGCGACTCGACCTTCTTGAGCACGCTGTTGCTGCTCGGCTGGTCGGAGGAGTCCAGGAAGATCTCCACGGTCATCTCGCGGGGCTCGGGCCCCATGAACTCCGGTGTGGCGCCGTCGCGTACGGCCGGTGTCGGCGTCGCCTTCCACTGGGAGCGGCGCGACAGCGACAGCTGTGACGGGTTGAAGTCGAGCGCGAACGACTTGATCAGGCCGCCCGGCGTGGTGCTCGTCCCCACCGGCGGTTCGTGGATCGCGAGGGTGGCGCGGACCAGGCTCTTGCCGGCCCCGCCCTTGTTTCCCTTGGCCATGGTTCGTTCCTCCCCGTCAGTCCGTGAACCCGTGGTGGGCGATTTCCAGGACCTCGGTCGCGACACCCGGACTGGCCGGATCCAGGGACGGCCCCTTCCAGCTGACCGGCAGCACATCGATCAGGCCCCACCGGGCGACCTCCGAACCGTCCGCGCGCAGCGCGGCGATCTGGGCGGTGGGGCGGGTGACACCGGTGGTGACCGAGGAGATCCACTTGGCGACCTTGGTGGTGTCCGGGGTGAGCGGGCGGGTCAGCCGGATCGTGGAGAAGGTGACGCGGGAGGGGAGTTGCCACACGAAGCCGTTGTTGCCGCCCTCCTGCCGGTGCTCGACCTCCACCTGGGACGACAGCCCCTCGCACCCGTTGAAGAAACCGAGGCTCTCGCCGTCGATGGTCAGGGTGAAGAAGATGGTGGAGCCCGGGTCGAGATCGCGGGACATCGCGGGGGCCTTTCTGGGGCGGGTTTCGCGGGGTGGTGCGCTGCGGCTGCTGCTGGTGGCGCCGCGGGTGGTGCGGGTCAGTTGCGGGGGTCGCGGAGTCTGCCGATGCGTTCCCGGTCGAGGCGTAGTTCGGTGCGCAGGAGCCGGGTGATGCGGCCGGTCAGGCGGTGCGTGAGTTCGTCGAGCTGGAAGTCGGTCAGGGCACGGGGGTCGAATGCGTCCTTGGGGACCGCCGAGTACGAGGGCGGCGCGGGTCCCGGGCTGTAGGCCGGCGGGGGCGCGCCTTCGGAGTACGGGGGCGGGCTTCCGGGGGGTTGGTTTCCGGGCGGTGCGTACGGGGGTGGCGGGGTGGCGGGCGGGGCTGCCGTGGGGGCCGGCGTCGCCGGGGTGCGCTGGATGGCGGGGGGCTGCGTGGAAGGGATGGCGGGCGGGGGGCTCACCAAGGGGGCAGCGGTCTGTGTCGGCGCGTGCTGGGGGTGGACGACGGGCCGGGCTTCGGCGCCGGGTGCGGTACGACGCAGGGGCACGGCGGCCGTGGGGGTCGGGCGGCGCTGGATGATGGGTGCGGTGCTTGCCGCCGGCGGGCGGGGCGGTGTCTGCGGTGTGGGCTTCATGGGCGTCGGGGTGGTGCTGGTCGAGGCGTTGGGGACGGTGGGGGCCGTCGGTGTGGTGAGGGGGAAGGGCGCGGGTGTGGGTGTGGGTGTGGGCACGGTGTTGCCTTCGGCTGCGGACGGCGGCTTGGCGTGCGGGGGGAGCGGGGTGGCCGCACGGGGAGTGGTGAGCGCGGCGGGGAGTGGCGGGACCGCGGCATCCGAACGTCGCGCTCCTGCCGGGCGGGTGGTCGCGGTGCGCTGTACGGCGGGTACGGCTCCCGTCGTGCCGAGCGGCTTCGCGTCGACGGGGCGGGAGGAGAGGGGGGCGCCGAGCGGAGGACGGGCGGGTGACGTGGGGGCGTGGCGGGCGGCCGGTGCGGTACGGGTTCGGGGCGGGGCGGTGGTGGGGTGCGGCAGGGGGGCGCCCAGGGCGGAGGTGCTGCGCTGGATCGGGGGTAGTGGCCGTGGATCCTGGGGACCCTGTGGACCCTGTGGACCCCGTGCACCCCGTGGGCTCCGTGTCGTGGCAGCGGGTTCGGTGTGTTGGGGCGCGGCCGCCGGGCGGGATGCCTCAGCGGACGGCGGGGCTTGAAGGGGCGTGCCCGTTGTGGCGGCGACGGGGGCGGGCGGCGTCCCTTGCGGCGCGGGTGCGATGGCCTGCTGGGCAGGCGGAGTCGCCTGCTGGGCGGGCGGAGGCGATGGTGTGGCTCGCTGTACGTGCGGTGTGGTCCGCGGAGTGGATGAAGTCCCGTTCGGGGCAGGCGTGGTGGCCTGTCGAGCGGTCGATGCCCCGTGTGGAGAGGGTCCGGTGGCCTGCCCGGCGGCCGGCGTCGGCTGCGTGATCGACGACGTGGCTCGCTGTACGGATGACGTGGCCGACGACGTGGCTCGCTGGACGTGGGACGCGGGCGGTGCGACCGGAGACGTGCCGTGCGTGGCGGACGACGTTCCCTGCGGGGTGGGCGCGCCGGACGGCTGGGCTGCGGGCGTGGACTGAGAGTGCGACCAAGTCCCTTGCGAGGCCTGCACGGTGGACCACTGGGAGGAGGGTGTGGCCTGTGCGGCCGGAGGTGTGTCGTGTGGGGTGGCTGAGGTGCCCTGCGGGGTGGAGGGGGCGCCTTGGGGAGCGGCTGTGGACTGTCGCGCGGTGGGTGAAGTCCCGTGTGGGGCAGGCGCGGTGGATCTCTGCACGGGGGGGAGTGTCCGCGCAGCCGTCGGCAGAGCCCGCTGCACGGATGGCGAGGGCTGGGGCGCGGCGGGGGTGGTCTGTGTGGCCGCCCGAGGCGTGCCGTGCGAGGTGGGGGCGGTCCCGCGTGGGGTGGCCGTGGTCCCCCGCGGGGACGAGGTTGTGCCTTGCGGCGCGGGTGGAGTTCCGTGTGGGGCGGTCGCGGTGGATCGCTGGGCGTGGGGCGCGGTCGGGGTGGCCGCTGACGTGCCGTGTGAGGCGGGTGCGGCTGCTTGCGGCGCGGGTGGAGTTCCGTGTGGGGTGGGCGCGGTGGATCGCTGTGCGGAGGGCGCGATCGGTGACACCGCTGACGTGCCGTGCGAGGCGGGTGCGGGTCCCGGCGGGGCGGTCGGCGTGCCTTGGGGGGCGGGCGCGGCTGCTTGTGGTTGTGGCGCGGGCGAAGTCTGGTGTGGGGCAGGTGCGGCGGATCGCTGTGCGGAGGGTGAGCCCTGCGTGGCGGCTGCGGGTCCCGGCGGGGCGGTCGGCGTGCCTTGGGAGGCGGACGCGGTTGCTTGCGGCGCGGGCGAAGTCCCGTTCGGGGCGGGCGCGGTGGAGGGGGGTGTCTGCGGGTTCGGTGGCGTGGCGCGTTGGGCGGAGGGGGTGGTCGTAGGTGTGCTGTGCGAGGCGGGTGCAGTCCCCTGCGCGGAGGTCGGCGTGCCTTGGGAGGCGGGCGCCGTCTCTTGCGCGGTAGGTGAAGTCCCTTGTGGCGTGGGCCTGGTGGAGGGGGCGGGCTGCGGAGTCGATGGTGTGGTCCGCTGGACGGAGGGCCGGGCCTGCGCGGCGGCGGGCGAGGCCGGAGGTGTGCCCTGCGTGCTGTGCGGCGTGACCGGCCGGGCGGACCCGGTGACCGCCCTCTCGGTGGACGGCGAGGTCTGCGGGGCCGATGGCTGGACGGACGACGGGGGCGAGGGGCGTTGTTTCACGTGAAACAACGCCCCGACCACCCCGTCAGACCCGGGCGCAGCCCCCCGTGGGGTCGGCGCGCCCAAGCCTGCGCGACGCGGCGTCGTACTGGACGCGCTCCGCTGGACGTCAGGGACCGAACCGGCCGCCGAGGAAGCCGACTTGGGCGCCGTGGACGTAGCCGTGGAGGCGGCCACAGAGTTCACTGACCGCTGCAGGCCGGTCGACGTGACGGACGCGACGGGGGCGACGGACGCAGATGTCTCCCCCGGCCGGACCGCGTACGTCGACCCTGTGTCGGAGTGCGGAACGTTCGGGTGGGAAACCGGTGCCGTACGGGCGGAGCCGGCTGTGTCCGACGCGTCGGACGAACCACCCGTCGGGCCGGGCCGCACGGGCTGTGTCCGTTGGACGGCCGGTGCCACGGTGTCGTACTCCCGGGCCGAACCGTCCGGCGTGGGCAGACCACCGGCATCCGGCAGTGGGCCGCTGCCCGGGGCGGGCTCCTTGCCGGTGGCCGCCCCGCCGCCACCGGTGTCCCCGCCACCGCCCGTTTCCGAGCCCCCGCCGTCGCCCCCGGCGGGCGCTGCCGTGCCCGGGATCCGGGCGGGCAGCGTGCGCCGCTGTACCGGAGGCGTGGTCGACCTGGTCAGCGGGGCCGCTGCCGTGGTCGGACGGGGCGGTGTCGGGAGCACGCGGATGCCCCGCCCCTGGACGGGAGGAACGGGGTTGGCCGGTGACGGCGGTGCGGCCACCGGCTGAACGGCGACGGGCTGCTCGACAGCACCCGCAGAGCCCGTAGATCCCGCGGATCCCACAGCACCCGTAGAACCCGCAGAGCCCACAGCACCCCCCGAATCCCCCGGACCCCCCGAACCCTCCGGACCCGCCGAACCCCCCGCACCCCCACGCTCCGCAGACCGCGCCGGTGTGGACAGTCGGTTGCCCGTCATGCCGGCCGGTGCCGTGTTCAGGACGACATGTGGGCGCGTGTCGCCGAAGGAGGGGTTGCGCCAGGTGGCCAGGCGGTTGCCGAAGTCGGCGTCGGCGACACCTGACGTGCCCCGGGCCGAGCGTTGGATGGGCGGCAGAGTGGGCCAGGCGGCCGGGCGCGGTCGGACCACATCGGCAGCCGTGGAACCAGTCGGCGGCACCCCACCCTCAGCCCCACCCTCAGCCTCACCCCGAGACCCGGGACCAGCCGCCGGACCGGCACTCGAACCACCGGTCCCGGCCCCTTCCGTGCCAGAGGCCGGACGGGAACCCCGGCCCCGGAATCGGTTCAGAAGCCCCATGGCTCAGCCCTCCGCCCCGCCCCGCGTCACGAGAGACGCGATGCGGTCGGCGTAGCGGCGCCGGTCGTGGTGTTCCAGGTCCAGGATCTCGTCCTGGCTCCAGTGGAAGTGGAAGGCGACGTACGCGATCTCCTCGTGCAGCCGGTCGGTCGCGTACGTCACGATTCCCCCAGGCGGCTCCCGCCGAGTTCCACCTCGAAGGGCTCCGCGCAGTGCGGGCACTGCACCGAGGCGCGGGTGTGGCCCTCGGCGTTGATCTGGCGGTAGAAGTCCTGGAGGAACGCCAGGTCGGAGGCGAACATGTTCTCCACGATCCCGTCGTGCACCATCGCCAGCGTGCCCAGGCGGGTGATGACCCGGCCCAGCAGCACCACCGACAGGTACGCGGGGTTCTCCTGGACGCGGATGTCCCGCAACGGCACGAGTTCGTCCCTCGCCGTCGCCAGCCGCATCACGCCGTCCCGGTGGACCGTGCCCGCATCGTCGACGTAGCCGCGCGGCAGTTCGAAGGGGAACTCCGTCTGCAGGCGGTACGCCGGCGCCGTCGGCACGGGAGCGGGAGCGGACGCGGGCGCCGGGACGGGCGCGGCGGCGGGCGCGGGAGCGACCTGCTCCCCGCCCGCCGCCCGGACAGCAGTACGCCGCATTACTCGATGACCAGTTCTTCGAATGTGATCGTCACGGTCTCGGTCAGCGCCGCGGCCTCGCCGGCCTTCACCGTGCTGGTGTCGATCTTGCTGCACCAGGCGTTGCGCATGTTGTAACGCTTGACCGGGTTGTTCTGGTAGTCCATCACCATGATCGTGGCGTTCTTGCGGGCGCTGCCCATCACACCGTTGATCGACTCGGTGATCCACGTGTTGAACGCCGCGGACTGCGTCATACCGCGTACGACCGTGCAGGTACCGGCCTTCTTCACGCCGGGCAGCTTCTTGGTGACCGGCTTGCCCTGCGCGGAGACCTGCTGGTACTCGATGACGTCCTGTTCCAGGCTGAGACCGCTGACCTCGGCGAGGTACTCGACCATCACGCCGTCGATCTGGAGCCCGAAGTTGTGCGATGTAAGGGCGTCACCCGGCTGGAGACTCATCTGTTCGTCCTTCTAGGGGAGTTGACTCGGTGTACGGAAGTGAAGGCGCGTCTACTCCTCCAGCTCTCCGTTGCCGCTGGAGAACTGGGCCAGCCGGAAGATCACGAACTCGGCGGGCTTGACCGGCGCGATACCGATCTCGCACACCACCCGGCCGACGTCGACCGACTCGTGCGGGTTGGTCTCCTCGTCGCACTTGACGTAGTAGGCGTCCTCGGGCTTGGCGCCGAACAGGGCGCCGGCGCGCCACTCGTTGACCAGGAACGCCGAGACGTTGCGCCGGATCCGGGCCCACAGGGCGTGGTCGTTCGGCTCGAACACCACCCACTGGGTGCCGATCAGGATCGACTCCTCCAGGTAGTTGAAGTACCGGCGGACGTTCAGGTAGCGCCAGGCCGGGTCGGAGGACAGGGTGCGGGCACCCCAGATCCGGATGCCGCGGCCGGGGAAGGCACGGATGCAGTTGACGCCGATCGGGTTGAGCAGGTCCTGCTCGCCCCGGGTGATCTGGATCTCCAGGTCCACCGCGCCGCGTACGACCTCGTTCGCCGGGGCCTTGTGCACGCCGCGCTCGGAGTCGTTGCGGGCCCAGACGCCGGCCACGTGGCCGCTCGGCGGGACCAGCCGGGCCTGCCCGGTGGCCGGGTCGAAGGACTTGATCCAGGGGTAGTACAGGGCCGCGTACTTGGAGTCGTAGCCGGCCGTCTCCTGGCGCCAGACCCGGATCTGACGGGCGTTCAGGCTCGGCGGCGGGTCGATGATGGCGACCCGGTCGCCCATCAGCTCGCAGTGCGCGATCAGGCCGAGCTGGACGGCCTTGACGGCCTCCAGGTCGATCGCGCCGCGCTGGTAGGCGGCCATCAGGTCGGGCACCGCGACCATGGAGATCTCGTCGACCGCCTCCAGGCCGCCGAAGCCGGTGCGGTCGGCGCTGTCGCCGAGGTACTGCGCCGGGCCCACCGACTGCGCGGGCGGCTCCTCGACACCGGCCGGAACGGCGGGCGGCGCGGCCAGTGCCACGGTCTGGTTGTCCGGGCGGGCCAGCTGCGCGGAGGGCGCGGCCTCGGTCACGGTGATGAGCTTGGAGCGCTCCTTGACCTGCGTGACGACGTAGTTGCGGTTGCCCTTCTTGGCCGTCACGTCGAACGTCTCGACCGGCTTGTCGCCGTCCTTGACGATCAGCTTGAACCGCTCGGCCGGACCCTCGCCCTCCGGGTCGGCGACCTCCACGCTCAGCGGGTTGCCGTTCTGGCCGGTCGCGTTGGCGGTCACGGCGAACGTGCCGAGCTGCCTGGGCTCACCGGAGGGCAGCGCGGCCGGGGCGGCCGAGGCGGACACCGCGGCGGGGGAGGCCGAGTCGCCGGAGGCGCCCGCGGAGGAACCGCCCACCCGGACGACGTACGCCGCGGAGCCGCCGTTGTTGAAGAAGCCGTAGACGGAGTGGGCGAGGTAGTACCCGTCGGTGAAGTCACCGAAGGCCGCCACGTACTGCGTCCAGTTGGTCACCAGGGTCGGCTCGTTCAGCGGGCCGGTCGGGGCGAGCCCGACGAAGGCCGCCACCGAGGTGCCCACCCCCTCGATCGGGCGGGAGCCGCTGGCCACCTCCTCGACGTATACGCCGGGCGACAGGTAGGACGGCATAGCTGTGCTCTCCTCGGGGTACGAGTCAGGTCGCCTCTCACCGTCACGCGCGAAGCGCGTCCGTCGAAACGTCCTCGGGTGCCGGATCGGGGGCAACTCTCCTGCCCTCAAGGGCACTTCCCCTCGGCCGTCGGTCCGTAGGGGTGGTGTCGCTGCCCGCGATGTTGCCCCGGAGGACGTTTCGACGGGCCGGGCCGGTCCGGTAGAGCTGGATGGCCAGTCGTCCGGTGTCGAAGGGAGCGTCGTGCGCGCACACGGAACACGGTCCCAGCAGACCGGTGAGAAGGATCAGGCCCGCCGGGTGAGCGGCGCGCCGAGCGGGCCCGCCCAGCGGTTGCTGACCCTGCAGCGCATGGCGGGGAACGCGGCCGTGGCCCGCGCCATCGAGGAGGAGCGGCACGAGCACGCTCCCGGGTGCGGACACGCGCAGTCGGCCGTCGAGCAGTCCACGGTCCCGCAGTCGGCCGTCGGGGGGCCCGCCGTGCAGCGGCGCTCGTCGGTGGACGAGGCCGTCGCGTCCCCCTGGCGGCCCCTGGACGCGCGCATCCGGGAGACGGCGGAGCAGGCCTACGGCATGGACCTGGGCCATGTACGGGTGCACACCGGCCCGGTCGCGCAGCGCTCGGCGGTGGAGCTCGGCGCCCTCGCCTACACCACCGGCGCGCACATCGTCTCCGCGTCCCCGCAGCTGGACGACGAGACGATCTACCACGAGATCGACCACGTCCGGCAGCAGAGCCTGGGGCCCGTGGCCGGCACCGACAACGGCGCGGGCGCGAAGGTCTCCTCCCGCAACGACCCCTTCGAGGTCCAGTCAGCCGCCAACGGCAGGCGGCTGGCCCAGGGGGCGGCGCCCGAGCTGGGGGTTCCCGGGTCCGTCCAGCGGGCGACCGGGCCGGGGCCCGCGCCCGTGCAGCGGGTGTACTCGTCCGTCACCGCCGGCACGTCGACCCGGCGTGCCCGCGTACGAGTCGAGTCCCTGCCGCTCTTCGTCTCGGCTCCGGAATACACCCGCGGGAGCCCACGGGGCGCGGGCGGTGCGATGTCGAAGGCGATCCTCGGGCCGAGGAGCCTCTTCGGCATGGGCACCGACGCCGACAGCCGGCTGCCCGCCGCGATCGACGATGCCAGGAGCCATTACCGCATCCCCTTCATCGCGGGCCATCTGCTCAACGCGGACTTCGGCGGCGACGGCACGGCGGCGGCGAACCTCACGATTCTCACGCCCCGGGCCAACTCGGCCCACAAACGCTTCGACAACCCCATCAAGACCGCCGTCGGCTACCTCAAGAACGTCTACGAGCACCTGTCCCGCCTCTATGTGCCCATCGACCGGCTCAGCTACGGGATCGCGGTGAAGATCGGCGTCAGCGGGCCGTCGTACGTCTGGGACAGCAGGTACCCGGGCAACTGCATTTCGCAGTACCTGAGTTGTGAGGCCCGCGTGATGAAGGAGGCTCAGGTGTACGAGTACTACCACAGCCGTGACCCCGGTAACCGGGACACGGAGAGGACGTGGAACACGGTGCTCACCCTGATGGCCAGCGTCACGGCTCTGGTGGAACAGGCGAACGACAACGACCTCGTCGACAACGAAGCGCGCTAGGAAGGAACTTCCGGGCAGCGCGTACGGAACTTTCCGCACCCACGTCTGCCCCTCGGTCCGCTGCCCCGCACCCGGCACCGGCCGTAGCGTCCTTACGTGAGCCTGTGGACCTCCCTCGAACCCGCCTCCGCCACCGTCGACCCCGGCAGCAGTACGCGCATACGCCTGCGGCTGCGCAACACCGGTGATGTCGTCGACGAGTACCGCTTCGAGCCGGTGGGGGCGGTGGCGCCCTGGACGACGGTGGAGCCGCCGACGCTGCGGCTCTATCCGGGGACTACGGGCACGGTGGAGCTGACGTTCGCGCCGCCGCGTACCCCGGACGCGACGGCGGGGCCGAATCCGTTCGCGGTGCGGATCACGCCGACCGAGCATCCGGACGCGGTGACCGTGCCGGAGGGCACCCTCACGATCACGCCGTTCAGCGAGGTGCGGGCCGAGCTGGTGCCGCACACCGTGAAGGGACGGTTCCGGGGGCGGCCGCGGCTCGCCATCGACAACCTGGGCAACACCAAGGTCACCGCCTCCCTCAGCGGCAGCGACACCGGGGACCGGCTGTCGTACGAGATCCAGCCGGCCAACGTGCAGATCGAGCCCGGCCGGGCCACGTTCGTGAACACCACGCTGCGGCCCCGGCAGATCATCTGGTTCGGGTCGAAGGAGGAGCAGCCGTACCGGCTGGCGGTCCGCCGGTCGGGCGTCCAGCCGACGGAGGTGGACGGCACCTATGTGCAGCGCGGGTTCCTGCCGCGCTGGCTGGCGACCGCGCTGAGCATCATGCTGGCCCTGGCGATCGCGTTCGTCATGATCTGGATCTCGTACCAGCCACGGGTGGCCAGCCTGGCGGACGCGCAGTCCCAGGAGGTCGGCAGCACCCTCGCGCCGCCGAGCCCCTCCGCGACACCGACCCCGCCGCCGCAGCCCAGCGTGACGCCCACGACCCCGGTGGTGGAGGAAACGCAGGACGCGGCGGCCGGTGAGGGGGGCGGCGGAGGCGGCGGCGGAGGCGGAGGCACGGCCACCGTGACCGCGCAGCCCCCGCAGGACACCGCCGCCACCGCCGTGAACCGCCTGGCCAAGGACGACCCGACCGGACGGCACATCTGCTACCGCGCCTTCGTGACCGGCGACGGCTGGCAGAAGCCGGTGTGCGACGGCACGTTCGCCGGTACGACGGGCCAGAACAAGCCGATCAAGGCCCTCAACATCGCGGTGTACGGCGCCGGCGGCTCGGCGGCCAACGCCTTCCTCCACAACCCCGAGTCGACCGACGGCAAGGGGCGCTGGTCGCCTTCGTGGACGGCCATCGTCGCCGACGGCAAGAACAACTACATCGGCAGCAGCAAGAAGGACGCGCCGGACATGCTGGGCTTCGCCATCAACATCGGCAGCGGCAAGGTCTGCCAGACCGCCCGTGTCCACGGCTTCGACTGGGGCGCCCAGGGGTGCGCCGATCCGCGCCCCCGCTACATCTTCGGCGGAGCCCTGGAGAACGACCGCTGGCTCGAAGCCGTCAAGTTCACGGTCTGAGGGTGCTTGGTCTGAGGGTGCTCGGTCTGACGGTGCTCGGCCCGGCGGTGTGCTGAGCACCGCCGGGGGCCTGGTCGACCCGCACCCCTGAGTCCGGTACCGCAGCTACCAGTTGGCCTCGCCGGGCACCAGCCGGCCCGCCTTGCGGTACTCGCGGCGGGCCCCCTCCAGCAGGTCGTCCGCGCCGACCGGCGAGTCCCGGCCGGCGGCGAGATAGGCGGCGGTGACGACCGCGCTGCGGATCGAGCCGCCGGCCAGTTCGAAGTCCTTGGCCAGCGGGGCCGGGTCGATGCCGGCGGTACACGGGACGTGCGAGAGTCCGTGCCGCCACAGGGCCAGGCGCTGTTCGGGGTCCGGGAACGGGAAGTCGACCACCAGGTCCAGACGGCGGGTGAACGCCTCGTCGATGTTGGCGCGCAGGTTGGTGGTGAGCAGCGCGATGCCGTCGAAGGACTCCAGGCGCTGGAGCAGGTAGGCGCTCTCCATGTTGGCGTACTTGTCGTGCGCGTCCTTCACCTCCGACCGCTTGCCGAAGACGGCGTCGGCCTCGTCGAAGAGGAGCACGGCGTCGGTGCGGTCGGCCTCGGTGAAGATGCGTTCCAGGTTCTTCTCGGTCTCGCCTACGTACTTGTCGACGACGGAGGACAACTGCACCACGTAGAGGTCGAGCCCGAGTTCGGCGGCGACGACCTCGGCCGACAGGGTCTTGCCGGTGCCGGACTCGCCCGCGAACAACCCGAGCACGCCCCGGCCCCGGCCGCCGCCCGCGCTCAGCCGCCACTCGCCGAGGACACGGTCGCGGTGGCGGGCGCGCAGGGCGAGTTCACGCAGCTGGGTCAGGGGCCGGTCGGGCAGCACCAGGTCCTGCCAGCCGACCTCGGGCCGGATCCGGCGGGCGTGCCGCTCAAGACCGGACGCCGACTGCTGACGGGCGGCCAACCGTACGTGGGCCGCGGTGAGGGGGGTGCCCTCGAAGGCGGCGAGGGTAAGGGCGGACCGCGCGGCCCGGGCCACCTGGTTGCCGCCGAGGCGGTACGGGGCCACGGTGGCGGCCAGGTCGAATCCGGGGGCGTCCGGCCCGAGCGCCGCCGACCAGACGGCCGTACCGCCGGCACCGCGCCGGGGCGCCTCCAGCACCAGCGGGTCGCACACGCTCCACTGCGGGTCGTAGGGGTGCGGGTCGCTCAGCAGCACGGTGACGTCCGTCGCCGCCGACAACGCCCGCACCAGCGGACCCGGTTTGTCCGGCAGACCGGACAGTACGACGGCGCCGCCGCCGAGCCGTGCCTCGCGCAGCAGGTCGGGGACACGGTCCTCGGGACCCGAGAAGTGCAGGGCGTCGAGACCGGCGGCGCGCAGGGCGCAGCCGATCGCGGCGAGTCCGTCGCCCTCGCGGTGTTCGCGAAGGTAGGCGGTGAGCGGACCGACGCGCAGGCGGGCGGCCAGCCGGTGCACGAAGTCGTCGTCGACGGACAGGGGTTCGGCCATCGGGCTCAGGTGGGGGAGCAGTGCCGGGTCCGGGGTGTCGTCGCCGAGCAGATGGGCGATCAGCCGGTCGGGCACGCGCAAGGAGCGGGACAGGAAGGGGCGTTCAGGCTCCTCGACGTCCAGCAGGCCGAGCGCGCGCAGGGGCGCCGAGCGGTGGAAGCGGGCGCGGGCCGCCGCCAGGTGTACGGGCGTCGCGCACAGGTCTAGGGCGAGTCCGGTGGTGGCGCGGCGCCGGCTGACGTCGTCGTTGAGGTAGCCGTAGAGCGGTTCGAAGGCGCGGTCGATGTCCGGGGCCAGGGCCACCAGCAGGATGGCGGTGTCCAGCTCGGTCAGATCCGTCCGGGCGGCCAGCGCGGCCAGACGGTCACCGGGCCCGGGTACGACCGTCGCGTCCTCGGCGGAGTCGGCGGAGTCGGGGCCGGGGGCGAGGGCGGCCGGGACAGTGTGCAGCAGATGCCGTACTGCTTCCTCGGACAGGTACAGGCCGCGCAGCGGATCACCGGCGGTGGGGTCGTCGACGGTCCGCTGGTCCACCAGCGCGCCGACCCGCTCCCGCAGCACGGCGAGGCGTACGAGCAGTGAGTGGGCGGGGTCGGTGACCACCCCGTCCCCGGTGGTCATCGGGGGCCCGGTCGGCGGGCGGCGGCCTCGGCGCGGGCGGCTCGGGCCGCTGCCACCTGGTGGGGACGGTGGGCGCGTTCGGCGGACTCGGGCGGGTCTCCGTCCAGGCCGCGGACCCGTACCGCCGCGCCCTCGGTGACCGGCGGCCCGGCGTCGTACTCGGGGAACGACGGGAAGGGCGCGGTCACCACCAGGTCCAGGGAGGGCTTGAGTTCGCCACCCAGGGCGGACCAGATCTCGGCGAGGGAACGGGACTCGGTCTGGCTGCCGGCCACCGTCACCGGCACCGCGAGGCCCAACGCGCCTAGGGATCCGGGGAGTTCATCGGCGGCCAGCAGCTCGCGCGGCAGCATCGTGGCCAGCACCGCCGACAGCAGCCGGTGTTCGTCCTGCGGCGTCTTGGTCCAGGCGGTCACCAGATACGACAGCCGGAACCAGCGCGGCGGCTGGCGCCGCCGTACCACCACGTCCCGCTCGTCGCGCACGGCCATCTGGCCGCGCTGACGCCGGGCCACGTCCTCCCGGATGTCGTACAAGTAGGCGTTGACGACGGGCGCGTTGCGCCGGGCCGCCCAGTCCCGGGTCGGGGCCTCGAAGGAGACCTCGATGCCGGAACCCGTGAGCGCACCGCCGCCGAGCAGGCTCTTGAGGACCTCGTCCACCTCGTGGATCACTGTCTCGCTCCTGCCCTGCCGTGCTGTCGGACCCGCTCGATGTCGTCCGTCACTGATCGTGCGTCACCGATCGTGCGTCACTGATCGTCCGTCACCGATCGTCCCTCCTGCGGTGTCCGGGCCGCAGGCACCCTGGGGTCGGCGGCCGGGCAGCCGTACTGCCCGCCGGGGCGGCGGAGTCTGCCCGTCCGGTCAGAGGTAGCCTTCGCGCAGGGCATAGGCCACGGCGTGTGCCCGGTTACGCAGATGCAGTCGGGTGGTGAGCCCGTGCATGACGTTCTTGACGGTGCGTTCGGAGTAGGACAGCTTGCTGGCGATCTCTCCGGTGTCGAGGCCCTCGGCGACCAGTCGCAGGACGTCCACCTCGCGGGGTGCGAGGCCCAGGGACGGTGTGCCGGGTCTGCCCGCCGCGCCCCGGTGCAGTGTTCCCACCTGGCTGATGAGTCTGCCGAGCAGGTCGGAGGGCAGGTCGCCGTCCCCGCGGGCGGCGGCGAGGACCGCCTGGACCAGCCGGTGCGGGGTGGCCTCGCGGCGCCAGACGATCGCCCCGACTCCGCACTCGATGACATCCAGCAGTTCGTTCTCGCGGATCGTGCCCACGACGAGCACGGCACGGGCCCCCTCGCTGCGCACGGTCCGGCGCAGCCGGGTGAGCGCCACTTCGTCAAGGGTGTCCTCGATCAGCAGCGCCACGGTGTCGGGGCCGGTCTCCTCGCGGAGTTCGATCTCCGGGTGCCGGCGCAGCTGGCTGACGGCACCCTCGCGGGACAGCGGGTCGGAAGCCGCCACCGCCACGGGTATGCGGCGCCCGGGGCCGACGGCGCCGGTGTCCATGGCGCCGCCGTGTGTGGTCCGGGGTGAGCTGAGCAACCGGTTCCCCCAAGTTCGCGATCCCGCCGTCCGGTGCGGACCGGTGGCGGGTGGGCGTGCTCCACACTTCTGGGACTGCTGTGGCATGCGCAATCGTGGAGCACCACGAGGCGGACCACGAGACCAGCGGCGCGAACACCACGAGTGGCGCCGTGCGTGGGCATCGTCGCAGGTCAGCGTGGGTGTTTGGAAGGGTGGGCGGGCCGGTGGGCTCTCCGCGGACACCGCCGTGAGTCTCGCCACAGCAACTGGAGGGAGCGCGTCCGCCCGCCGGGCAGGGCACGGCGCCTGGGACGGGCCCGATCCGTGGCGCACGTCACAGCACCGGATCCGGTGCCTCCGCGTCCTGGTCACCAAGGACGACGCATCCACCAGGGGAGCCAGGGATGACCGTACCGCTGCACGAACGCGAGGACGCGCACGCGCTGTTGGCGGCCCAGGCCGAACGGGCCCGGGCCGGGAACGGCGGCCTCGTCCTGCTGCGCGGCGCCACGGGCACCGGCCGCACGGCCGTCCTGGAGGCCGCCTCGGAGGCCGCCGCGGCCCGCGGGATGCGCGTACTGCGGGGGCGCTGCTCCCCCGAGGACTCCACCGCGCCCTTCTCCGCGGTGCTCCAACTGCTGGGCTCCATACCGGAGTTCGCGGACCTGACGGCGGGCGACGACGAGCGTGTCAGCGCGGCCCGGCTGTGGCGGCTGCTGCGTTCGTACGCCGACGAGGCCCCGCTGCTGATGGCCGTCGACGACGTCCATCTCGCCGACGCCGCCTCGCGTCGCTGGCTCGTCGAGGTGGCCCGCCGTATCGACCGATTACCGGTACTGCTCGTGGCCACCGAGCGCAGCCAGTACGACATCGACCCGCCGTCGGCCGGCCTCGCCCACGCGTTGTCCCCCTCCCTCGTCCGCTCGCACACCCTCGCCCCGCTCACCCACACCGCGGCGGCCGAACTCGTCCGCGCCGCCTTGCCCTCGGCCTCGCCGCGGTGGACGGCGGACTGTGTACGCGCCGGTGCGGGCAGCCCGCTCCTGCTGCGGGCCCTGCTGGACGACCTGGTCGCCATGCCGCCTCAGACCCTCCCCCCGACCCTGCCGGACACCTGCGCCGCCCTCTACCCGGGCGCGTACCCGGCAGCCGTCCAGTGGTGGCTGGACAGCACCGGCCCGGCGACAACGGAGGTCGCCCGAGCCCTCGCCGCCCTCGAACAGACATGGCCTGTGGACGGGGGCGAGGAGACACCGGGCGCTTCGGCGGGCGGTGTGATGGGGCGTCCGATCGGCGTGATTGACGCGGTCGACGTGGCGGGCGTGGCCGCCTCGGTGGGGGTGCCGGGGGAAGGGGCGCCTGGTGCGGCCGGTCTCCTGGCGGACGGGGCGGCGTTCGGCGAGGCCGGTTTCCCGGCGCGTACGGTACGGGGATCCGCGCGCGGGGCACCAGGGTCCGCAGGCCCGACACCTGGTTCCCCGGCTCCCCAGGTGGGCCCGGCGCCGGAATCGCCACAACCCACGGTCGAACTCCCGGCCCCCGCGCCTGAGTCGGCGGATTATGCGGCCGAACCCCCGGCCCCCGCGCCTGAGCCGACGGGTCACGCGGCCGAACCCCAGGCCCCCGCACCCGAGTCGACGGGTCACGCGGCCGAATCCCCGGCCCCCGCACCCCAATCAGTCGATCCCGCCCCCGAACCGACAGGCCCCGCGCCCGACTTCGTCGATCTCCTCGCCGAGACCGTGGGCGCCGATCCCGCTCGGGTCGGGGGGTGGCTCACCGCGATGGTGTGGCTGGGGGTGCTGCGGACCGATGTCGGCGGGCGCCCGCGCTACGCGCATCCGTTGCTGCGGGACGCGGTGCTGGCCGGGTGGCCGGTCGGGCGGCGGCAGGAGGTGTATCTGGCGGCGGCGGAGGCGATGGTGCGGCGCGGTGACCGTGCCGAGGCGGTGGCCCGGACGTTACTGCGGACCCGCGCCGTCGGCATGCCCTGGGTGGCGCGCGTGCTGCGGGACGCGGCGCGGGTGGCCCTGCGCGAGTCCCGCCCCGAAGACGCCGTCGGCTATCTGCGCCGGGCCCTGGAGGAGCCGCTGGACGACGGCCTCAGGCAGCGGCTGCTGACCGAGCTGGGCTCCCTCGAGTACGCCGCCACCGATGCCCCCGGCATCCCCCGCTTCGCCGAGGCGCTCCAGCTGCCGGCCCGCCCCGACGACCGGGTCCGCACGGCGATAGCCCTCGGCACCGCGCTGGCCCGCCGGGGCGAGGTGCGAACGGCCGTGGACGTGCTGCGCACTCTTGAGGACCGGCTGACCGGCCACCCCGACCTGGCCCACACCGTGCAGACGGCGTCCGCGCTGCTGTCCGACCACGACCACACGGTCCGCCAGGAGGCCTACCGGGCGCTGATCGACGTCGCCGAACGTTCCCCGGAGGCGGCCGGCCCCTCCGGCCGGGCCCTGCTCGTGCGGTACGCGGCCACCGCCGGCGCCCTCTCGGCCCAGGACGCGATGGCCCGGCTGGGAACGCTGCTGGAGCGCCCCGCCGAAGCACTGGCCGAGCCCTTCCTGATGGGCACGGCAGCCGCCGTCGCCCAGTGGGCCGACGAACTCGACCACGCCGAACGGCTGGTGGAGCGCGGCCTGGCCGTGCGGCACACCCCGCTGCTGCACCCGATGGAGTGGGCCCTGCTGGACGTACGCGCCGACATCGCCGCCGCCCGCGGGCAGTACGGCCAGGTCCTCGCCGCGCACTCCGAGCGGACCCTGCCGGAGCACCGTACGGGCCCGACCAACGCCGACGCGCACGCCGTGGTCGCGCTCGTGGAAACCGGGCGCGCCGACGCGGCACGGCGGCTCGCGGACCGCTTCGATCCGGGCCGGGCGCCGGACTCCTGGGAGATGAACCGCTTCCTGTACGCGCGCGGCGTGCTGCGTCGCGCCGAGGGTGACGTCACGGGCGCCCTGCACGACTTCCTGGAGTGCGGCCGGCGCCAGGCGGCCCGGGCCGTGGTCAGTCCTGTCGTCACGCCCTGGCGGACAGCCGCCGCGGAGTGCCGGCTCGCGATGGGCCTGGCCCGGGAGGCGCTGGTGCTGGCGGAGGAGGAACTGCGGCTGGCCCGGGTGTGGAACACCCCGCGCACTATGGGGCGGGCCCTGCGGGTGCTGGGACTCGCGACCGGTGGGCGACGCGGTCTGGAGCTGGCCGAGGAGGCCGTCGTCCTGCTGCGTCCCGCACCCGCCGAGCACGAACTGGTCTCCGCGCTGCTCGCGCAGGGACGGCTGTTGACCGCCGCCGGGGACCGGGCGCGGGGCCGTGACTGTCTGCGCGAGGCGGCCGAGCGTGCCGAACGACTCGGCGCGCCACGGCTGCGGGCCCGCGTCGAGGAGGCCCTGCGGGCGGGCGGTGCCCGTCGCTCCGCCGCCGCGTTCACCGGCTCCGGATCGCTCACCGGCAGCGAGCGCCGTATCGCGGAACTCGCCGCGGGCGGCCGTACGAACACCGAGATAGCGGATCTCCTGCACGTCGCCCGACGCACCGTGGAGACCCACCTGACCAGCACCTACCGCAAACTCGGCATCCGCCGCAGGGCGCAGTTGAGGGCCGTGCTGGAGACGGCGGAGGGATAGCGGCGCGGGACTCCGCCCGACCCGCCACGTGCCGCGCCCCGGTTCGCACGGGCTTCAACTTCCGTACGTCCGGCTGCTTCCCGGCGTCCGCCTGGATCCGCCGCAGTGCGCTGATGGGTGTCCAAACACCAAACCCGCACGTGAACGCCTGGTTGTGAAACTCGTCAGTAGTTGCTGTTGCGATCTCGTTAACCGGAACACTTGACGGTATGTACCACAACCGCGTTGGCTTTCAGCCACCCTGGTCGCCAGGTTGTTCGCCCTCGGAAGGCACCTGCTGTGAACGATTCCCCCACCCGTAGTCCCGCGGTCCGTCGGATCGCCGTCGCCATGACCGCCTCCACATCGGCACTTGTACTCGCCGCATGCGGTGTGATCGACGGCATCGGCGGGAGCAGCAGCTCCGCGGTCCCGAAGAAGGGCAACGACATCACTGTGGGACTCCTCCTGCCCGACAAGGAGACGGCACGCTTCGAGAAGTTCGACTACCCCCTCATCAAGAAGCGGGTCGCCGCCCTGACCAACAACAAGGGCAAGGTCCTCTACGCCAACGCCGGGGCGAGCCAGTCCAAGCAGAGCGGGCAGATGGCCACGATGGTCGCCGACAAGGCGGACGTGATCCTGGTGGACGCGGTGGACTCGAAGGCCATCGCGCCGGCCGTCCAGAAGGCCAAGGACGCCGGCATCCCCGTCATCGCGTACGACAGGCTCGCGCAGGGCCCGATCGACGCGTACGTCTCGCACGACAACGAGCTCGTCGGTGAGGTACAGGGCCGCGCGATCGTCGGTGCCCTCGGTGACAAGGCGGCGACCAGCAAGGTCGTTATGATGAACGGCTCGGTCGCCGACCCCAACACCGCCCGCTTCAAGCAGGGCGCGCTCAGCGAGCTCGAGGGCCGCGTGGTCATAGCCAAGCAGTACGACACCAGGGAGTGGCTGCCCGAGGTCGCCGAGGCCAACATGAAGCAGGCGATCCAGTCCATCGGGCTCAGCAACATCGCCGCCGTGTACTCGGCCAACGACGGCATGGCGGGCGCCGTCATCGACGCGATGAAGGAGGCCGGCGCGACCAAGATCCCGCCGGTGACCGGTCAGGACGCGAATCTGGACGCGGTGCAGCGGATCGTCTCCGGCGAGCAGTTCATGACCGTGTACAAGTCGTTCCTGCTGGAGGCGGACAACGCCGCGGAGATGGCGGTCGCCAAGGTCCAGGGCCGCTCGATCGAGTTCGAGGCGCTGACCCCAGACTCGGTCGACAGCCCGACGCAGAAGGACATCCCGTCGCAGCTGGTGAAGGTCGTGGCGCTCACGAAGGACAACATCAAGGACACGGTGATCCAGGACGGCGTCTACACCGCCAAGCAGATCTGCACGTCGAAGTACGCGTCGGACTGCGCCGCGATCGGCCTGGAGTAGCCACCCGCCGAAGGCCCGCCGCCGCCGTCACGGTGGGCCGACCGGCCGGTCCGGGAGACGACCAGGGGGCCCAGTAGCGTTGCCTCGGTCCGAGGATGTACGCCGAACGCGATGGAGCAGCACGTGAGCGACCCCCTGTTCGTCAAGATCTGTGGCCTGAGGACCGAGCGGGACGTCGACACGGCCGTCGAGGCGGGCGCGGACGCCATCGGGTTCGTCTTCTCGGACAGCCCGCGCCGCGTCGACGCCGCCACGGCCGCACGGCTGTGCCGTCGGGTACCGGAGCACGTACTGACGGTCGGCGTCTTCCGGGCCGAGCCCCTGTCCGAGGTGCGCTCCCTGGCCACGGAGGCGGGCATTCGCGCCGTCCAGCTGCACGGGCCGGAGGACCGCGGCTACTACGACGACCTCGCGGCGGGCGGGTGGACCCTGATCCGTGCGACGGCGTTCGGCGACCCCGTGCCGCGCTGCGGGGAGCTGGGCGAGGACATGCTCCTGCTCGACGCCCCCGTCCCGGGCTCCGGCCTCGCCTGGGACTGGTCCGGCGGGCCGTCGGCCGCCCCCGGGGAGAAGTGGCTGCTGGCCGGCGGCCTCAGCCCGGACAACGTCCGGGACGCCGTCGACACCACGCGTCCGTGGGGCGTCGACGTGTCCAGCGGCGTGGAGCACACCCGGGGTGTGAAGGACCCCGCCCTGATCACGGCGTTCGTGAAGGCGGCCCGGGCGCGGTCCTGAGCGCGGTCCTGAGCGCGGTGTACGCGGGCGGCCGCCGGCCTGTCGGGTCAGCCGGCGCCGGCGGAGCCGGACGCGTCCCGCGCGGCCCGGCGGTACTCGGCGTTGATGCGCTGGGCCTCCTCCAGCTGGTCCTCGAGAATGACGATGCGGCAGGCGGCCTCGATCGGGGTGCCGTTGTCGACCAGTTCACGGGCGCGCGCGGCGATCCGGAGCTGGTAGCGCGAGTAGCGGCGGTGTCCGCCCTCCGAACGCAGCGGAGTGATCAGACGGGCCTCACCGATGGCCCGGAGGAAACCGGGGGTGGTACCGAGCATCTCGGCGGCCCGGCCCATCGTGTAAGCGGGGTAGTCGTCGTCGTCCAGACGATCGCTGAGCGGAGTTTCCGCTGGCATGTCACCTCGTTGAGCAACGCGTGGAAGGGCCCTGACGCCGTACGGCACCAGGGCCCCGAGAAAACTGAACGCAAAAACCATACCCATGCAAATCAGCAATGTCTACGTTGATCAGCATAGATTTCAGCTCGCCAGAGGCGCAGGAATGCTCGCTCTCTGATCGAGTTCGGGGTTGATGGGGCTGGTCCGGCATAGAATCGGCTCTCATGTCGAACCCCGACGAACTGCTCGTCGCCCTTTCCACCATGGTGGAGCGGGACCAGAGCAACCAGATGTCGCTGACCGTCGTCGTCGCAGGTGCCGTCATCACCGGACGACTGGCTCCCGAATCCTTGTGGAGGGAGCGAGTGTCGGAGGTCCTCAAGGACTCGGACCGTCTAGGCCCGTTCTCCGACGTCTTCACCACCGACCGGACGGAACCCCGGCCCGACCCCGGCGGGACGCCCACGCACCTGCACTTCCATCTCGCCAGGATCCTGCAGGGCACCACCGGCATCCCCGAGACGGGCGGCATGTACCGGGTCGCCATCGAGGACGTCAGCGCCTGGACCGTGGGCGACTTCAGCTACTCCGACCAGTGACCTGAGCGGGCGGAACGAGCACGAGAACGAGGGCCCTGCCGACGCGCGTCGGCAGGGCCCTCGTGGCTCTGGTGGCTGTGCGGATGCCGGCTACCCAGCCTGGCTACACGGCCTGGCTACCGGCCTCGGCGGCGGGAACGCCACCGAGCATCGCCGACGCCGCCTGGATCGGGTTGAGCGCGGGCTCGGGGGCGGGCGCGGCCGCGACGTCCTCGTGGCAGGTGAAGCCGAGCCGGGTCATGGCCCGCACGACCTCACCGCTGGTGAAGTCGCGGCGGTCCTGCCGGGTGAGGACCTGACCCACCTGCTTGACGGGGTAACGGCGGCGTCCGATGGTCACGGACTCACCGACGACGAGCTCGGGCTTGATGCCCTTCATCGATTCCAGCACTCCGTCCTTGGTGAGTTCGAACGGGTACCGAGCGATGACACAGCGCATGATGCCTCACAGGGGGCGGAAGGGTGGGTTGGGGGAGGGAGCGGGAACGGCGGGGTGCCGCGCTCAAGGCCTGTCCGGCCGATCATGCCGCAGACGCGGGGTGTGGCACGCACATCTGCCGCGTGGTAGTCGGTCGCCGACGCTCCGCGTCGACTCCCTCCTCCACCTTGCGGCTGTATGCACCACACCCCGCGCACCGGCACGTCGCAGGCACCGTGGTTTCCTGCGACGTGACCGGTCGGCAGGTCCTAGGCGGCCGAGTCGAAGGTGGACCGTCGCCGCGACTCCGTACCGCGACGCCCGGCCTCGCCGGTGGAACCGGCACGGCGTCCGCCCTCGCCCGTGGCGCCGCCGCGACGCCCGGTCTCGCCGGTCGAGCCGCCGCGGCGTCCGCCCTCGCTCGTGGTACCGCCGCGACGCCCGGCCTCGCCGCCGGCGCCGCTGCCCGGAGCGCGTCGGCGGCCCCGGGACGAGGAGCGCGTGCTGCGGCGCGGACGTTCGGTCGCCGGCGCCGGCACCGAGATGACGACCGGGACACCGGACGGGGCCTGGGCGCCCGTGATGCGGGTCAACTCCTCCTCGCCCGACCGGACCTGGGTGATCTGCGCGGTGACGCCCGCGGACTGCATCAGCCGGCTCATGTCGCGGCGCTGCTCGGGGGTCACCAGGGTGACGACGGTGCCGGACTCGCCGGCCCGGGCGGTACGGCCGCCGCGGTGCAGGTAGTCCTTGGGGTCGGTGGGCGGATCCACGTTGACGACCAGGTCGAGGTTGTCGACGTGGATACCGCGGGCGGCGACGTTGGTCGCCACCAGCACGCTCACATGTCCGTCCTTGAACTGCGACAGGGTCCGGGTGCGCTGCGGCTGGGACTTGCCCCCGTGCAGGCCCGCGGCGCGGACACCGTTGCTCAGGAGGTGCTTGGTCAGCTTGTCCACCGCGTGCTTGGTGTCCAGGAACATGATCACCCGGCCGTCGCGCGCGGCGATCTCGGTGGTCGTGCGCTGCTTGTCCGTGCCGTGCACATGGAGCACGTGGTGGTCCATCGTGGTGACCGCGCCCTTGGAGGGGTCGACGGAGTGCACCACCGGGTCGGACAGGTACCGGCGGACCAGCAGGTCCACGTTGCGGTCGAGGGTGGCCGAGAACAGCATCCGCTGGCCCCCCTCGCGCACCTGGTCGAGAAGCGCGGTGACCTGCGGCATGAAGCCCATGTCGGCCATCTGGTCGGCCTCGTCGAGGACCGTGATGGTGACGTCGTCCAGTCGGCAGTCGCCGCGGTCGATGAGGTCCTTCAGCCGCCCGGGCGTCGCCACGACGACCTCGGCCCCGCCCCGCAGGGCCCCGGCCTGCCTGCCGATCGACATTCCGCCGACCACGGTGGCCAGTCGCAGGCTCACGGCGCGGGCGTACGGAGTGAGCGCGTCGGTGACCTGCTGGGCCAGCTCGCGGGTGGGGACCAGGACCAGGGCGAGCGGCTGTCGCGGCTCGGCCCGTCGGCCGGCCGTACGGGCGAGCATCGCGAGGCCGAAGGCGAGGGTCTTGCCCGAACCGGTGCGGCCACGGCCGAGGACGTCACGTCCGGCGAGGGAGTTCGGGAGGGTCGCCGCCTGGATCGGGAACGGCACGCTCACACCCTCGTGGCCGAGCGCGGTCAACAGCCCGGCCGGCATGTCGAGTTCGGCGAATGCCTCGACGGCGGGCAGGGCGGGCGTGATCGTCTTCGGCGGGGCGAACTCACCCTGGAGGGCTGCCGGTCGGCTTCCCTGGCCCTTGGAGCGGCGCGGACCGCCGGAGCGGCTGCCGCCGCCGTAGCCGGAGCCGGAGTTCCCGGCGCTCGAAGGCGCCCCGGTGCGCTTGCGGGCGTATCGGTCGTTCGTTCGTACGCGGTTCATGCGGAACCTTCCTTGATATGGCACGTATCAAGGAATTCCCGCGGCGAATAAGCGGCAGGGAATCGCAAGAACGAGCCGAGGCTCTGACGTTTCAAACGCCCAGAGCGGTGAATGCGGCGTGGAGAATCCCCAGAATTCCTTTGGGGATTCGCGGAGATGCGCGTAGAATCTCCGAGTATTTCTGAAATGCAGCGAGCTGGGGCCCGCACCCCAAGGTGCGGGCCCCAGCTGCGATCAAGCGTCAGAGGCCAAATCAGACGGGAACGATGTTCTCGGCCGTCGGGCCCTTCTGACCCTGAGCGATGTCGAAGCTCACCTTCTGGCCTTCCAGCAGCTCGCGGAAGCCAGAGGCGGAAATGTTCGAGTAGTGCGCGAAGACGTCGGCGCCGCCGCCGTCCTGCTCGATGAAGCCGAAGCCCTTTTCAGAGTTGAACCACTTCACGGTTCCGGTAGCCATGTTTATCTCCTTCGGTACGGTGTTCGGAGTCCGCGGTGTGCGCACTCCGGTCGCCGTGATGATCAGCCCGTCGGAAAAAACCTTCTGGCCACCACAACTGCAACTGGGAACGACAGTAGCATGTGGTGATCGGCTGTGTCGGGTCGGTAATTCGGATCCGGAGGGGATCGGGTCGCGGGTCCGGGAATACTCATCGCGCGTGGCGTCGAATTCTCACTTCATGGCCACAGATATTGCTCCGCCCGGACCGCAGCGTCGCTGCGGTCCGCGTCCGGCAGTCGTGGCCGTACCCCCTCCCACCTGCCCATGAGCGGGTTTCCGGGGGCCGATGTGCCGCCGCCCGCGTCAGCGCACGGGCCGCCGTCGGACCCGCCGCGCCCCTCGTACCGTGATGAAGGCCACAGCGCCGATGAACAGCACGATTCCGATGGCCAGCAGATAACCCAGACCGTCCGCCGCCGCACCGATGATGCCCAGGGCGACGGCCACGAGGACCAGTAGCAGGAAGGCCACCAACATCCCGAACACCTCCTGGTCGAACGGTTTGGTCGAATGGCCGAATAGCCGAGCGGTCGCGAGGTCGCTCGGTCGCGAGGTCAGCGGCGGGCGAGGCGACGTTCCCCGTTGACGCCCGGCTGATACGCCATGCCGTAGTGCCGGAAGATCGATTCCTCCCGTTCGGCGGGCAGAACGTCGTCCGTCCCGATCGAAGGAGCCTTCCGTACCGCTGTCTTGGGGTGGGAGACCCGCACATAGTCGGGCCCGAGGACGGCCTCGTCGAGCGGGACGAAGGCCAGTCGCTGGCGGGTGGGCAGCCCGGTGCGGACCGTGGCCATGGCGGGTTGGTCCGTCGCCGTGTCCACATAGACCGCTTCGAGCATGCCGATCTTGCGGCCCTTGGGATCGACCACGTCGTGGTTGCGCCACTCGCGGATGTCGGCTGAACGGATCATGCCTGCTCCCTGTCTGCCGGCCCACTTTTCATCGTAGAACCACGACGCCCTTCCGGCACCGGGGGAGGCGTCTGTCGAGAGCACCGGCACCTGGGGCGCCTGGACGAAGACGCTCACGGTGCCGGTGAGTTCGGGCAGCGGAAGGTCAGGCGCCGCTCGTCCAGCTGTGGGCCACGTCGACCACCAGTCGGTCGGGCAGTTGGGTCACCCGGAACGGCAGCCGGGCGCGGACGCCGACGCCGATCTGGGTCTCGCCCTCGAAGCTGCCGGCGAACCGGGTGTCCTTGAAGGTGCTGTATCCGGTGATGTCCACACCGGGCAGCGGGAGGCCCGCCCGGGCCGGGTAGGTGGGCGTGCCGCTGTCCGGGGAGTAGCTGGGCGCGGCGACCCGGACTTCGAGTACGGCGCCGCCGCCCACCGGGATGTACTCACCGGAACCGACCTGGTGGAGCTGGTCGACGTACTGGACGTAGTAGCCGACGGTGCCGCCGCCGGGGACGTCGAACACCAGACGGTCGTAGCAGTCGTGCTGTCCGGTCCTGATGTCCTTCAGCGGCACGGCGCCGGTGTCGACCGATCCCTTGACGCCGCTGCCCCAGCCCGTCGGGCAGGCCGAGGCGCGTGCGGCGGTCGACGGCGAGGCGCCCGCTGTGGCCGCTCCGGCCGCCAGCATGCCGCCCGCGAGGGCGAGCGCCGCAACGGCTGCTCCAATTCGTCGCATGTTGTCCCCCTTGGTCTGGCTTGTTCTGTCTTGGTGTCGCTTCGTCCAGTAAAGATGTTATTGGAGGAGACGGCTTGGTATCCCGGAAGGTTGCACGCCGCCGGGAAGCGCTTTCGGCATGCGGGAGGCGCCGGGCCCGGGAAGGGCCCGGCACCGTGGGCGTGGAGGACGGCGGCTGGGTCTCGTCGGCGCAGGTCGTGCCGCGGGCCGGGACCTTCAGGCCAAGAACCCACCGGTGAGGGTGGGTTCGGGAATGTCCAGCCCAACCCGAGCTCAATCGGAGGGGAAACGGCCTGCGGACACAGTTCACGACCATGCTTCTACGGGATCTCTCCACTACCCGGCGGCAGTTACCGCGTTGGCCGTGTCGCCGATCCGGCGATACCGGCGATACCTCGGTCTGACCCGAGAGCCCGCCCCCTCGTACCAGCGGCGGACCCGGCGGCCGGTCCGTACTGCGTTCTGAGTAGCGCGGAGTGACGGCAGCCGCACGACGACAGGACGGCCCCGCACCGGACAGCCTGGACCCACATTCGGCACCAGATGTGGAGACCTCCTGCCGTGGCTACTTTCCTTTATCGAGTGGGCCGTCTGGCCTTCCGGCGGCGCTGGTACGTCGCTCTGGTCTGGGCGGCCGTCCTGGCCGCCGTCGGGCTGGGCGCCGTCAAGGCGCCGGGAGCATCCGACGAGGGGTTCTCCATGCCGGGCATCGAGTCCCAGAAGGCGTTCGACCTGATGGAACAGCGCTTCCCCGGCGCCACCGCCGACGGCGCGACCGCCCGGGTCGTCTTCGTCGCGCCGAGCGGCGAGAAGGTCACCGCCGCCGAGAACAAGCGGATCGTCGAGCGGACCGTGGCCGAACTGGGCGACGGTTCGCAGGTCGCGGGCGCCGTCGACCCCTTCCAGGCGAAGGCGGTCAGCAAGGACGGTACGACGGCGTACGCGACCGTCACCTACAAGGTCGCCGCCACCGACCTCACCGACACGAGCAAGAGCGGGCTGGAGAAGGCCCTGGAGGAGGCGCGGGACTCCGGACTGACCGTCGACGCCGGCGGGAGCGCGATGTCCGACGCCGGTGGGGCGGGCGGCGCGGCCGAGCTGATCGGTGTCGCGATAGCCGCGGTCGTGCTGCTGATCACCTTCGGTTCCCTCACCGCGGCCGGACTGCCGCTGCTGACCGCCATCATCGGTGTCGGCGTGAGCATGGCCACGATCATGGCCCTGTCCAGTGCGCTCGGCCTGTCCACGACCACCGGCACCCTGGCGATGATGCTGGGCCTCGCGGTCGGCATCGACTACGCCCTGTTCGTGGTCTCCCGCTATCGCGAGGAGCGCGCCAAGGGCCGTACCCCACAGGAGGCGACCGGCCTGGCGGTCGGCACGGCCGGATCCGCGGTCGTCTTCGCGGGGCTCACCGTCGTCATCGCGCTCGCCGGGCTCGCGGTCGTCGGCATCCCGATGCTCACCAAGATGGGCCTGGCCGCGGCCGGCGCGGTCGTCGTCGCTGTACTGATCGCGCTGACGCTGGTCCCGGCGCTCCTCGGCTTCTGGCCGAACGCGGTGCTCGCCCGCCGGGCCCGCAAGAGCGGCCGGATCGAGCTGGGCCCCCGGGACAACGGGGGCACCCGCTGGGCGCGGTTCGTGCTGCGCCGCCCGGTGCCCGTGCTGCTCCTCGGCGTGGTCGGCCTCGGGGCCCTCGCGATACCGATGACCGACCTGCAGCTGGGCATGCCCGGCGACGAGGCGAAGCCGACCTCCACCACCGAACGCCGGGCCTACGACGCGCTCGCCGAGGGCTTCGGGCCGGGCTTCAACGGTCCGCTGACCGTCGTCGTGGACGCCAAGGGCGACTCCGACCCGAAGGGCGCCGCGGACACGGTCGCGAAGGAGATCGGCGCCACCGAGGGTGTCGTGTCCGTCTCCCCGTCGCGGTTCAACGAGGCCGGTGACACGGCGGTCTTCTCGGTCGTGCCCTCGACCGCGCCGACCGACGAGAAGACCAAGGACCTGGTGACGACGATCCGGGACGAGCGTCCCGGGGTCGAGTCGAAGACCGGGGCGACCTTCGAGGTCACCGGCACCACCGCGCTGAACATCGACATCTCCGACAAGGTCCAGTCGGCGCTGGTCCCGTATCTGATCGTCGTGGTCGGTCTGGCGATCGTGCTCCTGATGGTGGTCTTCCGGTCCCTGCTCGTCCCGCTGAAGGCAGCCCTCGGCTTCCTGCTGTCGGTGCTGGCCTCCCTCGGCGTGGTCGTCCTGGTCTTCCAGCAGGGCCACGGCGCCGAACTCCTCGGCGTGGAGCAGACCGGGCCGATCATGAGCCTGATGCCGATCTTCCTGGTGGGCATCGTGTTCGGCCTGGCCATGGACTACGAGGTGTTCCTGGTCTCCCGGATGCGGGAGGCGTACGTCCACGGCGACTCGCCCGCCGAGGCCGTCACCAGCGGATTCCGGCACAGCGCCCGGGTCGTCGCGGCCGCCGCGATGATCATGATCGCGGTCTTCGCCGGGTTCATCGGCGAGAGCGACTCCATGATCAAGATGATCGGGTTCGGGCTGGCCGGCGCCGTTCTCTTCGACGCCTTCGTCGTCCGGATGGCGATCGTGCCCGCCGTGCTCGCCCTGCTCGGCCACAAGGCCTGGTGGCTGCCGGGCTGGCTGGACCGGCTGCTGCCCCGCGTCGACGTGGAGGGCGAGGCGCTCAGCCGACGACCCGAGGCGGACCCGCACCCGACGCCGTCCGAAACCGCAGACCTGGAAACCGTGCGCACCTGATCCGACCGACCACCCCCCACCAGGGGCCGCCCGTGGCGAAGGACACGGGCGGCCCCGTCGGCCGTTCCCGTCCGAAGCGTCCACGATGGGCCCAGTCCACCGACCGGAGAGCACGATGAGCACCAGCCTGGAGCGCTACACGGACCGCGTCGAGCAGTACTCGGACCGCCATCCCCACGCCCTTCACGTGGTCGTGGTCCTGGCCCTGATGGGCTGCGCGACCCTCGGCAGCGCGCTCACCCTGCCGGGCGCCGAACCGCCCGACCAGGACAAGGCCGCGGTCATCCTCATGGGCGTGTCCTGCCTCGCCCTGCTGAGGCACCGCGCCCACCCGCGCACCTCCGTTGTCGTGACCGCGGCCTGCACGGTGGTCGCGGTCTGCCTCGGGTACCTGCTCACCCCTCTGCTGCTGGGGCCCATCATGGCCGCGCTCTACTGGCTGGCCACCCTCACCGATCGGAAGACCACCCGTGACTACGGCATCGCCACCATGGTGGCGCTGATCGTCGCGGCCGCCGTCTCCGACTCGATGGACAAGGTCTCCCTGCTGCTCAGGACGATCGGCCCCTTCTTCTGGCTGCTGCTGCCCCTCGCCCTCGGCCGCATGACCCAGCTGCGGCGCGCCTATCTGCGGTCCGTGCAGGCCCGTGCCGAACACGCGGAGCGCACCCGTGAGGAGGAGGCCCGGCTGCGCGTCACCGAGGAACGCATGCGCATCGCCCGCGAACTGCACGACGTCGTCGCCCACCACCTGGCCCTGGCCAACGCCCAGGCGGGCACCGCCGCCCACATCGTGCTCGCCGATCCGCTCCAGACCAAGGAGATCCTCACGGACCTGACCGGAACCACGTCCGCCGCGCTGCGCGAGCTGAAGGCCACCCTCGGACTGCTGCGGCACAGCGACGACCAGGACTCCGTGCCCCTGGAGCCGTCCCCCGGCCTCGCCCGTCTGCCGGAGCTGGTCTCGGCGTGCGCGTCCGCGGGGCTCACCGTCGCGGTCACCACGGACGGGGAGCCGCAGCCGCTGTCCCCCGGCGTGGACCTGACGGCGTTCCGGATCGTGCAGGAGGCGCTGACCAACGTGACCAAGCACGCCGCGACGGAGAGCGCACACGTGCGGCTGGCCTACGCCGACTCCCGGCTGCAGATCACCGTCAGCAACGACGGTCCCCCCGTCGCCCCCGCGACCCCGCGAGGCACCGGCTTCGGCGTCATGGGCATGCGCGAACGTGCCCACTCCATCGGCGGCCAGCTGTGCGCGGGCCCCCGCCCCGAGGGCGGCTTCGAGGTCACCACCGCGCTGCCGCTTCAGCCCTCCGCCGTCCGAGAAAGCGACACACCATGACCGTTCGGGTACTGCTGGCCGACGACCAGGCCCTGCTGCGGGCCACGTTCCGGATCCTGATCGACTCCAACGACGACATGGAGGTGGTCGGCGAGGCGTCCGACGGCAAGGAGGCCGTCGAGCTCGCCCACGCCCACCGCCCCGACATCGTCCTCATGGACATCCGCATGCCGGGCATGGACGGCCTCGCCGCCACCTCCGCGATCTGCGCCGACCCGGAACTGGTCGACACCCGCGTCCTCATCCTCACCACCTTCGAGACCGAGGACTACGTCGCCCAGGCACTGCGCGCCGGTGCCAGCGGCTTCCTCGGCAAGGACGTCACCGCCGACACCCTGCTGGCCGGCCTGCGCACCGTGGCCTCCGGCGAGGCACTCCTGTCACCCGGCGCCACCCGCACCCTGATCACCCGCTTCCTCACCTCTCCCGCCCCCGGCACCCAGCTGGCGCCCCCGGAACGCCTGGCCGAGCTCACGGTCCGCGAACGCGAGGTCATGGCCCTGGCCGCGGAGGGCCTCTCCAACACCGAGATCGCCGACGACCTCACGCTGAGCCCGCTGACCGTACGCACCCACGTCCACCGGGCCATGACGAAACTGGGTGCCCGCGACCGTGCCCAACTGGTCGTCATCGCCTACCAGACCGGCCTGGTACGGGCGGCCCCGTCCGGCTCCTGACCTGGCCGGCCGTTCCTAGCGGGCGGTCTCGGCGGTCCAGGTGATCCGCGGGGGTTCGACCCGTGCGCAGACGGGGTTGCCGGAGGGGTCGGTCAGGCCGAGGCGTCCGACCAGCAGGCCGTCACGGGCGGCGGCGGCGAGCACGTCGGCGGGGATGACGTCCAGCATGAGCTTGGCGCGGCGGAACATGGTGAAGACGCCCGCTTCGTCGACCGTGCCCCACGAGAGGTAGACGAACCGGCGGCCCAACCGGTCCTGCACGTACGGGCCTTTGACGTCCGTGCCCGTCGGCGAGGAGTCCGCGGTGCACTCCAGGGTCCAGGTCGCGGACGCGGCGTCGCCGGGCCGTGGTTCGAGGAGCTCGGCCGGACGGTCCCGGCGTTGCACGGCGACGTGGACGTTGCCGTACACCGGGGCGTCGGCGTCGGCGTCGGTGTTGGCGTCCGCGGGGGTGAGGGCGGAGGTGGGGGCCCGGCAGGTGCGGCCGGGCAGGTCGACTGCGTCGATACGGATGCGCATCCCGCCATCATCGCCGTACCGGCGCCGTTCCAGTCCTGCGAGTCGACGCTCCAGATGATCTCGGTCAGACCGTACTCGGCCGCGACCGCCTTCACCGACGTACTCATCCGAGGCGCTCACCCCTCACCCCAAGCGACGGACATCCTCCAGATACCGCAGAACCGCGGCGACCCGGCGGTCCACCTGGTCGGCGGGGGACAGGTCGAGCTTGGCGAAGATGCTGCGGATGTGCTTGTGGACCGCGCCGTCGGTGACGACGAGCCGTTCGGCGATGGCCGTGTTGCCCAACCCCTCGGCCATCAGGGCCAGTACGTCACGCTCGCGGGGGCTGAGCCGTTCCAGCCGGGGGTCCTGGCGGGAGCGGGTGAACAGCTGCGCGACGACCTCGGGGTCGATGGCGGTGCCGCCGTCGGCCACCCGGTGCAGGGCGTCCAGGAACTCCTCCACCCGCCCGACCCGCTCCTTGAGCAGATAGCCGAGGCCGGTGACACCGCCGCCGAGCAACTCGGTGGCGAAGCTCTGCTCGACGTACGCGGACAGCACGAGGACGGCCAGGTCGGGCCGTCGGCGCCGGGCCTCGACCGCCGCGACGATCCCCTCGTCGGTGTGGGTCGGCGGCATCCGTACGTCGAGGATGGCGACGTCCGGCTTGTGTACGTCGATGGCGTCCAGCACCCCGTCCGGGGTACCGGCGGTGGCCACCACGTCGAGGCCCTCGGCCCGCAGCAGCAGGGCCAGCCCCTCACGCAGCAACGGGTCGTCCTCGGCTATCACGATCCGCAGGACACGATCGTCACGATCCACAGGGAAGGTCCACTTCAAGGGTTGTCGGGCCGCCCGGCGGGCTGGCCAGAGTGAGGCTACCGTCGAGCGCCGCGATCCGGCGGCGGATACCGGTGAGCCCGGAGCCGCCGTCCTCTCCCCCAGAGCCGAATGCCTGGGAGGTGCCCCCAGCGCCGCCCCGGCCGTCGTCCTCGACGCGCAGGCGCAGTCGGCCGCCGCGGCTGCGGGCGGTGACGGTGGCGTGGGCGGCGCCGCTGTGCTTGGCGATGTTGGTCAGGGCCTCGGCCACCACGAAGTAGGCGGTCGCCTCGACGGAGGCGGCGCACCGCGCGGGTACGTCCACGTCGACCCGGCACGGCACCGCGCAGTTCACGGCCAGGCCGGAGAGCGCGCCGGCCAGTCCGCGATCGGCGAGCACGGGGGGCAGGATGCTCCGGGAGACCGTACGCAGCTCCGCGAGGGCCTGTTCGGCGGCCGACTGGGCGCGTTCGAGGAGTTCGTCGGCGCCGGCCGGGTCGCGGGCCACCATGCGTCGGGCCGCGCCCAGCAGGACGGTGACGCTGACGATGCGGTTCTGGGTGCCGTCGTGCAACGAGCGTTCGATACGGCGCAGTTCGGTGGCGTGGGCGTCGAGCGCGGCGGCGCGGGTGGCCGTCAACTCCGCGACGCGCAGGGAGAGATCGACGTCGGGACCGGCGGCGAGGAGCTGCCTGCCGGGCCGGGCCTGCAGACGGGCCATGCCGGGCGCGAGCCCGAGAACGATGATGACCCAGCTCAGGCCCAGCAGCGCCACGGCGAGGGCGTCGGGCCAGGATCGCGCGAGCCCGATTCCCAGAGACGTGGCGGTTGTATCCCCCGGCAGGAGCTTCCAGTACAGCGGAAAGGCGCTGTCCCGCACGGCCAGGAGCGGCAGGAGGACCCCGAGCAGCCCCAGGAGGAACCCGAGGGTCGCGTGCCGGACCAGCCAGCGCAGTTCCCGTCGGGTGGTGGGGTCGACCAGGGCGGGCCGTAGCCGGGTCGGCGGGGGCTCCGGGGCGACGACCTCCGGGCCCCAGCGGGCCAGCCGTACGCGTTCCCGTCCGGCGACGGCATGCAGCGCGCGCAGCACGACGGGCGCCATGAGCAGCCCCACCCCGACCAGGCTCGTCACGGCGGCGACGGCCGTACAGAGCAGCACCAGCAGGGCGAGCAGTGCGGTGTTGAGCCCGGACGCGAGCTGTCCGATCGCGGTGCCGGCGGCGTTCAGGGTGCGTACGGAGATGTCCTTGAAGCCCGCGCCCCGGCCGGCGGCAGCGGTGTCAGCGCTGTTTTCGTGCGGTGCCATCCACCCTCCCTCGTTCGCGAACGACCCTATGTCGCTTGCCGGTCGGCGGGTGGCCCCGAGGCCGGGAAGTACAGCCTGCTGTACCTGAACCGGCCCGGCTGCGGGATCGGCCGGGAGGGGTGCCGATCCATAGCGTCGGTGACGACAGCGAGGCCCGCCGACGGACCGCACACGGGCCCCTGACGGACCGCACATCGACCGCCCACGACCACGGGAGAAGCCCCATGACGAACACAACCGCCGACTCCGACCGCCTCACCCGAGGAGACGTCGCCCGCACGCTCCTGTGGATCGTGGTCGTGGTCAGCGCGGTCGCCAACATGGCGGCTTCCTTCGGCGGTGCGGACACCTGGGTGCACCTGGCCTGCGGCGCCCTCACCGTGCTCTGCGGCGGGGCCCTCGTCGTGCGCAGCCTGCGGGGCCGTCGATGAGCGCCATCGCCCTCGTGGACGTCAGCAAGGAGTACGCGGGAGGGGTACGCGCCCTCGACAACGTGTCCCTGACCGTGGACCGCGGAACGTTTCTCGCCGTGATGGGGCCTTCGGGCTCCGGCAAGAGCACGCTGATGCACTGCGCGGCCGGGCTGGACTCCCCGACGTCGGGGAGCATCCGTATCGACGGCCGGGAGATCGGCGGACTGAACGAGACCCGCCGTACCGAACTGCGCCGGGAACGCGTCGGGTTCGTGTTCCAGGCGTACAACCTGATCCCGTCGCTCAGCGTCGAGGACAACATCACGCTGCCGCTGCGGCTGGCGGGACGCGCCCCCGACCAGGACTGGGTGCGGACGCTGGTGCGGCGGGTCGGTCTCGCCGACCGGCTGGCCCACCGGCCGGCGGAGCTCTCCGGCGGCCAGCAGCAACGGGCCGCGGTCGTCCGGGCGTTGGTGGCCAAACCGGCCGTCGTGTTCGCCGACGAGCCGACCGGCGCGCTGGATCTGCGCAGCGCCCACGAGGTCCTCGACCTGCTGCGGGATCTGGTCGACGACCTGAACCAGACGGTGGTGATGGTCACCCACGATCCGGCCGCGGCGGCCCGCGCCCACCAGGTGCTGGTGATGGCCGACGGCCGGGTGGTCGAGGCCCTCGACAAGCCGACCGCCCCCGAACTGGCCCACCGTCTAGTCGAGTTGGGAGAGGTGTGAGAGCCGTGTTCCGTCTCGCGATACGTATGGCCGGGCACCGGATCACCGCGCTGATCGCCGTTGCCTGCGCGGTCCTCGGCGGCGCCGCCCTGATCACCGGCACCGGAGTGCTGGCCGAGTCCGGTCTGCGCTCCCACCTGCCGGCCGGCCGCCTGGCCGGCGCGGATGTCGTGGTCGCGGCCGACCAGGTGTTCCACTCGAGCGGCGACCTGCCGATCGCGCTCCCGGAGCGCCGTAGGGTCCCGGCCCGCCTCGTCACCGAACTGTCCGGGCTGCCGGGGGTCGAGGCCACGGTCGGCGACATCGGCTTCCCCGCCGCCCTCGTCGACGCCCGCGGCCGGGTCGTACCGACCGAGGACCCCGCGTCCGCCGGACACGGCTGGTCCTCGACCGGCCTGCTGAACGCCCCGAAGGTCGACGGCGGCGAGCCCACCGGTTCCGGCGAGGTCGCCGTGGACAGCGTCACCGCCGCCGCGGCGGGGGTCCGGGTCGGCGACAGGGTCAAGGTCGTCGCGGGCGCCCGCCCCGCCGCCGGCTACCGCGTCTCGGCGGTGGTCGACGCCCCGGGCGCCGGGATCCTCTTCGCCGACACGACGGCCGTACGACTGTCAGGTCGCGCGAGCGGCGACGCCGGGGCGCGTGCCACAACCGTCGACCTGATCGGCCTGCGCACCGCACCGGGCGCCGAGGAACGGGTCGCCGCGGAGGTACGCGCACGGCTTACGAAGCTGAAGGGCACCGGGCTGGTGACGGTCACCGGCGCGGGCCGCGGGGACCTGGTCGCACCCGGCTCGGGCGCGTCCCGCTCGCTGCTGATCCTCCTCGCCTCCTCCCTCTCCGGGATCGTCCTGCTGATCACCGGGTTCGTGATGGCGAGCGCGCTGGCCGTGTCGGTCGGCGGGCAGCGCCGCGACCTGGCGCTGATGCGGGCCGTCGGGGCGACTCCGCGGCAGATCCGTCGACTTGCCGCCGCCCAGGCCACGGTCATCGCGGCCGTGGCGCTGGTGCCCGGTGTGGCGCTGGGCTATCCGCTGGCCGGGCAGTTCCGTGACCTGCTGGCGGACCGGGGTGTCGTACCGTCCGAACTGCCGCTCACCTACAGCCCGTTGCCCGCCCTCGCGACGATCCTCCTGACGGCCCTGGCCGTGCAGCTGTCGGCGCGAGGCGCGGCCTGGCGCACCTCCCGCAGGCCGGCCACCGAGGCGGTCGCGGAATCCCGCAGCGAACCCCGCGACCCGTCGAAGGCCCGTACCCGTGCCGGACTGCTGGTCATCCTCGCGGCGCTCACCATGTCGGTCCTGCCGCTCTTCTCACGTACGGTCATCGGCGCCACCGGCACCTCCATGGCGGGCATCGTCGGCGCGATCGGCCTGGCCCTGGCCGGCCCGGCCCTGGTCCGGACAGTCGGAGCCGCCGCGTCCCGTCGTACCCGCTCCCGCGCGTCCGCGCCGACCTGGCTGGCGATGTCCAACGTCCGCGCCTACGCCCTGCGCAACGCCGGGATCGTCAGCGCTTTGGCCATGGCGGTCATGTTCGTTCTGACCTACACCTTCGCCCAGACCACCGTGCTGGCCGCCACCGCGAACGACACCCGCGCCGGCACCCTCGCTCAGCAGCGCCTCAGCGCGCCGGGACTGGGCGCGCTGCCCGACGGCACCCTGGCCGCCGTACGGAAGACCCCCGGCGTACGGGCGGCGGTGCCCGTCGGTGACACCACCGTCGTGTGGACGTACGAGGAGTTCGGCGAGCCGGCGACCGAGGCCGGCTCCGCGATGATCCTCACTCCGGACGCGGCGGACGTCCTCGACCTCGACGTACGGGACGGCAGCCTCAGCGGTCTCACCGGCGCCACCGTCGCCGTCAGCAGCGAGGTCGCCCGCGCGCGCGGAGCGGAACCGGGCAGCAGGATGAACCTGGTCCTGGGCGACGGCGCACGGGTCGACGCCAAGGTTGTCGCCGTGTACGCCCGTGGTCTCGGCTTCGGCACGGTCGCCCTCTCCCACGACCTGGCGGCCGGACACACCTCGACCGGGCTCGACCAGTCCCTCCTCGTCCGCACCGACGGCACGGACACCGCCCGTCAGCACCTCACGGCCCTGGCCGCGTCCCGCCCCGGCCTGACCGTCGAGGACACGAATCCCACGTCCGTCGGCGGCCTGAAGGACGCCCCGCCCGAGGTGTGGATCAACCTGGCCGTCATCGTGGTCCTGCTCGTCTATCTCCTGCTCAGCATCGCCAACAAGCTCGTCGCCGCCACCGCCCAGCGTGGCGTCGAGATGGGCGCCCTCCGCCTCAACGGCACCACACCACGCCAGATCCGCGCGATGATGCGCCGCGAGGCCGCGGTCACTGCCGCCACCGCCCTCGTCACGGCCCTGCTCCTGTCCGGCCTCCCCCTCGCCCTCCTGGGCCAGGTCTTCCTCGGCCGCCCCTGGCCAGCCGGCCCGGCCTGGCTCCTCCCCGCCCTCGCTCTCACGGTCACCCTCACGGCCTTCCTCACCATCGAACTCCCCACCCGCCAGGCCCTCCGCACCCCACCCGCCGACGCGATCCGCGCCCAGTGAGCGAGCCATGTGAAACGGGCCGAGCCCTCCCGGAGCGAGCCGGACACCACATGGAGGCGGGACGTACGGCCGGGAGCGCGAACGCTAGTCGCGTCAGATGACAAGTACAGGGTGAGACCGTCGTCCGGCGGTCGGAGACGGAGATTCGGTGAAACCGGATAAACCGGATAAACCGGGCAATCGGCGACGTGGCCGGCACGGCTACCGCGACAGTGACGATCACGGCGACAGCGACGCCCAGTTGACGCGGTCGGCGTCCGGCGACGCGGCGGCGTTCACCCGGCTCGTGGAGACGCACTCGTCCGCCCTGCACGGCTACTTCGCCCGGCGCATGCCCGGCGCGGCGGACGATCTGCTGTCCGAGGCCTGGTTGCAGGCGTTCGCCGCGCGGCGCACGTTCGACCCCTCACGCGGCTCGGCCCGTGGCTGGCTGTTCGGGGTGGCCCACAACGTGCTCGCCCAGTATCTGCGGCGGGCGGGACGGACAGAGGTCGTAGCGGGACCGGACGTCACCGACCCCTGGCAGGCGGTGGACCAGCGGCTGGACGCGGCGGCGTTGGCCCCCGCACTGCGCCGGGCGCTGGCCGAACTGCCCGTCGAGGAGCGGGAGGTGCTGCTCCTGATCAGCTGGGAGCAGCTCACCCCGGCCGAGGCCGCCGCCGTCGTGGGCATCCCGGCGGGTACCGCACGTTCGCGGTTGCACCGGGCCCGCGGCCGGCTGCGTGACCGGCTCGCGGCGCCCCGCCCGGCCGGACGAAACCTGTCCGCGACAGGAGACCTGGCATGAGTACGAACAACGACGTGGAGGAGAACGGGATGAACGAGCGAGGGGCGCTGCTGGACTTCCCCGGCGCCGATGAACTGATGGCCGCGGGACGGGTCGAGCCGCCGTCGGAGCGGGCCCTGGCCAGGGTGCTGGCGGAGGTGGAGGCGGCGGTGGCCGCGGAGGGGACCACGGGCCGGGCCGGTCCGGACACGGGCGCTGTCGTGGCGACGCCGATCCGGCGGCTGTCGGGGCGCCGCCGGGCCCTGATCGGCCTGTTGACCACAGCCGCGGTGGCGACCGGCGTGGTGACGTACGCGAACACCGGCACAGCCCCCGCGGGCCCGGGCACCCGGAGCGAGGCGAGCGCGGACACCGCGTCCGTCTTCCTGAACGACATCTCCACGGTGGCCGCCACCCAGTCGGTCTCCTCGGGGAAGTACTGGAAGACACGGACGAACGTCGGCGACGCGTACCTCTCGGCATCCATGGACTTCTACGTCGTCAAGGACGGCAAGGCCTACAAGAAGGGGCAGCGGCCCGACTGGCAGTTCGGGCCGAAGGACCTCGACTGGAAGAGCCTGGACCAGCTGACCACGGATCCGGCGAAGCTGCTCCAACTGCTGCAGACTCCGCCGCGGCCCAAGAGCATCTCCCCCTTCGACCAGGCGGCCACCCTGCTCGGTGATTCCCCCGCGAGCCCGAAACTGCGGGCGGGTTTGTTCAGGGCGATGGCGGGACTGAAGGGCGTCAAACTGCTCGGCACCGTCAAGGACAGCACCGGGCGCCGTGGGACGGCCGTGGAGTTCGCGGAGGCCAAGAGCGTCGGCCGGGTGATCGTCGACCCGAAGACGAGCGCGATCCTGGAGTACACCTTCACGTGGACCGCCGGCCCCAGCAAGGGAAAGGCCACCCACCAGACGTACCTGTCGGCGGGCTTCACGGACAAGATCGGCTGACCCGCACGCCACGTCCCGTGTGCCCGGTACGGCCTCAGTGCCCCAGCCCGGCGCCTCCGTCGACCGGGATCACGGCACCGCGCACATAGCCGGCGTCGGCCAGGAACGCGACCGCGTCGGCGACCTCCTCGGGGCGGGCCAGACGTCCGGCAGGGGTCTGCCGCAGCAGATCCTGGCGCTGCTGGGCGGTGAGCGCACGGCTCATGTCCGACTCGGTCAGACCGGGCGCCACCACGTTGCAGGTGATGTCCCGGGGGCCGAGTTCGCGGGTCAGTGACCGTGCGAAACCGACCAGTCCGGCCTTCGCCGCCGCGTAGTTGGTCTGCCCGGGGGAGCCGTGCAGGGCCGCCGTGGAGGAGATCAGGACGATACGGCCGTGGCCTTCTCCGAGCATCCCGCGCATCGCTCGTTTGGCGACCCGGAAGGCCCCCGTGAGGTTGGTGTCGAGGACGGAGGTGAAGTCCGCCTCGCTCATCCGCACCAGCAGGCGGTCGTTGGCGGCGCCCGCGTTCGCCACCAGGACGGTGACCGGACCGTGCGCCGCCTCGGCCTCCTTGAAGGCCCGGTCCACCTGTTGACTGTCCGTCACATCGCAGCGTACGGCGAGGAATCCCGCGGACACGGGCGGCTCCTCACCTCGGTAGGTCACCGCGACCCGGTCACCGGCCGCCGCGAAGTGGCGGGCTATGGCCAGCCCGATGCCCCTGTTTCCCCCGGTGACGAGGACCGAACGGGCCGTTGCCTGCGCCGTCATGCTGTCCCTCTCCTGTCGTGTGGACTCCTGGGTTCTGCGGCCGGGGCGTTCGGGGGACGCGGCGCCCGGGTGCGCAGGCCCGCGACGGACACCACGCATCCGACGAGCGCCAGCGCGGCGATGGAGAGGGTGGCGGCGTACATCGCGTCGAGGAAGGCGCGGTCGGCCGTGGTCGCCAGGTCGGGCAGGCGCAGTGCACCGGCCAGTGAACGGGCCGCCTCGGCGGAGGTCCGGGCCTGCTCCGCGGCGGCCGGCGACAACCCCTGGGCGGGGCCGGGCAGTTCGGCATCCGCCATCCGCTCCCGGTACACCCCGGAGAGGATCGAACCGGCCATCGCCACCCCGAGCGTTCCGCCGACCTGCCGGGTGACGCTGTTGACGGCCGAGCCGGCGCCCGCCAGTCGCGGCGGCACCCCGCTCATCATCGCGGCCGTGACCGGCGTACCGACCAGGCCCATCCCGAAGCCCTGGATCCACAGCAGCGCGACGATGACCCAGACCGGGGTCCGCCCGTCGAGCCAGGCGTAGGCGACGTAGGTGGCCGCCGTGGCCAGGACGCCGACCGCGACCGTCCACCGTGCCGTCAGCAGCCTGCTCAGCGCCGGGGACACCTGACTGCCGAGGACGATGCCGACCGCGGCGGAGATCATCACGGTTCCGGCGTCGGCGGGGGAGAGCCCACGCGGCCCCTGGAGATAGAAGGCCGCGTAGAACAGGTGCCCGGCCAGCGCCATGAACGCGATCAGCAGCACCACACTCCCGGCCGTGAACCCGGGCTGCCGGAAAAGCCGCAGATCCAGACTGGGCGCCGGGGACCTGCGCTGACCGGCCACGAAGGCGGTGAGCAGGGCGCCGCCGAGGACGAGGGGCAGCAGGACGTGCGGCCCGTACCAGTCCTGTCCGTTGCCGAGTTCGATGATCCCGTAGACCACGCCGCCGAGGCCGAGCACCGACAGAGCCAGGCCCGGAAGGTCGAGCGGCCTGCGCCGGGGACTCCTCAGCCCGGGTACGACGGTCGCCACTCCGGCCAGGCACAGGGCGACGATCGGCACGTTGACCAGGAACACCGAACCCCACCAGAAGCTGCCGAGCAGTGCCCCGCCCACGACCGGGCCGACGGCCACGCCCAGACCGCTGGACGAGCTCCAGATCGCGATCGCCCGGGTGCGTTTGTCCTCCGGGGTGCTCTGCACGATGACCGACAGGGTCGCCGGCATCAGCAGCGCACTGCCCGCGCCCATGAAGGCGCGCGCCACGATGAGCCAGGCCGGGTTCACCGCGAACGCCCCGGCGGCGGAGGCGGCGCCGAACAGCGCCAGGCCGGCGAGGAGCGTGGTCCGGGGACCGAACCGGTCGGCCAGCGCGCCGCCCGCGAAGAGGGCGCCGGCGAAGACCAGGGTGTAGGCGCTCGCCACCCACTCCAACTCGGCGGGGGTCGCGCCCAGCCCCTCGGCCGGGTCGGCCAGGGTGGTGACGGCGACGTTGAGGATCGACGTGTCCAGCCAGATCAGCATCTGCGCGCAGACCACGACCAGGAGAACAGCCCACGACCGGGACGGGGCGGGGGCCTTCTCTCCCTCTTCCGCCCGGCTTGCCGTGCTCATCGGGGGCCTCCGTCGGGTGTGGTGTCCGTGTCGGCGGTGGTGGTTATCGGGCGTGTGTCCGTGTCGCCGGTTGTGGTCACCGGGCGTGTGTCCGTGTCGCACGTGGAGGTCGCCGGGCATGTGACCGTGTCGCCGGTGGCGGGCATCTGGGATGCGACCGTGTCGCGGGTGGAGGTCGCCCGGGACGCGACCGTGTGCGTTGACAGCGCGCCCGGCCGAACGGCCCCGTCGGTGTCACCGGGCCCCGTCATTCCTGGCCCAGCCCGTCGCGCCAGCTCGGCCGCAGCGGCTTCCAGCCCAGCGCCGTACGGGCCCGGTCGCCCGCCGCGCCGCGCGCCGCCGCGACCAGGTGGGCGGTGCCCTCGGTGCGCAGCCGCGCGGTCCGCGCGAAGGCTCCCGGCGGGTCGTCGCGCAGCCGCCGCAGCGCCGACATCTGATGGACGACCACCTCGGGCCGGGCGGCCGACACCGCCGCCAGCAGGCTCTCCCGGTCGAGGGCGTCGGCGACCACGACGGCGTCCGCCTCGGGGGCCCGGGCCTGGGACTCCTCCCGTACCAGCGCGCTCACCTGGTGACCCCGCGCCCGCAGCGCACCCACCAGCGGATGTCCGACAACTCCGGTGGCCCCGGCGACAAGTACCCGCACGGATCAGTCCTCCGTACCGTGGGTAAGAGGGGCGGGCGACCGCAGCCGCATCAGCAGGCGGCACGCCGTGTCGCCGTCGCGCAGACAGCTCTCGGCCCGGTTCTCCGTCAGGGTCACGCCGAGTCCCTCGGACCAACCGGCGTGGATGGCGGTGCACGGGCACTGATAGCCCTCCAGCGAACCGGCCATCCGCACCATGGTGATGGCGAAGTTCCGCCGCAGTGTGAGCACGATCAGGTCGTCGTCCGCCACCTCGGTGGAGGCGTTGCGCAGTTCCGGCGGGAACATCCGGTCACCGCACTCGTCGTAGCGGCGGCGCAGTTCCTCCAGGTCCTTGCGGCCGTCCCCGCTGTCGGGGAGCGGGCCGGACCGGCGGGCGACGCGCTGCCCGACGTGCAGGGCGACCTTGCGCAGCGCCTCGGCGTTGATCTCGTTCGCGACCTGCTGCCCGAACCGAGCGGCCACCCCTTGGTACCAGTGGGCGTCGTGCTGCCACCACAGCCGGTACGCCTCCACGGTCTGGGCGCGGTGGTTGATCTCGTCGGCGCTCACACCTGCCCCCTGGCGGCGAACCGGTCGCGCATCACTCGTTTCAGGACCTTGCCGGTGGCCCCCTTGGCCACGTCGTCGGGCTTCATCCGCAGGGCGCGGGCGACCGGGGGAAACCCGGCGGCTGTGAGGACGGCGTTGACCCGCTCGGTCCACGCACCGTCGTCGGTCCACGCACCGTCGTCGGTCGACGTGCCGCCGTCGGTCGACGCACCGTCGTCGGTCCACGCACCGTCATCGCTCCGCTCGTCCGCGAGTTGGAGCAGTGCGTACGCCTCGGCCTCGCCGTCGCCGTCCCAGTCGGCCCGTACGTCCTCGGGGGCCGCCCCGACGACCGTGCAGTCGGCCAGCTCGGGCAGCTCCCGCAGCAGCAGTTCCTCGGTCCGGGTGCTGAAGACGATGCCGGCGCGGGTGCGGATGGCGTCCGGTGCCCGGTCGAGGTGGTAGAAGTTGCCGTCCTCGTCCTGGTGGGCGAGGTCCCCGGTGAGCCAGTAGCCGCCCAGCCGCGTCCGGTTCCAGGTCAGCGAGTCGTTCCAGTAACCGGGCGTGAGGGTGGGCGACTTGAGGCCGAGGCGGCCGATCCGCCCGGGCGGCAGCGGGGTGCCGTCCTCCGCGAGCACGGCGGCCTCGGCGAAGCTGATCGGCTTGCCGACGCAGCGTGAGTAGGCGGAGGTGTCCTTGGTGTGCCGGTTGTGGAAGACCGAATAGCCGGCCTCCGACGAGCCGAGCCCGTCCACGAAGACCGAGCCGTCGACCCGTGTGCGGCGCAGGTCCTTTCCGATCGTCTGATGGCTGCCGTGCTCCACCAGGGCCCGGATGTGCGCCTCGTGTGCCGCGTCCCCGGTGTTGAACCACACCTGCACACTGGACAGATCACGCGTCGTCAGGTCCTCGGCGGCCATCTCGCCGAAGGTCCCGGCGAAGGCCAGCACGGTGGTGGGCCTGAACTCCTCGATGGCGTCCAGTACGTCGGTGCCGCGCTGGCTGGAGAGCAGTTTGATGTCGGTGCGCAGCAGGAGGCAGTACAGCAGCGTGGCCACCATCGCGTTGTGCGCGCCGGGCAGTGCGACCAGGGTGCGTTCCATGTCGGTGCCGGTGGAGTAGCGCAGCCGGTGCGTCTGCGCGTACATCAGGGTGCGGTGGGTGTGCGGAACTCCCTTGGGCATCCCGGTGGTTCCGGACGAGTGCGAGATGAGCACCGGGTCGGTGGGGTCGTGCCGGTACGGGTGGGAGGGCGGGAGCGACGCGCGGTGCTCGGGGTGGATGTCGGCGGCGGTCGCGCGGAAGCCGAGCTCCGGGGCCGCCGACAGGACGGTGTGATGCTCCCGGTCCGTGAAGGCACCTACGGCGCCCTGCCGGCGTACGTACTCCCGGGCGATGTCGGGCGGCAGGTTGCCGTTGACGAACGAGGGGATCGCGCCGAGGGACGTCAGCGCGAGGAAGTTCACCGCGAACTCGGTGCTGGAGAAGGAGTGGAGGGCGACGGGGTCGCGGGGGCGCACACCCTGGGCGGCGTACCAGCCCGCGTAGGTCCCGACGACCTCGTGCAGCTGCCCGAGGGTCAGCGCCTCGGGGCAACTTCCGTCGGGCGCGCGCCAGTTGCCGTCCGTCCGCAGCACGACTTCGTCGAGTGGACGGCCGTATGCCGTCAGGCGCTCCAGGACGTTGCCGGCGCCCAGTTCGGGGTCGGAGCAGATCCGCGCCCGCTCCTGCCTACTGATGAGCATGGGTCTCCGTCTCGTTTCCCGCTTCGGTGGACGTGGCTTCGGTGGACGTGGCTTCGGTTGACGCGGTTTCGGTGGCGGCGGTGAGGATGAATGCGGGCGCGTCCGGTGCCGTCACCAGGAGGTGGCTGCCGCCGTCCCGCCGCAGCCGCCGGTGGGCGGCGGCCAGCTCGAACAGTCCCTGGATTCCTCCGAGTTGTCGTGCCTCGCCGGTGTCGTACGTCGTCTCGGCCGACCGGACCGACACCGGTGCCCCCGCGCCGGGACGGCCGAGCAGCACCGCCGCCGCGAGACCGGCGGACGCGGGGAGTGCCGGGAGTGCCGGGAGCGGACGCCCGCTGTGCGCGGCCAGTTCGTGGTGTACGGCGGCCACGCGATCGCCGCCGCCCAGTTCCACGCCCACCACCAGGACCCGGTCCAGGTCCGGGTCCTCCAGCAGGAGATCCGCCATGGCCAGCAGTTCGGTCACCGGGTCGTCGAGGGTGGAGAGACTGAACATCTGCCCGGTGATTGAGAACTCGCGACTCGTGTGCCCCAGTACGGAGTTGGCGGTGGCTTGCATGAACAGCAGCGGGTTGTGGACCCGGCCGGACACCACCCGCCGGCTGGCCAGGTCCGCGGTGGTGGTGTCACCCATCAGGCTCGCCAGCGCGACGGCGGTACGGGAGCCGTCCCCGGGCCGCTCGGTCAGGCACCGCCCGCTGACCTCGTAGGCCAGCGGACTGAAGGCCGACTCCACGAAGCCGGGCAGTTTCGGCAGCGCGATGTCGTCGTCCCGCCCGGTGTCGTGGGTGGCGGTGGCGGTGGCGAGGATGCCGAGGGGGGAGCGCGGGACCGTCTTGTCGGTCGTGGTCATGGCCGCTCCAGGACGAGTGCGGTGTTGGCGCCCCCGAAGGCCGCGTTGACGGTGAGAGCCCGCCGCGGATCGGCAGGACGGGGCCGGTTCGGTACGTAGTCGAGGTCGCACTCCGGGTCGGGCCGGCCGAATCCGGCGGTCGGCGGCAGTACGCCGTCCAGCAGAGCCAGCATCGTGATCACGAACTCGACGACGCCCGCCGCCTCCAGGAGGTGGCCGGTGGTGCTCTTGGTGGAGCTGACCGGGATCGACTCGGCACGCTCCGGGAACGCGGCCCGCAGGCCACGGGTCTCGGCCCCGTCGTTGTACTTCGTGCCTGTGCCGTGGGCGTTGACGTAGCCGAGTGTCACCCCGTCCGGGTCGCCGGCGAGCCGCAGGGCCTGCCGTGTCGCGCGGGCCAGCCCGACACCTTCCGGGTGCGGCTGGGCGATGTGGTGGGCGTCCGTCGCCGCGCCCCAGCCCACCACGGTCGCCAGCGGCCGGGCACCGCGGCGCCGCGCGTGCTCGGTGGACTCCAGCACGACGGCCGCCACCCCGTCGCCCAGCAGGAGACCACTGCGGTCGGCGCTGAACGGGCGCACCATGCCGTCGCGGGACAGCGCCCGGCCGGAGTCGAACTTCCCGAAGGTCTCCTCCTCCACCAGGTATCCGCCCGCACAGACGGCGGTGTCGATCCGCCCGGAGGAGATCAGCCGGCAGGCGTGAATGATCGCGGCGGCGGAGGCGACGCAGGCATTGGTGAAGGTGAGCCGGGGCCCGGTCAGCCCCAGGCCGTCGGCCAGCAGTTCGGTGAGCTGAGCGGGCACCGCGTCGGCGACCCGCTCCGCGGCGTGGCCCGCGTCCGGCCGGGGCCCGGGCACGTGCAGCGGTACGTTCGCGGTGCCCGAGCGGGATCGGTCGAACTCGCCGCGGTGGAGCGCCCCTTCAGGGATGCGGGGCTGTGACAAGTGCGGCTCCGCCGCGTGGGCGCGAGAGGCCCAGTACCGCGTGACGCTGCGATGATCACCGGCGACCCCCAGCAGCACCGCCGCCTCCGCACCCGCCCCGAGCCCGGCCATGCCCAACGCATCCGCTCCGCACCGGCCGAGAGCGTGCCGCAGCGCCCAGTCCTCGACCGCGTCGGGTCCGTCGGGGGCGGCGGCCGCCACGGGCGTACGGTACGGGCCGGTGTCGAACCGGGTGGTGGGCTCGAACGCGGGGACTCCCGCGAAGACTCCGCGCCGGAGGGCCTCGGCGCCCGTGCCGAACGCGGTGCGTACGCCGAATCCGGTCACCGTCACCTCACCGCTCATCCCGGCCGCCCCTCTCCGGTCGCTCCGGTCGCTCCGGCCTGTCGCGCCGGTCCCGCCCCCTCCGCACGGTCCGGCGGGTTCGTCTGGGCCGTGCGCAGATATCGGGTGAGCCGCCGGAGCGAGGTCAGCCCGGCGATGTCCTCGTCGGTGGGCTCCACGATCAGGCCGTAGCGCTCCTCCACCACGTGCAGCAGCCACACCAACCCCAGGGAGTCCAGCACCAGTTCGGCGTCCTCGCCGAGGTCGTCGGGCAGCCCTGGGAAGATCTTGCGGTCCGACAGCAGCTCCCGGACGGTGTCGGTGGTGACGGGGCGCAGCGCGGGGTCCGCGTCGCTCGCCGTGGTTCTCGCGCTCATGCCTTCGCACCGCGTCGGACGACCTCGGCGACGAGCCCGCCGAGAGTCAGGGTGGCCAGGGGCTCGATGTCGGTGTCCGGGATCTCCACGCCGAACCGCGACTCCAGCCGCAGCGTGAGCTCGATCAGGCTCAGTGAGTCCACATCCAGCCCGCCGACGGTCACCGGACTGTCGTCCGTGATGCCGTCGCGGCTCATCAGGATGTTCATCTCGTCGATGACCGCGGTCAGGACGAACTCGCGGATCTCGTCTTCCAAGAGTGACGTGCTCATGATCAAGATCTCCGTGTGAGAGGTGGCGAAAATGTTCGGGAAGGATTGCGGACAGCCTCGGCCGGGCTACGTGTCACCCGTCACGGCCGCATGGAGCGTGGCTGCCTGGAGCGTGGCCGCCTGGCGCACCAGCTTCCCGTTGGAGGTACGCGGCAGGGACTCCAGCAGCCGTACGACCCGGGGCACCTTGTAGTCGGCCAGCCGCTCCCTGCACCAGCGCAGCAGCTCCTGATCCGACGGGCGTTCGACGCCGGCGGCCAGGGCGACGTACGCCTCGGTCACGTCCTCGTGCACCAGCACCGCCTGCTCGACCGCAGGGTGCTCACGCAGGACGTTCTCCACCTCGGTGAGGTCCACCTTGAGGCCGCCGATCACGACGAGGGAGTCCGCGCGTCCGTGCACCAGGACCAGCCCGGTGTCCGCCACCGTGGCCCGGTCCCGGGTGTGCAGCCAGCCGTCCGCGTACTGGGCGCCTCCCGAGTCGAAGAGATATGGCGACTCGTCGAGGGCGACGTCCAGTTCGCCCCGCCGCTCGCGGACCACCACACCCGGCGCGGCCCGGCCGACCGACGGCCGCAGCGCGCCGCCGACGTCGATCGCGACGATGCCGGTCTCCGTGGTCCCGTACGCCTCGCCGACCGCGACGCCGTACCGCTCGGCGAACTGTGCCGCGGCCCGCGGGGGCATGATCTCGCCGCCCGACACCGCGACCCGCAGCTCGGGCAGCGCGGCGGATTCGGTGGCCGCGGCGAGCAGTTCGTAGTGCGTCGGCACCCCGAACAGGGCGGTGATCCGGTGCTCCACCGCGGTGCGCAGGATGTCGCGGGCCAGGGCCCGGGGCGCGAAGACCACGCGGGCACCGGCGGCGAGGGAGTGCAGCAGCCCGCCGATCAGACCGAAGCTGTGCGCCGTCGAGCTGAGCAGCAGCAGCCGGTCGCCCTCGCCCGGCATACCGGGGATCCGGGCGAACCGGTCCACCTCGGCGGCGAGCGACCGGGCGGTCCTGCCGATCACCTTCGGCCGCCCGGTGGAGCCCGAGCTGAACTGGACCAGCCGGTGCCCGGTGGTGGCCTGCCGGCCGGCTCTGCGGCACTCGGTGACGACCTCGTACTCGGACCGGAAACCGAACGCCGCCCGGACGTTGGAACCGGCGCCGACCATGAACTGCGGCCGGCAGGACGCGCAGAGCGCCGCCACCTCGGGCGGTTTGAGCCGGAAGTCGAAGAGCAGCACCTGGGCGCCGAGCCGCCACAGCGCGAGCAGTACCTCGAGCTGGGTGAAACTGGGCGGTGTCCGCAGGCCCACGGTGCTGCCGGGGCCGATACCGTACCCGGCGAAGACCGCGGCCTGCTTGCTCACCCGTTCCCGTAACTCCGCCCGCGTGACAGTCTCCTGCTGGTGCGTCAGATACGGCAGACCGTCGTCGCGCGCGTCGAACAGCGCCTTGACCAGGGAGCTCATCCCGTCGCCCGCCCGGCCACCGGACAGATCGTCCCGCAGGCCGTCCAACAGGCCGCCCATCAGACCTCCTTGCAGAACTCGCCGATGGGCAGCCCGACATGGCGCTTGTCCGCGGCCAGGTAGCCGAGCAACTCGTCACCGGTCCGCAGTTCGGTGACGTTGAGGACCTTCCCGCCCGGGCCGAGCACCCGTACGTGCCAGTCGTCCTGCACGGTCAGACTGACCAGCCGCCCGTCCTCGGCGTGGGTACGGATCTCCAGCAGCGGCCGGGACTCCAGCTTGGCGCGGCCGACCACGACCCGCCGGGTGCGGCCGTCGGCGCCGACCGCCAGCAGGGCGCTGCCGGAGCCCACCTCGCTCAGGTAGTTGGTGCGGTTGTCCGGCCCGAGGGTGTACGAGTGCAGGGCGCCGGCGTTGACCCGGAACGGCCTGGTCGGCATGTACGGCAGCGGATGCGTCTCGCTGCAGCACAGCACGAACCCGGAGGAGTACGAGCCGACGAGGATGCCCTCGTCCTCCTCGAAGTGCGAGCAGGTGTCCACGCAGACCCGGTCGCCGAGCCCGACGTGCCGGATGCTCTCCACGGTCAGCGTGGACAGCTCCAACTGGGGCGTGGTGGCCTCCAGCAGCCGTGCCAGCGCGAACACCTCGTCGGCACTGCGGGGAGTGAACAGGATGCCGTCCGAGCCGCGTTCAAGGACGTCGAAGACGATCGCCGCCTCTTCCAGTCCGTCGACGACGGTCACCAGCTTGCCGTCGGCGGACTCGGCCGCGGCGAGCACGATCTCCAGCGGGATCTTGGTCGGGTCGGCGAACCGGATGACGGTGTACGGCAGCACCAGGGCGCCCGCGCACGACAGTTGCAGGGTGCGGTCGTCCCGTACGTCGATGGTGCCCGCGACGGGGGCGCGGTCGGCGGCGCGGTGGCCGGCGGCGAGGGCGTCCAGCTCTTCCTGGGTCCCGAACTTCCGGAGGAGGACGTCGAATCCGGTGACGAGCGGGAAACTGCCTTTCCCAGTAGGGGAGTTGGCCTCCTTGGCACCGTCGCCACCCTTCACCCCCCTGTCACCGGACTTCTCGCCGGGCTTCTTCGCGGCGGCCGGGACCGGACCGCCCTCGGAGACGAGCACCCGGGTGACGGTAGGGGGGAGGGTCCCGAGCAGTTCGGCGTCGGCGGCCACCACTCCGGCCATCCGGGCGTGAACGGCCGCGTCCACCACTGCCTGGAGCTGCGGACGGGGGACTTCACGGAGATCGATCCATGCGAACCTCATGCGACTCCTGCCACTCCTGCCACGATCGTCGAATATTCGGATTGAGTCATGTCCATGTCATGCGGAATGCTGTCGCCGCCGCCGTGCACGACCGCGGAGAGCCGGGACACCAGCGAGGCGGGCGAGGGGGCCGAGAAGATCCGGCGGCCGATGGCCAGGCCCCGGCAGCCGGTGGCCATCACGGCGGTGCCGTACTCGACGAGGTCGGAGCCGTCCGGGGGACCGCCGGCCGCCAGGACGGGAATGGGGCTGCCCGCCACCACCTCGGCCATCCGTTCGAGCGGCAGGGCGACGGAGGTCTTCACCATGTCCGCGCCCAGGTCCGCGGCGACGTTGGCCAGGTGCGCGAGAAGGGCGGGGTCGCGCGGGTCCTCGATCCGGGGGCCGCGGGGGTAGACCATCGCGATCAACGGCATGCCCCACGCGTCGCAGGAACGGGCCACCGCCCCCAGATCGGCCAGCTGCTGCGCCTCGGTGTCCGAGCCGATGTTCACATGGACGCTCACCGCGTCCGCGCCGAGCCGCAGGGCCTCCTCGACGTCGGCGACCAGCACCTTGGCGTTGACGTCGGCGGAGCGGGCGGTACTGGCGCTCAGGTGCACCACCAGCGCGCAGCTTCTGAGGATGTCCGGCGCGAAGGCACGGGCACGTCCCTTGTGGACGATGATCCCGTCGGCGCCGCCGGCCACCAGTGCTCGCAGCAGGTCGTCCCACTTGTCGGCGGGGACGATCGGGCCGTCCGAAACGCTGTGGTCGAGTGGCACGAGCAGATGTCGGTCGTCACCCGCCAGCGAAAGTCTTCTCAAGCGTAATAGCTTGCCGGTTTTCAGCATGGGTAATGAGCCTTCCCAGCCCGGGGGCCGCATTTAAGAAAGCCGAACCGCGACATCCTGTTGCGATTCTCCGTGTCCGAAAATCGATGGTTGTAGAACTTTCAATCTCAGCCGCCATGAGCATTCCCGCGTGACTGCCGGTTGGCAAGGCGTGACCCCACGTGAATTTTTATGCGGAGTCAGACATCTATATTGACAGTGATTCGACAGGTATGACGGGGTTGACTGCGCCCATGGGTACTGTTCGTGGGTTGATGTGCGAGTTGATTATTTTTCCGCCCGGTTCTTCCGCCTGGTTCTTCCGCCGGTTCTCGCGGTCTCGTTCGGTAATTCGGACGGAGCGAATTCTCGTCGGACGTCCTTGTCGAAATTGAATTTCCGGGCCTAGGGTGACAGGCGTTCCGGTTCGTCTTGCACGTGAGTCCTTCCCCCTCCCCGCCTGGACCCGGACCATTCCCTCGCTCCGGGCATACCGGAAAGTGACCCCCCATGCCCGAATTACCGTCCGACACCGTTCCCGAGACCGTCGGCCCCAGACCGGCCGCGCCCCCACCGCGGACAACGGAGACCGCCACGAAGGCCACCGCGAAGACCGAGGCCCCTCGGGTCGCCGTCGCGAGCCTGGTCGGCACCACGATCGAGTACTACGACTTCGCCGTGTACGGCACCGCCTCCGCGCTCGTCCTCGGCCCCGCCTTCTTCCCCTCCGGCAACGCCACCGTCTCTTCCCTGGCCGCGTTCCTCACGTTCGCCGCGGCCTTCCTGTCCCGTCCCCTCGGTGTCGTCCTGTTCGGGACGATCGGTGACCGGCTGGGCCGCAGACAGGCCCTGGTCGGCTCGCTCCTGCTGATGGGCGTGGCCACGATCGGCGTCGGACTGCTGCCCACGTACGAGACCGCCGGACTCCTCGCTCCCGTACTGCTGGTGACGCTCCGTCTGCTGCAGGGCGTCAGCATGGGCGGTGAGTGGGGCGGGGCGGTGCTGCTCGCCGCGGAGCACGCGCCGCCCGGACGCCGCGCGCTGTACGCGTCCATCCCGCAGGCCGGCCCCTCGCTCGGCTTCCTGCTGTCCACCGCGGTCATCCTGCCCACCCTGAACATCGTGGGCCGGGACGGCTTCGTCGAATGGGCCTGGCGGATCCCGTTCCTGCTCAGCACCGTGCTCGTGGTGATCGGCCTGTGGGTGCGGGTGAGGGTCTCCGAGTCACCGGTGTTCAGCTCCGCGGCCCGCCGTACGGCACAGGCGCCGATGTCGGCAGCGGAGTCCCGCTTCCCGCTGGGCGCGCTGCTCAAGCGGTATCCCGGCCGAGTGCTGCTCGGCACCGGCGCGGCGATCGGCGGCTCGGCCGTCTACTACCTGACGATCGTCTACAGCATCTCGTACGGGCCGAAGGAACTCGGCATCCCCCAGAACACGATGCTGACCGCCGCAGGCGTCGGCGCGGCGGCCGGAATCGCCATCACCCTCCCGGTCGCCAGGCTGTCCGACCGGATCGGCCGACGCCCGGTGATGCTGGCCGGAGCCGTCGGCTGCGTGCTGTGGGCGGTGCCCATGTACGCCTCCCTGAGTTCGCGCGACGCCTGGGTGATCACCGGCGCCTACACGGTCGGACTCATGCTGCTCGCGCTGATGTTCTCCCCGGTGGCGGCCTTCCTCCCCGAGCTGTTCCCCGCCCGGCTGCGCTACACCGGTGCCTCCGCGGCCTTCATCCTCGCCAACACGCTCGGCGGCGGCTTCGCCCCGCTCGTCGCCACCTGGCTGAACAGCCGGTGGGAGTCCCCGCTCGTCCTGGGCTTCTACACCGGCGGCCTCTGCCTGCTGAGCCTGCTGTGCCTGCTGGCCCTTCCGGAGACCCGCGGCCACGAGTTCGACACCTGACGCCCTCGACACCTGACGCCCTCGTCACCTGGCACGCTCGTCACCTGGCACGCTCGTACCGGCTGACCGTCAGGACGGGGCGGGGAGTGTCCCGGTGGGCAGTTCCTGTTCCGCCCAGATGGTCTTTCCAGTGGGAGTCTGGCGGGTGCCCCAGCGCTCGGCGATCCGGGCGACGAGCATCAGCCCGCGCCCGCCCTCGTCGAAGACGCGGGCCCGCCGCAGGTGCGGGGCGGTGCCGCTGCCGTCGGAGACCTCGCAGATGAGCGTCGCGTCGCGGATGAGCCGCAGCACGACGGGGTCGTCGCCGTACCGGACGGCGTTGGTGACCAACTCGCTGACGATCAGTTCGGTGGCGAACGCCGCCTCCGTCAGCCCCCAGGCGGCCAGTTGTTCACCCGCCTCCTTGCGGGCCCCGGCCACGGCCGCCGGGTCCCGCGGCAGCTGCCAGGTGCGTACCTTTCCGGCGTCGAACGCGGCGGTGCGAGCCAGCATCAGCACGATGTCGTCGCCGGGACGGTCGCTCAGCACCGTACGCAGCACCTGGTCGCAGGTGTCCTCCAGCGGTGCGGCCGGGCCGCTCAACGCCTGGCGCAGCAGGGCGAGACCGGCGTCGACGTCACGGTCGGCCGCCTCGAGAAGGCCGTCGGTGTAGAAGGCGAGCAGGCTGTCCTCGTCCAACTCCACCTCGACGGCCTCGAACGGCAGGCCGCCGAGGCCGAGCGGTGGCCCGGCCGGCAGATCCAGGAACCGTACGCCGCCGTCGGGGGTCACCACGGCGGGCGGCGGATGTCCGGCGCGGGCGATGGTGCAGTGCCGGGAGACGGGGTCGTACACGGCGTACACGCAGGTGGCCCCGACCTCCCCCGACGCGTCCCGCGAGCGCCCGCGGGCCTGGGGCCCCTCCTCCCGGTCGAGCCTGATGACGAGGTCGTCCAGCTGGGTGAGCAGTTCGTCGGGGGCCAGGTCGACGTCGGCGAGAGTCCGTACGGCGGTCCGCAGGCGGCCTATCGTGGCCGACGCGTGGATGCCGTGGCCCACCACGTCGCCCACGACCAGGGCGACCCGGGCGCCGGACAGCGGGATCACGTCGAACCAGTCCCCGCCCACGTCCGCGCCGGAACCGGCCGGCAGATGGCGGTGGGCCACCTCCACCGCCGCCAGATCCCGCGGCCGGTCGGGCAGGAGGCTGCGCTGGAGCGCCAGCGCCGTCCGGCGTTCATGGGTGTAGCGGCGGGCGTTGTCCACACTCACCGCCGCTCGGGCGACGATCTCCTCCGCGAGCAGCAGGTCGTCGTCGCTGAAGGACTCCGTTGTCCGGTGCCGCAGGAAGTGCGCCAGGCCCAGGGTCACCCCGCGGGCGCGCAGCGGCACCAGCATCACCGAGTGGATCATGTACTCGGTCACGGTCCTGGCGCGGGCCTCGGAGGACCTGATCCACTCCTGCATCCCCGGCTCTCCCGGTGTGTGCCGGGTGCCCCGGCCGACTATCAGCGACTGCATCGGCGGTGTCCCCACCGGGTAGACGGTCGTCTCACCCGAGGCGACCACCGACTCGGGAACGCCCTCGAGCACCGACCGCTGTGCCGTGCGGCGTACGGTGACGGGCTCGCCCGGCGGTACCGGTGCCGGTTCGTCACCCAGGGCCACGGACTCCAGCAGATCCACCGTGACGAAGTCCGCGAACCCGGTCACGGCCACCTCGGCCAGCTCCTCGGCCGTCCTGATCACGTCCAGGGTGCTGCCGATGCGCACACCGGCGTCGTTGAGGACCACGAGGCGCCTGCGGGCCCAGTACTGCTCCGTGGTGTCGAAGGCGGCGGCGGACACCCCCTGGACCGTGCCGGTCTCGTCCTTCAACGGTGAGACGAACATCGACCAGGCGTGCTCCCGGGTCTCACCGGGAGCCTTGCCGTGGTCCTCGTGGAACAGCGTCTCCCCGGTGCGCAGGGCCTCTCGCTGGAGGCGCTCGTACTCGTCGAAGGGCGGGGTGGGCTGGATCTCCCACAGGGTCCGGCCCCGCATCTCCGTCATGGTCATGTCCATCGTCATTCCCATCACCTGCGCCATGACCGCGTTGGCGGCCACCAGCCGGGCCTCGCGGTCGTAGACCGCCACCGGCACGGGGAGCTGCGCGAGCGTGAGGTCCCACAGGGCCTCCGTCCCCGGCCCGGCCAGCCCGGCCCCGCTGATCGGTGCGACTCCCGTCACGAGCCAGGGCCGACCGCCGCCCGCGTCCGCCAACGGCGTTCCCTGCAGCCGCACCACGATCCGGTCTCCGCCCCGGTCCCGCAGCGCCACCTCACTGACCGCCCGGTGGCCGTCGGCCACGTTCCGCCGCGTGGACTCGGGCAGGCGGGCGGCGAGCAGGCCGGCGGCCGGCCGGCCCACGATCTCGGCGGGTTCGTATCCCAGCAGCCGCTCGGCTCCGGCGCTCCACACCATGATCGTCCCACCGGCGTCGACGACGACCGCGAAGTCCTCCGGTACGCGTCCCGACGCAGTGCCTCCGGATGTGACGCCCCTACGGTCCATGGACCTCTTCGCCTCGCTCTCGCCCGACCCGTGCGGGTCGCGGTGGCCGGAGCCCTCTCCTCTCGACCAGTCTGGCAGCGGGACGACGACTGTGCGGGCCCACGCCCGCGCCCCCGCACGAGGGACGGGGGAACGGGGCGTACGAGCGAGCCCTGCCGCGCTCATCCGGCACGCCGCCGTCGCCACCGCCCCGGCCGGGTGGCCGACCGGGCCTCCCTCAGGCCGACCTCGCTCTCAGGTCAGGCCTTCCTCGGGCCCGACCTCGTTCTCAGGTCCGGCCTCGCTCTCAGGTCAGGCCTTCCTCGGGCCCGACCTCGTTCTCAGGTCCGGCCTCGCTCTCAGGTCAGGCCTTCCTCAGGTCCGGCCTCGTTCTCAGGTCCGGCCTTCCTCAGGCCCGACCTCGCTCTCAGGCCCGACCTCGCTCTCAGGCCCGACCTCGCTCTCAGGTCCGGCCTCGCTCTCAGGCCCGGCCTCCCTCAGGCCCGACCGCGTGACTCCGCCGCGCGTCGCGCCAACGAGTCGAAGACCACCGCGGTGAGCAGCACTCCACCGGTGATCATGAACTGGACCGCGGGTTCGACTCCCAGCAGCGCCATGCCCGAGGCGATCGACTGGATGATGAGCACCCCCAGCAGCGCCGACCAGGTCGAGCCCCGTCCGCCGAACAGGCTGGTGCCGCCGATGACGGCGGCGGCGATGGCGTTGATCAGCAGCATGCCGGAGCCCGGGACCGTGGTCGCCGAGGAGAGCCGCGACGCGACGAACAGGCCGCCGACCGCGGCCAGGGTCCCCGACACCAGGAACACCGAGATCCGCACGCGCGACACACGGACGCCGGACCGCCGGGCCGCCTCCACGCCGCCGCCGAGTGCGAGGACCTGACGGCCGTAGGGCGTGCGGCGCAGAAAGAGGTCGGAGGCGACGATGGCGCCGAGGAAGATCAGGAGCGCGAGCGGCAGGCCCTCGAACCGGCCCAGCACGTAGACGGCGGTGAACGCGACCACCGCGAGGAGAGCCGTACGCGCCCAGATCTCGCCCACCGGCCGGTACGGCATCCCGGCGGCGCCGCGCCGCCTGCGGTCGTCGTAGGAGACGACGAGGTACGCGGCGGTGCCGAGGGCCGCCAGGCCGTAGGTGAAGACGACGGCGCTGAAGTAGCGGCTGGTCAGCATGGAGACCAGTCCGTCCTCGCTGAAGGCGATGGAGCTCTCCGGCCCCAGCAGGTAGAGCATCAGGCCGTTCCAGGCCAGCAGGCCCGCGAGGGTCACGACGAACGCGGGTACGCCGATCTTGGTGAAGACGAACCCCTGGAATCCCCCGGCCGCCGCACCGCCGATCACCGCGATGATCACGGCGAGCCATTCCGCCATTCCGAGGTTCACGTTCAGCGCCGCGAACATGGCGCCCGACAGGCCGGCGAGCGAGCCCACCGACAGGTCGATCTCGCCGATCAGCAGCACGAAGACGACACCGACGGCGACCATGCCGGTGCCGACGATGTCCACGCTGAGGACGGACAGGTTGCGCGGCGAGAGGAAGTTGTCGTTGAGGCTCTGGAAGACGATCCAGGTCACGGCGAGAGCGAGCAGAGCCGGGACCGGGCCCAGTTCACCCTCGTGCAGTCTGCGGCGTACGGTGCCCGCGGACGTTTTGAGACGTCCGGTGTACCACCGGCCCGCGTCGCGGTGCCGGTGGGCGGCGGGTGTGGTGTCCGCGGCGGGCGGGGCGTCGGAGGGAGCGGTACCGGAGACGGGCGCGGCGTCGGAGGAGCGCACATGGCTCCCCCTCCGCCTCCCTTTCCATCTCACGGCCACACCTCCTCCGGGCTCGGCGGGCGGCGCGGGACGGCATTGTCCACCGCGCCGGTGATGGAGGAGATGATCTGTTCCTGGGAGGTGGTGTTCACGTCGAAGACGCCGTTGTTGCGGCCGAGGCGCAGGACGGCCACCCGGTCGGCGACGGCCTTGATGTCGCCCATGTTGTGGCTGATGAGGAGCACCCCGGCGCCCCGGTCGCGCAGTTCCTCGATGAGGTCGAGCAGTTGGTTGGTCTGCTCGAGGCCCAGGGAGGCGGTGGGCTCGTCGAGCAGGAGCAGCCTCGGCGCGCTGAGGAACGAGCGGGTGATCGCGACGACCTGCCGCTGGCCGCCGGACAGGGTGGCGAGCGGCGCCCGCACGTCGGGGATGCGGATGGACAGGGTTTGCAGCAGCTCACGGGTCCGGCGCTCCATCGCCACCTCGTCGAGGATGCCGAACCGGTGGATCTCCCGGCCGAGGTAGAGATTGCCGACGACATCGAGGTTGCCGCACATCGCGAGGTCCTGGTAGACGGTCGCGATCCCGAGGAGCTGGGCGTCCTGGGGACGCTTGATCTGGACGGCCCTGCCCTCCCACTCGATGACGCCCTTGTCGGCGGGACCGACCCCCGAGATCACCTTGACCAGGGTGGACTTGCCGGCGGCGTTGTCGCCCACCAGGGCGACCACCTCCCCGGCCCTGATTTCCAGCTCGATGTCCACCAGCGCCTGGACGGCGGCGAAGCGCTTGGAGACGCCACGCAACGCCAGCAGGGGCTGAACCACGGGGCCACCTCCTTCCGCCTTCGGGGAAGCTCATGGGGTGAGTCCGGCCTTGTCGCAGGCGGACCGGAGCTTCGGGGTGCAGATCTGGTCAATGGTGTACATACCGTCCTTCACCAGAGTGTCCTTGATGTTGCCGACCGTCACCGAGACCGACGGCAGCAGGACCGCCGGGATGTCCTTGGTGGTGGCGCTGTCGACGGTGCCGGTGGCAATGGAGGCGACCGACTTGTCGCGGCCCAGGGCGACGGCCATGTCGACGGCGGCGTCGGCCGCGGGCTTGTACGGCTTGTATACGGTCATGTACTGGTCGCCCTTGACGATGCGCCGCACGGCCGCGAGGTCGGCGTCCTGGCCGGTGACCGGGGGCAGCGGCCTGACCGAGCTGGCGTTCAAGGCGGCGATGACGGCTCCGGCGAGGCTGTCGTTGGCGGCCAGAACGCCGTCGATATTGCCCGGGCCCAGAGAGGCGATGGCGCCGGTCATGTTGACGTAGGCGTTCTCCGGCCGCCATCCGACGGTGTCGTACGACTTGCCGATCCTCACCTTGCCGTTGAGGACGGAGAGCGCTCCCCGCTTGAACCAGCCGGCGTTGGGATCGATCGTGGCGCCGTTCATCATGACGATCTGGCCGCCGCGCGCCTTCGCTCCCATGGCCGTCAGGAGCGCCTGGCCCTGGAGCCTGCCGACCGTCGCGCCGTCGAAGGTGACGTAGCCGGAGATGGGGCCCTGCGCGAGTCGGTCGTAGGCGACGACCGGGATACCGGCCCGGTCCGCGGACTCGATCGACGAGCGCAGCGCCTCGGGGTCGATGGCGGCGACGATCAGGACGTCCACACCCCGGGTGATCATGGCTTCGAGCTGCTGCCGCTGGACCGCCGCCTCGGGCGTGGCCGCGACGGTCGCCGCCGGACAGTGCGGACACAGCCGCTTCAGCTGCTTCTCCATCAGGGGCCTGTCGAACTGCCCGAAGCGAGAGGCCCCGCCACCCGGGAGCAGCACCCCGACACTGATGCTGTCGTCACCACCGCCTCCGCTCCCGCTGCTCTCGCCGCAGGCTCCGGTCATCGCCAGACCGGCGGCAACGGCGACCGCCACAGACACACGGGAAGCGCGGGAGGCGCGGGTGACCCACCTGCGCTTCATGGCCGGAAGGCTGACACCGAGACCCATCGTCGGTTCCTTAGAGACATTTTTCCGAACATATCGGGTAATAGGCGTTTGATACCAAGCCTAACCAAGACGACGGTTTCGTCCCGTTGAGTTCCGACCGCCCGCTCCCCGCTGCCGCTCCTCCTGGAGCCCACGGGCTCATGTACTCGGGTGGAGCTGAGTACTTGCGCTCTGGTCGGCGAAGGGGCGAGCCGACACGCTGGGAACATGCACCCGAAATCACTGAAACCAGTTCTTCTCCAGCTGCTGCTGATCCTCGTGCTCGCAGGCGTGTCAGTGGCGGCGTGGGCCGCCTGGCTGGGCTGGGACCAGCATCGTGACGTACAGCCTGATGGCGCGACGACCGGCCCGTACGAGGCGTGGCAGGTGATCGGGCTGGTGCTGACCCTGCTGCTGCCGGTGTACCTGGCGGCATCCCGGCGCTACTTCGCGGGCGCCGTGCTCGGCACCACGGTCGGCCTGACCATCGCCGCCTTTTCCGACTGGTCGGACGATTCCAGCGGCCTCTTCGTGATCGGCGTGGGGATGGTCATGATGGGGACCCTCGTCGCGACCGCCGCCGCTTCCGCCGTGATCGCCTCCACGAAGCGAGCCGGACGACTGAACGGAGCCTGACGGCACGTCGCGTCGGGATTCCCCGACCGGCTGAGGGTGACACTGCCGGTGACAGTCTCCCCAGGGGTGCTGTCAAGGGGGGTCTGGCTGGTGAGGGCCGTGCGCCAGAGCCTGGTGGCATGACTACCGCTGATACCACCGCGACGGCCACCGCCGCGCAGCCGACCGCCGTACGTATGACCGGGCGTCAGGTCGCCGCTCTGATCGTGCTGCTGGCGTCGCAGTTCATGATGGCCGCCGACTTCTCCGCGTTGAACGTGGCGCTGCCCGAGGTCGGCACGTCGCTCGGGTTCTCCACGGGCAGCCTGCAGTGGATCACCACGACGTTCGCGTTGTGCGCCGCCGGATGCACGCTGGTGTTCGGACGTGTCGGGGACTACGTGGGACGGCGGCGCGTCTTCACCGCCGGGATGGTCGTCCTGGCCGTCTCCTCGCTGATCGGCGGCGTCGCGGACTCCGCCACGATGCTGCTGATCGCGCGCACTCTCCAGGGCCTGGCCACCGCCGCCGTCACGCCCGCCGCGCTCGCCCTGCTCACCACCGCCTTCACCGAGCCCGGCATGCGCACCCGCGCGCTCGGCCTCAACAGCGTGATGATGAGCTCCGGCTTCAGCGTCGGCGCGATCCTCGGCGGTGTCCTCGCGGACGTGTTCTCCTGGCGCTGGGCCTTCTTCATCAACATCCCCGTGGCCATCGCGGCCATCGTCATCGTGCCGATGGTCGTCGACGAGAGCCGCGCCGAACAGCGCAGCCGGATCGATCTCCCCGGCGCGGTGCTGATCACCCTGGGCCTGTTCGCCGGGATCTACGGCGTCACCCGCGTCGGCGAGGACGGCCTCGACCTGGTCGCGGGCCTCGCCCTGATCGCCGCCGCCGTCCTGCTCGGCGCCTTCTGGGCGGTGGAGAGCCGCACCGCGATTCCGCTCGATGTGGTCAGGAACGTCAGCCGCCTCCTGCCCGAACACGGCGACCTGGCCCTGAGCAACTCCTTCGGCTTCGGCGGCCACAACGCGGTGCTGGCGCTGCGCCGGCGCTGAGGTCGTCCCCCCACGGCAGCCGCCCCTACGCATGCGGGATGCGGCTCACGGAGGTCAGCCGCTCACCGCGCGCAGCGCTCCTGGCCTGCGGCCGTTGAGACGGTCGAGCGCGGTGGCTGTGGCTTCGTCGGCCGGGGTGTGCACCACCAGGCGCTGGCCCTCGTCCGGGAGCGCGAGCGTCTCGTACGACAGACGTAGGCGGCCCACCTCGGGGTGGTCCACGAGCTCGGTCCCGAACCGGGCGGGCCGTACCGGAACGGCGGCGAGCCGGTCGCTGAACGGCGCACCCGCCGCCGTCAGTTCCTCGGCCAGGGCGGCCACATGAGGGTCGTGCAGCGAGGTCTCCTCGCGCAGATGGGCGACCTGCTCGTCGGCCAGCCTGTCCCATCCGGGGTACACCGCGCGAGCCCGCTCGTCGGTGAACAGATACCGCAGCAGGTTGGGTGGGTCCGCGTCGAGGAGGCCGAGCGGGCGGGCGTACCGCTCGTAGCCCCCGGTGTACGCCACGATGTCCCCCATCCAGTTGAGCAGGACGGCCGGTGTGGGCTCCAGGCGGTCGAGGAGCGACCGGAGGGTGGCGCGCACCGTGCGCGTCCGCGGTGCGGTGACCGACTGGCACAGCCACTTGTTCGCGCCGTGGTCCTTGGCCAGCCGGTGCAACAGGACATGGTCCGCCGTGTCCAGGTGAAGGGCGTCGCCGATCGCGGTGAGCACCTGGGGCGAGGGGTTGCGGTCGCGGCCCTGCTCAAGCCGGGCGAGGTACTCGACGCTGATGCCGGCGAGGCCGGCGAGCTCGGCGCGGCGCAGCCCCGGTGTGCGGCGGCGGAAGCCCGCGGGCAGGCCCACCTCGGCGGGGGTCACGGCTTCGCGACGAGCACGCAGGAAGACGCCCAACTCGTTGTCCTTCACCTGCCGAACGTACAACGCCTGCCGTCGCGGAGGGTGGCCCTGCCAGTACGACTCTTCGCCCGGCCTCCCTACCCCGCCACGGAGCTCGCACGATGAGGCATGAGCAATGACAACTCCGCGAACACCGCTGCCACTTCCGTCGCCGCACTGCCCCTTTCCCCCGGCGACTGGGAACTCGATCCCCTTCACTCGGCGGTCAACTTCAGCATCCGCCACCTCGGGATCGCCAAGGTGCGCGGCCGGTTCACCGGTTTCACGGCCGGGCTGTACGTCGGTGAGACGCTCGACGACACGCGGGTGAGCGCCGAGGTCGCCCTTGCCTCCATCGACACCGGGAACTCCGACCGCGACGCGCACACCCGCTCGGCCGAACTGCTCGACGTGGAGAAGCGGCCGACGATGACGTTCCGCTCGACGCGGGTGTCCGGGGAGGGCGAGAACTGGACGGTGGCGGGGGACCTGACCATCGGGGACGTGACCCGTCCGCTCACGCTCGCCGTCGAACTGGGCGGGGTGGTGGACTTCCCTCTGGATCAGCGCAGGCACGCCGGGTTCGAGGCGACGGGTGAGATCCGGCGCGGCGACTTCGGACTGGACTTCGGGACCGGGCTCCTCGGCGATGTCGTCAAGATCCACCTTGACATTCAGTTCGTCGAACCGCAGAGCCAGAACGGATGAGGGCTGGTGGCTGAGGGCTGACGGCTGGTGACTGGTGGCTGACGGCGGAACGTGCGGCGTCCTTCAGGGGCGCCGCACGTTCCACTCCGGCCTCGGCCGGTCAAGTCGGTTGACTCCGTTGGGCGTTCACAGCCCGCCGGGCACGGCGTCGCTCACACGTGGTGCGGGGTGCGCTCGTACGGGGTGCTCTCGTACGGGACGTAGGAGTCGTCCTGTCGGACCACGCACAGTGCCCAGATGATGAAGCCCGAGATCGCGATCATCACGACCGACCAGACCGGGTAGTACGGCAGGGAGAGGAAGTTGGCGATCATGACGAGTCCGGCGATGGCCACGCCGGCGAAACGCGCCCACGTCGCGGTCCGGATCAGTCCGAAGCCGACGAGCACGGCGAGCACGCCCAGGACGAGATGGATCCAGCCCCAGCTGGTCAGGTCGAACTTGAAGACGTAGTCGTTCGTCGTGACGAAGACGTCGTCCTCGGCGATCCCCATGATGCCCCGGAAGATGTCGAGTACGCCCGCAAGCATGAGCATGACGGCTGCGAAGACTGTCAGGCCGCTTGCCCATTCCTGCTTCGCGGTGTGCGCCGAGGGGGTGTGTGTCGCGGTCATCCTGCTGCCTCGTTTCGTGTCGTCCTGCGTGCTCAGCGATCGGAGGTCGAGGTGTGGGTGGAGCTGGTGGCGGCGCCCTGGCGTTCCGTCGGACCGTGGCCGGTCAGGACCAGTTCCTTCGCCCTGCGGAACTCCTCGTCGGTGATGTCGCCGCTGGCGCGGATCTGGGACAGCTTGGCGAGTTCGTCGGCGCTGCTGGGCCGGCCCTCGCCGTGGGCGGTCTCCCCGACGTAGCTGTCGAACGCCTCCTGCTGTGCGCGCGCCTGCGCCATTTCCCGGCGGCCCATGTTCTTGCCGCGGGCGATCACGTAGACGAAGACGCCCAGGAAGGGCAGCACGATGACGAACACCAGCCAGCCGGTTTTCGTCCAGCCGCCCATGGTGTCGTCACGGAAGATGTCGACGATGATGCGGAAGAGCAGGACGAACCACATGATCCACAGGAAGAACACGAGCATGGTCCAGAAGGCGCTCAGCAGCGGATAGTCGTACGCCAGGTTCATCTGCGCGCTCATGGTCCGTCCTCCGTCCCGGGCGCTCGCCCGGCAGCCGTTCTGTGCCGTCTCAGCGTGCCCACGGCAACCACCGGGCGGCCTCACCCGACGCGGGTGAATGTGCGAGCCGCGGGCCCTGGACGACGCGTTCCGCGGTCGGGTCATGAGTCGGACTTCGTGCGCTCGCCGGGTGCGGTGGCCCGCTGGTACGGGCGCTGACCGGTGCGACGGCTGCCGACACCGGTGCGCGCCCGGTGCGCGTCCGGTGTCTGCAGCCGCCGGGGCGGCAGGCGCTGCGGTGTCAGACCGGCGTGGTGGGGCCGGGCGGGCCCGTGGCGCGCGCCTTGCGGAGTGCGGCCCGCCACGCGATCGCGACCATCGCCTCGGCCAGGCCGAGCAGGACGAGCCACAGGCCGAGCAGCCGGGTCAGGGCGCGGGCCGACTCGGTCGGCAGGGCGAGCACCACGATTCCCGCGACGATGCCGAGCACCGCGCTGGCGAGGACGACACCACGATGCGGCAGGTCCTTGGCGGCGATGGCCGTGTAGAGGGTGACGATGCCGGACACGAGCCAGAGGAGCCCGACGACCAGTGAGAGCGCGGCGATGGTCTGCAGCGGGTTCCGCAGGCACAGCACTCCGGCCAGGACGTACAGCACGGCCAGGAGCACTCCCGGAAGCCGTTCGCCGTGCCCTTCCCCGGCGAACACGGCCACGAATCGGAACGCCCCGTTCACCAGCAGATACAGGCCGACGAGGACCGCCATGACATGCAGGGTCTCGTCCGGCCAGACCAGTACCAGGATGCCCGGCACCAGCGTCGCGACCGCCGAGCCCAGGATCCAGGTCCAGGACCGGCCGAGGCGCGCCAGTACGTCGGCGGGGTCGCCCATCGGGCCGAGGCCGGCCTGGTCGCCCACCGGGCCGGGGGCCGTCCCGTCGGGCCCGTGTCCCGGTCCGGTACCCGGTGCCGGACCATGCGGTATGGCCATGGCTCCTCCTCGGGAGATCGAAGGATGCGATCGAAGGATGCGACCGGACCGCCGAGGGAGGCCGACGGGGCGGTGCGCGGGGACCTGACCGCTTCAGCGTTCCGCGCGCCGCGGACCACCGCGTCACCCACGGCGGGTGATCCGCCCGCACCACCGTGGCGGTGGGTGGCAACGGGACCCGATCACTCCGGCAGCTGCCGCATCTCCACGACGCGCAGTCCCAGCGACTGGCAGCGGGCCAGCAGCCCGTACAGGTGCGCCTCGTCCACGACAGGGCCGTACAGGACGGTCTGGCCGGACATCGCCACGTGGCCCAGCTCCGGGAATGCCTTGGCGAGCGTTTCCGACAGGTGTCCGTCGATCCGGATCTCGTAGCGCATGAGCTGTCCTCCGACGGGGAGCCTGGGGACTGTTGACGGGCCCGTTCCCGGCGATCGTCCGTCTCAGCGCCTCGCGGGGCATCACCCGGCACAGGTGACCTGCCGCCCGGCCCTCGGCGTCAGAAGGCGCTTCACAGCAGCCGGAGGTCGCGTGCGCGGCGTACCGCGTCGTTGCGCCGGTTCACCCCCAGCTTCCGGTAGGCGCTCTTGAGGTGGGTCTTCACCGTGTTCACCGACACGTAGAGGTCGGCGGCGATCTCCTGCGTCGACATCATCGCGGCCAGCCGCCGCAGAACGTCGAGTTCGCGCCCGCTCAGCTCCACCGCGACGAGCGGCGAGGACGGCGTTTCTGGCCGGCACGCTTCGGGCCGGAACGCTTCGGGCCCGTGCGGCTCACCGCGTCGCGGCGGGCCGGGGACGAGCCAGCCCGCGGCCAGCTCGTGGAGCGGCGGCGTGGCCAGGAGAGGCCGGAGCCACGCCAGGGCGTCGAGGAACGGACGCCGCAACCGCTCACGCCGGGCGTCGAGCAGGGCCTGTGCGACGAGCCTCCGGGCGGTGGCCGCGTCGCCCGCCCCCGCCGCGGCCTGAGCCCTCACCAGCGCCGCCCGGACGGTCACGGCCGGACCGGTCCGGGACCCGGTGCGGACGCCGTCGAGCAGGTCGATCGCTGCCTCGGGGTGGCCTGCGGCGAGGTGTATCCGGGCGGCCTCCACGGCCCACGTCGGCTGGTCCTCGGACACGCCTCGCAGGTACTCCGCGGCCTTCTCCGGCTGTCCTTGGGCCAGGTGTGCCGCGGAGGCGACCAGCGCTTCGTGGCTCGCCGCCCAGGGTGAGACTACGGCGGCCGAGACGGCCGGAGTCGCCGCCTCGACGGCGGCTCCGGCGTTGCCCCGGACCAGCAGGAGACGGGCCGTGGCGAGGGCGCGTGCCGCCGCCGGCACCGGATCGCGAGTGTCCGGGCGCGGGTGGGCCGTCTCGTCGAGGAGCGCCTGGGCCGGCCCCAGTTCGTCACGGTCGACGGCCACGGCGGCCAGGACCAGCCGCCCGATCTCGGACCCGTTCGGCCGCGGCAGGTTGAGCCGCTCCGCCTCGGACACCGCCGCCAGTGCCTTTCGCTCCGCCCTGCCGAGCCAGCCGTTCAGGTAGTCGATCAGCGCCAGGTGTCCCATCGACTCCTCCCGGGGAAGCACGGTGGAGGCTTCGCCGGGAGCACCGGCCACGGCGGACAGGGCGGCGCGGGCGTCCTCGAACCGCCCGGCCCACAGGCGCGCGGAGCCCAGGTGTGTGAGCAGGAGCGCGGTGAGCTCGGGATGCTTGTCCAGGAGGCTCGCGGGGATCTCCTTCCGCAGTTCACCGGCCGCCTCGGCGGCCTTTTCGGCCTGTGGGGGAGAACCGGTCAGCCGGGCGGCCAGTGCCTCCAGCAGCGCACAGCTCAGTCGCGGGGCCGCCGAGTCGGGCGCGTCGGCGGCCAGACGCTGTTCGGCCTGACGCAGGTGGGCGAGGCCGTGGTCGAGGTCGAACCGGGAGAGGTCGCGGGCCGCCCGTACGAGCTCCGTGGCGGGGCTCGCGGCTTCGGGGCCCATCCGGGAGAACAGCTGGGCCAGGTCGTCGGAGCGCGGGCCGGTGAAGAGCTGTCCGATCGCCAGGTCGTCGACGAGGACGGCGGCGGTGAGATCCCAGTCGCTCGCGGCGGCGCCGTGGGCGAGTGCCTCGGGCAGGGTCCCGGAGCGGCGCAGCCACTGCGCGGCCCGTCGGTGCAGTTCTGGCTCCAGCCCGGGCAGACGTACGCGCAGATGGGCCCGGAGAATCTCCCGGAACAGTGGGTGGAGCCGGTACCACGCGTGTCCGACGTGCTCGACGAAGGCGTTCGCGCGGTGCAGCTCGACCAGGAGGGGCTCGGCATCGCTCCGGTCGGTCAGCACGTTCGCCAGATCGGGACAGAAGTCCTCCAGGACGCTGACGCGCAGCAGGAGGTCCTGGGTCTGCTCCGTCTGCCGCTTGAGCACCTCGGCCAGCAGGAAGTCCGCGACCGTGCTCCGGTCCGCCTCGAACTCCTTGAGGTAGACCTCCGGGTCGGCGCTCTCCAGAGCGGCCAGGGCGCACAGGCGCAAGCCGGCGGCCCAGCCCCGGGTGCGGTTTACCAGGGCGCGTGTGGCGGGGGCGGGAAGGCTCAGACCGTGCATCTCCAGCAGGGAGTCGGCCTCCTCCGGGGTGAAGGCCAGCTCCGCGGCGCGGATCTCCGTCAGCCGGCCGTCCGCCCGGTAACGGTGCAGCGGAAGCAGTGGTTCGGTGCGGGTGACGAGGATCAGGCGTATGCCCCGCCCGGCGTGGTGCAGGACGAACTCCAGCTGTTCCGCGACCTCCGGGGCACTCACGCGGTCGTACTCGTCGAGCAGGACGACCACGGGCTGGTCACGAGCGTCCAGTTCGGCGGCGAGCGCTGCCAGCAGCCCGTGGTCCACCTGGGTCGCGTCCGCCGGAAACCCGACCGCGCCGGGCGCCAGGGCACCGCAGGCGCGCAGGGCCTGGAGGACGTACGACCAGAACACTCCGGGACGCTGGTCCCCCACCTCGGCGGTGAGCCAGGCGACCGGCTGCCGCAGGCCGGCGGCCCAGTCGGCGGCCAGCAGGGTCTTGCCCGCGCCGGCCGCTCCGATCACCAGCGTCAACGGCGTCCGTAGAGCCTGGTCGAGGTGCTGGACCAGGCGCTGCCGCCGCAGGAAGGTGCCGGGCCGCGTCGGCAGGGCGAACCGGCTGAGCAGAAACGGATCCCCCAGGGGATCGGCGTCCGGAACGGTCCGAGCGGTCGGTCCTGGAGCGTTCTCCTCGGTCTGTGCCACGGCGCCCACCACCACTGTCCGTCAGGGTCAGGGTCAGGTCAGGTCATGAGCAGCGCTTCCTGACTCAGCATCGCAGTGTTTCGGCCCCTCCGCGCGGTACGCCCTCCCGGCCCGCCGGAACCCGGACTATGATCCCGCCGTCTTCTTCTGCGTGGAGGAGAAAGCGACCTTTTCGTGGGAAACCAAAAGATATGAAATCGACTGAAAATTGAGATATATACCGGCATGGGTGTTTTCACGAATAAGCCGCGGAACTGAGGCGCCCAAGTTCTCCGAGTGGCGTCAACCACGGGCGGGACTATGGGCCTTGGCGGGTGTGGCGACTCTCGGGTTCCTCGTCGCGATGGAGATCGTCGCGCGTCGCTACGGCATACCGGGGCCGCTCACCACCCAGGTGGGAGAGGTGATATTCGCCCCCAAACCGGGACCGCTGTACGCCGGTATGGCGTTGATGATGGTGGTGCTCACCTGGCGGCAGCGGTTCGTCGCGGCCGGTGTCGCGATCGGCATCGACATCGTCTTCGTACTGGCACGGTGGGCGCTCGACGCCAAGGTGACCGACGGTCGTTTCTTCGGCAACGGCGCGTTGTGGGTGATGCTGGGTTGCGCGGTCATCGCCGTCACGCGCCGCACCGGCCAGGAACGTGTCCTGCTGCTGAAGGGCGTCGGGCTGGGCCTGCTGCTGGTGGCCGGCCGCAAGACGGGCGACACCTGGCTGCTCATCACGTCGAAGACCCGCCCGCTGGTGCTCGACCAGTACGTGGCAACCGCCGATCACGCCCTGGGCGACCCGTCCTGGCTGGCGGGCCGGATCGTCACGGCCACCGGCCCGATCGGCAGCCATGTCCTTCACTTCGTCTACGGTCAGCTCGCGGTGGCCGCGGTCGTCGTCGCGCTGTACCAGCTGCGCGATGTGGCCGCCGAGCGCCGCTTCCCGGGCCACCATCTGGTGCGCACCTTTCTGGTGATCGGCCTCCTCGGGCCGGGCATCTACATGCTCTTCCCGGTGGTGGGACCGGTCTTCGCCTACGGCCCGGGCGCCTCCGGCACCGGCGGCGTGCAGTGGGCACTGGCCAACCTGTGGCCCCACACGCCGCCGCCGCTCGCCATCCCGCAACCGATGCCCTACGACGGGATCACCCCCCGCAACTGCGTGCCCAGCCTGCACACGGCGTGGGCCACCGCGATCTTCATTCATTCCCGCAAGGGCCCACGGTTTCTGCGCTACGCCGGCACGTTCTGGCTGATCGCCACGCTCGCCGCGACGCTGGGATTCGGCTACCACTACGGCGTGGATCTCGTGGCCGGCGTGGTCTTCGCGCTCACGATCGAGGCGGCGCTGCGCTCCTTCGACCGCGGCTGGGACCGGTCAGGAATCCAACTGGTCACCTACGGTGCGACGGTCTTCGCCGCGCTCCTGGTGTCGTATCGCTATCTGCCGATGGAGATGGCCGAATATCCGTGGGTGTTCGGCCCACTTCTCCTTCTGGCGGTGGCCTCAGTGGTCTACGGCTATATGCGGACCACCAAGCTGTGGGATCCGAAGGCCGTACCGGCGCAGCGATCGGAACCGCGACTCGAACCGGCTTGAGGCATGGTGCCTCGGATTGCGGGCGTCGCTGCCGCCGCCGACGCCACCGCGCCCCCGGTGAAGGCGGGACGCGCGGTGCGGCCGGACGGCGGCTGTGTCGTGGGATACCGGGCGGCTACCAGGCGAGGGCGTCCGCCGGGTTGTCCTGCCAGTACCTGCCGGGCTGGGTGAATGCGCACGGCGCCATCGCCGCCGACGAGCAGCGGGTGGCGCTGACCGTCCAGGGCACCGGGGACGAAACCGTCGTCATCGAGTCCCTGCACGTCCGTGTGGTCGACTCCAGCGCGCCCCAGGCCTGGAACGCCTACCTGGGGTCGTCGGGCTGCGGCGGCGGCGTGGAGACCAGGTCGTTCGACACGGACCTCGACGCCGGTCACCCCACCATCGTGCCGAAGGCCGGCCAACGCGGTGTCCCCTACAAGGTCAGCCAGTCCGACCCCGAGGTGCTGTACATCACCGCCCATGCCGACGCCCACGATGTGCACTGGTACGTGGAGCTGCAGTGGTCCAGCGGCGGCCGTCAGGGCACCACCCGCATCGACGACCACGGAAAACCGTTCCGCACCAGCGGCAGCCAGGGCCGCCCCCTCTACGAGTACCTGGTCGGCGGCACCGAATGGTTCCGCGTGACGGAGAACTGATCTCCAGGGTCCCGACAACGGGGCGGCCAGGGCGGCCAGTTGAGCCGGGCCGACGGGAGGCATCCCGTCGGGGTACCGGCCGTGGACGTGCACATCGACGGCCCCGAGCTCAAGGCACTGGCCCCCTGCGCCGCTGACACCCGGCCGAGCGTTCCGCCCAGGCGGCCGAGCTCGGATGGGTCCTCGGCGACAGCGCACCCGCGTCCACGTGCGACCTGCCGCACGCCGGTACGCAGGCCGAACGCGCCCTGCGACGCGCCATCGCCGCCGGGACGCCCGCCGTCGTCCACACCACCGACCCCCTCACCCTCCACGCGCTCGTCGCCCCGTCCGACGCCCGCGAACTCGCCCGCACCCGCTTCGCCCCCCTGGACCGGGCCGGCCCACCAGGCGCCCCGGTCCTCCTCGACACCCCTGCGGACCTGGCTGACCCTCCACGGCAGCTCGCGGCAGGGCGTGGACGCGGCCCGCTCCACGAATGCGTCGCCGTCGGAGGCTCCCCACGAAAGGCGCGTGGTAGCGTCCGTATACAAGGTGTATGCGACAGCTGGGGGTTGCCGTGACGTCGGGTCGGGACAAGGCGTACGCGTATCTCAAGGACACGGTGCTGACGGATCCCGGGATGCAGGGCGCCTTCCTGTCGGAGCAGGAGCTCGCGGACCGTATCGGCGTCTCCCGCACGCCCGTCCGGGAAGCGCTGCTGCAGCTCGCCGCCGAGGACCTGGTCGAGCTGGTGCCCAAGCGGGGTGCCCGGGTGTCCCCCCTGACGGGACGGGAGATCCGCGAGCTCATGGAGCTGCGGGGGATCGTCGAGCGGTACGCCGCCCAGCAGCTCGTCTCCGCGGGAGCAGCGTCGGTGGCGGAGCTGCGGTCCCTGCTGGAACGGCAGCGCGAGCTCACCGGTGCCGACCAGGCCCGGGAGTTCATCGCCGTGGACCACCGCTTCCACTCGGCCCTGGTGTCCGCCGTCGGCAATGCCCTCCTCGACCGGCACTACGACGGCCTGCGCAGCCGCCAAGTCCGTGCCGGAGTGGTCGCCCTCTTCAACCAGCAGGGCCGTCAGCAGGCGGTGCTGGAGGAACACGAGGCCATCCTGGACGCCCTGGCCGCCGGTGACGCGCAGGCCGCGTGGGCCGCCATCGACCACCATCTGGAGTCGACGCTCAAGGTACTGCTCGCGGGTTAGGGCCCCTGCCGATCCGGGGCTACGGGTATGTGATCACCAGCATGGTGACGCCGTCCCGGGAGGTCCAGGGGCCGTGCGGCATCCCGGGCGGGCGGCAGGCGTACATGCCCGCGGTGAAGGTCCGGTCGAGCGTCAGGTCGTGCAGCGCTCCCTCGACGAGGTAGACCTCCTCCCAGAAGTCGTGGCGGGTCACGCCGTCCGCCGAGGTGTCGGTGCCCGGCGCCCAGCGGACGAGCGCCGTACGGGACCGGCGCTCGGGGTCGTCCGCCAGGACGCGCTCCTCGACACCCGGGCCGGCGCCGGCCGGGGTCCGCCACGGTCCGTCGGGCAGATGGAACTCCAGCTCGGGCTTGCTCACCGCCACACCTCCGGGCGCCTGTTGGCCAGCACGGAGGTCCGCTGCCGGACCGCGGCGACCTCGTCGATGTCCAGGTCGGCCACCAGCAGCTCGGGCTCGGCGCCCAGAGCGTGCCGTACGGTCCCGTCGGGTCCGACGACGAGACTGTGCCCGATCCCCGTCGGGGCAGGACCCGGGCCGGTGCCGGGGTCGGCCTGGCCGACGGCGGCGAGCCATACGGTGGCGTCCAGCGCACGGGCCCGCGCCAACAGCTCCCACTGCTCGCGCTTGCCGGGCCCGGCGCCCCAGGAGGCGGCCAGCAGGGTGGCGACGGCTCCGGCATCGGCGTGCGCCCGGAACAGCTCCGGGAAACGGATGTCGTAGCAGGTGGCCAGGCCCAGCCGTACGCCGTCCACGTCGATGACCGTCGTAGCGGAACCCGCGGCGACGGTGTCGGACTCGCGGAAGCCGAAGGCGTCGTAGAGATGGATCTTGTCGTACGACGCCTCGACCCCGGGCCCGGTGGCGAGCAGGGTGTTGGTCACGCGGCCCCCGGTGGCCGGGGTGAACAGGCCGGCCACGACGACCGTTCCGGTGGCGCGGGCGATCCGCCGCACGCCGTCGGCCCACGGTCCGTCCAGGGGCTCGGCGAGCGGTGCCAATGGGGTGCCGAAGCAGGCCATCGACGCCTCCGGGAAGACGACGACGCGAGCTCCGGCGTCCGCTGCCCGCCGTGTCCATTCTTCGACGAGCCGGAGGTTCTTCTCGGGGCCGGGGCCGGTGGTGAGCTGACTCAGGGCGATCCGCACGGTGCGGTCCTCCTTAGAACTTCGAACGCCGAAAGAACTTCGAACGCCGAACTTGCGGGTCAGTGGGAGGGGGTGGCGTCCGCCGTGTGCGGCGCCTTCGGCGCGGCGAGGGCGGCGTCCTCGTCGACGGCGGCTTCGGGGCCGCGCCCCAGAAAGACGCCGACGAGGGAGACGGCCGAGGCGAGGGCGATGTACACGGCCAGCGGCGCCCAGCTGCCGTAGACGCTCAGCAGGCTGGTGAACAGCAGCGGGGCGACGGCGCCGCCGATGATCCCGGCCAGGGTGTAGGCCAGGGACGAGCCGGTGTAGCGCAGCCGGGGCGTGAACTGTTCGGCGATGAAGGCGGCCTGCGGACCGTACAGACAACAGTGGATCACCAGGCCGACGACGACCCCCGTGGCGAGCGGCAGCCAGGTGCCACCGCCGATCATCGGGAAGAACACGAAGGGCCACACACCGGCGGCCACCGCGGCACCGCCGTACAGCAGACGGCGGTTGATCCGGTCGGAGAGGGCACCGGCCAGCGGCATGAGGAAGACCTGGATCGAGGAGCCGATGAGCACGGCCGCGAGGGCGGAGCCGCGTGACATGCCGAGTTCCTCGGTGGCGTACGTGAGGACGAAGACGGTGAACATGGCGTACAGCACGTCGGGGCCGACGCGGCACAGGATCGCGGCGAGCAGGGCGCGGCGCTGCGTGGCGAACACCTCGCGGACGGGTGCCTGCGGCCGGGAGTGCTCGGCCTCCATCGCCTTGAACACCGGAGTCTCCTCCAGCTTCGCCCGGATCCACAGCCCGAACGCGACGAGAACGCCGGAGAACAGGAACGCCACACGCCAGCCCCACGACTCGAACTGCGCCTCGGTCAGCAACGCGCCGAGGGCGGCCAGGACGCCGTTGGCCAGCAGATTGCCGGCGGGCGGGCCGACCTGGGCGGCGGAGGCGTAGAAACCGCGGCGGCGCGGGTCCCCGAACTCACTGGACAGCAGTACGGCGCCGCCCCACTCGCCACCGACGCCGACGCCCTGCGCGAAGCGCAGCACGACCAGGGCGATCGGGGCGGCCACGCCGGCCGACGAGTACGCGGGCAGGACGCCGATCAGGAACGTGGCCACGCCGATCAGGATCAGCGTGGCGATCAGCACCTTCTTGCGGCCGATCACATCACCGAGGCGACCGAAGACGAACCCGCCCAGCGGGCGCGACAGATAGCCGACCGCATAGGTGGAGAACGCCAGGAGCGTGCCGGTGAGCGGGTCCTCCGAGGGGAAGAACAGGTCGCCGAAGACCAGGGCGGCCGCGGCGGAGTAGACGGCGAAGTCGTACCACTCCAGGGCCGTGCCGGTCAGGCTCGCGACGAAGGCCCGGCGGACGCCGGAGTGCCGATCGAACGCCTTCGCGTCGTCCTTCAGGGTTTCGGGCATGGTTCCCATCCTTGCTCGGAGACATCGACCTTTCGGCATACTTCTTGTATACAGGTCGTATGCGCAAGCCCTGCGCGACGAGAACTTCGACCGCGACGAGAACTTCACCGCGGCGAAACCGGACGCACCGCCGCCGCGGTCCCGTCACCCGATCTCTGGAGTGCCCCTCATGGCCGTGCTGACCTTCGAACTGCCCGACGGATCGACGCGCGAGGTCGACGTCGTCCAGGTCCTCAACGCCGGGTATGCCGGACGCAGCCAGGAGGACGTCGCCGCACACGTCGCGGAGCTCGCCGAGCTGGGCGTGCCCGGCCCGTCCGTGACGCCCGCCCTCTACCCCGTCTCCCCCTACCTCGCCCAGCAGACGGACCGGGTCCACGCGCAGCACGGGCACACCTCCGGCGAGGCGGAGTGGGCGCTCGTCGTGGCGAACGACGGGGAGCTGCTGCTGACGGCCGCCTGCGACCACACCGACCGCGACCTGGAGGTGCACGGCGTGGCCTGGAGCAAGAACGCCGGCCCCGACGTCCTCGCCCGCCGCGCCTGGCGGCTGGCCGATGTGGAGTCCCGCCTCGACGACCTCACCCTGCACGCCTGGGTCACCCACGGCGGCACGCCGACGGAGATCCAGCACGGCACCCTCGCCGAACTCCTCGCCCCCGCCTACTGGATCGACGTCCTGCGCTCGCGCGGCGCGCTCACGCCCGGCACCGTCCTGATCTCCGGCACCATCCCCATGGCCCCCGGCGTCGACCAATTCGCCGACGGCTGGAGCGTGGAACTGGCCGACCCCGCCACCGGCGACACGATCCGCCTCCAGTACGACGTCCAGCCCATGCCGGCGCCCATCGGCTGACGCGACGGCCCGGGGCAGCCGGCCACGCCCTGTGGTGCGGTTGTGGTGTGCGGCCGCCCCCTGGTCCGGATACCCGGGGAGTCGGTCCGCCGGGTCAGCCCCGGGCCACCGCGATGGATCCCGCGAGCCGCTCTCCGGCCTCGTAGATCATGTACGGGACGCCGCCATCGGTGCCGAAGGACGGCGCCGCGGCGCGCCCGTTCTCCGGAGCCGCGCCGCGCGAGTCGTAGAAGACGCCGAGGTGGGTGCGCTTGCTGAAGTCGTTGCCCACTTCGGTGATCATGATGTCGCCGCCGCTCGCCTTGTCCTTGTTGTAGACGACGTAGGTGCTGTTGTTCCGGTGCAGAAGGTGCGGACCGCCGACGTTGACGGCGCCTACGTCGCCGTGCCGGATCAGCGGCTGCTGGTCGTAGGTCCAGGTGCGGCCGTCGGCGGACCAACCCCAGTGGATGTCACGGTGGTCGGTGGTGTTGTTGAGCATGAAGACCATCACGTAGCGGGCGCCGCGCGAGGGCAGGTCGTGGCGGAAGACCCGGGCGTACGACGTCTCCGTGGTGCCTGTCGGGAGCATGGACGCCGACAGCACGACCTTGTCGTACGTGAAGTGGATCCCGTCGGCCGAGCGGGCGAGGCGGGTCGTGGTGTTCTCTCCGTGGAAGTACAGCCAGAATTCCTTGGCGTCCTGGTTCCACAGCACATGGGGCGACGAGACATGGCTGACGGAGTAGTGCGGTGACCACGTGTTGGAGACGATCGGGTTCGACGGGTACTCCGTGAACGGTCCTTCCAGCGAGTTGCCGTAGGCCAGGCAGATCCCACCGGGCGCGTCGTGCGGCGCGTAGTACAGGTAGTAGCGGCCGAGGGGGGAGCTCAGCTTGTCGTACACGCCTCGGACGCAGGGAAAGATGATCTCGCCGGTGGGGTTGTACTTCAGCTGAGACGCTGTCAGAAGCGTGCGGACGTAGGTGTGGTCGGGGAATCCGCCGGGCGCCGCGGCCGCGGGCTGGGCACCCACGGCCGTACCGACGGCGAGAGCGGCTCCGGTGGCGGCGGTGGTGCGCAAGAAGAGACGCCGGTCGAGGTGGTGCTCCTGCATGGTGGGCTCCAATGACGGAAGGACTCAGAGGTAGGTGGCGGCGGTGACGCACAGACCGCCGAGGGCGACCGCCCAGACGTACGGCAGGGTGCGCACCATGACCTGTTGGGGAGTGACGCCCGCGTACTGGGCGCTCCACACGGTCTGTGTGCTGGTGGGGTCGGCGACGCCGAAGACCTGGTTGTACGAGGTGGCCATGCCGAGGACGGCGGCCGCGGGGTAGATGCCGGTGGCGATGAGGACGCCCGCGATGCCCGCGCCGAGCCCGAACACATTGAGCGGGCCGCGGTAGAGGCACAGCGGGACGAGGAGCGTGAAGACGAGGACGAACACCACGGGGTTGTGCGGACTGAGGGCCTTGACGAGCGGTTCGAGCGCGTCCACGGCACCCGGCAGTTTCACGGCCGCGAGCAGGATGCCGATGGCGATGAACAGGGCGATCGGCGGGGCGGCCACCTCGAAGCCGCCGTACAGGGTGCGCAGCAGCCGCTTGTTCATCGCGCCGGGCCGGGTCGTGGTGACCAGCGCGTACAGGATGCCCGCCAACAGCGAGGGGATGATGGCGAGTTCGAGGCCCAGGGCGAGAACGAGCGGGACGGCGGGGGCGAGCAGCGCGTACCAGGGCGCGTCGCCCAGTTCCTGGCGCCGTGAACGAGGCTTCGCGTCGACGGACTTGAGCGACCAGGCGTGCTCCGTGCCACGCCGTCGTGTCTCTACGAGGACGAACGCGAGGGCGGCGACCAGGGCGAACGGGAAGAGCTTCACCATGAAGCCGCGCACGGTCGGGATCGGCAGTTCCAGCGCGGTGGAGAAGAACTGCCACACCGGCAGCTCGAAGGGGATGCCCACGGCGATGCCCATCAGCACCGTGCCCGCGGCGGTCACCTTGGGCACGCCGACGGCGATCATGGCGGGGATGCCGATGATGCCGGCGAGCATGGCGGCGGGTGCCGAGCCGGTCACCGTGCCGACGAGCGCGGACACGGCGAGGACGCCGAGGGCCACCACGGTCGGACGGTCACCGCCGAACTCGACGATCTTGCGGACGAGGGTGCCCGCGATACCGGTCTCGTCGAGGAGCTTGCCCAGCCAGGAGCCCAGAATGATCGCGATCATGGTGGCGGCCAGGGCCGGCGCGCCTTCCTGGAGAACGGTGTCCAGCACACTGTTCTCGCCGGTGAGCGGTGCCCCGGCGAGGAAGGCGATGACGACGGCGAGCAGCACCAGCGCGAAGGCGGTGGGCAGTCTGCGGGTGAGCATCAGGCCGACGCCGGCCGCCATGACGAGGAGGATCACGACACCCATGGGTCAGTTCTCTCTTCCGGGCCGGGTGAGCGCCGCACGCAGCGCCGCGGTGAGGAGCAGGGGGCTGCGGCCGAGCCCGCAGACGGTTCGGGCGTAGGCGTGGGCGGCGACCTCTTCGGCACCGGCGACATGGCCGGCCACGCGGTGGCGTCCGACGCGCAGCACGGTGTGGTCGAGTGCCTGCTTGAGCGCCGCCTTCGCGGTGCCGTGGTGCAGGTGGGCGTGCACGGCCTCGTGGGCGAGCGCGGCCGCGCGCACCGAGCCCGGCGGGTACCAGGCACGCCAGCCGCGGGCGTCGACCAACTCCTCGGCGAGCGTGAGCGTGTCGGTGTACAGCTCGACCGTCGCCGGCCGTGACGTGTAGCGGGCGAGCAGCATCCGCTCCAGGCCGTCGTCCCGCTCGATCACGCGCGCGGTGGACGGGACGGGGGCGAGCCGGGATCCGAACTCGTCGGCTCTACGGGCCCATTGGCGCAGCAGTTCGCGGTCACGGCCCTCGTGGGTGGGCGTGGCGGCCAGCAGTCGGACGGCCCATTCGATGTCGTCGACGGACGTGAGGTCCATCAACTCCCGGTCGTTCGAGGTGAGTTCAGTGGCCGTCATGACCGCACCTCCAGGACCGCGACCACCGGCTCGTCGGCCGTGCGGGTCCGCAACTCGCTGCGGGCCAGTGCGAGCAGAGGCTGAGGGTCGAGGACGCCGGACAGGTCGGCGATGCGGGAGCCGAGCAGCAGCCGCAGGGCGGGAGCGCGGACCCCGCCGTCGCCGTACGAGGTGGACTCGCCCACCAGCCGGGCGAGCACCTCGGGGGCGCCGGCCACGGTGGTGGTCTCCACGCGGGCGTCGGCGGCGTGGTGGCGTACGACGCCGTCCATGTCGACGATCCGTACGGGCCGGCGGGTCGGCCGCAGGCGGCGGTGCGTCCGCGTGCCGTAGACGGTGTGGGCGGCGGTGCCCGCCAGGACGTGGACGTCCGCGGGGTCGGTCCTGAGACTGGCCGCCGCGGCACGCAGTCGCTCGGTGTCGTCGGCGCGGTGGGACCGGTCCTGGGTGCGCAGTTCGGTGGCGCCGGTCGCGACCGCGCGCACGGTGTTGGTCTGCGGGTCGACGGTGACCTCGACCTCGACGCCTTCGGCGGCGGCGCCCTGGGCGACGACCGCCCGCTCCGCCTCGGCCCGGACGGCGAGGATCTGCTCCTGCGAGGCGCCGGGCACGATCCGCTCGACCTGTTCCCGTACGAGCGCGAGGGCGACGCCGATGGGGCTGATGACCTCGTTGTGGCGGGCGATCCGCCCCTCCATGCCGCTGGTGCGGGCGAGATGCGGGGTGACGGACGCGGCACCGCCGCCTCCGCCGACGAGGACGGCCGTGTCCTTGTCGAGGCGGTAGTCGCGGATCATGGCGTCCACCACCGTCTTCACCTGGGCGACGCCCGCGTCGAGGATCCGCGTGGCCGCGGTCGCGATGTCGGTGCCGAGCACGGTGGCCAGCGGCGCGATCGCGGCACGCGCGGTCTGAGGGTCGCAGTGGGCGAAGTCGCCCTCGGGGACACGGCCGAGGGCGTTGGCGGCACACGTCATGGTGACGGCGAACCGCCCGCCCGCCGCGTCGAGCACGACATAGTCGGCGGGGTCGCCGTCCATGGGCCGGACGGTGTCCACCGTGGCGTCGCGCAGCTGGTCGGGGGAGGCGAAGCAGGCGTACGGCAGTCCCGCGATGTGGGCGCTGCGCGGTCCCACGTCCGTCACCCGGCCGTCGCCGATCCGCACCATGGAGCCGCCGCCGACGCCGACCGTGCGCACGTCGAGGGCGCTCAGGTACGAGGTTTTGCCGAGGATGGTGGCGTGCCGGACGGCGACCTTGCCGCGGCGTACGACGCTGATGTCGGTCGACGTGCCTCCGGTCTCCAGGAACGCCCCTTCGCTCACCCGCTCCTGCATCAGCGCGCCCGCGACTCCGGCGGCCGGTCCCGACAGCACCGTCAGGAGCGGTCGGCGGCGCATCTCGTCGAGGGCCATCACGCCGCCGTCGCAGCGCATCACCATCAGGGGCGCGGTCACGCCCGCCTTGGTGATGGAGGCGTCGACGAGGTCGGCGGTGGCCAGCATGCGGGGCAGGATCGCCGCGTTGACCACGGCGGTGCGGGTGCGCTTGTGCAGCCCGTACAGCGAGGTGATCTCGTGCGCGGCGGTCATCGGCAGCCCGTACGGCCGTGCCGCGTCCAGGACGGCCTGCTCGCCCTCGGGGCGGTCGACGCTGAACGGCTGGCTGGCGACGAGGACCGATGCGCCTTCGCCCTTCAGCTGTTCGACGGCGCGGCGGACGGCCGCCGTGTCGTCAGGGTCGCTGACATGCGCGTAGGCCAGCGGGAGCCTTTTGCCGGGGGCGAGTTCGAGCTTGCCGAACGAGGCGAGGCGCCGGGTGAACGCCGCCGAGGGGCCGGTCCCGATGCCGATCAGTCCGACGGTCGCCACGTCGCCCTCCAGGAGGGCATTGGTGGCCTGGGTCGTGCCGTGCGCGAGGAAAGCGACGTCGGTCGGGGCGCGGCCGGTCTGCCCCAGGAGTCGGTCGAGCGCCTCGACGATGCCGTGTGCGACGCCGTCCTCGTGATGGTGGCTGGTGGGGACCTTGACCTGCCCCAGGAGTTCGAGGGTCGTGGCGTCCACGGCCACCGCGTCGGTGAAGGTTCCGCCCACGTCGATGCCGACGCGGATGCGGGGTGTGTTCATGTCCGGGCACCTCCTTGTGCTGGACTTGCGCTGGATCGGTTCGCGCGGGCCGTCGCCGGGCGGGGCGCATGGAGCCGCCCGGCCCGCAACTCCCGTCCGCGCGGGGGTCGTTCAGTAGCCGCGTACGTCCGGCCAGTGGCGTTGCACTCCGTCGCGGTCGAGCAGCCGCGCGAACTCCTCGAACCGCTTGTCCTCGGCCTGCACCTGGTGCGGCTCGACGTCCTCGGCCACGCAGTGTGCGGCCAGTGCGCCGGCGACCTCGCCGACGTTCCACTCCACCGGGTGGAGCCGGTAGCAGCCGTTGGTGATGTGGGTGGTGCCGATGTTCTTGCCCGCGGGCAGCAGGTTGCGGACCCGCCGCGGCACCAGCGCCCCGAGCGGGATCTCGAACGGCACGGAACCGATGTCGACGTAACTGTCGCCGCCGGTCGAGGGATGCAGGTCGATGCGGTAGCTACCGATACCCACCGAGTCGCGGTGCCGGGTGCCGCCGTACGGGCCGACCAGGTCGATCGCCACATCGTGCTCGGTGACCGTGGTGACGGCCTTGATACGGCGGGACTCGCGGACGTACGCCGCCTTGGCCAGGCCGTCCGCCGTACCGGTCACATCCGGGCGGATCCGCAGGCCCGGGAAGCCGGTGCCGCCGTCCGGGCGCGGCGCCTCGGTCTGCAGCCAGTACAGCAGCGACAGCGACAACTGCCGTGCCTCGCACAGCGCTTCGGCCTCCTGGCCGATGTACGGCTTGAGCCAGTAGTCGTTGAGCGGCCAGTTGACGAGTGTGATGTCGGAGTCGAAGGCGCCCGGCGTGTGCAGCTTGCGGGCGAGGACACGGCGAAAGCCCCACAGTTCCTTGTCGCCGGCGTCGGCGCTCTGGTCGGCGGAGACACCGAGCGGGTCGAGATCCGGATTCGGTACGAAGGTCCGCGGCACCGGCTCCAGCGTGCGCGGGTCGGGCGCCTCGAAGCCGAGCAGCGGACCGGGCCAGAACGAGGGCCGGTAGGCGCGCCAGAAGTCGAAGTCCTGCGGGCGGTCGATCGTGTGGTCCTCGCCCTCGTGATGGGAGAGCGCGAAGCAGACCGTGATGCCCTGCTGGTTGTCGGGCTGGGCCTCGTCCGGGGCGTGCGGCTCGTCGAACTCGGCGCGTGCCTCGGCCCCGTTCGCGTGCTCGACTCCCGCGAGGTGGAGGAGTTCGCCCGTCTCGGTGGCGTCCAGGACGTAGCGCGCTGTGAGGGTGCGATGCGTCCCGTCGCGCTGGTTCTTCAGGGTCACCGACCGTACGACATCGTTGTCGGACTCGGCGGAGACCGGCCGGTGCTCGGTGAGTACCGTCAGCCGGCCCGCCGCACGGTGGGGCGCGAGCATGCCCTCCAGGACGGCGAGGGCGACCCTCGGCTCGTGGCAGAGCTTGCTGACGCGGCCCGCTCCCGGGTTGAGGTCCGTGAGCGCCAGGGCCTCGGCCCGCAGCGGGTACCAGTGGCGGTAGTACCGCCGGATCTCCTCACGCAGCCGCCGGTACGAGGCGGTCGTGCCGAACCGCTCCACCCATGGGTGCTCGTCGGGCGGTACGGCCTGGCTGGTGAGCTGGCCGCCGATCCAGTCCGTCTCCTCGGTGAGTACGACGCTGCGTCCCGCCCGGCAGGCGGCGAGTGCGGCGGCCACGCCACCGAGGCCGCCGCCCACGACGAGGATGTCCGCTTCGGGTATCACGCTTCTCCTTGCTGCCGGATCAGGTTCATGGGGGGAGGTCCGTATGGACCGTGCTCAGGGACGGGCAGGCGGCGGAGGTCCGGTCGTCGGGCCCGGGCGGAAGACACAGCTGACGAGTGGCTCGCGCGCCTCCTCGCCCGCGACGAGCGCGGCCAGCAGCCGCACGGCCGCGGCGCCCAACCGCGGCCGGGGGATGTCGAATCCGGTCGGTACGGGCTCGCTCGCCAGATCGGAGGGCGGGCTGCCGAGCAGGGCGAGGGACACCTCCGCGGGGCAGTCGAGGCCCGCCTCGCGCACGGCGGAGAGCAGGCTTCGCCAGGCCGCCCCGGTGTCGGTCTCCTCCGCGACGAAGGCCGTCACCCCCTCGTCGGCCCAGGCACGCAGCCGTTCGGGCGTGAGCTCCCGCCGCGGATCCGCGGACCGGAAGACTGTCGTGGGACCGGAGGGCAGACCTGCCGCCTCCAGCCCTTCCAGGAAGCCGCGCTGACGGTCCGCCGAGGCGGGCGCGTCGTCGTCCTCGCGGACGAGGACGATCCGTCGATGCCCCGACTCGGCCAGCCGGCCCACGACGTCACGTGTGGCCTCGACATAGTCCGCACCCACCCATGCCACACCCTCCAACTCCTCGCGGCGGCCCAGGTGCACGACCGGGAAGCCGTCCTCGACCAGCCGCTTGAGCTCCGTCCGGGGCGTGTGCCGGCCGATGAACAGACAGCCGTCCGCGAGCCGGACCCGGCTCAGGGCGTCGGGGCCCGCGGCCCCCGCGCCGCCGGTGCTCGACCCGGTGAACAGCACCAGGTCGTAGCCGAGCGCCGCCGCCTCGCGCTCCACGCCGACCAGGAAGGGGTAGTACGAGTGCTGCACATCGGTGGGGAACGTGGCGGTGAAGCTGAAGACGCCGAGAAGGTTGTTGCGGGCGGCGGCCAGCCGCCGGGCGGCAGGATCGGGCACGTAGCCGAGACTGCGGGCCGCCTCCAGGACCCGCCGGCGGGTCTCCTCGGAGATGATGCGGCCCTTCCCGTCCGGCTTCGGGGAGAGCACCAGGGACACGGTCGCCTGCGACACCCCCGCGAGCCGGGCCACCTCGGCCTGCCGTGGCCGCGACGTACGTCCGGCCGGAGCGGGCGTACGTCCGGGCCGCTTCCTGGGTTCCACAGTGACTTCTCTCCTCCGCGGCGGCGCCGTTAATGCGTATTACCTAATGCGCATAACTGGAGAGTGCCCCTCGCCGTCCGGCGGGTCAAGGCTTGGGACAGAAGTGGTGATCGGCTGCCGTCGCTCATTCGGGTGCGCAGATTGTGCGTGTTTCAGCCACTACGCACAGGATCAACCTTGCGATGTGTTCCCTCACGAAGGTGAAAGACCATGCCGACGTATGTCACGTTGCTGAACTGGACCGATCAAGGGATCCGGCACTACAAGGACACCGCACAGCGGGCCGAGGCCTTCGCCGCGGCGGCACAGAAGCTCGGGACGAAGGTCCTGAACCTCTACTGGACCGTCGGTTCGTACGACCTCGTGGCCGTTGTCGACGCGCCCGACGACGAAACCGCGACCGCGGTGCTCCTGCAGCTCGGCGGGGTGGGCAACGTCCGTAGCACGACCCTGCGGGCCTTCGGCCGAGAGGAGATGGACCGCATCGTCGCCAAGGCCGCCGGCTGAGGGCAGGGCAGACCTTGACGCCGGACGAGGGCGCTGGTGTGCGTCCCCGTCCGGCGTCGTCGATGTCAGGTGGGCCGACGGCAGGTGCCGGCCCACCAAGCGGATTCTCGATGTCAGGCGATGCTCAAGTCGTCGAGGTAGCCGCGATAGCCACCTGTGGCGCCCGGACGGTCGTACCCGACGAGGATCTTGCTGATCGCCTGCCCCGCCTTGACCGCGCCGAGGTTCACGGTGACGTGGTTCCACGCGTCGAGCGTGAGATGGCCGCACTGGTCGGCCGGATGCATACCGGTGCCGGACTGGTCGGTGGCATCCGAGTCCCGCAGATCACTGCCGTCGGTGAAGATCAAGTCGACGGCGACGCAGGTGCTGTCGTCGGAGCCGGCGGACACCCATGGAGTGGTGGCGTCGGACTGCGGGAAGATCCAGTAGCTCAGCGTCGTGCCGTCGCGGACGGTGATCCAGGCAAGGCGAGAAACGTCACCAGAATCGGTCTCGTCCTTGGGGGATTGCTCAGCCGGCGCACACCACCAGGTCGACCGGCCCAGCACCGCGGTGCTGTCCGCGCTGGGTGAGGATCTCCTGGACCGGGGCTCAGCGCACCGGGAAGCCGAAGGCGTAGCCCTGCTCCTTGAGTCGGGGGAGGACCCGGCGCAGGGCTTCGACGGTCTGGGAGCGGTCGCCTCCCGCGTCGTGGAAGAGGAGCGTCGGCCCGTCCGGCAGCTCCCGCTCGACGGTGGCGACGATGGCGTCCGTGCCCGGCCGCTCGAAGTCCTTGGTGTCCACGTTCCAGCCCAGCGGGCGCATGCCGCGGGAGGCGGCGAGCTTGCGGCTGTACGGGGTGAAAGCCCCGCCGGGCGCCCGGTAGTACATCGGTCGTACGCCCCCGGACGCCTTGGTGATCATGCGCTCGGCGTCGAGGATCTGCTGCGACTGGTAGGACTCGGACTGCTTGTCCATGGTGGTGTCGTGCGACACCGAGTGGTCGCACAACCGGTGCCCGGCCGCGACCACCTTCTTCACGAGGTCCGGGTGGGCCTGCGCCTGCGTCCCCACCATGCAGAACGTGGCCTTCACCCCGTACTCCCGCAGCACGTCGAGCATTTGAGGGGTCCACACGGGGTCGGGGCCGTCGTCGATGGTGATGTTGACGCCGCGCGCCCCCTTTTCCGAGGCGTGCGCGATGGTTACCGCGACCGGCTTGCCGTCACTGCCCGGCTTGGCCGACGCGTTCGCCTTCGGCGACGAGCCGCCCACGACACCGGCCTGCGCGGTCCACATCGAGGCACCGGAGGCGAGCAACGTCACCCCGAGCGCCGCGCCGAGCATCTTGCCGTACCAGCCACGCCCGCCGCCGTGTCGCGCCATGTCCGCCCCGCTTTCCCGCAGTTCCTCGCCAATTCCCTGGTCACCTCGCGACCAACTGGAAGGACGAGAAGCGGCGGCAAAGGGATGCGTCCGTTACCGATCAAGGACAATCCCGGGGCAGTTCGCCGACAACCGGGCGAGCAGCGGGCGGAACCGGCGCGCGCCCACCGCGGTGGCCCGCCGGAGCCGACGTCCGGCACGGCCCACACCCGAACTCGCCGCGACCCGGGAGCAGCAGGGCCGCGGCGAAGGCGTGAGCTTCGGTTGGGGCTCAGCTCCCGGTGAGGGTGATGGCCAGGTCCGTGAGGTTCAGTGGGAACTGGCCGACGAGAGTCGGCTCGCCGGTGAAGAGGTTGACGCTGTAGAGGGACGGCGTGCTCGCGCCGTACGGGGTGAGCGAGGCGAAGGCGACTACCGAGGTCGTCTTGCCGTTGGTCAGATAGCTGAAGATGTCCAGGCCGGCGTTGGCACCCGCGTCGAAGCCGAGGGAGCCGATCGGGGACAAGGTGCCGTTGTTGGCCGGCGCCTGGATGACGACCTGGTCCAGGGTGGTGTCGATGTCGAACAGCGCTGTCGCGGTGGCCGCGTTCAGGTCGTTGTTCGTGTAGGCGGCCGCGGTGACGCCCCTGGTCGGCCCGGTGAGCGGCGGGGTGGTGAGGGTGGTGTCCTCGATCGTGGTGTGGTCATTGAGGTTGTGCCGCAGGTTCTGCCCGTTGTCGCTGATCAGGCGGAGCCGGTCGGCCGCCGGGTTGAAGTCGATGTCGAAGTTGGTGCCGTACAGGGCGACCTGGAGCTGGGAGACCTTGGTGACGACGACGTCCGTGGTGACCGGCGGCATCTTGATCGTGTAGATGCCGCCGGCGTCGCCGACGCCGTACAGCAGACCGTCCTGGGGACGGAAGTCGATCCCGACCAGCTTCTTGTCGCCGACGAGGCCGTTGATGGTCCTGACCCAGTTGAGCACGTTCGGCTGGTCGGTGGTGAAGGTGGCCATGAGGGTGCCGTCGCCGGTGATCCCGTACGCCCGCAGGCTCGGGGTCGCGGCGGGGGCGGCCGAGCTGGTTCCCGGCACGCTCAGCATGAGCGCTGTCGAAACGGACATGACCGCGACCGCCGCCGCGAGTCTCTTTCTGATTCCTGCTTTCATGACTGTTTCCCTCCCGTTCGAGCGAATTTCATTACGCACGCAGGGTGAACTCTCTGCGCATGCGAATTCGGGAATTCCGATGGCACTCATTAAGCAGCCTTCACCGTGGCTCCACAAGTGAATCGAACAACAACAGGGCCCGGATCAGGGAACTTTGCGCACCGTGACAATTCGCTGCCGACGCACCCGCCCCCGATTTACGCCAAGTGATAAATGTCGTCCGGATCTCGCCTGTCCACCCATTGCCGGGAATGGCATGCTCACGTCCATGGGCAGCCTCTTCGCCGAGCTGGCCCGGCAGGTGCCCGCCAGCGCACGCCGGGAGGTCGATACGTATGCGCGCGAGATCCCGGAACTCGGCATCCTGGACGCGAACCCCCGGGCCAGGGCCGAGACGATGGAGTACTCGGTGTGGCTCAGGCGCCGCACGATCGAATTGTCGCCGGACAACAGCCAGTTGAGTGAGGCCGACCTCGGCTACATCGCCTCGATCGGCGAGTTACGGGCCGGGGCCGGAATGTCGGTGGACTCACGGCAGCGGGTCCTGCGCCTGCACACCGAGCTCATGCTGCGTGAGATCAACGAGGCGACCGAGAGGCAGCGCGGCGGTGGTGTCGACGAACTCATGCAGGTGATGACCTGGTTCGCCCCGCAGGGCGAGCGGGGCATCGTCGCCTACCGCCAGGGATTCGTGACGGTGCTGCGACGCCGACTGCCGTACGTCGAGCAGGTCGCCCTGCTGGCCAGGTCGCTGCTGACCGGCGACCCCATGGCGGCGGAACTCGCCCCCTTCCTGGACATGGAAGTGCCCGAGCGCTGCGCGGTGACCGTGATCCGGGTGCCGGACCGCCCCGCCGGCGACCGTGACCTGGAAAGCGAGATCGAGGCGCTGGTGAAGACGTACCGGGTACCGGTGACCTGGTGCCCGGAGGGCGGCGGCAGGGGCGGCGAGCTGATCGCGCTGACCCCCCTGACCCTCGACACGGCCGAACCGACCTCACGGCCCGAAAGCCCCGATCTCGTATCGGATCTCGTATCGGATCTCGTACGGAACTTCGCCGAGGCTCTCGGCCGCCCCTGTGCCGCCGGCACCGCCACCGCACCGCTGCCCGAGCTCGCCGACGCCCTCGACCGGGCCCGTCGGATCAGCAGGGCGGCCCCGCTGAGGCAGGCGTCCGCGCGGCTGCGGCCGCACACCATGGCGGACGTCTTCGTCGAACTCGCGGTCGATGACGTGCCGTTCGTCGACGACTGGCTCCAAAAGGTGGCCGGGCGCCTCGAACCCGGCCCGGACCTCATCCGCACGCTCGACGCGTACTACCGCCACGACATGAACCGCGCTGCCACGGCGGCAGCCCTGAACGTCCACCAGCGCACCCTGGACTACCGCCTCCGCCGGGTAAGGGAGCTCACCGACATCGACCCGGTCTCGACCCATGGCGTACGGACCCTCAGCGCGGTGGTCACGCGGCGCCTGTCGGGAGCGTGGCGCTGACCCGACGGGCGGCCCTGCCCCACCCCGTCCTCTCGTCCGGTTCCGGGTTGCCGCGTCCAAGGACCTCGCCGCCGGCCCCGGCACTCGTCAGCACGCGCGGTCGTCTCGTCAACACCCGGTGACCGCCCGTACGCGAAACACTTTCGGAAACGTGCCCGTGACACACCGCTGCCGCGTCCCAATACTGTCCTCACCTTTCGTCCGGCATTTTCTGCCGGAGGAACCGCCCAGGCCCCGAAGGAGCCGCGTTGATTCATTCATGGATACGGAGGGTGTTCGCGGCGGCAGCGGCCGCGGGCATCGGTGTGGCATTCACCATCGCCTCCGCGGGGACCGCGTCGGCATATCAGCCCGGTCCCGCGAACCTTTACACGGCGACGAATTCGGCCGCCTGCAACAAGAGCCCCTGCGTGCTCTACCCGAAGTCGGCCCAGTTGCCGAGCGGCCGGATCGTGGCGACGTTCGAGGACAGCGAGACCGCTCCGGTGGGGCAGACCATGCCCGTCTACAAGAGCGACGACGACGGCACGACCTGGGCGAAGCTTGCCGACGTCAAGGCCCCCGCCTACCTGTCCACCGACTCCGCGTACGCGAAGTACACGAGCAACTGGACGAACCCGTATCTCTACGTTCTTCCGCAGAGCGTGGGCAACCTGAGCGCCGGCACGCTGCTGCTCGCGAGCATCGTCTCGGGGGACGACCTCTACTACAAGGAGCAGAAGGCCGCGAACGCCGGCTGGACACCGACCAGCGACGGCGACCGCAAGGACGTGGCGCTCGCCCTGTACTCCAGCACCGACGACGGGGCGACCTGGAGTTTCCGGAACATCATCGCCGCCGGTGGCTGGCAGGGCGGCAGCGCGGGCAACGTCGGCCGCACCTCGACCGCCAACACGTACAAGCAGGTCGACCCGGTCTGGGAACCGCATCTGCTCGCCCACAACGGGCAGTTGATCGCCTACTACTCCGACGAGGACGACTACACCGGCTACGACACCGGCACCGGCGCCCCGGCCCTCGACCCCGCCAACACCACGGCGACGGACTCCGGCGGCCAGATCCTCATGCACCGGACCTGGAACGGCACCGGCACGTCCGCCTGGAGCGGCCCGGTCGTCGACGTCCCCGGCTCGACGGTGGCCATGGGAGGCGGCAAGACGGAGATCGGCGGCGGACGGCCCGGCATGACGACGGTCGCGCCGACCACCGACGGCAAGTGGATCATGACGTACGAGTACTGGGGTGGTGGGACGAACGTCCGGTACCGGATCGCCGACGACCCGACGAAGTTCTACGCGGGCACGGACGCGGCGATCACCTCGCTGCCCGTGCCGTCGGGCGGCAACACCCTCGCCACCGGCGGCAGTCCGGTCCTGCTCCCCATGCCCGACGGGCGGATCGTCTACAACGCGGCCGGCAGCGGAAGTGTGTGGGTGAACGAGTCCGGGCTGAGCACCGGCACCTGGAAGCAGTACCAGACGCCGATCGCCGCGGGGTACAGCCGTCACCTCCAGTACGTCGACGGGACCGGACGCGTGCTGATCCTGCAGGCGTCCTGGAGCGGCGCCAGCGTGGGGCCGGTGAAGTACGCCGAGGTCGACCTCGGCCGGTCCGACGGCGCCTACTACACCCTCGTCAACCGGCTGACCGGTCAGGCCCTCGCCCCCGCCTCCGGCAAGACGCAGGACGCGAACCTCACCGGCAATGCCGCCGACCTGGTCACGAGTGCCGTGAGCTCCTCGGACACCACCCAGCGCTGGCACACCCAGGCCAAGGGCTCCGACGTCACCCTCCTCAACAAGGCCGGCGGGCGCGCCCTCGCCGTCTGGACCGGCAGCGCGACAGCCGGCCAGAAGCTGGCCCAGTGGGTGGACGACGACGCCACCGACAAGCGGTGGACGCTGGTCGCCGCCTCCACCAGCGGGTACTACAAGCTCCGCTCGGTGCGGAACACGAGCCTCTACATGGCGGGCGCGACCGCGGGCGGCTCCGTCACCCTGGCCGCCTCGGCCAACGACGGCTCGCAGGACTGGAAACTGGTCCAGGACCCGCTCCCCACGGACTCGACGTTCACGCTCAAGGGCAGCTACTCCGGCCGCTGCCTCGACGTCCCGAACGGCCAGACCGGCGTCCAGGTCCAGATCTACGACTGCTCGGGCAACGCCAACCAGACCATCACCCGGACCAGCGCGGGCGAGCTGCGGATCTCCGGCAAGTGCCTGGCCGCGAACGGCGACGGCACCACCGCGGGCACCACGCTGATCCTGTGGGCCTGCAACGGCAGGACCAGCCAGCAGTGGGCGTTCCGCGTGGACGGCACGATCGTCAACCGCTCCAACGGTCTGGTCATCGACGTGACCGACTGGGGCACCGCCAACGGTTCGAAGGTCGAGCTGTGGACCGGCCTCGGCAACGCCACCCAGCAGTGGAGCAGAGTCCAGTAGTCGCACCAGCGGGCGCCGGAGTCTTGTCTGCCGGCGCCCGCTGCTGTTGCATTGCGCCAGGCCGCCAACGGGAGAACGAGGACAGTGACCGTTCAGGACAAGGGGCAGCTGGACGCGCAGTACGGCCTGCTGACGAGCATCGCCCAGGAGGCGGGGGTGTCGCTCAGCACCGTGTCCAAGGTGGTGCACCGGCGCCGTGACGTGGGCGCGAAGACCCGGTCCCGGGTCGAGGAACTGCTGGGGCGGTACGGGTACGTGCGCTCCTGGGACCAGGAGTCCGCCGCGTCCCGGCAGATCATCGCCGTCTTCCGGGACCTGTCGGGCCCGTACACCCTGGAGGTCGTCCGCGGGATCGTGGACGCGGCCGGTGAGCTCGGCGTCGACGTGGTGACCGGGACCACGAGCCGGCGGTCCATCTCCCAGTGGCTGGAGGAGTGTCTGGCGCTCGGCGCCGCCGGGCTGATCATCGTGATCTCCATGCTGGCCGAGGACGACCAGCGGCGGATCGTCGAGCAACGGCTGCCGGTGGTGCTGGTGGACCCGTTGAGCGCGCCGTCGGCCGACATCCCGAGCATCGGGGTCACCAACTGGAGCGGGGCCAGGGAAGCGGTCCAGCACCTCCTAGGTCTGGGCCACACCCGGATCGCCATGGTCGCGGGACGCTCGCACTCGCTGGCCGGCGCGGCGAGGCTGCACGGCTACCGGGCGGCGCTGGAGGAGGCGGGCATCGGTTACGACCCGGCGATCGTGAGCTCGACCGACTTCGACTACGACGAGGCGCTCTTGGCCGGTCTGAAGATCCTGCGCGGCGAGCGGCCGCCCACGGCCGTCTTCGCGGCCAGTGACGCCCAGGCGCTCGGTGTGCTGGAGGCCGCCCGCCAGCGGGGACTGCGGGTGCCCGACGACCTGGCGGTGATGTCCTTCGACGACACCCTGGTGGCGGCCATGGCCTCCCCGCCGCTGAGCGCGGTGCGCCAGCCGTTCGAGGAGCTGGGGCGCGAGGCCACCCGGGTACTGCTGTCGGCGGCCGAGGGCCGCCCGCCCGCCTCGCCGCGCATCGAACTGGCCACGGAGCTGATCCTCCGAGCCTCCACGGCCGCCCCGCGCGACCTTCGCTGAGCGGCACGAAAGGGCGGGCGGTCCCGTGCGGAAACTGCCCGCCCTCGCGGTGTGGGTCCTTCCTCAGTTCCGACCCTGAGTTCCGACCCTGAGTTCCGCCCTCGGTTCCGCCCTCAGTTCCGCTCGACCGCCGCCGGCACTCCGTGCTGCCGTATGACGCTCGCGTCCCGCTGCGCACCGACGAGCCGCACGCTCACCTCGTTCGGGGTGTCCCCGCTGGAGGACCCGGCACAGAGCAGGATCTCGCCGGGCTCGACGACGCGTCGGCCGTCCAGGCCGGTGAAGGCCAGGCGGTCGGTGTGGACGTCGAAGCGGACGCTCGCCTCCTCCCCCGGCTCCAGCGGCACCTTGGCGAAGACCAGCAGTGCCCGGACCGGCCGGGTGACCTGGGCGACCGGGTCGGTGAAGTACAGCTGGACGGTCTCGGCGCCGGGGACGGCGCCGGTGTTCCGCACCTTCACGCGGACCGTGAACTCGCCATCCGTGGGCACGAGTTGACGGTCCGCCTCCAGGCCGTGGATCTCGAACCCGGTGTAGGACAGGCCGTGCCCGAAGGGGAACGCGGGGGTCGGGTCCAGGTTGGACAGCCAGCTCTGCCGGTCGCCGAGCGGCGGGTGCAGATAGGTGTACGGCTGTCCGGCGGGCGAGTTGGGGATCTGTACCGGCAGCCTGCCGCTGAAGTTCGCGCTGCCGGAGAGGAGTTCGGCGACCGCTCGGCCCCCTTCCTCGCCCGGCAGGAAGACCTGCACCATGGCCGCCGTACCGGCCGCGAACCGCCCCACGGCGTACGGGCGTCCGCTGACGACGACGAGGACGACGGGCTTGCCCGTCGTGAGCACCGCCTCGACCAGTTCCTCCTGCACGCCCGGCAGCCGCAGGTCCTCGACGTCGCAGCCCTCTCCCGAGGTGCCGATGCCGAACATGCCGGGCTTGTCGCCGACGACCAGGACGGTGAGGTCGGCCGTGGAACTCGCCTCCACCGCGGCCGGAATGCCGCCCCGGTCCTCGTCCCGTATCGGGCACCCCGGCGCGAACAGCCATGTCACACCCGGGAGTTCATCCGCCAACGCGGCCCGGAGCGACACCGCCTCCACCCCGTTGCCGAGGTCGTCGCGGTCGGAGAGGACGTGGTTGGGGAAGCTGTAGCAGCCGAACATCGTGCGGACGTCGTCGGCGCACGGGCCGATCAGCGCGATCCGGCCGGCGGAGGGCAGCGGGAGGCCCCCGGCGTTGTGCAGCAGCACGGCACTGGACTGGGCGACGGCGTGGGCGAGTTGACGGTTCTCCGGCTTGTCCAGGTCCAGGGTTCCCTCGCGCAGGGCGGGCGACTGGGGGTCCCAGTCGGGGTCGAGGAGCCCGAGGGCGACCTTCTGCCGCAGGACCCGCCGCACGGCCAGGTCGACATCGGCCTCGTCGACGGCTCCGTCGCGGACGGCGTCGACGAGCGCGGCGCCGAAGCCGCGCTGGTCGGGCAGTTCGACGTCCAGGCCCGCGCGGAGAGCCAGCGCTCCCGCGCCCGGCAGATCGGCGGCCACCCGGTGCGCGCTCACCAGGAACGGGAGCGACCAGTAGTCGGAGACGACGGTGCCCTGGAAACCCCACCGCTCGCGCAGCACACCGGTCAGCAGCCGGCGGCTCGCGGCGGGGGCCTCGCCGTCGATCTCGGCGTACGAGTTCATGACCGAGCCCACTCCGGCGGCGACGGCCCGCTCGAAGGGCGGCAGGATGACGTCGGTGAGCTCGCGGTGGCCGATGCCGACCGGGGCGTGGTTGCGGCCGCCCATGGAGGAGGAGTAGCCGGCGAAGTGCTTGAGGGTGGCGTACACCCCGGCGCCCTGCAGGCCGAGGACATACGCCTCGCCCATCTCCCCGACCAGGTACGGGTCTTCGCCGTACGTCTCCTCGCAGCGCCCCCAGCGGTAGTCGCGGATGACGTCGACGACCGGGGCGAGGCCCTGGTGGACCCCGGCCGCGGCCATGTCGGTGCCGATGGCGGCGCCGACCCGCCGAATCAGGGCGGGGTCGAAGGTGGCGGCCATGGCCAGGGAGGTGGGGTAGATGGTGGCGCCGTAGGCCGTGAAGCCGGTGAGGCACTCGTCGTGGGCCATCGCCGGGATGCCGAAGCGGCTCAGCGCCATGATCTGCCGCTGGCGTGCGGCCAGCAGCCGGGCGTGTTCCAGGGCGGGGCGCGGGACGGTGCCGTAGGGGCGGGTGAGCTGGCCGAGGCCGAGCCGGGCGGTCTCGTCGAGGTCACCGACCCGGCCGAACAGGTTGGTGCCGGGGGCGACTTCGGGGCCGGCCGGCTCGACGTCCTCCCAGGCGCTGCCGAGCTGGGCGACCTTCTCCTCCAGGGTGAGCCTCGCCAGCAGCGCCTCGACGCGTTCGTCGACCGGGCCGGCGGGGTCGGCCCAGGGGCGGTCGTCGTCCGCCGGGGAGAGATCGGCGTGGTCCGGCGTGGTGGTCGTCATACACGACTCCTCGGGGGTTGTTGCGCGGGCATACCGAGGGCGGCCGGCGGCGTTGATGCCCCGACCGACTCCCTTCGGGCGTTGGCTACTTGGAGAATCCGGCGGTCAGTCCGGCGACCAGCTGCCGTCTGGCGAGGACGAACACGACCAGCATGGGAAGGGTGGACAGGACGACCGCCGCCATGGTCGCGGGCACGTTGATGCCGAACTGGCCCCGGTAGAGGGTCAGGGCGAGTGGCAGGACGGCCTTGTCGCCGCTCTGGGTGAGGATGAGAGGGAAGAGGAAGCCGTTCCAGACCTGGAGGCCGTCGTACACCGCGACCGTCACCAGCGCGGGCCTGGCCAGCGGCGCGGCGAGCGAGAACAGCATCCGCCAGTCGCCGGCGCCGTCCACGACCATCGCCTCGAACAGCGAACGCGGCACGTCCCGCAGGAAGCTGACCAGGATCATCACCGTCACCGGCAGCGCGAACGCCGCCGAGGGCAGCACGATCGCGAGCAGGCTGTCGTACATGTGGAGCCGGATGATCAGCAGGTACACCGGGATGATCACCGCCTGGAGGGGGATCGCCAGGCCCAGGAGGTAGAGGCGGAAGGACAGCCGCGACCAGGGATTGTTGTAGCGGACGATCGAGAAGGCCGCCATCAGCGCGACGACCACGGTGATCGCGACCGCCGCCGCCGTGACCACCACGCTGTTGAGCAGGTAGCTCGTGAAGTCGCCGTCGAGGACCGTCTGGTAGTTGTCCAGTGTCGGGTGGGCAGGAGGGGCCAGGGGACTCGCGGTCGTGAAGTCGGTGGCGCCGCGCAGACTGGTCACGACCAGCCAGTAGACGGGTACGACGACGAGCGCGGTCCATACGAGCGTGGCACCGCCGGTGACGGTGCGGCGCACGGTGGCGACGGCGGTACTCACAGGCCCTCCTGCTGGCTGTCCATCCGGGTGAAGCCGGACAGGCGGGTGGTGAGCAGCGACAGCGCGAGACCGAAGACCACCAGGAGGGTGGCGAGCGCGCTGGCCCGGCCCATGTCGTGGACCTGGAAGCCCGTGATGTACATGGCCAGCGGCAGCACGCGGGTCGCGGTGCCGGGGCCGCCGGTGCCTCCGGAGAGAACGAAGAGCAGGTCGAAGTAGGTCAGCGAGCCCACCAGCATCAGCGTGCTCGACGTGACGAAGGTGTACTTCAGCTGCGGGAGGGTGATGCGGAGGAAGCGGGTCACGGGTCCGGCGCCGTCGAGCGCGGCGGCCTCGTAGAGGGAGACCGGGATCTGCCGTATCCCGGCCTGGTAGAGCAGCGCGTGGAACGGCGTGAACTGCCAGGCGATCACGAAAATGACCGTATAGAGGGCGAGGTCGGGCGAACCGAGCAGGGGCTGGGCCAGCCAGTGCAGGCCGGGCGTGGCGCCGATACCGAAGGACGGGTCCAGCAGCGCCTGCCAGGTCAGGCCGATCGCCACGGCGGACAGCAGCAGGGGCAGGAACCACAGCACGGCGAACAGTGCGCGCAGCCGTCCCCGGGGGGCCTGGAAGACGCCGAGCGCGAGGGCGAGCGGCGTCTGCACCAGCCAGCTGATCACCATCACCTTGAGGGTGAGCCACAGCGCCTGCCAGGTGGCGCCGTCGCCCAGGACGCCGGTCCAGCTGGCGAGGCCGGCCCAGCCGACGGAACCCAGGCCGTCCCAGCGGGAGAGGCTGAGCACCAGCACGCCGACCAGCGGGACCAGGCCGAACAGGCCGAACAGGAGCAGCGCCGGGGCGGCCATCAGCAGGCCGCTGAAACCGCGGCGCCGCCCGCCACGGGCCGTGCCCGGCCGCGCCCTGTGGGACGCGACCGGACGCGACGTACGAACCGCGGTGGCCACTACTTCGCCGCCTTGCTCATGTCCGTACCGAACCCCTCGGGCGTGGTCTGCCGCAGGAACGACTTGTCCACGTTCGTCAGCAGCGGGTCGGCCTGGTCGGAGGGCAGGGCCTGGTCCCAGGAGAGCTGGAAGTTCGGGGAGTCCTGCACCAGCTTGTAGACGAAGGTCAGCCACGCCTTGTCGTCCGACTTGGCGTTCGCCAGTTTCGAGTCGAGCCCGTTGACCGGCGGCACGCTGCCGGAAGCGAGGTAGGCGTCGATCTGGTCGCCGTTCATGACGTAGTCCTTCAGGTACGTCAGCGCCGCGGACTTGTTCTTGCTCGCCGCGTTCAGCGACAGGAAGTTGGACGGGTTGCCGACGATGTCCTTCGCGTCCCCCTTGCCGCCGGAGAGCGACGGGAAGGCGACGTAGCCGAGGTCCTTCTTCGCGAAGTCCGGCGCGGCCTTGACCAGGTTGGCGTACTCCCAGGTGCCCATCAGCTCCATGCCGGCCTTGCCGGTGTAGAGCAGGGCGGTGGAGGCCCCCTGGTCGTAGTTCACGGACGAGGCGTTGTTGCCGAAGGCACCGGCCTCGGCGAGTTCCTGGAGGCGGGTGCCCGCCGCGGTGACCGCCGGGTCCTTCCAGCCCGCGGCGACACCGGAGGCGATCTTGTCGAACACCTCGGGGCCACCCGTGCGGTCCAGCAGGTACTCCAGGTACATCAGCGTCGGCCACTTGGAGTTCGCGGCGAGGGATATCGGGGTGACGCCGTCGCCCTTCAGCTTCTTCACGGCCGCGAGCAGGTCGTCGTACGTCTTCGGCGGTTCGACGCCCGCGTCCTTCAGGACCTTCTTGTTGTAGTAGAGGACGACGGGTGCGAGACCGTTCGCCGGGACGCCGTAGACCTGGCCGTCGAAGGTGGCGCTCTTCAGCACGCTGGGTGTGAACCGCAGCAGGTCCACCTTGGCGTCGGTGACGGTGTCGACCTTGCCCGCCTTCACGTAGTCGTCCAGCGCGCCGCCGCCCCAGTTGAAGAAGAGGTCCGGGGCCTGGTTCGCGCCGAAGGCCACGCGCAGCTTCTGCTTGTAGTCGTCGTTGGCGAAGAGCCGCAGGGTGAGTTTCTGGTCCGGGTGGTCCTTGTTGTAGGCCTCCACGGACTCCTTGAGGATCGTCTGGTCGTTGAGCGCCCACAGGGTCAGGCCCTTCGACGACGAACCCGCGGACGAGCCCGCCGGCCCCGAAGTCCCGCACGCGGCAAGGGACATGGCCGCCGCTACGGCGATGGCGGCAGCGACCCCGCGTCGCCCTCTCGGAATACTCGCACCGCTGACTCCGAGTGCCGGAATTCCGCGCATAATCTGCCTCTCTTCTCTTGGCATGCCGTATTCATGCGCCAGGCAGATGGGCGGCTGGTGCGAAATGCTTTCGGACGTCAACACCGCGGACGGCCTGCCTGCTGGACCGGGACACTGACACGGAATTCACAGCGGCGACAAGGGAGGGAAATTCCTCGGTTACGAAACATTTTCGCGCCCGAGCGTGACCGTGGATCGAACGGGCCGGTTCTTCCCATGGGCCCTGGCGCCGTTGCCGTCGTTGCCGCCGGGCGTACTCCACACGGCCCCGCCGGCCCACGACCGCCGCGATCCGGTGCGGTCGCACGCTCAGTACTGCCGACTCTCACCGTGGCGACGTGCCGGCTTAGTCGTTTGACCCCTCTGACCTGCGCGTCAACCCGACTCAGCTTGGTTCGACGAGCCCATCCAAGCCCGCCTGGCGGCCATCACCCTCGCTGGACGGACGGTACTGACCGCGCATCGATTGCCATAGTGGATGAAAATGGTCGAAACGTACGCCGAAACTGCGGAGGCGTGGCGATGCGCGGCAACGCCGAGAACGACGAGGGCTCCGTCGAGGAGTATGACGACGAGCGCGGTGACGAACTCGACGCCGAGGACAGTGACGAGCACGCCGATCCCGAGGCTTATGACGAGGAGCCGGTGCTCTACGACGAGGAGGACGCGGCCGGTGCGAGCCCTGACGTCTACCTCGACGTTCCGATCCTGAAGGTCGACGAGATCGACCTGGACGTCGAGGACCTGCGGGCGCATGTCTCGCTGCAGGCCGAGGTGCTGGATCTGCTCAAACTGAATGTGGGCGCCGACGTCACGCTCGGCCGGGTGCACCTGGGTATCTCGGGCGTCGAGGCACAGGCCCAGCTCAAGGTGCGTCTCCACCACGTCGCGAAGATCATCGACCGAGTGCTCGCCACGCTCGACCGCAACCCGGAGATCCTGCACGAGCTGGCGCGTGGAGTCGGGTCCGCCGTGCAGGACGTCGGCGGCGGAGCCCGCCAGGCCGTGGGGGAGCTGGGTACGGGTGCCGGAAGGGCCGTCCAGGAGGTCGGCCAGGGCGCGGGGACCGCCGTCCGGGACGTGGGGCAGGGCGCTGGTGCGGCCGTACAGGATGTGGGGCAGGGGGCCGGAGCCGCCGTACAGGATGTGGGGCAGGGGGCCGGTGCTGCTGTCCAGGATGTGGGGCAGGGGGCCGGTGCCGCTGTCCAGGACGTGGGCCGGGGCGCCGGCTCCGTCGCGCAGGATGTCGGTCAGGGAGCCGGCCGGGCCGTTCAGGACGTGGGCGGCGGTGCGGGGCGCGCGGTGGAGGGTGTCGGCCAGGAGACGGGCCGGACCGTCGGAGGCGCCGGTGAGGCGGCGGGCGGTGGTGCGGGGCGCGCGGTGGAGGGTGTCGGCCAGGAGACGGGCCGGACCGTCGGAGGCGCCGGCGAGGCGGTGGGCGGCACCGCTGGGAGTGTGGCCGAACAGGGCGCGGGTGGGGCGGAAGCGGCAGGCGACACGGCACGGGACGGCGGCCGCGCCGTTGCGGACGCCGCGGAGACGGCGAACGCCACCGCGGAAGGTACCGAGCCGGCCGAGCCGCGTGCGGCGCGCAAGGGCGCGGAGGGTGAGCGGGGCCGAGCCGGCCGGAGCCAAGACGGCACCCGCACGCGCCGGGTACGCGGAGAGGACGGGAAGCTGCCACCAAGGTCCAGTCGCCGTCATGCCGCCAGGAAGCCGGAGGAGCCGCCCTGAACGCGAGGCACGGGAGCCGAGAGCCCCGTGGGCGTGGGGGACATCCTGTTCCGGTCCACGGTTCGCGCCGAACGGCTCCGCTTCACGCGGGAACCCCGGACAGCCGTCCGCTTCCCCGGCACCGGGAAGCGGGAGTCGACGAGCCACAGTGACCGCACCCACCTGCCGGACCCGGTCATCCCCGGTCAGGAGTACCAGGACGTCACCGTCGCCTACCACCTTGCGACCCGGCTCGCCAGGGATTCGGAGGTCGGGCGGAGCGGCGACGACGGCACGGACGGATGATTCGCAGTAGTGCGCTGTTCATCGCCCGCGACACCCCTCCGGATGTCCGTGATCAAGGGGATGCTGAGCCTCGACGCCTGCGGACCGATCAAAGTACCAACTGTGCGGTCCGCTGATATAGGCGAAGTGGCCCCGGGTGTTATTGAATGAGATGTGAGGATGTGCGGTCAGGAGCTAGGACCCTGTCGCCCGGGTTCTGGTACGGCCCCGGCGCTGTGCTGGGGTTGGCGAGCGAGCTGAGAGACCGGCATGGACTCCACCCCCTCCCCCTCGTCTGCGTCGCCGTTCGACATGGTCAGCGGCGCTTTGGGGCAGTACATGCCACGCGGCGGAGCGGCAGCGGCCGCCGGTTCTGCCGATCCGCAGGGCGACAGCGCCGCACGCCAACGCGTACACGCCAACCCGGCCCCGGGCCGTCAGGAGCAGATCCTCGGCGCGGTCAACCTGGACCGGGATCTGAGAATCACCCGCTGCAATCTGGACGCCCCCGTGTTCGCGGGAGTGGAGGCCGTGACCGGGAGCCGGTTCGTCGATCTTCTGCCTCCCTGGGACGTACCGACGGTCACTCGGCGGTTGCTGCAGGTCCTCGAGACCGGTGAGCCGCACGTCGCCCGGGTCCAGCGGCTGCGGCGCAGCGACGGGTCGGAGCTGGTGGTCTCGATGAGCATCCTGGCCGCCGCGGCGCCTCAGGAGGGCCTGACCGTCACGCTGATCGCCATGGCCAGGAGGCTGCACCTGTACGCCGCCGAAACCGCGATCGGCACCTCGTTGGACATCGGCGAGACCGCGCAGTCACTGGCGGAGTCACTGCTGGCCTGGGGAGACGTGGCCGCCATCGACCTCGACTTCGCCGTGTGGACGGGCGAGATGCTCACCGAGCGGCCGCAGGGGCGCATCCATCTGCGGCGGGCGGCCCTGGTGCCGGACCGGGCGTGGCCCGACGGCTACGTAACGCCGGGCGACGACCTTCCCGGCGATGCGAGCCGCTTGCTGTCGCAGGCGATACGGCGTGACGATGCCGCGCAGGCCATCGTCATACCCGGCCGGGAGGCGATCGAGCGGGTACTCGGCAGTCCGCGGCTGGTACGTGCCCTGGTGCCCGGTGACCAGGCGGCGGGTGTGGCGTGCGTACCGCTGGTCCTGGACGGCGCGCCGCCCGTCGTTCTGGGTGTGGCGGAGGTCTGGCGGCGGGCGGACCGCCCCTTCGACGACAGCGAGCTGTTGGACCTGCAGGAGCTGGTGGCCAGGACCTCCCATCACGTCGACCTGGCCCGTCAGCACCAGCGCGAGCACACGCAGGTGCTGGCGTTGCAGCGCCGACTGCTGCCACGGTCCGGCGATGACACCATCGAGACTGCCGGCGTCTACCAGCCCGCCACCCCCGACAGCGCGGGCGTCGGCGGTGACTGGGCGAACAGCTTTCCGCTGCCGGACGGCCGTACCGCGCTGATGGTCGGTGACGTCGTCGGGCACGGCCTGGGAGCCGCGGCGACCATGGGACAGCTGAGCATGGAGGCCCGCGCGCTGCTGTCCGCGGGGCTGGCGCCCGACGAGGTGCTGGAGCACCTGGACGAGACCGTCACGCTGCTGGACGACGCGGATACCGGGCTGGCGGCCGGTTACAGCGCCCTCGGGTCGACCTGCTGCATCGCCGTCTACGACCCGGTCAGCCACCACGTGGCGCTGTCCAGCGCCGGCCACCTCCCCCCGATCCTGGTGCCCCCGGACGGGCCCGCCGGCCCGGTCGCCGTACGCCCCCACCCCGGGCTGGGCGCCGAGTTCGCGCTGCGGGAGCCGTTCGACGTGCACGCGTTCGCCGCACCTCCGGGCTCGCTGCTCGCCCTCTACACCGACGGCCTGGTGGAGGATCCCGACCTGTCGATCGACGAGGGCATCGGCAGGCTGGCGGACGCCGCGTCCGCGGTGCACCCCTGGGATGCCCTGCAGCCGGCCGCGCGGCGCGTGGTCTCCGCGCTGGCGCCCGGGCGCCAGCGCGACGACGTGACCCTGCTGCTCGCGCGCATGGTCGGCTATCGCAAGGGGGACACCGCGACCTGGCGTCTGCCCGCCCGCGCCGACGCGGCCGCCCGGGCCCGCACGCTGGTCTCCGCGCTGCTGGGGCGATGGCGCATCAGAGACGACACCCGGGACAGCGTGCTGCTGGTGGCCAGCGAACTGGTCACCAACGCGGTCCGCTTCGCCGACGGCCCCCTCACGGTACGGCTGATCAGGACCGGTCACGGGCTGCTGTGCGAGGTGGGCGACACCGGCAGCGGCAGGCCGCGGCTGGGCCGGCGCGGGCTCCTCGACGACGGTGGTCGTGGCTTGCGCGTCGTGCATGGACTCACCACCCGGTGGGGGGTGCGGTGGACAGACACCGGCAAGGTGGTCTGGGCGTCAGTCGCGAGGTGACGCGGCTGCGGGTGGGTCGGGCGGCGCGCGCTCGTCAGGCGGCGCCACCGACGGCGACCGCAGGTACGAGCGGCGACCGCAGGTACGGGCGGCGACCGTTGGTATGGGTGGCGACCGTTGGTACGGGTGGCGGGGTGCCAGGAGTCGGGGTCGTCCTGGTAGTGGACGCGCAGCCACTCCCACATCGCGGTGACCGTCTCCCGCACGGCGCGCGGCCCGGGCCGGAATTACTGCCGCGGCCCGCGGCCACCATCACCGAGCCACTCCCCGAAGCCCGCTCGACCTCTTCCGCGCCGACACGCGGTAGTCATGGACGCAGATCTGTCGGCCGGTCAGTCGGGCCCGTCCGGGCTCCGGGAGAAGGCCGTGTCTCCGGCCGTCGCCACGATCGCGTCCTTGACGAGCAGCACGCGCGGCGGGGTGTTCTGCGCCTTGTCCCCGGGGTCGTTCAGTGCGGAGGCGCGCCATACCTCCGCTCCGGTGCGGCTGTCCAGTGCCAGCAGGCGGCCGAAGCGGTTGGAGAAATAGACCCGCTTGTACGTCGCTGACACCGCGGGCGCGGACAGACTCTCCATGTCCGTCGCCTTCTGCCAGAGCTGTCTGCCGCTGTCCGCGGACACCGCGGTGACCGACCCGTTGGACCGGACGAAGTAGACGACGCCGTCCACAAGGGTGGCCGCGCCGGTCAGCGGACGTGCCAGGGGTATCCGTCTGACCTGCCCGGTTTCCGGGTCCACTCGCAGCAGCGCGTTGTACGGCCGTTCGTACCCGGCTTCGTACACGTCCTTCGCGGTCTGGGGGGCGAGGAACAGGGGTTGCCCGCCGACAGCGCCGAGCGCTTCCGCCTTCTGGGGCAGTGTGGCGGTTTCGGTCAGGCTGTCGGGTTCGAGCTTCATCAGGTCGACCGGGGCCTGGCCGGGCTCGGTGCCGGCCGAGCACAGGGCGTAGGGGACGCCGCCCAGCGCCGACGGAGTGCATACTTCGTCCAGCGAGGGCGCCCGCCACAGTTCCTTGCCGGACTGCCCGTAGGCGACGAATGACGAGTAGTCCGGAGACAGGGTCAGCAGTCCGCCGTCGTACAGGACCGGGTCCGCGGACTTGTTGATGTCGCGCTGCCAGCGCCGGTGCCCGGTATCGGCGTCGAGGGCCACCACGCGCCTGGTCGCATCGTCCGGATCCTCGTACACGTAGACCAGCCCGTCGCGAACGCCGATCGGCCGCGCCCCCTGAGGGCGGGTCCCGGTCCGCCACAGGGTGCGGCCGGAGGCCGCGTCGATCCTGGCGACCGTGAAGCCCGTACCGCCGCAGAACAGAGCGCTGCTCCCGTCCGCCACGCACCCGGTGGTCCCGTAGTCGAGAGGGACACCCTTCACGTCGTACCGCAGGGCCGTGCGCCAGGGCCGCCAGCCGTCGGGCAGGGACGCGGCACGGGCGGTGGTCGTGCCGCTGGTGTCGGAGGCGGCGATGGTGTCCGAGCCCGACATAAAGACAGCCACCCCGACACCCAGCCCCGTGACGGCCAGCGCCGTGCCGAGGCCGACGAGCAGCCTCCGGGGTCGGCGTCCCTTGCCGCCGGTGCCGGTGCCGGTGCCGGTGCCGGTGCCGGTGCCGGTCGCGGCGCCCGCGGTCGCGGCGCCCGCGGAGGTGGCGCCCGCGGAGGTGGCGCCCGCGGAGGTGGTGGCCGCGGAGGTGGTGGCCGCGCCCCGCAGAGTGGGGCGGAGCCGGGGTCTCGCGGACTCCTCCCTGGTCTCCGGGGGCGCGGCGGCGTCGGATTCCGGCAGTGCCTCGATCATGCGGTACAGATCCGCCAGTTCCGGCCGGGCAGCCGGGTCCTTGTCGAGACAGCGCTCGACAATGCGCAGGAGCGCCTCGGGCACCCCGGCGAGGTCCGGGGGTTCGTACATCACCTGATAGCCGGTCAGGTAGGGGCTGTCGGCGTCGAACGGCCCCGTGCCGACGGCCGCGAACACCATCAGTGACCCCAGCGAGAACACGTCCGAGGCCGGGGTGACGTCTCGGGGAGAGGCGAGCTGTTCCGGCGACATGAAGGGCGGAGTGCCGATCACCCGCCCGGTCATGGTGAGGCTCTGGTTGTCGGCAGCGCGCGATATACCGAAGTCGATGACGCGCGAACCGTCCTCGGTCATCAGGACGTTGGCCGGTTTGAGGTCCCGGTGCACCAGGCCCGCCCGGTGGATGTCGCGCAGCGCCTCGGTGAGCCCCAGTCCCAGCGCGCGCAGTTCCCGCTGGCTCAGCGGGCCGTCCTTCTTCACAAGTTCGGCAAGGCTGTGCCCCGGCACGTAGAGCGTCGCCATCCACGGCACTTCGGCATCCGGGTCGGCATCCACGACAGGCGCGGTGAAAGCACCGCTCACCCTGCGCGCTGCCACGATCTCCTGCCGGAAGCGTGTTCGGAACTCCTCTTCCTGGGCGTACGACGTGTGCACGAGCTTGACCGCGACCTGCCGTCCCGAGGAGGAGACGCCCAGATAGACCACTCCCATACCGCCCGCCCCGAGCCGACCGAGAAGGGTGTAACCGCCTATGGACTCCGGGTCTCCGGTGCTCAGGGGCGTCATCGCAGATCATCCTTCCCAGCGCCGGCCTGCCTCGGTGATCAGGGTAGGGCCTGCCGCCCCGGAACCGGAGCCGCCCGTACCGCGGATCGGTGGGGATCTGACGGACGACGAGTGGGCAGTGCTGGAAGCGCTGAGGCCCAGACAAGGAAGAGCGGGTGACGAGAATCGAACTCGCGACATCAGCTATCGAACTCGCGACATCAGCGTGGGAAGCGATGGCGCTTGAACGGACTTCATGGCTTTGGCCTGCGTTGATACATCCTGCTACGCGCAGCGCGCCGAGTTCCTGTACAGCGCCCGAAACGGTCGCGAGTACGACGAGATCGCGGAGATGTTCACCGACCTCTACCCCGACGCCTCGGTGCCGAAGAACGCGGGGCGCTGGATCAGCGCGGTGCAACACCGTATGGCCCAGGCCGGGGAGCATCGCAGTGCTTCGGCGGTGGACCTCGTCATCGCCGCCACCGCGGCCCACCACGGCTTGGCCGTCCTCCACGACGCTGGAGCGGGCCACACCCGGCAGCTTCACCGAGCCCCTCACCCGCACCGACGCCCTGTACTTCGCGCTCACCGTGTTCAGCACCGTGGGCTTCGGCGACATCACCGCCCGCACCGAAACGGCACGCGTCATGACGATGATCCAGATGGCCGGCGGAATCCTGCTCGTCGGGATCGCGGCCCGGGTGGTGGTCAAGGCCGTCGATACCGGCAGGCGGCGACGGGACCCGAAGAACATGTGACTGTGCTCTGAGCTCCTCGCAGTCGCCAGCCGTCCTGGCAGGTCTGTGGGCCAAGGGCATCGGAGCAGTGATCTCCGGGCTGACGGTCCGAGCCTTCTGCGACCGCATCGGCGCGACGGCCGACGGAGCCGTGCGTTCACGCGGAGCCGCCGAGGCCATCGAGGGGACCACTTTCGTCACTCACCTGTCCCGGGTGATGCGGAACCACATTCAGCGGGCCCACAGTGGAGATCGCCCTGATGAGCGGCAGCCGCTGGGCCTCCGTCGGGGGATGACCCCCGCGGCGTAATTCCGAACACCGGAAAGGTGGTAGCCGATGTGCCGGTGGCTCGCCTACACAGGAACGCCCGTCCTGCTCGACACCGTGCTCTACAAACCGGTCCACTCGCTGATCGACCAGAGCCTGCACTCCCGGATGGGCGTCGAAACGACCAACGGCGACGGGTTCGGCGTCGGCTGGTACGCACCGGACAACGGCACCCCCGCGGTCGTCCGGGACACCGGCCCGGCATGGAGCAATCGCAATCTGCGGGAGATCGCCGACCACGTCCGGTCCCCGCTGTTCTTCGCTCATATCCGGGCCACGACCGGCACCCCGGTGCAGCAGACCAACTGTCACCCGTTCCGCCACGGCCGTTGGATGTGGATGCACAACGGTGGGATCACCGACTTTCACCAGGTACGGCGTGATCTCGCCCTGGCGGTCGACCCGGAACTCTTCCTCGACATCGAGGGATCGACGGACTCCGAGATGATGTTCTACCTGGCACTGACCTTCGGTCTGGAGCAGGACCCGCCGGGCGCCGTCGCGCGAATGGTCGGCATGGTGGAACGGACCGGTCATGAGCACGGGGTGGAGTTTCCACTGCAGATGACGGTCGCCGTGACCGACGGGCAGCGGATGTGGGCCTTCCGCTACTCCAGCCAGGGAGCCTCCCGCTCGCTGTACTACAGCACCGAGGTGGAGGCGCTACGAGCACTCCACCCCGACGTGGCAGTCCTGAAGGAGGTGTCCGACGAGACCCGCCTCATCGTGTCCGAGCCGCTGGGCGATCTGCCCGGCGCCTGGAACGAGGTCCCCGAGAGCAGCTACGGCGTGGTGGGGCCCGGAGCGGACGACCTGCTCCCCTTCGCCCCGCAACCCGTGTAGTGATGGAGCGACTTCGTCGCCCGCCCCTGGGTCAGTAGCCGGTACCGCGCTTGACCTTGGCCCGCTCGGTCCCGTGGGCCGCACCCTTGTCGTCCAAAGTGCGACACGCGTCGGCGATGTCCTGGCTCAGACGGTCGATCTGCTCGCGGCTCAGGGTTTCCTTGACCAGGGCACGGAGGATCTTCACCCGCTCCGCGTTGGGCGGGAGCGTGTATGCCGGCACCATCCAGCCGCGCTCGGCCGACAGCTGCCAGGCGATGTCGGACTCGTCGTAGGCGTTCTTGCCGGCGAGGCGGAAAGCGACCAGCGGCAGTTGCTCGAGGTCGCTGCCGATCACTTCGAAGCGGCCGCCGCTGCGCAGGTTGTCCGCCAACGCGCGGGTGTTCTCCTGCATCGTCTCCATGACGTAGGTGTAGCCCTGGCGGCCGAGCCGCACGAAGTTGTAGTACTGCGCGAGCACCATCGAAGCGCCGGTCGAGAAGTTCAGCGTGAACGTCGCGTCGGTCTTGCCCAGGTAGTTCTCGTAGAACACGAGGTCCTCGGCCAGGTCGGACTCCTCGCGGAAGACCAGCCAGCCGATGCCGGGGTAGACCAGGCCGTACTTGTGTCCCGAGACGTTGATCGAACGGACCTGCTCGAGCCGGAAGTCCCATTTCGAGTCCGGGTAGAGGAAGGGCCATACGAAGCCGCCGCTGGCGCCGTCGACGTGGATCGGGATGTCGAGGTCCCGCTCCTTGCGGATGTCCCGCAGGAGTTTGTCGATCCCGACGACGTCGTCCTTGTGACCGGTGAACGTGGTGCCGAGGACGGCGACCACGCCGATCGTGTTCTCGTCGAGGTGGGGCTCCACGTCCTCCGGGCCGATCGTGTACTTGTCCTCGGCGAGCGGCACGATCCGCGGCTCGACGTCGAAGTAGCGGCAGAACTTCTCCCACACGACGTGGACGTCCCCGCCGAAGACCAGGTTGGGCCGGTCGACCGACAGGTTGGCCGCCTGGTGGCGCTCCCGCCACTTCCACTTCAGCGACAGCGCGCCGAGCATGATCGCCTCGGACGAGCCCTGGGTTCGACATCCGGTCGCCTTGCCCGGCGCGTGGAAGAGGTCGGCGAGCATGCGCACGCAGCGCTGCTCGATCTCGGCGGAAATGGGGTACTCCGCATGGTCGATGAAGTTGCGGTGGAGATTCTCGGCGATGATCCGTTGCGCCTCCGGCTCCATCCAGGTGGTGACAAACGTGGCGAGGTTGCGCTGCGGGTCGCCCTCCATGGCGAGGTCCTCACCCACCAGCCTCATCGCGTCCGTCGCGGCCATGCCTTCCTCGGGGAAGGTCTCCGAGGGAGCGGGCACGGTCAGGAATCGGTTACCGAAGAGAGCCCCGTCGTCGCGCTTGGTCATGAAAAGCGATTCAAACAGTGACGGATCCTCCCCCGGTGGGGGACACACCGAGACGGAACAGCGAGCCGCCGATCACGAACGAGACCCCAGCCGCCAGGGTGAGCCGCGACACGTGACAGGCCCGGCCGACCACAGCCACGAAGCGCACCGGACGGACGTGCCAGACGAACGTCTACGGTCCGGCCAGGTGGCCTCTCCCAAGGAGGTCCGGTCGGCGCATCGTGCCCAGACGGGGATCACTCAACGCGAGTACGACGCCTACATGGACGGCGCCACCAAGCGAGCGGTCTGACCTTCCCCTGACACCCACGACAGTCTCGGCCTGCAGCCGCTCGTGCGTGGGATCCCGCCCATCCGCTCCCGCCGCGGCCCTCGTCGGCGCCGTCCGGCCAAGCTGCATGCCGACAAGGGCTACGACTACGACCACCTCCGGAAATGGCTGCGCGAACGCGGCATCCGGCCCCGCATCGCCCGCAAGGGCATCGATGCTGCGGAAGCGCCCAGGCCGAAGTCGCCGAGGCTGGATGCTTCGCCAAGCACTGGCGCTTCGGATCGTGAAGGCCAGTGGCGGCTCGATACACCACAACTACCAGCCACCGGGCTGGCCGCGACCCCTACTTGGTCGTGTGCGTGGGGTAGACCTGAACATCGGTGTAGGCGCCCTTGATCTCTCCCGCGCCCGCGGGCCACTCCAGGCTCACGGAGTGGGTCTCGTTGGGGGGCGTCACCAGGATGTTGGTCGGGCGCGTGAGGCTGTCGCCGGTGTTGTCGATGTCGTAGGCCAGGTTGAAGACAGCGGCGTCGCCGGACTTCAGGGTGGTGATACGCGGCTGGGCCTGGCCGCGCTCGATGGGGTTCGAGGTGTTGTCGGTGTCCTTGATGTCGACGCCCGCGAAGCCCGTCACCGAGCAGGTGGCCGAACCCCGGTTGATCATGGTGATGTCGATCCTGCCGGAGGCCTCGTCGGTCGCGGCGTCCCTGGCGTCGATGGCCAGGTCCTGCGTCTTGCAGAACTCGACCTTGCTGCCGGTCTCCGTCGCGCCGTTCGCGGCGCCGGCGTTGGCCTTGGTGTCCTGTCCGGAACCCGTCTTCGTGTCGTCGGACTCCGACTGCGAGCTGTCGGAGTCCGAGCCGCTCTCCGCCTTCGAGCCGTTTTCCGAGGACGACGAAGACGAGGAAGAGGAGCCCTTGGAGGACGAGTCCTTCCCGGAGTCAGTGCCGCCACAGGCGGTGAGCGAGAGGGAGGCGGCAACGCCGATGGCGGCGAGAGCGGCGATGCGGGTGTACTTCACGGTGTTCCCCCAGAAGGAGCGCGGTGCGTGTGGTCTGAAGTATTTGTATCTCGCACCGAGTTACAGGCCGTCCTCCACGACGTCTTCGTTCTGTCACAGGCGGCCGACGCAGCAGATCACCGGGCTCCTCGGCCACGACCTCGTCGGCCTGCGCGTTCAGGTCCTGAGGAACGCCGTCATGCCGTGCTCACGGCATTAGGGCACGTGCCAGGGACGTGCAATGGCTACTCCGCTCCCTCGGCGCTATGGCCCAGGACACGTTGCGCCGGAACGGCGACCACACCGACATGCGTAGCAGCTTGCTGCAACCGCGACTGCACATGCCGGGATCCGGCACTGAAACGTCGACCCGTGAATGTTGGTGACGTATTCTTCTATGTACATCACCAACATTGTGCGGGAGGTGTTGCATGTCTGTGACCCAGATCGACATCGACGACGACGCCCTGGAACGTGCCATGGCTCTGGCCAAGGTCAGGACCAAGAAGGAGGCGGTCAATCTCGCTCTGCACTTCTACGCCGAGCAGCAGGAGCGTGCGGCGCGCATCAGCCGTCACTTCGAGCGTGCGCGTGAGTGGGGTGCCGTCGAGGACGCCGAACGCCTGCACCGAGCGGAGAAGCACAGCCGGTGATCTACCTGCTCGACACGTCCGGCCTGGTCCGGCTGCTCCGCGATCCAAAACTGCAATCGGCCTGGCACGACGCGATCGACGCAGGAGCCATCGCGTCCTGCTATGTGCAGCGCGCCGAGTTTCTCCACAGTGCCCGGAACGGACGCGAGTACGACGAGATCGCGGAGATGTTCACCGACCTCTACCCCGACGTCTCGGTGCCGAAGAACGCGGGGCGCTGGATCAGCGCGGTGCAACACCGTATGGCCCAGGCCGGGGAGCATCGCAGTGCCTCGGCTGTGGACCTCGTCATCGCTGCCACCGCGGCCCACCACGGTCTGGCCGTCCTCCATGACGATGCCGACTACCGCGCTGTTGCCCGGCACGCATCCGACCTGACCGAGCACAACATCCACGAGGTGGCCTGAGCCGCGTTGTCGCCCGACAGGTTGACGACACCCGTCCCGACGGTATGCGGTGCGGCGCACCCGCCAAGGGGGTTCCTGCTCCAGCCTGCTCAACGGCGAGGGACAGTACGCCTATTACGGCCGCGTCGGGGGCTGCCTGATCACCGGCAATGAGGACGGCGTCAAGCACTGCGCCATGAACGTCCTCTACAGCGTGCAGCATCTGGGCTACACCATCCCGCCCCAGGCGGACGCCGGATGGATCGGCGAGGCAGGCCCCGGCCCCTCCTACCTCGACCCAGGCTCGGGCGGCCCGGAGAACGACTTCACCAACCGCAACACCACCTTCATGACCTGGAAACCTGCTGCACCTGGCCTGGGCGCTGAAGGATCTCGGAGGCATCCCCGCCTACGGCAACCAGCGCACCGCCTGGGACGCCGGCTGCCGCCGCGACTACGAGAACCCCGAGCGCCGGTAGCGAGATGCCGAAGACAAGTCGCTACCGGCCGCAGGGTTGGGCGCCACCCGGTGGATCGCGACGCCGAAGATGAGCCGAGAAACACGTGCGGGAGCGGCTGAAGCCTGTACTGACTGTCGGAGCGGCTGCGCTGTCTGAGGCCACCGCTCGTACCCGTACGGCGACGCAGCGCATCGGGTAGCTGCCCCCTTCCCCAGAGCCGTTCCCACCCGGGTTCTGGCGCAGTCCGATCCGCGGACCCTGGCCCTCGAAGCCGTCTCCGGCGGGACCCTGCTCCGCCTGGTCCATCGCGACCTGCCCTCCCCGGAGGCATGCGCCGCGTACGAGGGGGGCGGGGCGACTGCGTTGGCGCAGCTCGCCATTGCAGCGCAGGACGGCGATCCGGGCGACGACGTCTGGGTGTGAGCCGCCGAGGCGTGGTCCGGCATCGAGCCGTACGCACCGGTCTCGACAACGCCCGACGCGTGCGCGGGGAGCCCCGGGCGGCCCGGGGCTCCCCTTCCGTGGCGGCCGCTTCCCAACACCACGGAGCTGCCCGCCTGTTCGGAGACGAGCAGAACGAGAGTGGCACGCTCCGCGGCGGGTATCCCGGGACCCGCGCGCCTGGTCAGGATTTCGTAAGCGTTCCGGCGCCACCGCCGGGGGAGTCCCTTCTGGTGCACGGCGCCGCGGGCGGCGTCGGATCGATGGCCGTCCAGATCGCGGTGGCTCGCGGGGCGACAGTGCTGGGTGCCTACGCGGCTGATCGCGCCGAGTTCCTACGGGGCCTCGACGCGACACCGGTCGGCGACGACGAACAGGTCACCGAGCGGGTCCGCACCATCGTCCCCGGCGGGATCGACGCGGTGTTCGACACCGTCGGCCGAGGCATGCTCGCGCGCGCGACCGCGGCCGGACACGACGTCACGCGCTATGCGTCGACCGTCGACATCACTGATCCCCGCACCCGCCCGGTGTTCGCGCGGCTGGTACCCGCAGACCTGCACGCGGTGACCGAACTCGCCGCACGCGGCCACCTCCTCCCGCACGTCGGAGCGGTTCTCCCCCTGTCCGAGGCAGCCGACGCGCACCGCCTTGCCGCGACACGGCACGGCAAGGGACGCATCGTTCTGCGGATCGGTGCTTGACGGAATCCCGCGTCATCCTCCGACGCCGTGACCTGGGCATGCTCACGGTGTCTCATGTCAGGTGTCACTTCTCCGCGGGTCGTCGAGCGGGCAACCAGGTGTCGATGACGGCTGCCAGTTCGTCGCGATCGGTGAAGACGTGTCCGTTCATACCGGTGGCCCGCGCGGCGCGTACGTTCTCCTCGCGGTCGTCTACGAAGAGGAAGTCGGCCGGGGCGGCCCGCATGGTGACGACGCAGTGATGGAAGGCTGCCGGGTGCGGCTTCGCCGCTTTGATCTTCCCGGAGAAGGCCACGTGGTCCAGATCGTGCAGCCAGGGCTGCGCGGCGAGGAAGGCGTCCGCGTGGTCCGAGGGGATGTTGGACAGCAGGGCGACCTCGGCGACGTCGCGGAGGGACAGGGCGTAGGCGACCATCCGGTCGTCGACGCGTGACCAACTGTCGATGTCGGTGACGCGCAGTTCCTCGATCGTGTCGGCGTCGACGGACAGGGACAGCCGTCGCAGTACGGCGCTCCAGTACTCGGGCGCGGACTGCTGACCGGCGTCGTAGGGCGGGCGGCAGGTCCAGTAGGCCGTGGTGAAGGCTTCGGTGGGTGTGTGACAGCGGGCGGCCATCTTTTCCAGGGCGCCCGGGCGTTGGTGGCGGGCGAGGACCCCGAAGAGGTCGAACAGCACGATGCGTCGGTCGGTGGGCATGGTGAGGGTTCCTCCGGGTTCTGACGGCCGGGGCGAGAGGAAAAGCCTGTGCGGCACGGAGTGAGCCGTGCCGCACAGGCGGTCAGTGACTGCCGTGTGCCATCTCGCGCGTGCGGTCGGATTCGGTGCGCAGGATCCGGGCGGCCACAGCGGTGATCGCGCACAGCAGGGTCAGCAGTACGAAGGTGTGGTTCAGGGCGACGAAGTGGGTCAGCCAGCCGATGACGGCTGGGCCGGCGAGCATGCCGACGTAGCCGAGCCCGGCGACGCGGGAGACATTGGCCCCCGCGGCGGAGGGGTCGGCGTGCCCGGCCGCGCTGAACAACTGCGGGACACAGCCGGACAGCCCCAGACCGAACAGCGCCCATCCCGCGAACGCGGCCCAGATCCACGGGGAGGCGGCCACGATCGTGATGCCGACGGCAGCCGTCGCCGCGCCGTATCGCAGGATCGCCATGGACCCGAACCGGGCGACGAGGCGGTCGGCGAGCAGCCGGCCGATGGTCATGGTCGCCGCGAAGGTGCCGTAAGCGAAGGCGGCAGTGCTCGCGGGTGCTCCGAGGACGTCCTTCAGGTGCAGCGCGCTCCAGTCGTTGGCGGCTCCCTCGCACAGCATGACCATCAGAGCCAGGGCGGCGAGGATCCAGATGCGCCCGCTGGTGCTGCGGCGCTCGGCGGCCGGCGCCTGCTCGACCTGCCCCGCGGAATCGGTGTCGGCGGCCGTGGGTACGGCCGGCAGCAGTGCGCGTGCCGACACCAGGGCGATCACGATGCCCAGGGCTCCCATGGCGGCCATGCCCGCGGCAGGGCTCAGACCGGCGCTCGCCGTGGCCGCTCCGACGAGTGCGGCGAGCACACCGCCGACCGAGAACGTGGCGTGGAAGGCCGACATGACGGGCCGTCCGTACGCCTTCTCCACGTGCACGGCGTGGGCGTTCATGCTCACGTCCAGGCAGCCGTTGCAGAAACCGAAGACCAGCAGGGCACCTGCCAGCGTCCACGGCTCTCGGGGAAGGCCGGGCAGCACCAGGGCCACGCTGCACAGCACGCCGGTGGCGGGGACGACTGTGCGCGCCCCGAGAGAGTCGGTCAGACGCCCGGCCACCTGCATACCGATGAAGGCCCCCAGCCCCAGCAGCACCAGCAGTCCCCCGAGCGTCGCGTGACTGATGCCCACGCGCTCCTCGATGGCGGGGATGTTCACCACCCAGGTGCCCATCAGAGTGCCGCACAGGCTGAAGTAGACAAAGGTCGCTACGCGGGCGGCTCGAAGCGAATGATTCATGAAAGCCACCGTAACGAACATCAATCGCGATTGAATACTGTCACTTCACACACATTGAATGTTCGTTTCGTGTGGTGTTCAATCGCGGCATGAGCAACGCAGACCGGCACGGGATGATCGCGCAGGCCGTCAGAGAGTCGGGAAGGATCACGGTCCAGGAACTCGCCGAACTGACCGGCGCCTCCGAGATGACCATCCGGCGCGACCTCGACACGCTGGCGGCGCAAGGCGTCCTTGAGCGCGTCCGTGGCGGGGCGCGCACTCTGCTGCTCAGGGGCGAGGAGCCGCCCTTCGCGCTGCGTGCTCACGAGGCCGTCGATGCCAAGCGCCGCATCGCGGCGGAGGTGTCCTCGCTCATCGCCGACGGCGAGACCGTCCTCCTCGACAGCGGCACCACATGCCTGGAGATCGCCCACCTGCTGCGCCGACGGCCGGTCACGGTGATGCCTCTGTCATTGCAGGCCATCCATGTACTCGGCGAGGGCCCGGGCCCGGCCACGCTGATGGTGCCCGGCGGGCAGCCTCGCGCCGCCGAGGGAGCCCTCACCGGCCCCCTCACTCTCACGTCCCTGGCAGCACTGCGCTTCGACACCGCCGTCATGGGCTGCTGCGGTCTCAGCGCAGCTCAGGGCCTCACCGCCTACGACCTCGACGACGCGGCCGTGAAGAAGGCCGGCATCGCCTCCACGCGCCGCATCATCGTCGCCGCCGACGGCAGCAAGCTCGGCCACACCGCCTACGCCCACGTCGGCCCCGCCACACTCCTGCACACCCTCGTCACCGACACCACGGCACCCGCCGACGAGGTCACCGCACTCGAAGGCACCGGCATCGCCGTCAAGGCCGTCTGACAAGACGTGAGCCGACGTCTTCCGCCAAGAGCGGGTCGGGCGGCCGGCTGCCTCAGGCCGAGCGACTGCACGCCGCCCGGCAAATCGCCCTTCGCGCACGTGACTTGGATCCCATTTGCCCAACGCAGAGGGCGCGCCACCCCCAAATTGGACCAGGCAACAAACAACCCCCAGGCCGTTGACCTGGGGGCGATTTTTGGAGCGGGTGACGAGAATCGAACTCGCACTCTCAGCTTGGGAAGCTGCGGTCATTTGAATCTGCATTTGGCGCTGACCTGGGCAAACTGTCGAGTCGCGGCCTCGTCGGGCTGCACTACTTTCCCCGTGATTCCCCCTTGCTCCCCGCTCCATCTGGTGCGCTTGTGGTGCGAGCCCTCGTCGGCGTCGCCGCTAGGGTCCGTCTTCAAAGATCGCTGGATGGTGGATCATGGTGGGGTGATACGCCGTCATGAACTCACCGATCAGGAGTGGGAGTTACTCGCTCCTCTCATACCGCGGGCAGTAACAGGCCGCCCGCGCGTGGAGGATCGGCAGGTCGTCAATGGGATGGTCTACAAGATCCGCACCGGGATCTCCTGGCGCGACCTACCGGAACGTTATGGCTCATGGCAGACGGTCTACACCCGCTTCCGCCGCTACGCCCTGGACGGTGTGTTCACCCGAGCTCTCCAGCAGATCCAGGCCCGCGCGGACGCGGGCGGCGACATCGACTGGCTCGTCCAGATCGACTCCACCATCGTCCGCGCCCACCAGCACGCCGCTGCGACGGGAAGAAAAGGGGGATCCACCGACCGGACGAACCGGACGATCACGCCCTCGGTCGATCCCGAGGCGGACTGACCACCAAAGTCCACCTCGCCTGCGACGGCCGCGGCCGACCCCTCGCCATCCTGCTGACACCCGGCCACCGCCACGACAGCATCTGCGCACGCCCCTTCCTGGAACGGATCCGGGTCCCCCGCACCGGCCTGGGCCGCCCCCGCTGCCGACCCGACCAGGTCGTCGCCTACAAGGCCTACAGCTCCCGCGGCTTCCGCGCCTACCTGCGCAAACGAGGCATCGCGTGCACCATCCCGGAGAAGAACGACCAACAGCGACACCGTCACAACCGTGGCCGCCACGGAGGCCGGCCACCGGCATTCGACCGCCAGATCTACCGCCGACGCAACATTGTTGAACGCTGCTTCAACCAGCTCAAAGGCTTCCGTGGCATCGCCACCAGATATGACAAGACCGCCACCTCCTACGAAGCAGCGGTCAGTCTGGCGTCATTCCTGCTCTGGGCAAGATCCGTTTGAAGACGGACTCTAGCACCTCTCAATTGTGAGTTGCGCCGCATTGGAAGCTATCGTCCTGGTGAGACAGGGGGGACTTGTGGCGAACGGGTTACTGAGGCGTGTGGAGTCACGACTTGCGAGGCAGCGAACCAGGCTGAACCGCGTCCGGGCGCGCAGAGGGCGTCCGGAACGGTGGTGGCGGCGGACCCCGTGGGTCGGTATCGGCACCGTCCTCACTGTCTTTGCAGGTATCGGAAGCGTGGCTTTCACAGGCGTCGCCACGTACTACGGCGCTCGGGTGTCACAGGATCAACTGGACCAGTCGATAGAGGACTCCGAGCGGGAAGCGCGCAGTCAAGCGACGCAGGTCTCGTTCTGGTTTGAAGGCCAAGGGACAGAGAACCTTGTGCTCCACGTGATGAACAGATCGCCTGACCCGGTCGGTGCCTCCCAAATGAGGTTCCAGCTCCGCATCTTCTCGGCGGATGAGTCGGAGCCGGACACGATGGCATCAGCGCAGATCATCCTCGACCCCTTGCCGCCGTGCTCTCTCCAGACCATCGAGCCAGGCCAACTACGGACACGTAGTGCGGACGGCGAGCGGGCCAAGTTGCCACGCCGGATCATGTATGTCACTGACCGGTACTTCGCGTTTCGCGATCGGAACGGCCGTGGCTGGGGGCGGCTCGACGACCGGCTTGTCTCGATGAAGGCGCTCGCCAAGTACGAGCCAGTGCACAACAAAGTGGCGGTGGAGCTCGTAGGGACGCCGAAGAGAATCTCCGCGCCTGAGTGCGGGGACAACGCGAAGTGACGAGGTGGCTGAGTGGCGGCCTGGCAGCGCTTACTCCTTGCGCAGTCGGGCGCAGGAGTACGTTGCGTTCGTCGACAGGTTGTAGTTGCAGACCTCGAACCACACGCTTTGCACGCCGGGATACTCCACGCTCCCAGTGCCAGCAGTGCCAGCGTCGACGGTCTTCCATTTGTCGATCGTCGCGCTTCCGTCATGCATCCGCAGAATGGCACCGTGCCCGTCGCTGTAATACGACGTCACACCACCGCCTCTGACGTAGGCGGTGTAGGCGCCAGAGCCGTCGGGCTCGTATCGGTATTCCAGTCTTGCGGACCCCGCTGCCGCTGGATCCGTCGTCACAGCGGTGTAAAAAGCCCAGGCGTTGGCTTCCGCTGAGCCCGCAAAGCCGATGGTAAGTGCGGTCGCGCTAGCCGCAGCCATGACCGCTGTCCGTATCCGCATGATCGCCCCTCGCAGTCGATAGCTGACCTGCTCATCATGCGCACGGCATCGAAGTCCCTACAGGGAAGGAACCGGCCATTCCCCAGTAGGGGGTGGCGCGTCACCGTACGGACGGCGTATCGACTGGCCGTAACCCCTCCCTGAGCCGTAACCGACCCTGCGCGCCCTGAGTGCACAGTTCGCGCACTGTGCGCAGTATCCTTGCCGCCGTTCCTGACCTGGGGTGCGATGAGCAGCGCAGCCGCCGGCCTGGTGCCGGTCCCAATCGGTCAGCCGGAGCCCGGATCCGAGCGCGATCGGGCGTTGCGGCTCTGGGCGGAGCACGGACGGGACCGCCCTACTCCCATACGGGTTCCCGAGGATGTGGACTGGCCGCGGCACGGCCTTCAGCCGAGGTGGCTGGGCATGGAGAGCAGTGGTCGCGCCAGGAGATACCAGTCCGGATCTTGTAGACCATCCCGTTGACGACCTGCCGGTCAGACACACGCGGCCGGCCAGTGACGGCCCGCGGTATCAGCGGAGCGAGTAACTCCCACTCCTGATCGGTGAGTTCATGACGGCATATCACCCCACAATGATCCACCATCCGATGATCTTTGAAGACGGACCCTAGTGCTGCGACAGGAGTTCACTTCCTGCGACGCTTGCTAGCTCGCTTCTTCAGTTCGGCCTGGCCGCGCTTCGTCCAGTCGCCTTGATGGAGGTAGCAGCCTGCCGTGCCCTTCATCGTCTTGTTCTGACAACGGTGCCCAGCCGCGGTCGGCCAACCGCACTTGCCTTGCTTCCACTCACCCACCGTCCACCCCCGGTAGTTCGCTTCACGGGCCGGAGCCCAGCGTGCACTTCCTCGCCCGTCTCGGGGGAGGGCGCATGCCTGACTGCATGGAAGCTCCACGCGCACGCGAGTCGGTACAGCCGGTGCACGGTCTCGTGTGCACGCTTTCCAACTGTGGTGGTGCCCCGCTTGGCCGCGTACAGGGCTGTTCACCTACATTCATGGGCGGTCGATCGTGGGGGCGGCTACCGGCTTCGGTCCGGCCTGAACGGCCGTGAACGGCGCTGAATGAGACGGAAACTGAGACGGAGGGCGGGGCCTGGCTCGCTAGCATCGTCGCTGTTGAAGGGGGAGCCATGGCACTGGTCCGCAAGGGATCACGACGGATCGTCGTCGACGGCATGACCTACCGCTGGCGTTTGCGAGGCCGACCGACGTACTTCCAGGGCCTGGCCTGGTCGCCGTGCACGTTCGCGGTCGAGCATGTGGCCACCCCAGGCACGACGCTCGTGGTCACCACCGACCAGCCGCATCCGAGCAACTGGATCGGTCGCGAGGCTGAGCTGCACTGCCGTCTGGTGTTGCCATGGCGGTACGGCTCGCCCTGCGTGAGGGTTGGACCCCGACGGCTTCGGGCTCCTCGTTCCACCTGGACCGGTCCGCCGGCTTCACAGCCTCGTTTTGAGCGGGAGCACCGCCTTAGGAGTTCGATCAGGTCGCCTCTGCGGTGGGATGCTGCGGGGCCTGAATCGACACCAACGATCGCCGGAAACTGCCGGCGTCCGGCGCTGTTGATGTCAGTCGTGGATGTCGGATAGCACCACACGGTCTGGTTCTGGACGGCGGTAGACGGCGCGGTCGATCCCGGGCTCCAAAGCCCGGGAGATGGTCACGTAGCACGGGTACTCAGCGTCGCCTACCTCCATGAGCGCGAACTGATCGACGTCGTGGTCGGCAAAGCGATGGAGGTACTGCAAGAAGAGCACCAGCTCCTCATCGGAGAGCGGTTCGTCGTGTCGGTCGTTTCGCACGCCCTCACCTTAGGGCTGAGCTCGGCACCGACCTCTTCGTCCCGAAGCAACTTGGGCTGGGGTGCTGCCTTGGTTGCAGTCTTCTTCACCTGCGCTGATGGTCCGTAGACGTTCGCGCTTGTCCGCTGTTGTTCGTGGACGTTGTCACGCAGTTAGACACTCGATGGGCCTGCACACCATGGAGGCTGCGGCGCGAGCAAAGGCCCATCAGCGCTCTTGTCGACGAGCGCCAGTGCACCGATCATGAAGGCGGGAGGCAACAACGCTGAGGGGGGCACGTGGTTCTCGAGTGGGGGGAAAACGGTTTTCTCGCACCCGGCCGGTACCGACTGGATCCCGAGCAAGCCGAACAGCAGCTGGTTCATGATCCGCGCTTCGCTGGTTCGGATACTCGACAGTCGTTATGGGTAGGTCTGGAGACCTACCTGAGTCGTTTTTTAGATCTTGAGGACCGATATCGAGCGGCGATCGGAGACGGTTCCCTCATCCATGCCATCTGGTTGGGTGGCAGCTACGTCAGCACGAAGTTGAACCCTCAGAACATAGATCTAACGGTGTTGATAGATGAGGGCGCTGTGGCCGCTATCCGTGGTCTGGAGGGGACACGGTGGCTCGCGTCGGCCTTCAACCGCAAAGCACGTCTGGCGGAGCTTGGGGTTTCGCCCCTCAGGGTCGGGTACCGGCCGATAGTGTCCGTTTTTCGCTCAGAGCGGCTCGATCCGGCTGAGCAGGCCTACCTACGTGAGCGTGGAGCCTGGGACGACTGGTGGCAGCGTTGTCGGTCCAATGGGGTAGACAAGGGTAAGCCGACGCTACACAGTGCGGCCCCCCGGCGTGGCTACGTGGAGGTGACGTTGTGAGCACTAGCTGGCGACAACGTGCCCTTGAGCGAAACCGTGAGGCCAACGCTCGCTTCTTCGCTGATCAAGATCCAGAGCATTTGAGCGAAGACGCTTACGACGAGGAGCTACGCCGGCACTGGCTTGAGGCAGTACGTCACTACGATCCCGCTGCACAGCTTCACGAAGAGCTAGTTGTGCGCCTTCGAGGTGAGGCGGCCGACCGGGGCGCTCTTGATTTCCGAATCGGCGACGCATTACTAAAGCCACTCAGGGAAGGTGTTTCTGCGGCTGCCCGAAAAGACGTTGAACTTGAACTGACGGGTGTATCTAGGGGAAGCACTATTCTGCATGTGCGACCCAGCGTTCCTGAGATCGTCAGTGACACCGACGAGGATCTCGCGGTCGTTGATTCATCCATCGCTGACCCTGCAATGCGTGACTTTCTCAAGCTGGTTGACGCTGCGGAAAAAGAGCAGGACGTGCGCCGGTGGGAGCGCATAGTGCCCGGCTTGGACGGCGTAGTCGAAGCGCTTGATAAATTCGACCTGTCCATGGATATGCGCTGGTTCAGTCTGGATGGAACCGTTAGGTCATCGCACCTATCAAGGCGAGGGAAGGATTACGTCCGTAGCCTCCGGAACACAGAGGTGCAGAAATCCAAGATGGGCATCACCGGCCGGATTACAGAGCTTAGGGAGTCCGGCGTCGTTAAGATCAAGACGGGTGTCTCAAGGACGTCCTCTGCATACGAGGTTCGAATTGACCCGGAAGGGCTTATCGGTATGCACTTGGAACTCGGCATGACGGTCTCATTCGTTGTCGAGGTAGCCCGAAAGACAGACAGGCTTGGCCACGCGCGGTCGACTGAATACCGATTCTTGCGCGTCAGTGATGGCCAGGAGCGTTTGTTCGAGAAATAAGGCAAATCCGTATAATTGACAGAGGCTGTCACTAAGCTGGGCCGACCGCGCTCACATCTGTCTTAGGAGTACGTAGCCGGGCCGACGGATTGGGCGTGCATGGACGGCCAGGTGGGATGTCGGCAAGCGGTACCTGCTGGTGCTCAAATGAGGGCTGAACCCGTGTACCCGCTGAGGTAAGATTTGAAGGCTCGGCGAATCTGGGATCGGACTTCTTGGACGCGGTCGGGCGCGCTGGGTGCCACGAGAGGCTCGTACTCGCGCTTGCGCGCGGACAAGTACCGGAGAACGTTCGGTGCACTCGTGTTGGAAACGAATAGTTCGTGCTGCGCCTTCAGGTCCGCATGCAGCCCTTCGAAGTTGCGCGCAAGTTCGATTCCCAAGTGAGTGGCGTAGTACTTGCATTCGATGGCGAGGAGGCACTTGTTGCCGCGCGGTGCGATGCCCTCGCGACGACTTAGCGCTGCCTCGTCTGCTTGAAGTACGACAACGTCGCACTCGTGGAGCACACCAGAGCCTCCTTGGACTCGTACACCCACGTGCGCCTCCAAGGCTGGGGCACGGTCGAACTCGATCACGGCATGAGTGAACGGTTTTGCCTTTTGATATAGCTGACCCGGGCCGGTACGGAACAAGAGGTCCTGGACAGTGTTGCCGTGCACGTCCTCATAGTGCACCTGCGCGCTCCACTTGCTGGCGGTGCTGACCACTAGGGAGAATAGGAATCCCTCGTAAACGTCACAGGCGTCAGAAGCGGATGTGTACGAGAGGCTCTGAGCAGCGATCAGCCACTTAACCTCGTTGAGAAGGTCGTCGATCCCACTCATCCGCGGATGCCTTCCCGTAGAGCAACGATGATTTGCGAGATGTCTCGACGGTGAAGCTCAGCACGTTCGCGTGAGAGCACCCTTTCCTCTGTAGGTCGACGTCGATCGGTGTCAGCTGGGATGAACCTAACGCTGAACACGGGAGGTCGCCGCCCATCCCCTTCCTCGAGAACTGACAAGGTGCTTTCCTCTACCTCGGGCAGTTCCACGAACATTCGATGCAGCGAATCGAGGAGTAGCTCGACACGTTCTCGCGTTTCCATTGGGCGTGTTGAAATCACCACGCTTCCAGTACGCTGTCCAGCCCGGTACTGACGCTGTGTGTAGTTGGATACAGTCGTGTATTCAGGCTCCTCAGATCCCCCTCCGTCGATAGCGCTTTCTGTAGGCCGCGACTGCCGTCGCCGCCTAAGCAACTTCTCCTGCGGTACTCCCGCGGCGGCTGAATCTTGTACGGCGTCCGTTAGCCACTCAAATCCTGACGCGATAAGCACTTGATGCAGTTGCTCTTCAAGCTGACGCAGTTCATTCTCGTGCATAACCCCCCCCATCGATTCGGCCTGTATAGTCCGTTAGCCGGTAGCCCTCCGTAGGGCACTGTTGAGCAACCTCGAGCGGCCCCGGCAATGGCTCAACCTGGACCGGTGCACTCCGCGTTCAGCTGACGGCGGTGCGCCTTGATGCTGTCCGATTGAGCCTCAGCCGACGACAGTCAGCCACGACGACGGGTCAGCCAGCCGACGGGGCGCGCGTGTGTCCCTGCGCCCCCACCGACCTCAGCCACGCTATCGGTGCCGTCGACCAGAGCATGCCACGACGGCCAGCCCGCGAAGGCGACTCGGGCGCATCCGCCAGAACGTTGTCAGCTCAGGAAGCTGCGATCACCTTGGGACTGATAGGGCGCTGATCGGTAACAGCTTGGTCGTGGCCTCGTCGCGTGGCACACGGTCCTGGGCCAACAGCGCGCCTGCGGAAGCTTCCTTCGTCGCGAGGCGTGTGGCCTGGGCCTATCGTTTGCCAACGCCCCCTGTATGTAGGGGAGCTGTCGGCAGGATCAGCCAACTCGGGGAAACCGGCACTCACATGAGCCTCATAGATCTACGCTAGTTAGCTCAAGAACCAGGGCACAGGCGGGCTTGGGGCCCATGATCCATGAGAGGCACAGCGATGCGGATCTCGCATGTACATGTCCAGAATTATCGCGGACTTCGAGATCTCCAGATTCCAGTCTCTCAATTCGGCTGCATCATCGGAGAGAACAACGCGGGTAAATCCTCCATTCTGCAAGCCTTCGATATTTTCTTCAGTGGTCCTACCTTGAAGGACTCGGATTTCTATGATGCGCGTAGCCCATTGCGCATCGAGGTCACGTTCGACGAGATCAAAGATGAGGACCTTGCGCGACTTGCAGAGGAGCATAGGGGTCGCATTGAAAAGGTAGCCGAAGGTGGAAAGTTGACACTGTCACGAGTGTACGCTGCCCCTGGCAAGGGCGTACTCAAACAAGTTGACGATATCCCGTCAGATAAGCGCTACTGGCCTTCTTCTGTTCAGGAACTTGTGGCGGGTAAGCGTGGGGAGGAGCTTAGGCAAGGTGCCATTTACGCATTTCCTGAGCTTCGTGAAAAATTGTCACCGAAGCCGTCACAGAAGGAGGTGAAGGAGGCAATCTCCGAACTGTCCGCCAACCTTCCGCCCGCCGCGCGGATCAAAGGCGACGTTGATCTTGTAACGGGAATGGATAGATCCATCCAAGCGCTTTTGCCTGAGGTCATCTATATCCCGGCCGTGAAAGAGCTCTCTGATGATCTTAAAACTTCCGAGAGTAGCTCTTTCGGGAAGCTTTTGGGAATTCTGTTTGAGCAGATCAAGCCTCAACTTTCCGACATCGACACATTGTTTGGGCAGCTGCGTAATTATCTCAATACCGAGGTCTTGCCTGACGGCACGTTGAGCGACAATCGGCTTCACGAGGTTCGCCAAATCGAATCTTTGGTGCAAGGAAATTTGCAAGCTGCCTTTCCCGATACTTCGGTGAGCATCGAAATTCCTCCTCCTGACCTTCGGAGTATCTTGTCAAATGCGACCGTTACGGTCGATGACGGAATCCGTGGGGCTTTCAAGAGCAAAGGTGACGGACTCCGCAGGTCTGTGACGTTCGCTATTCTGCGGTCCTACGCAGAGTTGCGAGCTGCTGTGCGAGGAGACGCCGCAGAGGTTAGGCCGAGACCCTATTTGCTCCTGTTCGAGGAGCCCGAACTCTTCCTGCACCCACGTGCTCAGCGCCAACTATTCGAGGCGCTGCGCATTTTCGCGCAGGACAATCATGTCCTCGTCAGCACGCATTCCACCGCTTTCTATAGTCCTCAAGCGACGGGTACTTTCGTCAAGATCGCGAAGAATCGGACCACGACGCCTCCAACTGCCGTTGCGTATCCGGTAGATCTTTCCCACCTCAAGGCGAAGGATCAGTTCCAGATGATTCGTCAAGAGAACAACGATGCAGCCTTCTTCTCCGACAAGGTACTTCTTGTAGAAGGAGATAGTGATCATATTCTAATTCCGCATATCGCGCATATGCTACACCCGGATTGGGACTTCGATAAACAGTCTGTGGCTATCGCGCGCGTTAACGGAAAGTCGAGCATTGCAAGGTATCGGGAATTCTTTGAGCGGTTTGGTGTCTCGGTAGCCGTCCTAGTGGATCTTGACGCCATCTCCGAGGGCTTTGGCAAGCTGGGTGCCGGCCAGGCTTCACTAGAAAAGCAACGTCACCTCATGCAGTTGGTTGGGGAGAATATCTCAGCCAACGGTGCAGCGTCTGACGAAATTTCCAATAATCAGGCCCGTAGGTTGCGTGATGCTCCTGCCATGAAGGAACTCTGGAGAGATGCGAAGCAGTTTGGTGATCTTTTTATCGAGGGGGGTTGTGAGTGGCCCGAGCTGCAGAAGAAAGTTGAGGACTTCTTTACCCGAGCGGTGACTCGCGACTTGCGAACGATTCTCGTTAAATATCCGCCCTCGGCGGAGATTTCTGAGGCAAAAAATGATCTTCTCTTGTCTTTGCGAACTGAGAAGATTTATGTGCTTGAACGGGGTGCAATTGAAGACTACTACCCCGATGCGATTTCAGGAGACAAGCTGACGGCAGCGCAGAGCTTTTGCGATGAGCATCGAACGGCTAGCGCGATTAGATCCGCTATTGCGCAAGATGCCCCTGCTGGCGAGTGCGAATTCGACTTGATCTTCCGAAGCTTCTTTGAGGAGTAGAGCTCAGTCCTGAGGCGGCCAGCCACTTCAGCTACGACGACCCCTTCCTTGACGTCCGGTAGCTGACCGTTATCAGCGCGGCCCGGCCCCCGGCCGGGCTGGAGCGGGGCGGAGACAGGAGCTCAGGCCCGGCCGGGGGCCGGGCCGCGCGCGGGGAGCGGAGCGAGCCGCCTTGAACCCGTAGAGAAGGTTGTTACTCAGGCTTCGGCTGGGATCTGCCACAGTGGCGCGACGTAGCGCTCTGGTCGGCTGCTGATGAGGAGTTGGCGCAGGTCATCGCGTTGTGAGCCGCTGAGATTCAGGACCTCCGTGAGGTGGCGGAACGTCGTGTGGGTGACTCCGCGGCTTCGGGCCTCGTTCTCGAACTCGTCGAGTTGGGGCAGCACGGTGCCGGGATCGAGCTCCACCGCTGGCTGGTCCTTGAGCCATGCGGCCTTGTTGCGCTCGTAGTCGATTTCCGAGTAGCCGCAGACCTCGCGGCTGTGCGCCTCGACCTCATCCAGGCTGGTGGTCGACAGGATGGCGCGAGCCAGCTCGTTGCGGTTTAGGGCCTCGTCCAGGTCGACCTTGCGCACCGTCGGGCTTTCGTTCGTGAGGGGAATGGAGAGTCCGGCGTCTCGTACCTCGCAGATGCCTCGTACCCCTCGCGCTGTTGCGGCGAGTATCCCGGTCGCCTCGGAGGGGTGCCACTCCAGGACCGACCTCACTGGCTCTGCATCCTTCGCGGTCAAGGTGCGGACGAGAGGCCCGAGCAGACTCCGCACTTCGTCGAGCGGGAGTTCACCGTCCAGGCCGGGACCGGCGACCAGGAGCCTGACGGGAGCGTTCACCTGGCAGCATGCGGCCAGCGTGAGGGCGTCGGCAAGCGGGCTCTTCAACGTCGGTTCGTCGCCTCGCGCGAGGACGTCACCGCCCACGTCCAGGAGATCGATCGACGTCGGCTCGAAGTGGCGCACCAGCTCTTCGAGTTGGCGGGTGACGCCCTCGGCGCCGTGATGCGGGTCGATCAGGGCGAAGGTGTACGGGAGCTCTGCCGCAAGCCGGGGGAGGGTTGATCCTGCTGGAGAGATCGGACGGGCCTCGGCCGGCACTGACCAGACAAACGGAGTGAGCGGTTCAAGTCCCGTGAAGTCGGACGGGCCTCGGGGGCCTGGGACAGGGTCGACCAACAAACGGTCCCACGCGTAGGTGAGGATCACCGCCTGGTCGTCGGCGCCGTAAAGGGCGGCGTCAAGCATTGCGGCGGCGACTGCGTCGCCCCCTCCTCCTGCTGCGACGATCAACCGCGTCATGTGCTCAACATTACGGGCTCGGCCCCTGGCCGCTCACCCTATAGTGGCTAGAGGCCATAGCCACTTGGACGAGGAGGGGACATGCCTCAGATCGAAGAGGCGCAGCCGAAGTATCTCCAGATCGCTCACTACATCCGCGATCAGATCCTTCGGGGCGACCTGAGGCCGGGGGACGAGGTCCCCTCGGAGCGGCAACTGGCGGCGAACTGGAAGGTGTCCAGGCCGACGGCAGCGCGGTCGTTGGAGGCGCTGAGTCATCAGGGGCTCGTCGAGAAGCGGCAGGGTTCGGGCACGTATGTGCGGAGCCTTGAAGTCAACCGGCGGGCCCGGGAGTTGTACGGACGGACGAGGCAGACAGGGAAGATCTACACCCCTGGCGAGTATGCGGTGATCACCTCAGCGGGTTGGCTGGAGGCGCCGGATCACGTTGCTGAGGCGCTGGGCCTGGTCAAGGACCGTCGGGCGGTGCACCGCCGGCGCGTGACCAATAATCAGGACGGCCCCATCACGCTGTCCACTTCGTGGTTCGCGCCGGACGTCGGTCAACGGGCGCCCAGGCTTCTGGAGCCTGAACGGATCCAAGAGGGCACGTTGATGTACGTCGAGAACATGACGGGACGACAGGGGAGTTACGCCGAAGACCGTATGTGTGCCCGGCAGGCGACCGGTGAAGAGACGGCTGACCTGCAACTGGAGCCCGGATCGGCGGTCTTGATCGTGCACCACGTCGTGTTCGACCTGCAGGACCGGCCGTTGGAGTTCGCCGAAGCCACGTATCCGCCGCATCGCTGGGCGTTCGAGCAGGGCTACCCCCTTACCTGACGGATCGTCATTTCGGCGAATCGCTTGCACAGCGTGAGTGGCTAATGCCACTATCCATTAAGTGGCTAAGGCCACTTCATCGGAAGGGGGCACGGTGTGACGAGTCAGCGGCCGGATCAGGGCACGCACTTACCTTGCCGGGGTTGCCGGGGGCGCGGCTGGAAACGCGTCGGTTCGCGTACGTCCTTGGCGCTTGCCACCACTGCTGACCGTGCTCGTGCCACATCGAAGCGGCGCTGCCTCGACTGCGACGGCAGCGGCAAGGAGTGAGCACGGATGGGCTACACGATCGACCGCTACCCCTGCCAGGACTCGCCACGACTCGGAGCGATGACCTTGCACCCTGTCCCGGAGTCGGTGCCCCGCGCCCGGCGCTGGTTCCGTAAGTTCATCGCCCCGTACAACCCGGCCTGCTCAGTCGACGACTGCACGTTGATGATCTCGGAGTTGGTGACCAACGCCATCTCCTACGGACGCTCGGAAGACGAGTGGGCCGTGCGGGGCGAGTGGTTCCGGGAGGGGGCCTCGCTCCGAGTCGAGGTGCACAACCCGGGTTTCCCGGCGAACGTCCGACTCCGGCACCCGGAGGCCAATGACGCTCACGGCCGCGGACTGCTCCTCGTCGACTCCATCGCCGAGTCGTGGCACCTTGGGCCCAGCCGCCTCGGCGGGACAGTCGTTTCCTTCGTGATGACCGATGCGTGGCCTGCCTGAGGAAGGTGTGGCGCCGCAGTATTGCGCAATTGGATTTATCGCTAGTCTGGTTGACCAGTTGACTTGGCCAATCTCGACAGGCGGCGTTCATGGCGTATGAAGTGGAGGCACCCAAGTACGTACGCCTCGCCCAGACGATCCAACGCCGCATCGAGGATGGCACGTACCCGCCGGGCACCCGGGTCCCCAGTGAGAATCAGCTGGTCCAAGCATTCGGGATGTCTCGGCCAACCGTCGTGCGCGCTCTTGAGCTGCTGAAACGGGACGGCTGGGTGGAGTCCCGGCAGGGGTTCGGCACTACGGTGCGCGGGCGGCCGGCCGTCGTCGAGCAGAAGGACCGCCGAGGGCGCGAAGCGCTGGAGCGCAACGAGTCCCAGATTCCGGGCCGTCTCGTTGCAGTCGACCAGGTGCCGGTTCCGGCGCGCATCGCCTCCGCGCTCGGGCTGCCGAAGCGGGCCCAAGTCCTGATGCGTCAATTCCTGGTCGAGGAGGAGGGGGAGGCGGTCGAGCTCGTCTCGTCGTACTTCCCCGCCGACCTCGTCGAGGGCACCGAACTGGAGAGCTCCGAACCGCTGGGCGCCGGCGTCCGGGAATACCTGGAAACTCGGAAGAAGCTCCGCTTCGACCACGTGACGGAGCGGGTCTCGGCTCGACTGCCCGGTGCGGGTGAAGCCGAGCTTCTCGGTCTGGCCGACGGTGTGCCTGTTCTCAGCGTCCTGGTCATCGCCCATGACGCGTCGGGGCGGGCTTTGCAGGTCTCCGACGTGCTGCTTCCTGCGGATGGGCAGGAGCTCGAAGACACGTATCGCTTGAACTGAGCCCAAGTGCATGGGCAGTTGAGCTCCATTCACACTTGACAAGTCAACTTGGCAACTCTAACTTCGAACTTGCTAAGTCAACCTGTCAGGTGATGGGTTGATCGATCTCAGAAGGAGAACTCTCTGTGCGTGTGATCCGCGTTGACGCCTCGACCGCCACGATCCTGCTCACCGAAGCGCCGGCACCGAAGGTGCGTCACCGGCAGACCGGTGAGGTTGCCAAGGACACCGTGAGCGGTGAGGCGCTGATGACCGTCGGCGTTGTCTTCATCGACGAGGGGGACTCGTCGCTCATCCAGGTCACCGTTCCCGAAAGCGGTGTGACGGAGGGCCTGAGCGTTGGTTCTCCGGTATCGCTGCCGGGCCTCATCGCCCGGCCGTGGGAGAGCGTGTTCAACGGCCAGCAGCGGCACGGCATCGCCTACCGAGCCACCGCGATTGCGCCGGGCGCCTTCCCGGTCGCTCAGGCGGGCTGATCGCCGTGACGGACCTGATCACGTTGGCTGAGCTGGGCGGCTCGCTCGCTGCGATAGGCGGCGCGGCCTACGTCCGGCACGCCAACCCGGCCGCGTACTGGTCCACGGTCGGGCTGCCGGTCTCGGTGGCCCGGCTGCTGGCCTCGTACTCCTCGACCATGGACGCCTGTGGCCTGACCGTCGCGCCGTCCCGGCTGCGGGTGCTGGCCATCAAGGTGACCAGCTGTCGGGAGATCCTGTTCCGCCCCGTCGGGGCATCATCCGGCCCACCACGACGGGCCTGTGTGTCCGGCTGCGGCTGGCTCCGGGCCAGGAGCCCGCGGACGTCGCCGCCTCGTTCTGGCACGAATCTGGCACGCGGCGAGTGATCACAGCGGACAGCAAAAAGGCCCGGGTCGATGACCTGGGCCTTCTTCATGGAGCGGGTGACGAGAATCGAACTCGCACTCTCAGCTTGGGAAGCTGATGTTCTACCACTAAACTACACCCGCGAAAGACGCCGGTCAGGGCCGGTGTCGGAACGCTCTGTCACTTTACCTCATGTCCGGCCCCCGGTGCTGAAGCAGTGGGGGCTGACTGCGTTTCAGGGGTGGGACGGGGCTGCGGGGTGCGGGAGTTGGGGCGTACGGTGGAGGGGTGGGAGAGGGTCCGGGCGAGGCCGGAGTGCCGCCTGTAGAGTCGTCCCTTTGATCCCGTAACGTGGCATTTATCGTCGGGTGAGCAGTAGCCCGACGAGGCTCTTTGGGGAAGGAACTCTAGGACTTGATGGAGCGCACCGTCGTCCGATGTGCCGATGGGCACGTGTTCAGTACCGCTTCGTTCCCGATGCAGCAGGCCGAGCGGCTCGGCCCCGGTCGGCTGCTGCGGTGTCCACGGTGTGCCCGGCTCCGCAGTGTGGTGCCGGTGGCCTTGGAGGACCAGCGGCAGCGGTCGGAGGCAGCATCCGGAAGCAGTGGCCGCAAGCGCTGACGAGAAGCGCTGACGAGAAGCGGTGGTGAGAAGCCGTGGTGAGGGGTCGCAGTGAGAAGCGGTAGCCAGAAGCAGTAGCCAGAAGCAGTAGACACGCACAGGCAGTAGCGCAGGCGCGCGGCGTCCGATTGTGGCCGGTCCGCGCGCCTTGCGTATCCTCGGGGCGTGCTTCTCTCAGACAAGGACCTCCGGGCCGAGATCGACGCCGGACGCGTACGGATCGATCCCTACGACGAATCCATGGTGCAGCCGTCCAGCATCGATGTACGGCTTGATCGGTATTTTCGGGTGTTTGAGAATCACCGGTACCCCCACATCGATCCATCCGTCGAGCAGGTGGATCTGACGCGGCTCGTGGAGCCGGAGGGGGACGAGCCGTTCATCCTCCACCCCGGGGAGTTCGTGCTCGCCTCGACGTACGAGGTCATCTCGCTCCCCGACGATCTCGCCTCGCGGCTCGAAGGGAAGAGTTCCCTCGGGCGGCTCGGGCTCGTCACCCACTCCACCGCCGGGTTCATCGACCCCGGTTTCTCCGGGCACGTCACGCTCGAACTGTCCAACCTCGCCACGCTCCCCATCAAGCTCTGGCCCGGGATGAAGATCGGCCAGCTGTGCATGTTCCGGCTCAGCTCGCCCGCCGAGTCCCCCTACGGGAGTGAGCGGTACGGATCGCGGTACCAGGGGCAGCGGGGGCCCACGGCCTCCCGGTCCTTCCTCAACTTCCATCGGACCCAGGTGTGACGAACGGGGCGGCAGCGACATGAGTGACGTACGCGAGAATCTGTCCTACGAGCGCTTCGGTGTCGCCGTGCGCGAGCTCGCGCAGACCATCGCGGACGACGGGTACGAGCCCGACATCGTGCTCAGCATCGCCCGCGGGGGCGTCTTCGTCGCCGGCGGGCTCGCCTACGCCCTCGACTGCAAGAACATCTCGCTCGTGAACGTCGAGTTCTACACGGGCGTGGGGACCACCCTCGATATGCCCGTCATGCTCGCTCCCGTGCCCGACGTCATCGACTTCTCCGACAAGAAGGTCCTGATCACCGACGACGTCGCCGACACCGGCAGGACGCTCAAGCTGGTGCGCGACTTCTGCCTCGACACCGTCGCCGAGGTCCGCAGCGCCGTGATCTACGAGAAGTCGCAGTCGCTGGTGAAGTGCGAGTACGTGTGGAAGCGGACCGAGGAGTGGATCAACTTCCCGTGGAGTGTGTTGCCTCCGGTACATAGGTCGGGAGAGCTACCGAAGGAGAACGAGGAAGCCGTCTGACCTGCGGACTCCCTGCCCAACACGCCCGACGCGCGCGGCGCGGCCGGTCGTGATGCACTGGGTTTATGGGAGGTGCGTCATGTCAGGTCGCGCTGGCAGGACCCGCAACATCTTTCTCGTTTGGCTGATCTGGCCGCTGATCACACTGGGCATCTACCACCTGGTGTGGTACTACAAAATCAATCGCGAAGCTCGGGACTTTGATCACCGGATCGAGGTCAATCCGGTGATGGCCCTTCTGGCTGTCACCGTCGGCTGGCTGGTGATAATTCCGCCCTTCGTATCGGTCTACAACACCGGTCTGCGAATTTCCCGCATGCAGCAGTCGGCCGGGATGCAGCGGGACTGCAATCCCTGGATCGGACTGATCCTTTTCATCGTGGCCGCTCTGTACCCGCTTTACTACCAGCACGAGTTGAACCAGATCTGGGCTCACTACCAGATCCCACAAGAGGGCGAGCAGGTGCCTCTCGCAGCCTGAGGTGCGAGAGAGGGGCTCCCGGCATGCGTGCCGGGAGCCCCTCTCCGTACTACCGCGATCCGTACCGCCGCGGACTAGCGGACTAGCGGACTACTAGAACGTGCCCAGCTTCACGATCGACAGCAGGGCGATCAGCTGGATCGCCGACGCGCCCAGGGCCTTCGGCCACGCCAGGTCGTGGGAGTGGCGGACCATCAGGGTCAGCAGGACGCCGGCCGCGATCCAGGTGACCCAGCCCAGGATCTGCACGAAGGGCGCGTCGCCGCCGAGGAACATCGCGAAGACCAGGCGGGGGGCGTCCGTGAGGGACATGATCAGCATCGACAGGCCGACCGTCGGTTGCCACGCGCCGTCGCCGCCGAGCTGGCGGGCCAGGGTGTGGGTGACCACGCCCAGGATGAAGGACGACAGGACCATCGCCACGGAGGTGACCAGGACGATGGGAACGGCGTTCGAGAGTGTGGCGTTTATCGCGTCCTCGCGGGCGCCGTCGAAGCCGAAGACCGCGAGCAGGCCGTAGAGGAAGGACACGATGAGGGCGGGGCCCCACATCGTGTAGTCGCGCATCTGGAGGAAGGTCTGGTTGGGGGCCAGGAAGATGCCCCTCAGCAGGTCCTTCCACGGCAGACGCGGCCCGATCGGTCCGGCCGGAGCCGCGCCCGCGCGGTACGTTCCGCTCTGGTTGTAGGGGTCGTCGCCGACCGAGAACGCCTGGGTGCTCCCAGGGTTGTTGGCGGCGTACGGGTCCGGGCCCGGCTGCGGCGGGTAGGTGCCGCCGTCGCCGAAGTACTCCGGTTCGTCATAACCACCGGCCTGGGTGCCGCCGCCCCCGTACTGCTGCTGCCCGGGGTAGGGCTGCGGCGCCGGTGGGGAGCCGTACGACGGACGCCCCTGGGGCGAGCCGTACGTCTGGCCCTGGGGCGCCTGCTGCCCGTTCCCGTGGGGCGCCTGCCGCTGCCCGTACGGAGGTTGTTGCGGTCGCGCTTGAGGAGCGCCGTTGTCCCGGCCGCGTCCGATCCTGAATCCAGCCACGTCTTCGAACGTACCTGGTCTCCGTGAGTGAGGTGCCGGGCCCGGCGTTCCGGACCCGGCTTTGCGGCCGAGCTGTGACATCCCCTAAGGGGAGAATCACGGGTTGATCAGGGTTTGCTCGGGGTTCGCTCAGGAGTTGCCCAGCGTCGAACCGTAGCCGGGGCTGCCCGCCGTGGACACGCCCGTCGTCGAGGGGCCGAAGCTGGTCGCGCCGCTGGTGGTGGGGCCGGTCGCCGTGGAGCGCAGGGCCCAGACCGCGCCGTCGCCGGAGTTCTCGCCCGGCGCGGAGACGGAGAGGTCGGCACGGCGGTCGCCGGTGTGGTCCAGCAGGCTGGTACGGCCGCCGAAGCGGTCGGACTTCTCGTCGGCGCCGGGTACGCCCGCCGTGTTCTGGGTGTAGGACGTGGCGCCCTTGGTGGTCAGGCCGGAGGCCGAGCCGTACAGGACGGTGACCGAGCCGGTGGTGGCCGCGGCGCCGGTGGACTCGCCGGACGCGCCGATCGCCAGGTCGGCGTAGGTGTCGCCGTTGATGTCGCCGAGGGAGACACCGGAGCCGAAGGCGTCGCCGGTCTCGGCGGCGCCGGGCACGCCCGCCGTGTCCTGGGTGATGACGAGCGGGGCGCGGTTGCTGTCGTGGCCGTCCGGGCCGCCGTACCAGACGGTGACCTTGCCGCCTTTCGCGCCCGCCGGGTCGGCTGACGTCTCGCGGTGGTTGCCGACGGCGATGTCCGCGTAGCCGTCGTGGTCGATGTCGCCGACCGCGGAGACGTAACCGGCGGGCAGGTTCACCAGCCAGTCGTTGAAGTTGCCGATGCTGCCGTCCACCAGGGTCGTGACGGCGTCGTCGGTGCCGTCGAGGCGACCGTGCGCGATCAGCTGCGGGAACCCCCTCTTCATGACGTCTCCGGAGGAGAGGTACTCGACGCCGTACGACGTCGAGAACGGGTGGGAGCCACCGGCCATGGACCCGCCGTTGCCGCCGCCGAAGGCGCCGGTCCTGGTGAAGGGGCCGGACACGAAGTTGAGCTCGAACCTGCCGGTCGAGCCGGTCGCGACCTCGGGTGTTCCGTCGCCGTTGAAGTCGCCCGCGGCCACGGCCTTGCCGTAGCGGTCGTTCTCGCGATGGTTGTCGTTGCGCAGCTCACGGCCGCCGGACAGACCGGTCTTCGAGCCCCAGACGATGGCCACCATGCCGTCGTTGGTGTCGCCGTCGAGGTCCTCGCCGGGGGTGCCGACCACGAGGTCGGCGTAACCGTCGCGGTTCAGGTCGGCGGAGGCGAGCGCGGAGCCGAAGGCGTCGTCGGTCTCGGCGGTGCCCGGGATGCCCGCCGTGTTCTGGGTGATCAGCTTGTACGTGGAGCTCTTGAGGCCGGTCGAGCTGCCGTAGACGACGGAGACGGCGCCCGCCTTCGCCTTGCCGCCGACGGTGGCGCCGGGGGCACCGATCGCCAGGTCGGCCCGGCCGTCGCCGTTGAAGTCGAACGGGGTGGCGGGCGTCGCCGCCTGTGCGGCGGGGGCGGACAGCGCGAGCGGGGTGAGGGAGGCCGCGAGCAGGACGGCGAGTCGGCGGTACGTCACTGGGAGATCACCCAGCCGAAGTCCGCGCCGCCCTTGAGGGAGACGCCACGGGCGGTGAAGGACGTGGCGCCGGTGGCGGTGAGGCCGGAGGCGGCGCCGCGCAGGACGGTGATCGCGCCGTAGCCGTTCTCGTAGCCGGAGCCGGTGACCAGGTCGGCCTTGCCGTTCTTGTCGAGGTCGACCAGGCGGACCGCCATGCCGAAGGCGTCGTCCTTCTCGCTGCTGCCGGGGACGCCCGCGGTGTTCTGCGTGTACGACTTGGCGCCCGAGCCCTTCAGCCCGGTGGCCGAGCCGAACAGGATCGTCACGGAACCCGAGTCCTTGGCCGTGCCGTTGTCCTCACCCCAGGCGCCGACCGCGACGTCGGCGAACTTGTCGCCGTTGACGTCGCCGACGCTCACCGCCGCGCCGAAGCGGTCCTCCGCCTCGCCCGCGCCGGGCACACCGGCCGTGTCCTGGTGGATGACGGTCGGCTGCTGCTCCGGGTCGGGGCCGTTCGGGCCGCCGTACCAGACGCTGATCTGGCCGCCCTTGTGGCCGCCGGGCTTGTCGCTGCGCGGGTCCTCGTAGTCACCGAGAACGAGGTCGCCGTAGCCGTCGCCGTTGATGTCGCCGACCGAGCCCAGGGCGCCGTCGGCCTTCGGCAGCATGGTCTGGGCGTAGCTGGACTCGGGGTGGCTCTCCCAGCCCGCGGGGTCGTAGCCCAGGTAGCCGATGACGCCGCCGTGGTCGCTGCTGACGCTGTACGGGTACACGCGCTCCGCCGCCTTGTCGCCGTTGATGTCGCCGGCGATCACGTCGTACGTCGAGCCGACCTCGTAGACGGAGGTCTGGCCGGTGGGCGCGCCGGTACGGGCGAAGGGGCCCTTGTACAGGCCGGTGTAGCTCTGGCCGGTGACGGTGACGTCCGTCTTGCCGTCGCCGTCGAAGTCACCGGTCGCGATGCCGGCGCCGTAGCCGCCCCACTCGGAGAGCTGGGACGACGGCGCGGGCAGCCCCGAGCCGCCGGAGAGGCCGGACTTGCCGCCCCAGATCACGGTGACCGAGCCGACGCCGTCACGGTCGCCGATGCTCTCGTACTGGGAGCCGACGACCAGGTCGGCGTAGCCGTCCGCGTTCAGGTCGCCGGCGGCGAGGCTGTTGCCGAAGCGGTCGCCGTACTCGGCCGTGCCCGGGACGCCGGTGGAGTTCTGGGTGATCACGGTCTTCTTGGCGGCGGAAACCCCGGACGACGAGCCGTACAGGACGACGACGGCCCCCGCGCTCTGCACCGAGCCGACGTCGGCGCTCATGGCGCCGATGGCGACGTCCCGGTAGCCGTCACCGTTGAAGTCCCCGGCGAGACCGGAGGGTGCGGCGGTGGCCGGGGTGACGGGCAGAGCGGTGAGCAGGCCGGTGGCGAGGGTGGTCGCGAGGAGGAGTGTGCGCTTGCGCAAGGCAGGGTCTCCGGAAGAGGGGTGAGGCCGGGCCCGTGAGTGCCCGGCCGGTGCTGAAGGGGTACGGGTCGGTCGGCGAGGTCAGTCGGCGAAGTTCGCGCCGAAGTCCGGCGAACCCGTCGTCGAGACGCCCGAGGCGCTCGGGGAGATCGTGCGCAAGCCAACGGTGGCCGTCGCGAAGGTCAGCCTGAAACGCTTGTGCATGCGAGGTCTCCTGCGGCATGCGGGGGATGCCTGGCGGGCATCCGCAGTCGATGATGAGCGTCCGCCGTCCGTGGTCGGTTCCAGTGGTCGGCCCGGGTTCCACGGGGCGGGCGGCGATCAGGAGACCTTCGCTGACGCGTAAGGGTTGTACGTGAGTTCGGTAAATTCTCGAGGCGGACGCAGAGGTAGACGAAGACGCCCCGCGCCGGAAGGGCACGGGGCGTCGGACGGCCGTAGAGACTACTTCTCCGGCTACTTCACCGGCTGCGGCTCCGGCTCGTTCTCCGACTCGGATGTGCCCGCCGGGGGCTCGTCGGAGTCGGAGACAGGGGTCTTGACGGACTGCAGGAGCAGCTGGGCGACGTCGACGACCTGGACGGACTCCTTGGCCTGGCCGTCGTTCTTCTTGCCGTTCACGGAGTCCGTGAGCATGACCAGGCAGAACGGGCAGGCGGTGGAGACGATGTCGGGGTTCAACGACAGCGCCTCATCGACACGCTCGTTGTTGATGCGCTTGCCGATCCGCTCCTCCATCCACATCCGCGCGCCACCGGCGCCGCAGCAGAAGCCGCGTTCCTTGTGGCGGTGCATCTCCTCGTTCCGGAGACCGGGGACGCTGGCGATGATCTCGCGAGGCGGCGTGTAGATCTTGTTGTGGCGGCCCAGGTAGCAGGGGTCGTGGTACGTGATGATGCCCTCGACCGGCGTGACCGGGATCAGCTTGCCCTCGTCCACCAGGCGCTGGAGCAACTGGGTGTGGTGGATGACCTCGTAGTCGCCGCCGATCTGCGGGTACTCGTTGCCGATCGTGTTGAGGCAGTGCGGGCAGGTCGCGACGATCTTCTTCGCGGACTTCGGCTTCCTCGACTCCGCGGTGACGTTGCCCTCGTCGTCCAGCTCCTCGCCGAAGGCCATGTTCAGCGCGGCGACGTTCTCCATGCCGAGCTCCTGGAAGAGGGGCTCGTTGCCCAGCCTGCGCGCCGAGTCACCCGTGCACTTCTCGTCGCCGCCCATGATCGCGAACTTGACGCCCGCCATGTGGAGCAGTTCGGCGAAGGCCTTGGTGGTCTTCTTGGCGCGGTCCTCCAGGGCGCCGGCGCAGCCGACCCAGTACAGGTACTCGACCTCGGACAGGTCCTCGATGTCCTTGCCGACGACCGGCACCTCGAAGTCGAGCTCCTTGAGCCACTCCAGGCGCTGCTTCTTGGCGAGGCCCCAGGGGTTGCCCTTCTTCTCCAGGTTCTTGAGCATGGTGCCCGCCTCGGACGGGAACGCGCTCTCGATCATCACCTGGTAGCGGCGCATGTCGACGATGTGGTCGACATGCTCGATGTCCACCGGGCACTGCTCGACGCAGGCGCCGCAGGTGGTGCAGGACCACAGGACGTCCGGGTCGATGACGCCGTTCTCTTCGGCGGTGCCGATGAGGGGGCGCTCGGCCTCGGCGAGAGCCGCGGCGGGCACGTCCTTCAGCTGCTCGGCGGACGCCTTCTCCTCGCCCTCCATGGTCTTGCCGCCACCCGCGAGCAGGTAGGGCGCCTTGGCGTGCGCGTGGTCCCGCAGGGACATGATCAGCAGCTTGGGGGAGAGCGGCTTGCCGGTGTTCCAGGCGGGGCACTGCGACTGGCAACGCCCGCACTCGGTGCAGGTGGAGAAGTCGAGAAGGCCCTTCCAGGAGAACTGCTCGACCTGGGAGACGCCGAAGACGTCGTCGTCGCCCGGGTCGGTGAAGTCGATCGGCTCGCCGCCGGAGGTCATCGGCTGGAGTGCGCCGAGGGCGGTCCCGCCGGTCGCCTCGCGCTTGAACCAGATGTTCGGGAAGGCGAGGAAGCGGTGCCAGGCGACGCCCATGTTCGTGTTGAGCGAGACCGTGATCATCCAGATCATGGTGGTGCCCAGCTTGATCATGGCGGTCAGGTAGACCAGGTTCTGCAGCGTGGCGACGCTCAGTCCCTTGAAGGCCAGGACCAGCGGGTACGAGGCGAAGTACGCGGCCTCGAAGTGGTCCACGTGGTGCAGCGCGCCCTCGAGACCGCGCAGGACGTAGATGGCCAGACCGATGGTGAGGATGACGTACTCGACGAAGTACGCCTGGCCCATCTTCGAGCCCGCGAAGCGGGACTTGCGGCCGGGGCGCGAGGGCAGGTTCAGCAGCCGGATGACCATCAGCGTGACGATGCCGACGGTCGTCATCGCGGCGATGAACTCGATGTACAGCTCGTACGGCAGGAAGCCGCCGATCACCGGCAGCGTCCAGTCGGCCTGGAAGAGCTGGCCGTACGCGGTGATGATGGTCGGCGGCAGCGTCAGGAAGCCGACGGCCACGAACCAGTGGGCGAAGCCCACGATGCCCCAGCGGTTCATCCGGGTGTGGCCGAGGAACTCCCGCACCAGGGTCACACTGCGCTGGTAGGGGTTGTCGGTCCGGGCGCCGGCGGGCACGGGCTGGCCGAGCTTGAAATACCGGAAGAACTGGCCGATGGCGCGTGCGAGCAGCGCAACGCCGACCACGGTCAGCACCAGCGACACGATGATCGCGGCGAGTTGCATTTCGGGGCTCCTCGGGCCTGCGAGGGGATCTTTCGAGGGGGGTCCTCGACATTACTAAGCGGTAACTTACCCGGTCGGTTTGAGATTACCCCCATCTTCCGTCGCACTGTAGCCAGCCGTGCGGTGATCTGTGTCGCTGAGGGTTGCCTTAAAGATCTGTGGCGATCCGATCGTGTTATTCATACCAAATTGGTACATTCACCCCTAATTTAGATCCGTGCTCTACGGGATCGCCGCCGCCGCCGCCACCGCCGCCCTGCTCCTCACCGCCGTGCTCACGGCCCTGCTCCGGGCCCCGGCCCGGCGGCTCGGGATCGTCGACCGGCGGCGCCAGCGGACCGTTCCGCAGTGCGGCGGGATCGCCGTCGCGTTCGTCACCTGTCTGGTCGCGGCGGCCGGCGAGTGGACCGGGGTCGCGCCGCTCGACGGCGGGGTTCGCGAACTGCTCGTGGCCGGGGCCGCGGTCGCCGCGCTCGGGCTGGTCGCCGACGTGCGGCGGGTCAAGGCCCGGCTCCTCGTGGGCGGTACGGCCCTGGCGGCGGCCTGGGTGGTGCCGTACGGCGAACTCGGCTTCGGCGGTGGGGTGTTGGCGGCCGGCTGGATCGTGTTCGTCGCCGTCGGCTTCAAGGCGCTCGATCACGCGGACGCGCTGGCCGGGACCGTGGCCGTGGTGACCGCCTTCGGGGTGGGGGTGCTGGCGGCGGCCGAGATGATGGACGGGCTGGCCGCGCTGCTGAGCGTGCTGGCCGCCGCGCTGACCGGGTTCCTGATGCACAACCGGCCTCCCGCGCGCGCGGGACTCGGTTCCTGCGGGGCGCTGTTCGCGGGGTTCGTGCTCGCGTCGGCGGCCGTGGTCACCCGTACCGGACACGAACCGGCGTCCAGCGCGGGGGTGTTGTTCTCGCTGACGGCCCTCGCGGGCGCCGATGTGGTCCTCGTGCTGCTCTCCCGCCGACTGGCCGGGCGGCCCCTGCTGCGCGGTGGCCCGGACCATCTCGCGCACCGGCTGCGGCGGCTCGGGCTCACCTCCTGCGGGGCGACGGTCGTGCTCGGTGTGGGGGCGTTCTCCGGGGTACTCGTCGCGGTCCTCGCGCATCTGGGGTGGGTGGCCGGGTCGGGGGTGTACTGGGTGGCGGCGGGTGCCCTGGTGGTCGTACTGGGACTCCTTCGAGTGCAGCCGTATGCCCCTCGCCGCCCGGTGAACACACAGGTCAGAGCCCAGTTGCGTGTAAGGAACGGATAAGAGTTGAGTCCGTCCGACTCAGGTCTGTTGACCGGAGGCTGGACGTCGTGCACACTTGAGCCCGTTCCACTCAAGTCAGCTGGAGGAAGATCACCATGGCACGTGCGGTCGGCATCGACCTGGGCACGACTAACTCCGTCGTCAGCGTTCTGGAGGGCGGCGAGCCCACCGTCATCACCAACGCCGAGGGTGCCAGGACCACGCCGTCCGTCGTCGCCTTCGCGAAGAACGGTGAGGTGCTCGTCGGCGAGGTCGCCAAGCGCCAGGCGGTCACGAACGTGGACCGGACCATCCGCTCCGTGAAGCGCCACATGGGCACGGACTGGAACATCGAGCTCGACGGGAAGCCCTTCAACCCGCAGCAGATCTCGGCGTTCATCCTGCAGAAGCTGAAGCGGGACGCCGAGTCGTACCTGGGCGAGAAGGTCACGGACGCGGTCATCACCGTCCCGGCGTACTTCAACGACTCCGAGCGTCAGGCGACGAAGGAAGCCGGCGAGATCGCCGGTCTCAATGTCCTGCGTATCGTCAACGAGCCCACCGCGGCCGCGCTGGCGTACGGCCTGGACAAGGAAGAGCAGACGATCCTCGTCTTCGACCTCGGCGGTGGCACGTTCGACGTGTCGCTGCTCGACATCGACGAGGGCCTGGTCGAGGTGAAGGCCACCAACGGTGACAACCACCTCGGCGGCGACGACTGGGACCAGCGGGTCGTCGACTACCTGGTCCAGCAGTTCAAGTCCGGCCACGGCGTGGACCTGGCCAAGGACAAGATGGCCCTCCAGCGCCTGCGTGAGGCGGCGGAGAAGGCCAAGATCGAGCTGTCCTCGTCCACCGAGACCTCGATCAACCTGCCCTACATCACCGCGTCCGCCGAGGGCCCGCTGCACCTGGACGAGAAGCTCACCCGGGCTCAGTTCCAGCAGCTGACGGCCGACCTGCTGGAGCGCTGCAAGACGCCGTTCCACAACGTCATCAAGGACGCCGGCATCTCCATCAACGAGATCGACCACGTCGTCCTCGTCGGTGGCTCCACCCGGATGCCCGCCGTCGCCGAGCTCGTCAAGGAGCTGACCGGCGGCAAGGAGGCCAACAAGGGCGTCAACCCGGACGAGGTCGTCGCCATCGGCGCCGCCCTGCAGGCCGGTGTCCTCAAGGGCGAGGTCAAGGACGTCCTGCTCCTCGACGTGACCCCGCTGTCCCTGGGTATCGAGACCAAGGGCGGCATCATGACCAAGCTCATCGACCGGAACACCACGATTCCGACCGAGCGCTCCGAGATCTTCACGACGGCCGAGGACAACCAGCCGTCCGTGCAGATCCAGGTCTACCAGGGCGAGCGCGAGATCGCGGCGTACAACAAGAAGCTCGGGATGTTCGAGCTGACCGGTCTGCCGCCGGCGCCGCGTGGCGTCCCGCAGATCCAGGTGGCGTTCGACATCGACGCCAACGGCATCATGCACGTGACCGCGAAGGACCTCGGCACGGGCAAGGAGCAGAAGATGACCGTCACCGGCGGCTCCTCGCTGCCGAAGGACGAGGTCGACCGGATGCGCCAGGAGGCCGAGCAGTACGCGGAGGAGGACCACCGCCGCCGCGAGGCCGCCGAGACCCGCAACCAGGGCGAGCAGCTCGTCTACCAGACCGAGAAGTTCCTCAAGGACAACGAGGACAAGGTCCCGGGCGAGATCAAGACCGAGGTCGAGGCCGCGGTCGACGAGCTGAAGGAAGCGCTCAAGGGCGAGTCCGCCGAAGGCGACAACACCGCCGAGATCCGTACCGCCACCGAGAAGGTCGCGGCCGTTTCGCAGAAGCTCGGCCAGGCCATGTACGCCGACGCCCAGGCCGGTCAGGCCGCGGGCGGCGCCTCCGAGGGTGCCGCCGGCGGTGAATCGAAGGCCGACGACGACGTCGTGGACGCCGAGATCGTGGACGACGAGCGCAAGGACGGTGCCGCGTGACGGAGGAGACCCCGGGCTTCGACGAGAAGCCCGACGTCCCTTCCGGCGCCACCCCCGACGACGCCGAGCCGCAGGCCGCCGCCCCCTCCTCGGGGGAGGCGGCGGCCCCGGCCGGGGACGCTTCAGCACAGATCGCAGGCCTGACGGCCCAGCTGGACCAGGTACGCACGGCACTTGACGAGCGCACCGCCGACCTCCAGCGGCTCCAGGCCGAGTTCCAGAACTACCGCCGCCGGGTCGAGCGGGACCGGATCACGGTCAAGGAGATCGCCATCGCGAACCTCCTGACCGAGCTCCTGCCCGTGCTCGACGACATCGGCCGCGCGCGGGACCACGGCGAACTCCTCGGCGGATTCAAGTCCGTCGCCGAGTCGCTGGAGTCCGTCGCGGCGAAGATGGGCCTTCAGCAGTTCGGCAAGGAGGGTGAGCCCTTCGACCCGACGATCCACGAGGCCCTGATGCACAGCTACGCGCCGGACGTCACCGAGACGACGTGCGTGGCGATTCTCCAGCCCGGGTACCGATTCGGCGAACGCACCATCCGCCCCGCGCGGGTGGCCGTGGCCGAACCACAGCCCGGGGCGCAGACCGTCAAGGCGGAGGACTCCGCGGAGACGGCCGACGACGAGGAGACCGGTGGCCCGGACAAGGGCTGAGCTTGAACCGAGAAGGAAGGAGGGACGTCGAGGATGAGCACCAAGGACTTCATCGAGAAGGACTACTACAAGGTTCTCGGCGTCCCCAAGGACGCCACCGAGGCCGAGATCAAGAAGGCGTACCGGAAGCTCGCCCGCGAATTCCACCCGGACGCCAACAAGGGGAACCTCAAGGCGGAGGACCGCTTCAAGGAGGTCTCCGAGGCGAACGACATCCTCGGCGACCCGAAGAAGCGCAAGGAGTACGACGAGGCGCGCGCCCTGTTCGGAAGCGGTGGCTACCGTCCGGGGCAGGCAGGCAGCGGCGGCTCCTTCAACTTCGACCTGGGTGACCTCTTCGGAGGCGGCCCCCAGGGCGGCCAGAACGCCGGCGGTTTCGGCGGCGGGATCGGTGACGTCTTCGGGGGCCTGTTCAACCGGGGCGGCGCGGGCACGGGGACGCGTACGCAGCCCCGGCGCGGCCAGGACATCGAGTCCGAGGTCACTCTCAGCTTCACCGAGGCGATCGAGGGCGCGACGGTCCCGCTGCGGATGTCCTCGCAGCAGCCCTGCAAGGCGTGCTCCGGCACCGGCGACAAGAACGGCAACCCGCGGGTGTGCCCGACCTGCGTCGGGACCGGGCAGGTCGCGAGGGGTTCGGGCGGCGGTTTCTCGCTGACGGACCCCTGCCCGGACTGCAAGGGCCGCGGACTGATCTCCGAGGACCCCTGCGAGATCTGCCACGGCAGCGGACGGGCCAAGTCCTCGCGGACCATGCAGGTCCGCATCCCCGCGGGAGTCTCCGACGGCCAGCGCATCCGCCTGCGCGCCAAGGGAGCACCCGGCGAACGGGGCGGCCCGTCGGGCGACCTGTACGTGACCGTGCATGTCGACGCCCACCCGGTCTTCGGCCGCAAGGGCGACAACCTCACGGTGACCGTCCCGGTCACGTTCGCGGAGGCGGCGCTCGGCGGCGAGGTCAGGGTGCCCACCCTGGGCGGACCGTCGGTGACCCTGAAGCTGCCGCCGGGTACGCCCAACGGCCGCACCATGCGCGCCCGCGGCAAGGGCGCGGTCCGCAAGGACGGCACCCGTGGCGACCTGTTGGTCACCGTCGAGGTGAGTGTCCCGAAGGACGTGACGGGGAAGGCTCGTGACGCACTGGAGGCGTATCGCGAGGCGACCGCGGGTGAGGATCCGCGGGCGGAGCTGTTTCAGGCCGCGAAGGGAGCATGAGTGAGATGGACGGTCGTCGACGCAATCCGTATGAACTGACCGAGGAGACCCCGGTCTACGTCATCTCGGTGGCGGCCCAACTCTCCGGCCTGCACCCGCAGACCTTGCGCCAGTACGACCGTCTCGGCCTGGTCTCCCCGGACCGCACCCCCGGCCGGGGCCGGCGCTACTCGGCCCGCGACATCGAACTGCTGCGTACCGTCCAGCAGTTGTCGCAGGACGAGGGCATCAACCTGGCCGGCATCAAGCGGATCATCGAGCTGGAGAACCAGGTCGTCGCCCTCCAGTCCCGGATGGCGGAGATGCAGGCGGCCCTGGACGGCGCGGCGGCCGCGATGCAGCAGCGCGAGGCGGCGGTGCACGCGTCGTACCGCCGCGATCTGGTCCCGTACCAGGAGGTGCAGCAGACCAGCGCGCTGGTGGTGTGGCGACCGAAGCGGCAGCAGGCGTCGGACTGACGCCGCGAGTCAACTGACGTGAGGGGCCCGGAGGTTCACCTGAACCTTCGGGCCCCTCAGTCGTCGGCCTTGAGGCTCCGCAGGAGAGCGGCGAGGCCCTCGGGGGCGGCGGTCAGGATGACGTCGGGGGTGTCGCTCTCCCGGAGGCGGATCGTTCCGTCGGGGGTGGGGGCGAGGTAGAGGCAGTTACCTTCGGGGCCGCCGCTGTACGACGACTTCTGCCAGTGCGGCTCAGACATGCGTGCCTCCTCAGGCGGTGTAGAGCACATGCTGGACAAGGGTCAGCGAGTCCTTCACCGAGTGTGCTTCGGGGGCCAACGATACGTCGATGGGCGCGAGGGCGTTTTCCGCGATGCGGTCGAACAAGGAGTCGTACTCCGCAAGCTGGCGCTGCTGCACCAAGTAGTGGGAGCCCAGGAGCTGTTCGACCACGACCGTGCCCAAGCTCGGGTTGCCGGGGATGACATGTGTGAAATTGCCGGTCAGTGCGGCGTGTGCCTGGGCTGTGAACGGATAGATCTGGATGGTCACGTTCGGCAGTCGCGCCAACTCGATCAGACGCAGCAACTGCTCCCGAACGACCTTGGTGTCGCCGAACCGCATGTGCAACGCGGACTCGTGGATGACGGCATGCACGGACGGCGGGTTGTCGCGCGTCAGGATGTGCTGACGTTCCATGCGGAACCTCAACCCCTCCTCGATGTTCGCGAAGCCCAGGTTGGGGCTCGTGAAGATGGAGCGCGTGTAGTCCTCGGTCTGGAAGAGACCCGGAATGAACAGTGGCTCGTGCGTCCTGATGGCCACGGCCTCTGATTCGAGCTCGGCCAGATTCAGGGAGTCGGGCCCCATGTGCTTCCGGTATGCACTCCACCAGCCTTTGCCACTGGACTCGGACATGGCGACCAGCGCCTCGACGTAGGGCTCCCCCGTGCAACCGTAGACGTGGCAGAGGTCGAGCAGTCGTTCGGTGAGGACGGAGGTTCGGCCGGCCTCGATGTGTCCCAGTTGTCCGCGCGTCATGCCGATCCGCTCGGCGGCTTCGCTGGTGGTCAAACCGGCCTGCTCGCGCAGTTGTTTGAGTTCGAAGCCGAGCCGCCGCTGCCGTTCACTGATGGTGGTGCGCAGTCCCACGGATTCTCCTTGGTGATCGACCCAAAGTCTGCCCCGTCGGCGGGAGTTAGTCCACCGGGTTCTGCGATCAGGTTGCTCGCGAGAACCCTTTGTCGCTACCTTGAGTGCTGAGCTGATCACGCGCTGAAATCATGCAACCTCCCCTGCCCACCAGGAGCCGCCACCCATGGACCCGTCCCGCCGCGCAGCCCACCGCCCCGCCCAACTCACCCACGAATACAGCCTGTTCGCCCCGGGTGACGCCACCGCGCCCCGCGTCTGCCGGGACTTCGTACGCGCCGTCCTCTTCACCCACGACCGGGAGCGCCTCGTCATGCCCGCCGCACTGTGCACCTCGGAACTGGTGACCAACGTGCACCTGCACACCAAGGGCGCGGCCATGCTCCGCATCCGGCTCACTCCGGCCGGCCTCCGGGTCAGCGTCTTCGACGAGAGTCCGGACCCGCCCGTCGTCACGTACCCCGCCGCCGGGGCTGTCGCCTGCTGGGGGAGGGGGCTCGCGCTGGTCGAGGAGATGGCGGACGGGTGGGGCGTCGCCGACGAGAGGGCGGGGCGGTATGCGAAGGGGGTGTGGTTCGAGTTGGGCGGGACCAGCGGATCGTTCCGGCTTCGCTCGAACGGGTGAACTAGGGATATGTCACCTGGTCAGCTGCAATGTCGTACTTACCGTGGGGCACAGCCGACCCCTTGGAGAGAAGGTGCCATCTTGACCGATCCCGACCTGGACGAGGTCGTGTGGCAGGCGTGGAAAGCCCTGGAGCTTCCCGAGGGCTACCGCGCTGAGATCGTCGAGGGAGCCATCGAGGTGTGGCCCGCTGGCCGCCTGCCCCACGCCCTGGTTGCCAACCGAGTACGCGACGCCCTGGAGTGCTTTCTGAGGGGCGATGAGCACTCGGCCTACCAGGTCATGGACGTCATCTGCAGGCGCAAGGGTTGGGTGCCAGACGTCTTCGTAGCACCCGAAGCTCTGGACGCATACGTGGACGAAGACGGACTCGGCGTTGACGCGGAAGCCGTACACCTCATCGTCGAAGTCGTCTCCCCCGGCAAGGCCAATCAAGACCGCGACCGCATCCGCAAGCGCCGCGAATACGCTCGCGCAGGCATCCCCGTCTACGTCCTCGTCGACGACCACGACGGCCAAGGCGCCGTCACCCTCTTGACCGGGCCCCGCCCAGACAAGGCCGACTGGGAGGACATCCACCGTGTCCCCTACGGCACCGACGTCACCATCCCCGAAGGCCCCGCCAAGGGCTTCGTGATCGGCGAGGCGATCACGGGTCCGAAGCGGGGCTGACGGTCGTGCGGATGTTCCTGGCGGGTCGGGTCAGTTGGTCGGCGCGGTGACGGCCCAGTCACCCGCGGGTAGGGACTCGGTGTCGTCGGCGGTCACCGCGGTCACCCAGTAGTAGGACGTCGTGCCGTGGCGGGCGCCGGTGTCGACGTACTCGAAGGCACCGGCACCGAGGTCGGCGATCTTCGCGTACGTGGAGGTGGCGGGGTCCCACCGGTAGACGCGGTAGCCGCCCGCGGCCTGCGGAGAGTCGGACCCGAGCCCGGACCACGTGAGGTGGTTGCCCTCGTCGCCCTCGGCCCCGGTCGCCGCCAGGTGGAGCGGCGAGCCCTCGGGCGTCGGCACGCTCGGCGTCATGTCGAGCTCGGTGACGGACACGGCCTCGGTCGGACCGTTCCACTTGATGGCGGAGTTGCCCTCGTCGTCCACGGCGTCGACGAAGAAGCAGACCTCGTCGCCGTCCGGGAGCGTGGTGTACGCGTAGGACGTGTCGTTGGGAGAGACATAGTCCACCAGGCTGCCGTAGCAGACCTGTTCGCCCTCGTCGCCCGCCAACTCGCCCCAGTGGATCGTGTAGTGCCGCAGATCCTGGGCCGGGTTCTTGTCCCAGTTCAGCTGGAAGCCGTACTCGGTCGGGGTGACTCGCAGCCCGGTGACGAGCGACGGTGGATCGTTGTCCCAGATCTTGCCCCGCTGGGGCTCGGACCGGGCGGACTCGTTGCCCGCCGCGTCGACGGCCGTGACGCGGTAGTAGTAGACGGTCCCCTCGACGGCCGAGGTGTCCAGGTACGAGAGCTGGTCCGTGCTGTCGAGCGCGGTGTACGTGCCACCCGCGCTCGCCGCCCGGTGGACGCGGTACGACACGGCGTCCGCGACCTTGTTCCAACCGACCTCCAGCCCGCCCGTACCGCCGGTCGGGGTCACCTCACCTGTCGCGCGCACGATGGTGGGTGTGACGGGCGCGACCAGGTCGGCGGTGGTCACACCCTGGTCGGCCGTGCCCGACGACTCGTTGCCGGCCTTGTCGTGGGCGCGGACTTCGTAGTAGTAGGTCGCGCCCGTCTTGGGAAGGGTGGTGTCGGTGTACGACGTGGAGGTCGTCGTCGCGAGTGCCGTGGCCCCGAACGAGGTGCCCTTCAGGCGCCGGTAGACCCTGTACCCCGCGAGGTCCATCTCCCTGTTCTTCGCCCAGGTCAGCTTCGCCTTGCCGGTGGCCTTGTCGTACGACACCGAAGTGCCGGTCGGCGTGAGCGGCTTGACGGTGTCGACGGTGGCGGAGGTGCGGGGCGCGTAGGCGAACGACACGTTCGCGGTGCCGGTCCAGTTGACGAAGTCGACGCGCAGGGTGTGGCTGCCGGAGGGGATGGTGACGTTGACCGTCTTCTTCACGGTCGTCGACACGTTCTTCCACAGGTCCACCTTGCGGACGCCGTCGAGGTAGACCCGTATGCCGTCCTGCGCGGCAGCGGTGAAGGTGAACGGTCCCCCGGAGCCGAAGTCCCGCGTCACGCTCCAGCGGACGCCGAAGTTGTTCGACGGAAGGCCGGAGGCGGGGGCGCCGGTGCCCCAGTTCTGGTCGACCGCGCTGTCGCAGTCGGTCTTCTTCGGTGTGCCGGAGAATTCGGTGTTCGCGAAGAACTGCCGCTTGAAGACCGGCGAGGCGCAGGTCGTGGCGGCGGACGCGGGGGCGGCGACCGCGGTGAGCAGGCCGCCGGCGGTCGCGAGCACGACGGCGGCCGAGGCCGCGGCCGTCGTGCGACGGGTCTGGATCATTCCGTGCTCTCGGGTTCGGTGACGGTGACGTAGGAGAAGTCCTCGCCACTGTCGAAGCGGGAGTTGCCGTAGGAGTCCACGGCGACGACGGCCCAGCGCTTGGTCTCGCCGTGCGGCTCGTACAGCTCGTAGAAGAAGGCAAGGGTCGTTGTGTCGTCCAGGCCGTGGTCGTAGGCCTTGGCGCGGCGTCCGTACTGCCAGATCCCGTCGACCAGTTCGGCCTCGTACACGTCGTAGTGGTCGACGTCGTCTTCCTCGGGGCTGCGCTGCCAACTCAGCATGATCTCTTCGCCCTTGACAGCTCCCCGCAGCCCGGTGACGGCAGCCGGCGCGATTCCGGTGGCGGGGGCCGTGCCGTCGGCCGGTGTCGACGGGGCGGACTCGTGTCGCAGCAGGTCCACGGCGGTCACGGTGTAGGTGTACGTGGTGCCCTGCCGCACGTAGATGTCGGTGAAGGAGGTCTGCGTGGCGCGGACCTCGTCGACCTTCCTGCCGTTGCGGTAGATCCAAAAGCGTGCCAGGTCGTTCGTGACGGGCGAGGTGGGCGTCTTCCAGGTCAGTGCGACGCCGGCGCCCGCCTTCGTCGTGGCCGTCAGGCCCGTGGGAGCCGAGGGCGCGAAGTCGCCCCGATAGATCTGGTCCGCGGGCGCCTTCGCGGACTTGTTGCCGACGCCGTCGACCGCGCTGACCCAGTAGCTGTAGTACAGGCCCTCCTTGGCGGTGGCGTCCAGCCAGGACGTGGTCGTCACCTTCGCCACCTGCACGACCGGGTTGTCGCCGCCGTCGTCGTCCCACCGCCGGTGCACCAGGTACTGCGTCGCCCCCGGCACCGCCTTCCAGGACACCGTTATGCCCGGCTGACTGTCGGACGCCTCGACCCCGGAGGGGACAGCTGGTGCGGTCCGGTCGACGGTTGCGACCGGGCGGTCGGTGCCGCCGGCCGACTCGTTGCCGGCCTTGTCGTGGGCGCGGACCTCGTAGTAGTAGGTGTCGCCGGTCGCCGGCGGGGTGTCGGTGTACGTGGCGGCGGTGGTGGTGGTGACCTGCTTCCAGGTGGCGCTGGCCTTCAGGCGCCGGTAGAGGCGGTACCCCGCGAGGTCCATCTCCTTGTTCTTCGCCCAGGTCAGCTTCGCCTTGCCGGTGGCCTGGTCGTAGCTGACCGCGGTTCCTGTCGGGGCGAGGGGCTTGACTTTGTCCACGGTGGCGGAGGTGCGTGGGGTGTAGCCGAACTTGACGCGGGCGGTGCCGGTCCAGTTGACGTGGTCGACGCGCAGGGTGTGCGGGCCGGAGGGGATCGTGAGGTTCACGGTCTTGCTGACCGTCGTCGACACGTTCTTCCACAGGTCGACCTTGCGGACGCCGTCGAGGTAGACCCGTATACCGTCCTGCGCCTCGGCGGCGAAGGCGAAGGGCCCCCCGGAGCCGAAGTCCCGCGTCACGCTCCAGCGGACGCCGAAGTTGTTCGACGGAAGGCCGGAGGCGGGGGCGCCGGTGCCCCAGTTCTGGTCGACCGCGCTGTCGCAGTCGGTCTTCTTCGGGGTGCCGGAGAAGCTGGTGTTGGCGAAGAACTGCCGCTTGAACACGGGGGAGGCGCAGGTCGTGGCGGCGGTGGCGGGCGTGGCGACCGCGGTGAGCAGGCCGCCCGCGGTGGCGAGCACGACGGCGGCCGAGGCCGCGGCGGTCGTGCGTCTGGCTGGGTTCATCCGGTCCTTCAGTCCTGATCGAAAACGGCCGGCAGAGCCGTTGATGATCAGGACCGACGATGTCGGAGATTGGTTGTACGCGACTTTTGGAACCCGTCCGTCACCCCCGCCACCTCACGTTTTCACAGAAGCCGCACAAATTAACGTTGCTATCTCAATGCGTGGTTGATCCTTGACGATTTGGTGAAGGCCACGTTGGCTTCCCTTCACCTGGGTCGCGACAGCACCCTCGTTCGGAAGGCAAGGCGCAGTGAACACCCGTACCCGTCGTAGCGGCATCGCAGTTGCCGTAGGTTCCCTCACGCTCTCCCTCTCCGCCTGCGGGGCGCTGGGAGTGGCCGGGAGCAGCAGCGAGGCCAGCCCGACCAAGGGGAACGACGTCACGGTGGGCCTGTTGCTCCCTGAGAAGGCGAACACCCGCTATGACAAGTTCGACCAGCCGATCATCGAGGCCAAGGTCGCCCAACTCACCGACAAGCAGGGCAAGGTCGAGTACGCCAACGCCGACGCGAGCGCGAGCCGGCAGGCCGAGCAGCTGCAGCAGATGATCGACGACCAGGTCGATGTGATCCTGCTGGACGCCGTCGACGCGCACGCGATAGCCGGCGGTGTGACGAAGGCGAAGGACGCGGGCATCCCCGTCATCGCCTACGACCGGCTCGCCGAGGGGCCGATCGACGCGTACGTCTCCTTCGACAACGAGCTGGTCGGCGAGGTCCAGGGCCGCTCCGTCGTCGACGCTCTGGGCTCGGGCATCGACAGTTCTGACAAGATCGTCATGATGAACGGCTCGTCCACCGACCCGAACGCCAAGCAGTTCAAGGCGGGTGCGCTCTCCGAGCTGGAGGGCAAGGTGACGATCGCCAGGACCTACGACACCGTGGACTGGAAGCCGGAGAACGCCGAGGCCAACATGGTGAAGGCGATCAATGCCCTCGGCGCGAGCAACATCGCCGCCGTCTACTCCGCCAACGACGGTATGGCCGGCGCCGTCATCGACGCCCTGAAGAGCGCGGGCGTGACCAACCTGCCGCCGGTCACCGGCCAGGACGCCGAACTGGCGGCCGTGCAGCGGATCCTGACCGGCGAGCAGTACATGAGCGTGTACAAGTCGTACCCGCAGGAGGCCGAGGCCGCCGCCGAGATGGCGGTGGCGAAGGTCCAGGGCAAGGACATCCAGTTCGACGCCCTCGCCTCGGACCGGGTCGACAGCCCCACCGACAAGGACATCCCCGCGCAGCTGGTCCCCGTGGTCGCCCTGACCAAGAGCAACATCAGCAGCACGGTGATCGAGGACAGCATCTACAAGGTGTCCGACATCTGCACCAGCAAGTTCGAGAGCGCCTGCAAGTCCGCCAAGCTGCAGTAGCCGTACGGGGCATGGCCCCACGGGGCGTGGTGAAGGGCCGGGGAGGGTTCCCCGGCCCTTTGGCGTCGGGGCCCCCTCGCGCGGCCTGCCTCGGCGGATCCAGGGTCAGGCGTCGGCGAAGGGGCCCTTGGTGAAGGCCAGTTCGGCGAAGCGTTCACCGATGCGGCGGTGGGCGGCGGCGTCCGGGTGGAGATCGTCGGGCAGCGGCAGCTCGGCGTGGTCGCGCTCGCCGTAGAGGTCGCGGCCGTCGAGGTGGTGCAGGTTCGGGTCGTCGGCGGCCCGCTGGGCGACGATCCGGGCCAGCTCGTCGCGGATGACACCGAGGGTGAGCTTCCCGCTCGCGCGTTCCGCCGGGTCGCCCATGGCCCGGAACCGCAACGTTCCGGCGCCGAGGGGGCCGAGGTCGGGGGCGCTCGGGCCGGGCGTGTCCTCGTGGATGGGGCACAGGATCGGCGAGACGACCAGCAGCGGGGCGGTGGGGTGCCCGTCGCGGATGGTGTCGAGGAAGCCGTGGACGGCGGGGCCGAAGGCGCGCAGGCGCATCAGGTCCGCGTTGACCACATTGATGCCGATTTTGACGCTGATCAGGTCGGCGGGGGTGTCCCGCAGGGCGCGGGCGGTGAACGGGTCGAGCAGGGCGCTGCCGGCCAGGCCCAGGTTGATCAGCTCCGCCCCGCCGAGGGAGGCGGCGAGCGCGGGCCAGGTGGTGGTGGGTCCGGTGTCGTCGGAGCCGTGGCTGATGGAGCTGCCGTGGTGCAGCCAGACCCGGCGGTCCGACGGCGGGGCGGGTTCGACAGGGGCGTCGGTGCGCAGGGCGACCAGCTCGGTGGTCTCGTTGTGCGGCAGCCAGATCTCGACGTTCTTCTCGGTGTCCGGCAGGCCCGTGAAGCGGACGGTGCCGTACGGGCCGGACCGGTGCTCGGTGGTTCCGGTGGTCATGTCGATGGTGAGGGTGTCACCGCCGGTCACGCTGCCCTGGCCGGCCGGGCGGCCTTCGACGAGCAGTTCGTACACACCGTCCGGGCGGGGCGGTGCGCCCACGTAGACCCGCTTGGTGGGGTGGGTGTCCAGCTCGACGGCGGTGGCCCGGGTGCGGAAGACCAGGCGTACGCCGGAGGGCTGGGACTCGGCCATGGCCAGCTGCGGATCGGCGCACTGGGCGCGGGCCCGGGCGGGCAGCCGGTGGGGGAGCAGGCCGTGCTCGGTGCGTTCGAGGTCGAGGGCGCCGCGCAGCAGGTCCTCGGTGAGGGGCGTGGTGATCCAGGTCATGGTGTGGGCCAGCTCCGTAGCAGGGTGTTGAGGGCGTCCAGGATCCGTGTCCAACTCTCCTGACTGTCCAGCTCTCCTGACTGTCCGGGGCGCCGTGGCTGAAACCGCCGGCCGGCTCCAGGCTGACGTAACCGTGGAAGACGCTGCCGGGCAGCCGGACCGCGTGGGTCTGGTCCGGCTCGGTCAGGTCGTAGCCGCGCAGGATGGCCCGGGGCATCGCGCTGTGCCGTCCGCCGGCGCTCGCCGCGGCTGCCTCCGGACCGAGCCGGTACCGCGCCGGTACCGGGCCGCCGCGTAGCGGCCGGGGCGCTCGCGGGCGTAGTCGCGGTAGACGTCGGCAAGGGCGGTCGGCGCGTCCTTGCCGGATCGGCCGGACGGCGCGGCGGCGCCCCGGTCGGCGAGCTCCTCCGGGGTCGTACGCACCCACAAGCTTCCTCCTGTTCGCCAGAAGTAATTGCGGAGATTCCCAAGAGTTTTAGGCAAACGGGAGCGGTCGGGGGCGGCCGGTGATTTCCGGCCAGTGCGGTGCCTGGGGGAGGGGCCGGTGCGGTACAACCAGGTGGTGGCCGTCTGGCTGACGGTGACGCGGGCGCCTGTACGGGCGGGTTCCCCGGGGCTTTCCGCGGGTACGCGGGGCGGCCGTCGGCTTGTTGCGGCGAGCTGGTCGGGGGCCCGTGAATAACGGGTCGAATGGCCGCTTTTCGGCGGTGGTGGCGCGGAGAGCCGTGTTGCGGAGCCGGTCCGGTCCGCGCATAGTTGCGCTGCGGAAGACGCTGGAACCGGGGGTGGAACGGGCGATGGCCGGGCACACGGCGGAGCAGCATCCACACGGTGCCGACCGACTGTGCGAGGCCGGGGATCGCGTGTATTCCCGGGCCGTACGGCGAGGTCGGGTGCCGCGCCGTGACGCGGAACCGGTGCCCTGTCTGCTGGAGTTGGCCCTGCTGCACCCGGACCCCGACGACATGGACTGGCTGGTTCCGACCGCCCCGCAGGAGGTCATGACACGGCTGCTGCGCGGGCTGTACGACGAGGTCAGTACGAGCCAGCGGCGGGTGGGTTCGGCGGTGGCGGCCTTCGAGTGGTACGCCGGTCTCGGCGGCCGGCGGCCGCAGGCGCCCGCCGCGGAGGGCAGCGCGATCCGGGTCCTGGACGGACTGTCCCGCATCCAGGCCGCGATGGACGAGGCGACCGAGGCGTGCACGACCGAGGTCATCAGCGTGCAGCCCGGCGGCATCCGCCCCGAGCACGAACTGACGGAGGGTCTGCACCGGGCGCTGGCCCTGCGCGGCCGGGGCGTGCGCATGCGCGACCTGTACACCCACGTGGCCCGGCACGGCCAAGGCCTGCTCACCTACCTGGAGTTGATGGACGGCACGGTCCAGGCGCGCACGCTGGACGAGGTGATCGAACGCCTCATCCTCTTCGACCGCACGGTCGCCTTCATCCCGGCGAACGCGGACCGCACGCTGGCCCTGGAACTGCGTCACCCAGCCCTCGTCGGCTACCTGGTCACGGTCTTCGAACGCCTCTGGCGCCTGGCGATCCCGCTCACCGCCCCGCTGCCCGACACCGGCATCGAGGGGATCTCCCACCGCGAGCAGTCCATCGCGGCCCTGTTGGCGGAGGGCCACCAGGACGCGGTGATCGCGGAACGGCTGGGGATAAGCGTCCGCACCTGCCGGGCCCACATCGCGCGGCTGTCGGAGACCCTCGGCGCGGCCAGCCGCACCCAACTCGGCGTCCGGATCGCCCAGGTGGGCCTGGACGGGTCGCCGCGGCCGCAGGTCACCCGTCTCACTCTGCCCGATCAAGGATCCCGGACTGGGCGATGAGGTAGCCGAGTTGGGCGCGGCTGCCGCTGCCCAGGGCGGAGGCGAGTTTGGCGATGTGGGCTCGGCAGGTGCGCACGTTCATGCCCAGTCGGCGGGCGATCGCCTCGTCGACGTGGCCTTCGACGAGAAGCTTGGCGATGGAGTGCTGGATCTCCGTGATGCCGTCGGGAGCGGTCTCGTAGGGGGCGCCGGTGCTCAGTGGGACGGCGCGGTCCCACAGGTACTCGAAGACCTTGATCAGATAGCGCACGAGGCCGGGGTGGCGAAGCTCAAGGGCGACCTGCTGGTCGTCCCGGGTGGGGATGAAGGCGACGGTCTCGTCGCAGATGATCAGGCGCTCCACCAGCTCGTCGATGGTGCGGTACTCCGCCTTGCCGTCGGCGAGATGGGAGGCGTAGGCCAGCTTCTCCTGGCTGTAGCGGGCCGTGTGCTGGTACAGCGTGCGGATGCGCACGCCTCGTTCGATCAGCGGTCGGTCGCGTTCCATTCCCTGCAGCAGGCTGGCCTCGGACATGCGGTCGCTCGGCTGGACCGTGAGCATCACCGACTGGCACTGGGCGGTGGCCATGTTGAGCGCCGCGTTGATCCGGTCGCCGCCCTCAAGAACCGTGAGGGAGTCGCTCGTCGTCGTCACCTGTGTGCTGAGGGCCATGAACGGCTCGAAGGCGTCCGAGAGTTGGACGGACCGGCGTCGGCGTTCGCTGATCTCGCGTTCCAGCGGGTTGAGCCGCTGGGCCAGTGCCACCGCCGGGGGCACCGGGCGCAGCAACTCGGGGTCGTCCGGGTCCGGGTGCAGGAGGGCGAACTCCATCAGACACGGGGCGGCTTCCGCGTCTGCACGGGCGACGCGGCCGACTCGCAGAGCGGTGGCGTAAAGGTGACTGGCTTCCTCGCACAACTCCGTCATCGCATGGGGATGTATGCCTTTAGTGCGATTCGTTGCCAAATCTCCACCCCCCAGGGTCCTGAACGTGCAGGAACATGATGCATCGATTGTGTGGCCATGACGTGCCCGAATGAGCCATCGTCGTACTCGACGGGGGATAAGGGGACTTTCAAGTGAGGACGAAGCCGACTATGCGTAATAAAATGCTTCGCTCGGTACTTGTCGCCGCCTTCTCCGCCGTAGTGGCCCTAGGAGCGCTGGGTGGCGCGACCGGTGGGAAGGAAGACGTTCGGGCGAACAGCAGCTGGCCGGTGGCGCCAGTGGACTCCGGCGCCACAGGTACCACCGGTGAGGCGGGTTCTGTGGCAGAAGAAGCCGGGAGCTGATGTGACCACTCCACCGGACGACCGCTCCTTCCGCCGTGAAATGGCGACCGCCTACCGCTCGGGCTGGCACTTCATCGACCTTGCCACCGCGATCCCCCACGCCGGTGACTCGTTGATGGTGACCGTGTTCGGTGAGCCGGTCGTCGTGACGCGGGACGACGACGAGGACGTACGGGCGTACCGGTGTCTACGGAAGCCTCGCGGGGCGCCACAGCCCGTGCGGTGTGCCATCCGATACGGAATGATCTTTGTGAATCTGGATCAGCGGGACCATCGTCTGGTGGAGCCTGACGTTCCCGATCTGCACACCATCTCAGCCACCCCCCGCAGTGCCTGACGCGATTCCCCCGTCGTAACAGATCGCTCAGGTGCTTCCCCCCGCAGCGGCGTCACCGTGACCTGAACACGGTGACGCCGCTGCAGTTTCACGGGATATTTCGGGATCTCGACCGAATCTCGTAGTGGCTGGAACTGGTCGATCATCGCTGCCTTCTTACCGACCGCTCGTGCGCTTTCCTTCTTGGGTACCCGCCTCCTGGGCGAACCTCGCCCGCCCAGGACGGGCCGACCCCGCCCGCTCCGCACCTTGAGTGGAATAGACTCAAGTTTGTGTACGCTGCCTGAGTCAGCGAGCTGAGCCGGCGAGCTGAGTCGGCACGGGGATGACGCCAGGAGGAGAACGCGAACGTGGACGCCGAGCTGACCAACCGGAGCCGGGACGCGATCAACGCTGCCGGAAACCGCGCCCTGTCCGACGGGCACCCGGACCTCACACCCGCCCATCTGCTCCTCGCCCTGCTCCAGGGCCAGGACAACGAGAACATCACCGACCTGCTCGCCGCGGTCGACGCCGACCAGGCGGCCGTACGCTCCGGCGTCGAGCGGGTGCTGGCCGGCCTGCCCAGCGTGACCGGGTCCACCGTCGCGCCCCCGCAGCCCAACCGTGAGCTGCTCGCGGTGATCGCGGACGCCGGTGAGCGGGCCACGGAGCTCGGGGACGAGTACCTCTCCACCGAGCACCTGCTCCTCGGTATCGCCGCGAAGGGCGGCGCGGCCGGCGACGTACTCTCCGGTCAGGGCGCCACGGCGAAGAAGCTGCTGGAGGCGTTCCGTAAGGCAAGGGGAGGACGCCGGGTGACGACAGCAGATCCCGAGGGCCAGTACAAGGCCCTGGAGAAGTTCGGGACCGATTTCACCGCCGCCGCGCGGGAGGGCAAGCTCGACCCCGTCATCGGGCGGGACCAGGAGATCCGGCGGGTCGTGCAGGTGCTCTCCCGCCGCACCAAGAACAACCCGGTCCTCATCGGCGAGCCCGGCGTCGGCAAGACCGCCGTGGTCGAGGGGCTGGCCCAGCGGATCGTGAAGGGCGACGTGCCCGAGTCCCTCAAGAACAAGCGACTGGTCGCGCTGGATCTGGGCGCGATGGTCGCGGGGGCGAAGTACCGGGGTGAGTTCGAGGAGCGGCTGAAGACCGTGCTCGCGGAGATCAAGGACTCCGACGGGCAGATCATCACCTTCATCGACGAGCTGCACACCGTGGTCGGCGCGGGCGCCGGCGGGGACTCCGCCATGGACGCCGGCAACATGCTCAAGCCGATGCTGGCCCGCGGTGAGCTGCGCATGGTCGGCGCGACGACCCTGGACGAGTACCGCGAGCGGATCGAGAAGGACCCGGCGCTGGAGCGGCGCTTCCAGCAGGTGCTGGTCGCCGAGCCGACCGTCGAGGACACCATCGCGATCCTGCGCGGTCTCAAGGGCCGCTACGAGGCCCACCACAAGGTGCAGATCGCGGACAGCGCGCTGGTCGCCGCGGCCACCCTCTCCGACCGGTACATCACCTCCCGCTTCCTCCCCGACAAGGCCATCGACCTGGTCGACGAGGCGGCCTCCCGCCTCCGTATGGAGATCGACTCCTCGCCCGTCGAGATCGACGAGCTCCAGCGTGCCGTGGACCGGCTGAAGATGGAGGAGCTGGCCCTCAGCAAGGAGACCGACCCCGCCTCCCGCGAGCGTCTGGAGAAGCTGCGCCGCGACCTCGCCGACAAGGAGGAGGAGCTGCGCGGCCTCACCGCCCGCTGGGACAAGGAGAAGCAGTCCCTCAACCGGGTCGGTGAACTGAAGGAGAAGCTGGACGAGTTGCGCGGCCAGGCCGAACGCGCCCAGCGGGACGGCGACTTCGACACCGCGTCCAAGCTGCTCTACGGCGAGATCCCGTCCCTGGAACGGGACTTGGAGGCCGCCTCGGAGGCCGAGGAGGAGGCAGCCAAGGACACCATGGTCAAGGATGAGGTCGGCGCCGACGACATCGCCGACACCGTCGCCGCGTGGACCGGCATCCCGGCCGGCCGCCTCCTGGAGGGCGAGACGCAGAAGTTGCTGCGGATGGAGGAGGAGCTGGGCAGGCGGCTGATCGGCCAGGGCGAGGCCGTGCGGGCCGTGTCCGACGCCGTGCGCCGCACCCGCGCCGGCATCGCCGACCCGGACCGTCCGACCGGTTCGTTCCTCTTCCTGGGCCCCACCGGCGTCGGCAAGACCGAACTCGCCAAGGCGCTCGCGGACTTCCTGTTCGACGACGAGCGGGCGATGATCCGCATCGACATGTCGGAGTACGGCGAGAAGCACACCGTGTCCCGCCTGGTCGGCGCCCCGCCCGGTTACATCGGCTACGAGGAGGGCGGCCAGCTGACGGAGGCGGTGCGCCGACGCCCGTACAGCGTGGTGCTGTTGGACGAGGTGGAGAAGGCGCACCCGGAGGTCTTTGACATCCTCCTCCAGGTGCTGGACGACGGCCGCCTGACGGACGGTCAGGGCCGTACGGTCGACTTCCGCAACACCATCCTGGTGCTGACGTCCAACCTGGGCAGTCAGTTCCTGGTGGATCCGATCACCAGCGAGCAGGAGAAGAAGGAACAGGTGCTGGAGGTGGTCCGCGCCTCTTTCAAGCCGGAGTTCCTCAACCGGCTCGACGACCTGGTCGTCTTCTCGGCGCTCAGCAAGGACGAGCTGGCCCGGATCGCCCGCCTCCAGACCAACCGTCTGGCCCAGCGGCTCGCCGAACGCCGCCTGTCCCTGGAGATCACCGACGAGGCCCTCGCCTGGCTCGCCGACGAGGGCAACGACCCGGCCTACGGCGCCCGCCCCCTGCGTCGCCTCGTCCAGACCGCCATCGGCGACCGCCTCGCCAAGGAGATCCTCTCCGGCGAGATCAAGGACGGCGACACGGTCCGGGTGGACGCCTTCGGAGACGGGCTGATCGTGGGCCCCGTAACGGGGAAGACTCTGTAGTACGTCAGCGGTACGTCCGCAGTACGCCGGCGGTACGTCCGCACCGACCGGATCCTGTCAGCCGAGGGCTGACAGGCCCCGACGGGGCTTGCCACCCCCCTCCCCGCATGGGGGAGGATGGCGGGATCCGTACGAAGGGAAAATCACGGTGACCATCGACCCGTCCTCGATTCCGAACTTCGGGGGCCAGCCCGAGCCGCAGCCGCAAGGACCGGCGGGCCCCGTCGTCCCGGATCAGGATCTTGTGAAGCAGCTCCTCGACCAGATGGAGCTCAAGTACGTCGTCGACGATGAGGGTGACCTCGCGGCGCCGTGGGAGCAGTTCCGTACGTACTTCATGTTCCGCGGCGAAGGGGACCAGCAGGTCTTCTCCGTCCGGACGTTCTACGACCGGCCCCACAAGATCGACGAGAAGCCGCTGCTGCTGGAGTCCATCGACGACTGGAACCGGCGGACCCTGTGGCCCAAGGTCTACAGCCACACCCACGACGACGGCACCGTCCGCCTCATCGGCGAGGCGCAGATGCTGATCGGCACCGGTGTGAGCCTGGAGCACTTCGTCTCCTCCACGGTCAGCTGGGTACGGGCCGCCATCGAGTTCGACAAGTGGCTCGTGGAGCAGCTCGGCCTGGAGCAGGAGGTCAACGAGGCCGAGAAGCCCGAGGACGACGAGGAGTAGTCCTCTCGGCCCCCCAGAACAACAGCGGCGCGTCGGCGATCACGACCAGATACGCGCCGTAGTCGAACGAGAGCCCGGCCAGGGCACCGGCCACCACGGCCGGTGCCAGGGCCGGGCTCTCGCTATCCGCACCAACGCCCGCGCGAGGGCGGCAGCGGGCGGGGAGCAGGAAACGGGGCTCGGACTCGAAGAGGCCCAACGTGCCGAGGGGATCTCCAGCACCGGAAGGCAAGCACTACAGCTTCGAGGACGTCCTGCTGATCTCCGAGGTCGTCTCGACCTCCTCCGCACGCACGGGGAAGCTCCCCATCCCTCTGACCGACGGCCGTACCTTCACCCTCGACCTCGACGAGCTTCCTCGCCCGGAGCCCGAGGCGGGCGCTAGGGCCTGTCGTTTGGATCACGCCGCAGACGCGGGGTGTGGCACGCACATCTGCCGCGTTGTCGTCGGTTGCCGATGCTCCGCGTCGACGCCCTCCTCCGCCTTGCAGCTGCACGCACCACACCCCGCTCAGGTCGGCCAGGAAGCACCGCTGCTTTCCTGCGGCCTGATCCAAACGACAGGCCCTAGCTGACCAGGCTTCGCAGGCGGCCGGCCGCCTCGTGGAGAACGTCGTCCTTCTTGCAGAAGGCGAAGCGGACCTGGCTGCGGCCGGCGTCGGGGTCGTCGTAGAAGACGGAGTTGGGGATGGCGACGACGCCGCAGCGTGCGGGGAGGGCGCGGCAGAAGGCGTAGGCGTCCTTCTCACCGAACGGGGTGATGTCGGTGGTGATGAAGTAGGTGCCCTTGGGCTGGTAGACCTCGAAGCCGGCCGCGCGGAGGCCGTCGCCCAGCAGGTCGCGCTTGCGGAGGAGGTCGGCGCGGAGGCCGTCGAAGTACGCGTCCGGCAGGCGCAGCGCCTCGGCCACCGCGTACTGGAAGGGCCCCGCCGAGACGTACGTCAGGTACTGCTTCGCCGACCGCACGGCGCCGACCAGCCCGGACGCGGCCGTCACCCACCCCACCTTCCAGCCGGTGAACGAGAACGTCTTGCCGGCCGAACTGATCGAGACGGTCCGCTCACGCATCCCCGGGAAGGTCGCCAGCGGCACGTGCTCGGCCTCGTCGAAGACCAGGTGCTCGTACACCTCGTCCGTGACCACGAGCAGATCCCGCTCCACGGCCAGCTCGGCGATCGCGGTCAGCTCCGCACGGGTGAGGACGGTGCCGGTGGGGTTGTGGGGCGTGTTGATCAGCAGCAGGCGGGTGCGGTCGGTGACGGCGGCGCGCAGCTCGTCGAGATCGAGCCGGAAGCGGCCCTCGTGCGGACGCAGGGTGACCGGCACGCGCGTGCCGCCCGCCATCGCGATGCAGGCCGCGTACGAGTCGTAGTACGGCTCCAGGGCGACGACCTCGTCCCCGGGCTCCACCAGGGCGAGCAGCGCGGCGGCGATCGCCTCCGTGGCGCCCGCGGTGACGAGCACCTCGGTGTCCGGGTCGTACGACAGCCCGTACCGCCGCTCCTGGTGGGCGGCGATCGCCGTACGCAGCTCGGGCACGCCCGGACCCGGCGGATACTGGTTGCCGCGACCGTCCCGCAGCGCCCGTACGGCCGCCTCTCTGACCTCCTCGGGGCCGTCCGTGTCGGGGAAGCCCTGGCCCAGGTTGATCGCCCCGGTGCTCACGGCCAGGGCGGACATCTCGGCGAAGATCGTCGTCCCGAACTCGGCGAGCCGGCGGTTCAGGAGAGGGCGTGCGCTGGAGGTCATGCCAGTCATCCTGCGCCCAAGCTCTGGAGTTCCTCAACTCTGCTTTGGCCGGTGAGTCGGAGGGGCATCTCCTCGGCACGCACCCAGCGAGGCGCCCACGGGGGGCCGCTTCGGGGGAATTGGAAGGAGGGTGACGCCATGTTCATCGGCATCATCCTGGCGGTTGTCTGCATCGTCCTGATCGTCGCGTTCCGCGCCTCGACCCGGAACCGTCGGCGAAGCGCGGTGCGCGCGGGAGGCCGTGGCGGCCGGATCCACCGGTCGTCGGGGAGCGGGTCCGGCGACGGCAGCTGGTGGGTCGCGGGGGGCGCGCCGTTCATCGGTGACAGCGGCTCGGGCTCGTCCGACGGAGGATCGTCGGGCGGGCACCACGGCGGCCACTCCTGCGGTGGCGGCTCGTCCTGCGGCGGCGGGTCCTCCTGCGGGGGCGGCGGGGGCGGGTGCGGGGGAGGCGGCGGCTGAGACGGGCGGCCGCTCCCGGGAGGCAGCTGACACGGGGCAGCTGAGCTCCCGGCGGGGGGAAGCGGGTACGCCACCGAGTCCCCCGCCCGTCGCCACTCACCGCACACCGCGCTACTCATTCCATATGCCCGCCGGGTACTGCTCCCGGCGGGCATAGCACTGCTCCGGCGCACGCTCCGGCCGCCCCGGCGCACGCCGTGGTTGAACAGTTGAGCTGTGGAGCCCTCTGAGGGATGGAAACCGCACGAAGTTGGGTAAAAACGCTGTGGCGGCAGCACAGTTCATGATTCCCTCTAAATCGCCAACGCGGCCTCGGACCTCCCGCGGAGCCCTCCCTGACACTCCGACTGGTCCGACCTGGCCGAATCCCCCGGTGCCGACCGGGGTGCGCCGGACCCACACCTCCCTTTCGTTGCGTGCTAGCGGAGCCGATCCATGCTCACGACCCTGAACACCTCCTACACCGACACGCGTGCGGCCGACCTCGCCTGGGCCCTGGGGCGCGAGCCGCTTCCCGCACTGGCCACGCTCGACCTCGAACTGGCCCAGTCCAAGCTCCAGTTGAGGCTCCTCGGCGCCTCCCACCAGGTGCTTCTGGAAGAGGCGCGGGGCAGTTGTTCGGAGACCGTGGCATGCATCCAGGGCAGCAGCATGCCCCTCCCGCTCGGCGTGGCCAAGCGTGTCGGTGACTGGGAGTACGAGTTCGCCGCCCGCGTCGAGGTCCTCTCGCCGGGCCAGTTCGCGGCCCGCGCCCAGGAGTTGCTGGCCCTGGTCACCGATCACCCCAACGGCCTGGCGGGCGTCTTCCCCGGCAGCCCGAACGCCTTCACCGCGCTGCTGGCCCAGTGCCACGAGGGACAGATGCACTGGCGGACCTGGCACGCGTACCCGCAGGACGGGCAGTTGGTGGCCACGCGGACGAGGGTGGGGGCCCGGGTGGCGGCGGCTCGACCCGGCCGACGCCGGACGCGTCTGAGCCCCTCCGGCGTCTGAGAGCACGGCGGCTCAGGCCGACGGCGGGAGTCCTGGGGCGGCGGTCCGCGGGGGCGCCGTCTCGCACGTCCTCGGGGGCGCCCACGCAAACACCGGGCGCCCGATTGACTCGGAGTTCCACACGTGTGGGTGACGAAGCGTGCCGTTTCCGTGACGTAACGTCGCAGCGTGATCGAACCGCACGCGCCCGCCCCGCCCGGCACCACGCCGCCCTGGGCAGGCCCCGCGCGGCTGCCCGTCCGCCCCGACACGGGCAGGTTCTTCGTCCTCGCCTGTGTCTTCGTCTGCGCGGCCTGCGGACTCGTGTACGAACTCGAACTCGTCGCGCTGGCCTCTTATCTGATCGGCGACTCGGTCACCCAGGCCTCGGTCGTCCTGTCCGTGATGGTCTTCGCGATGGGCATCGGCTCGCTCGCCGCGAAACGCCTGCGCTGGCACGCGGCGGCCGCGTTCGGCGCCCTGGAGGCCGCGCTCGCCCTCGTCGGCGGATGCAGCGCGATGGCCCTGTACGCGGTGTTCGCCTGGACCGGCGCCTGGGGCGGCCTGTGGGCCAGCGGCCCCCGCTGTCTCCTGGTCGCCTTCTCCCTCGCCATCGGCCTGCTGATCGGCGCCGAAGTCCCCCTCCTCATGGAGCTGATCCAGCGCATCCGCCGCCAGGACGCCGGCGGCGCGGTCGCCGACCTGTTCGCCGCGGACTACGTGGGCGCCCTCGTCGGCGGTCTGGCCTTCCCCTTCCTGCTGCTGCCGCTCCTCGGTCAGCTGACCGGCGCCCTGCTCACCGGCACCGTCAACGCGGTCGCCGGTGCCGTGCTCGTCCTCGGCCTGTTCCGCCGCGACCTGAGCTGCCGGGCCCGCTGCCTGCTCCTGGCGGCCAACCTCGCCGTGCTCGCCCTCCTCGCCACGGCCGCCGTACTCGTCGACGACTTCGAACGGGCCGCGCGGCAGGCGGTGTACGGCGACGACGTACGGGTGGCGGTGCAGACGGACATCCAGGAGGTCGTCCTCACCGGCGGCACCGGCGGTCGGCCATTCGGCCTCTTCCTCGACGGCCGGCTCCGGGTCAGCGGCCGGGACCAGCACCGCTACCACGAGGCGCTGGTCCACCCCGCGATGAACGGCCCCCACGCACGGGTGCTCGTCCTCGGCGGCGGCGACGGACTGGCCGCGCGGGAGGTGCTGCGCTACCCGGACGTACGCGGCGTCGACATCGTCGAACTCGACGAGGGCGTCGTACGGCTGGCCCGTCAGGACCCGGCGCTGGCGAAGCTCAACGGCCATGTGTACGGCGACGCGCGCGTCCGCGTGAGCACGGCGGACGCCTTCGGCTGGCTGCGTCAGGCGCCCTCGGCGGTGTACGACGTGGTGATCGCGGACCTGCCCGACCCGGGCATCACCGCGAGTACGAAGCTGTACTCGCAGGAGTTCTACGACCTCGCACGCCGCGTCCTGGCGGACGACGGCCGGCTGGCGGTGCACGCCGGGCCGGTCGCCTCCCGCCCGCGCGTGTTCTGGACCGTGGACACGACGATCCGGGCGGCCGGACTGCACACCGCGCCCTACCGCGTCGGCGGCCGCGACTCCGGCTTCACCGCGGGCCCCGACCGCACGGCCGGCCCGGAACGGGCCCCGCGCGACTGGGGTTTCGTCCTCGCGTCCGCCGCGCCCCGACCACCCCTGCGACTCGCCCCGGACGGACCGCGGCCGCGCACACTGACCCAGGCGTTCCTGGCGGCGGACGCGCGGGCGGCGGCCGGGACGAGGATCGGGGGGCTGCCGGTGTCGACGCTGGCGCATCCGCGGTACTGACCACCGTGGGGCCACGGGGCTGACCACCATGGGCCACGGGTACTGACCACGACGGGCCTCGGGTACTGACCACGACGGGCCTCGGGTACTGACCACGACGGGCCTCGGGTACTGACCACGACGGGCCTCGGGTACTGACCACGACGGGCCACGGGCCTGACACCAGGGGCCACGCGCGGTCACTTTCGGCCAACCGAGGTGCACGACGGCGGCCACTGGGTAGAGTCCGCTGATATGGAGCATGAGGTGTTCGTTCCGGTTCCGGCCGAGCGGCTCAGGGAAGCACTGGCCGACCCCGCACGGGTCGCCCGGGCCGTTCCGGGGCTCCACCAGGACGCCGGCGCCGAACCCGTCACGGGGCGGCTGAAGGTGCGCGTCGGCAGTCACTCCATCACCTACCGCGGCTCGGTGCGGATCTCCGGGCGGGACGACGGTTCGTACGCCGCCGAGGGCGACGCGACCGAGGCCCGAGGCACCGGCGCGGTGAAGCTGACGCTCACGATCTCCGTCCGGGAAGCGGACGGCGGCTCCACGGTGACCTTCGAGGGAACCGCCTCCGCGGACGGCCGGGTCACGGAACTGCCGCCGGACGCGGTGGCCTCGGCCGCCACCCGTCTGCTCACCCGGTTCGCGGAGAACCTGGGAGCCGTTCAGAGCCCGGGGGCCGCGGCGGAGGGGGAGCGGGAGACGCCGGAAGGGCAGACGCCGGAGGGGCAGACGCCCGAGGAGCCGCAGGTCGCCGAGCTTCCTCCGCCTCCCACCCCTCCCTCCCCTCCCGAGTCGTCCCCCGCCTTCGAGGCCGACGTCCCTCCGTCGTCCCTCCCCGAGCGCTTCGAGGACGCCGGTGGACCGCCCGCCGAGGCGGCGCACGCGCGGCGGACGATGATCGGCCGCAGCGCGGAGGAGGTCGACCACGCGCCGCCGCGGGGCCGCTACGCCCCCGTCCCCGCCCCGCAGACGATCTCCCCCAACCAGACGCTCCGCTGGGCCGCGCCGGCAGCCGCGGCGGCGCTGGCGTCGGCGATCGTCGTGACCAGGGTGCTGCGCAAACGCCGGTGACCGCCGCTTGATCACCCCAGTAGGGTCGTCCCGTGAGTAACGAAGACATCACACTGACCGCGGGTGACGCGGAAGTGACCGTGCAGCCGGGCAATGGTGGCCGTATCGGAGGGCTCCGGGTCGACGGGGTCGAGCTCCTCCGGCAGGGCGACCGCTTCGGCTGCTTCCCGATGGTTCCCTGGTGCGGCCGGACCAGGGACGGCCGGTTCCGGGACGGCGGGTCCGTCCACCAGATGCCGCTCAACTCCCCGCCGCACGCCATCCACGGCACCGCCCGCGACGGTGCCTGGCGCACCGCCCGCGTGACCGACGACGAGGCGGTCATCACGTACGACCTGGTCGAGCCGTGGCCCTACCCGGGCCGGGTCACGCAGGTGGTCGGTCTCACCGGGGACGCGCTGACGCTGACGATGTCCGTGGAGACGTACGACTCCTCCTTCCCGGCCCAGATCGGCTGGCACCCCTGGTTCAACCGGAACCTGGGACAGGACGACGTACGGCTCGACTTCAGCCCCGCCTGGCAGGAGGAGCGCGGCGCCGACCATCTGCCCACCGGCACCCGTCTCGACCCGGCGCCCGGTCCCTGGGACGACTGCTTCGGCATGCCGGGAGGCGTCGACGTCACGCTGACCTGGCCCGAGCGACTCGAGCTGAAGGTCACCAGCCCCGAACAGTGGGTCGTCGTGTACGACGAGCAGCAGGCGGCCGTGTGCGTGGAGCCGCAGACCGGGCCGCCCAACGGACTGAACACTCTCCCGCGGCTGGTCACGCCGCTGGAGCCGCTCGAAGCCACCACCACGTGGACTTGGCGCCGCCTCTAAGCTGACAGGCATGACTGACGTTCGCGGCGCCCTGCTGCAGCAGATCAAGGACAAGGCCGTCGTGCACGGCAAGGTGACCCTGTCGTCGGGTCTCGAGGCCGACTACTACGTCGACCTGCGGCGCATCACCCTCGACGGCGAGGCCGCCCCGCTGGTGGGGCAGGTGCTGCTGGACCTGACCGCCGACCTGGACTTCGACGCGGTGGGCGGGCTGACCATGGGCGCCGACCCCGTGGCCGGCGCCATGCTGCACGCCGCCGCCGCCCGCGGCCGGAAGCTGGACGCCTTCGTCGTACGGAAGGCGGCCAAGGCGCACGGCCTGCAGCGGCAGGTCGAGGGGCCGGAGATCGCGGGCCGCCGGGTCCTGGTCGTCGAGGACACCTCCACCACCGGCGGCTCCCCGCTCGCCGCCGTCGAGGCCGTGCGCGAGGCGGGTGCCGAGGTCGTCGCCGTCGCGACCATCGTCGACCGGGCTACCGGCGCCGCCGAGAAGATCGAGCAGGGCGCGGGCGTCCCGTACCTCTTCGCCTACTCCAAGGACGAGTTGGGCCTGGACTGACACAACGCCCGACACAACGACTGACACAACAACTGACACAACGCCTGCACAACGACTGACGCAACGCCTGAGATAACGACTTGACCTGCGGCATCGACCATTCGGTCAAGTCTGGAAAGATGGGGCCGACGACGACGTCACCCCCAAGGTCTAGGTCAGGGCCGTAGCAGCAGAACGCCAACCCGCACATACCAAGGAGCGGACAGATGCCGATCGCAACCCCCGAGGTCTACAACGAGATGCTCGACCGGGCGAAGGCAGGCAAGTTCGCCTACCCGGCCATCAATGTCACCTCGACCCAGACCCTGCACGCTGCCCTGCGCGGCTTCGCGGAGGCCGAGAGCGACGGCATCATCCAGATCTCCACGGGTGGCGCCGAGTTCCTGGGCGGCCAGTACAGCAAGGACATGGTGACGGGCTCGGTCGCGCTCGCCGAGTTCGCGCACATCGTCGCCGAGAAGTACCCGGTCACCGTCGCCCTGCACACGGACCACTGCCCCAAGGACAAGCTCGACACCTACGTCCGTCCGCTGATCGCGATCTCCGAGAAGCGTGTCCAGGCCGGTCTGGGCCCGCTGTTCCAGTCCCACATGTGGGACGGTTCCGCGGAGACCCTGGCGGACAACCTGACCATCGCGCAGGAGCTGCTGGAGAAGGCCCGCGCCGCCAAGATCATCCTCGAGGTGGAGATCACCCCGACCGGTGGCGAGGAGGACGGCGTCTCGCACGAGATCAACGACTCCCTGTACACGACGGTCGACGACGCGGTGCGTACGGTCGAGGCGCTGGGCCTGGGCGAGAAGGGCCGCTACCTGCTGGCCGCCTCCTTCGGAAACGTCCACGGCGTGTACAAGCCGGGCAACGTGGTGCTGCGTCCCGAGCTCCTGAAGCAGCTGAACGAGGGCGTGGCCGCCAAGTACGGCCAGTCGGCCGGCTCCCAGCCGTTCGACTTCGTCTTCCACGGCGGCTCCGGCTCCTCGGAGGGAGAGATCGCGACCGCGCTGGAGAACGGCGTCGTCAAGATGAACATCGACACCGACACGCAGTACGCCTTCACGCGTCCGGTCGCCGACCACGTGCTCCGCAACTACGACGGCGTGCTGAAGGTCGACGGCGAGGTCGGCTCCAAGAAGATCTACGACCCGCGTACCTGGGGCAAGCTGGCCGAGGCGAGCATGGCCGCGCGCGTCGTCGAGGCGACGCAGCACCTGCGTTCGGCGGGCACGAAGATCAAGTAACCCGCTTGGTCGAGGTCGCTCGCGACCTTTCCCCGGCGGATTCCGGCGCGCCCGGTGCCACGGCACCGGGCGCGTTGTATATCTGGGGCATGCCCGATGTCCGGCTGGCCTCACCGCAGGGCAGATGGATCCTGCTGACCACCGTCCTCGGCTCCAGCATGGCCATGCTGGACTCGACCGTCATCAACGTCGCCCTGCCCTCCATCGGCCGTGACCTCGACGCGGACCTCGCCGCCCTCCAGTGGACGGTCAACGCGTACACGCTGACGCTGGCCGGGCTGATCCTGCTCGGCGGCTCCCTGGGCGACCGCCTCGGCCGCCGCAAGGTCTTCGTCGTCGGTGTCGTCTGGTTCGCCGCGGCCTCCCTGCTGTGCGGCATCGCCCCGAACGCCGGTGTGCTGATCGCCGCCCGTGCCCTGCAGGGGATCGGGGGCGCCCTCCTCACCCCCGGCTCCCTCGCGCTCATCCAGGCCTCCTTCCATCCCGACGACCGGGGGCGGGCCGTCGGCCTGTGGTCGGGATTCGGCGGGATCGGGGCGGCCGTCGGGCCGTTCGTCGGCGGCTGGCTGGTCGACGGCCCGGGCTGGCGGTGGGTGTTCCTGCTCAACGTCCCGCTGGCGCTGCTGTGCGCGCCGATCGCCGTACGGCATGTTCCGGAGTCCGCGGACAGTCGTACCCACGGCCGCTTCGACGTGCTCGGCGCGGTCCTCGGCGCGGCGGCGCTCGCGCTGCTCACGTACGCGCTGATCGAGGCCCGCTCGGCAACCCTCACCGTCGTTGTCTCGGCCGTCGCCGGTCTGGTGGCCGCGGTGGCCTTCGTGTACGTCGAGGGGCACCGGACCGATCCGATGATGCCGCTCGACATCTTCGCGTCCCGCCAGTTCACCGCGGTCAACCTGGTCACGCTGTGTGTGTACGCGGCCTTCGGCGGGTTCTTCTTCCTCTCCGCGGTCCAGCTCCAGGTGGCCGTCGGCTACTCGGCACTCGGCGCCGGCACGGCCCTGCTGCCGACGACCGCCCTGATGCTGCTGCTGTCCGCGCGCTCCGGTGAGCTGGCGGACCGGATCGGGCCACGGATCCCGTTGACGGTGGGGCCGCTGCTGTGCGCCGCCGGGATGCTGCTGATGCTGCGGGTCGGGCCGGGGGCCTCGTACGTCACCGATGTGCTGCCCGCGCTGCTGGTGCTGGGGCTGGGCATGGTGACCCTGGTGGCTCCGCTGACGGCGAGTGTCCTCGGGTCCGTGGAGACCGCGCGGGCCGGTCTTGCCAGCGGCGTCAACAACGCGGCGGCCCGGGCGGCGGGGCTGATCGCGGTGGCCGCGCTGCCGCTGATCGTCGGGATGGGGGAGGAGGCGTACCGGTCACCGGAGGCCTTCGACGCCGCGTTCGGGCGGGCGATGGTGGTGTGCGCGGGGGTGCTGGTGGTCGGGGCGGCGGTGGCCTTCGCGACGGTACGGAGGCCTCCGCCGGGCTGCCAGAGGCCGGAGTGCCTGAGGCACGGGTCCGTTACGGCGCCGCCGCTGGAGGGAGAGCGGGCGCGGGGGCGTTTGTCGTAGTGGGGACTACGGGCTCGGGGGTGTGCCGTAGCGGGAGTTTCTGCGTTATCTGCGTTCCGTGCCGTCGCCGTGGCTGAGTGACGGCGGCGGCACGGACGCTTCAGCCGCGGTGGCTGTTACCGGCTCAGCGCCTCAGCTCGGCGTACGCTTCCGCGCTGCTGTCCTGAAGGAACTGTTGGCAACGTTCCGCCTCGTCCTTCTCATTGATCTCCCTGGCGGCACGAGCGAGTGCGGCGAGGCAGCGCAGAAACCCGCGATTGGCCCGGTGCTCCCAAGGGATGGGGCCATGCCCCTTCCACCCGGCCCGGCGCAGCGAGTCCAGGCCGCGGTGATAGCCGGTGCGTGCGTACGCGTACGACTCGACCACTCGCCCCGCCTCGAAGGCGTCGTCGGCGAGCATCGCCCAGGCGAGCGAGAACGTGGGGTACTTCGCCGCGACCTCGGCCGGGGGCTGGGACTCCTCGCCCAGCAGGCGGTACGCCTCTTCGTTCTCCGGCAGGTAGGTCGGCTCCGGGCCGCCGAGCAGGTTCTTGTGCGTCGTCATGGAAGCAGTCTGCCACTTGCGCGGCAGGGGATGCGGGGGAGCGGCCAGGGCAGGCGAACCCTGCGGCCGCGCTATGTGCCCGACGCCGTGTCGGTGCTGGTCGTGCTGCTGCCGGCGCGCTCCTGGGAGCCGTAGGCGGTTGAGCGGTAGCCGCTGGGCAGGTGCTCGACCGATCCGAGGAAGTCGCGGAAGGCCTGGTCGGTGCGGGTGGTGTCGCCGGTGGCGTCGAGGTCCATGAGGAGACCACGGATGACGGCGAGAACGAGCGTCGCGAGATCCGGCCGGCCGATACTGCGCAGGCCGTCCTCGAGCGGCCCGAGCCAGTCGGTCGTCGCGGTGCGCCGGAAGTTGGGCCACAACTGCTGCTCCGCACTCTCGCGCAGCTGACCGAACATCCGCAGGTACGGCTGCCCGTCCGGGCCGGTGATGGAGATCCAGGCGCGGTTCAGGGTGGCCGTGTAGGGCTCCTCGGGTCGCACCCGCAGAAGGTCGCCGAAGGTGTCGAGCTGACGTTGCCGCGCGTGCCCGAGGACGGCCCGCAGCAGGGCGTCGCGGGTGCCGAAGTGATAGATCAGCATGCGGGCTGAGGTGCCGGTGGCGGTGGCCAGCGGCTCGAGCCGGTCGGGGAGGCCGTGCGCGAGGGCGTGATCGGCGCAGGCATCGAGCAGCTTCTCCTTGATGTGCGGTTGCGGTCGTCTGCCCATGACCCTACTTTTTCACGTAACGAATGCTACGTCTATCGTCGGCTGGGGGCAGTCAAGCCAGTCAAGGCCAGTCAAGGCGGACGTGGAGGTAGCGATGAGGGTCGTCTTCGTGCATGGGGCGTGCGTGCGGGACGGGTCGTGGTGGTGGCACCGCACCGCCGAGCTGCTGCGGGAGCGAGGGGTGCCGAGCGTGACCCCGGCGCTGCCGAGTTGCGGCGAGACGGGCCTGCCCGGCGGCGTCGACGGTCCGGGGCTGCCCGAGGATGTCGCCGCGGTGCGGCAGGTGCTGCGGGCCGGCGACGAGCCGACCGTCGTGGTCGCCCACAGCTACGGCGGCATCGTCACCGCGGAAGCCGCCGCGGGAATCGGGTCGGTGCGCCATCTGCTGCTGGTCTCCAGCTACCTGCCCGAGGTCGGGCAGAGCCTGTCGGAGTTCGCGGACGGCGGCCCCGCCCCGTTCCTCGACGTCGACCCCGACGCCGGCACGTTCGGGGTCCGCCCCGAGCTGCTCGTGGACACGTTCCTGCAGGACTGCGACCCCGAGGTCCAGGCGCGGGCGGCGGACCACCTCGCCCGGCAGAGCGTGCAGGTGACCGGGCAGCCGGTCGGGGCCGCCGCATGGCAGCAGGTGCCCTCGACGTACCTCGTCTGCGCTCAGGACCGGGGCACCCCGCCGCGGCTGCAGCGCGAGTTCGCCCGCCGGGCCGGCAACGTCGTCGAGCTCGACGCCGGCCACCACCCGTTCCTGTCCCAGCCCGCAGCGGTCCGGGACCTGCTGCTGAGCTTGTGACGGCAGCCGCGGACGAGCCGGGCCGGTGATCCGAGGGCCAGGAGATCGGCGATCCACCCTCGCCCGTCCCTGAGCCGCTTGGCGGAGTGCCGCTGACCTGTCTCGACCAGCGACCGAACACCCCTCGACCGCACGTCTCCAGCTACGTCGGCTCCCTGACCCGGCAGGCGGACCCGGACATCGAGATCGGCCCCATCATGGCGGCCTACGCACCGTCGAAGTCCTTCCTCAACGCCGTCACCGTGCAGTACGCCCGCCAGTTCGCCGGTACGAACATCCTGATCAACGCCGCCTGCCCGGGCCTGGTCGCGACCGACTTCACCGACTTCCACGGGCCCCCCCGAGCAGGGCGCGGCCACAGCGATCCGGCTCGCCACGCTGCCCGACGGCGGCCCGACGGGTTCGTTCTTCGAGGACGAGGGCGTCATCCCCTGGTAACCCCAAAGCTGCCGCGCCCTGGCGTGCCAGCGGCGTGGGGTACTACCGCTCCCAGCGCGACAGGCCGTCGGCAGGTGTCGGCAGTGACGTGGATCGAGACGGATCACCGGGTGCCGGCCGGACTGCCGCATCTGCTCGTTCTCCAACTCCCTGTACGAGCGCTGCTCCCAGTTCCTGAAGGACTCCTCCCCGGCGGCCGCCCAGACCCTGGGCTGAGTCGTCGCCTCCCCTCCGGGCCCGCCTGGGCGATCAGGCGGGCCTTGCGTTTTTGGCGGACCATCGAAGAAGATGCCCGGCGGGGACCGGGGCCACCGTGTCGACAACGGCAGGGGCGGACCGCTACCCGGAGTACACAACAGGAGACAGCGATGTCCCAAGAGGCTCAAGAAGCGCAGGAGCCCGAGACCCCGCATCTCGACTTCAACGGCACGACCCCGTACGAGGACTACGTACAGGCGGACGTGCTCACTCACCTGCAGCACACCCTCTCCGACGATCCCGGAGAGATGGTCTTCCTGGTCACGACCCAGGTGATGGAGCTGTGGTTCACCGTCATCGTCCACGAGTGGGAGACCGCGGCGCGGGCCCTGCGCGAGGACGACGTGCCGGTGGCGGTCGCCGCGCTGAAGCGTTCCGTACGGGAGCTGGAGGCGCTGAACGCCTCCTGGAGGCCACTCGGACAGCTCACCCCGGCCCAGTTCAACGCGTACCGCAGCGCCCTCGGCGAGGGCTCCGGCTTCCAGTCGGCGATGTACCGCCGGATGGAGTTCCTGCTCGGCGAGAAGTCCGCCTCCATGCTGGTCCCGCACCGCGGCGCGCCGCGTGTGCACGCGGAGCTGGAGAAGGCGCTGCACGAGCCGAGCCTGTACGACGAGGTGCTGCGGCTGCTGGCCCGGCGCGGGCATGCCGTGCCGGGGGCGGTGCTGGAACGTGACGTCTCGCGCCGGTACCAGCCGTCCGACGAGGTCGAGGCCGTCTGGACGGCCCTCTACTCCGGTGACGAGAGCGACGAACTGGCCCGCCTCGGCGAGGCGTTGACCGATGTGGCCGAGCTGGTGTGGCGCTGGCGCAACGACCACCTGGTCGCCACCCGCCGCGCGATGGGCTCCAAGGCCGGCACAGGCGGCTCCGCCGGGGTCGCCTGGCTGGAGAAACGCGCCCGGAACAACGTGTTCCCGGAGCTGTGGACGGCGCGCTCCCATGTCTGAACTAGCTTTCAAAGCACGGGAGTTGGACGCCGGTGACGCACTGGCGGGAGTGCGTGCGCGGTTCGTCCTGGACGAGGCCGTGTACCTGGACGGGAACTCGCTCGGCGCGCTGCCGGCGGCCGTCCCCGGGCGCGTCGAGGATGTCGTACGGCGGCAGTGGGGCGAGCTGCGCATCCGTTCCTGGGAGGAGAGCGGCTGGTGGACCGCGCCCGAGCGGATCGGCGACCGGATCGCCCCGCTGATCGGCGCGGCGGCCGGACAGATCGTGGTCGGCGACTCCACAAGTGTCAACGTGTTCAAGGCACTTGTGGGTGCGGTACGGCTGGCGCGGCTCGCCGACGGCGATGCTCGTGACGAGATCCTCGTCGACGCGACCACGTTCCCCACCGACGGGTACATCGCCGGGTCCGCCGCCCGGATGACGGGTTGCGCCCTGCGCCCGGTGACGCCGGCGGAGGTGCCCGGCGCGCTGGGCGACCGTACCGCCGCCGTGCTGCTGAACCACGTCGACTACCGCACCGGCCGGCTGCACGACCTGCCCGCTCTGACGGCCGCCGTGCACGCGGCGGGCGCGATCGCCGTCTGGGACCTGTGCCACAGCGCGGGCGCCCTGCCGGTCGGACTCGACGAGCACGGGGTAGACCTGGCGGTCGGCTGCACCTACAAGTACCTGAACGGCGGCCCGGGTTCACCGGCGTACCTGTACGTACGCGGCGAACTGCAGGACCGCTTCGACTCCCCGCTGCCCGGCTGGAACTCGCACGCCGACCCCTTCGGCATGCGTGCGGACTACACACCGGCCACCGGCGCCCCGCGTGGTCGCGTCGGCACGCCCGACATCCTGTCCATGCTCGCCCTGGAGGCCGCCCTGGAGGTGTGGGACGGCGTCTCGATCGAGAGCGTCCGCACCAAGTCCCTCGCGCTCACGGACTTCTTCCTGGAGTGCGTGGCCGAGTACGTTCCGGCGGGCAGCGTGGAGTCGCTGACGCCGGTGCCCCACGGGGAGCGGGGCAGCCAGGTCGCGCTGCGCTGTGCGGATGCCGGCCAGGTCATGGAGCGGCTGATCGAACAGGGCGTCGTCGGAGACTTCCGGCACCCGGACGTCCTTCGCTTCGGGTTCACACCGTTGTACGTCGGGTTCGCGGATGTGGAGCGGGCGGCGGGGGTGCTTGCGGGGACCCTTCGGGGTGGGGGCGGCGGCTGACGATCACGACCGTACGGGTGTACTGAGCACGGCCGTACGGACACGGGCGGTGCGACCTTTGGGACGCACGGTGTCGGACGCGGCGGACATAGCGGCCCGCACGGTGCACGGGCCGATCTCCTGGGCGGACGGCCCGTCGGCGCAACGAAGAAGCAGAACCGCTTGAGCCTCACCGAGCGTGACATCCCCTGGTCCGTGCACGTCATGGGCCTGATACCGTCCCGGCCAACGGCCGAGTCCTCTCCTGGAGTCTTCCCGGTCCGCCAAATCCGTTTCGACGCTGAGAGGTTGGAGCATGCCGGACGACGCCGCAGCTCGCGATGGAGTAGCTGCCCGTGCCGCTGCCGAAGAGGAGTCGGCCTTCTCGCACCCGGCGGTCGACCCCGACTCCACCGCGGCGTACGGCGATCACCCCGACCAGGTGATCGACTTCTACGCCCCGCACGAGGGGGTGGGCCCGGGCGGTCCGGTACCGCTGGTCGTCGTGCTGCACGGAGGCGCCTGGCGGGCACCGTACGACCGCCGCCACATCTCCCCGTTCGCGGACTACCTGGCACGTCGGGGCTTCGGGGTGGCGAACGTGGAGTACCGGCGCGGGGGCGCGAGCGAGGGCGGGTCCGGGCCGGTCGCGGGCCGCTGGCCGGACACCTTCGACGACATCGCCGCCGCGCTCGACGCGATGCCGGACCTCGCCCGGGTGTCCCTCCCGCAGGCCGACCCGCGCCGCATGGTGATCACCGGCCACTCGGCGGGCGGCCACCTCGCCCTGTGGGCGGCGGCCCGGCACCTGCTGCCCGCCGACGCCCCGTGGCGCGTCGACCGTCCGGTCCCGCTGCGCGGCGTGGTCGCCCTCGCCCCGATCGCCGACTTCGCGGTCGCGGAGAAGCTGGACGTGTGCGGCGGTGCCTGCCGGCAACTGCTGGGCGGTGACGAGGGGTTCACCGAACGCCGGCCCTACGCCGACCCGGCGCTCCTGCTCCCCACCGGCATCGCGACCACCCTCGTCCAGGGCCGCGCGGACGAGGTCGTCCCGGAGGCGGTCGCCGAGGCGTACGCGGACGCGGCAGCGAAGGCGGGCGAGGTGGTGGGCCTGACGCTCCTGGAGGACGTCGGCCACTTCCCACTGATCGATCCGGTGGCCGACGCCTGCGCGGTGGTGGGGGAGGAGATCGCGCAGTTGGCGTGGTGACCTGTATGGGAGCCCGTGTGACCTGTACGCGTGCCCGCGTGACCTGTGCGGGCCTGTACGCGTGCCCGTGGTCCGGCCCGGTTCCGGCTGTCCCTGACCCGCCCCGGTCGTACCCGTAATACCTGAGAGCTACAGCGCAGATGAGCTCCCTGGCGTGACGCGGACGACGAGCACGGATCCGTAACTTCCCTTCCATACAAGCCCGATGACCGGGCGGACTGGAAGGACGACGACGGTGGGGCTTGAGTCGGGGGCAGGGGCAGGGGCAGGGGCAGGGGCAGGGGAGGGACCGGCCGGGGGCGGGGAGCGGCACCGGGGGCCTGGAAGTGACGGGCCGCGCCGCCGACTTGGCGGGCGTCGGGATCCTGACGGGCGGCGACGCTCGCAGGGGTGGCGTCGTGGTCTTCTCGCCGCCCTCGTCACCGCGGCCGTCGTGGTTCCCCTCTCCGGCGCCGCCCGACCGGAGATCCCCGCGCCGGCTCCCGTCGCCCTGGCCCCGGTGACAGGGGCCACGCTGGACGAGGCGTACGCGGCGAACCGGGCCAACGCCGGGGAGGCGTCCCGGATGGCCGACGCCCACGGCGACCGGGCACGCGCCGCGACGGACCGTGCGATGGCCGCCCCTTCCCGTCGCTTTCTCGCCTTCGACGGCCGCGGTTCCGGTCGTACGGCGGAGGTCCTCGGCGACCTGGCCCACGCCGACCGCGTCGCGGTCCTGGTCCCCGGCTCCGACACCTCACTCGACACATACGACCGCTTCCGCGCGACGGCGACCCACCTGTGGACGGCACTGGACCGGGACCCCCGCGTTGCGGTCGTGGCCTGGCTCGGCTACGAGACACCGGACACCGTCAGCACCACGGTCGCCACCAGCGGCCGCGCCGAGCAGGCCGCCCCGCACCTGCGGGAGTTCATACGGCAACTGCGCGGCATCGTCGGCGAGAAGGCCCGGCTCTCCCTGCTGTGCCACTCGTACGGCTCGGTCGTCTGCGGGCGTGCCGCCGCCGGCCTGGACGTGGACGACATCGCCCTGGTCGGCAGCCCCGGCACCGGCGCCGACACCGTGGCCGGCCTGCACACCCGGGCCCGGGTGTGGGCGGCCCGCGGCTCCGACGACTGGGTGGGCGAGGTGCCGCACGTCAGGGCCGACCTGTTCGGCACCACCGTCGGCTTCGGCACCGACCCGCTCTCCCCGTCCTTCGGGGCCCGTGTCTTCGCCGCGGGCGACGGAGGCCACAGCGACTACTTCGCACCGGGCTCGGCCTCCCTGACCAACCTGGCCCGGATCGTCCTCGGAGCGACCTCGGAGGTCACCCGTGCGTGAGACGAAGACCCCGCACCGCGTGTGGGAGGTCATACGACAGGGCGCCGACCGGGTCGACGCCGCCACCCCCGCCGAGCGTGACCGCGCGGTCGACACGCTGCGCGCCCTCGCGATCCTCGGCGTGGTCCTCGGCCACTGGCTGGTGACCGCCCTGGTCGCGGACGGCGGTGGACTGCGCACCGCGAGCCCGCTCCAGCACATGCCCTGGCTGGCCCCGATCTCCTGGGCGTTCCAGACACTCGCCGTGTTCTTCCTGGTGGGCGGCCATGTGGCGACCCTCGGCTACACCTCGGCCCGCGCCCGCGGCATGACGTACGGCCAGTGGCTGGCGTCCCGGCTGTCCCGCCTGTTCAGACCGGTCGCGGCCGTCCTGGCTCTGTGGACGGTGACGGCGACGGCCCTCCTGCTGACGGGCGCCGAGTTCGCGACGGTGCGCACACTGGTCAAGCTGGCGCTGTCCCCCTTGTGGTTCCTGTTGGTCTTCGCCGTCCTGACGGCGGCGACTCCGCTTCTGCGCCGACTCAACCCTCTCTGGCCGCTTGCCGTCGTTCTCCATGTGGACCTTCTCCGCTTCGGTCTCGGCGGCCCGTCCTGGCTCGGCTGGGTGAACGTGGCGGCGGGCTGGCTGGTGCCCTACTCCCTGGGCGCGGCCTGGACGCGGGGCGAGTTGGACAGTCGCCGCGCGGGCGTGCTGCTGCTGACGGGCGGCGCGGTGACGACGGCACTGCTGGTCGCGTTCGCCGGCTACCCGGCGTCGATGGTCGGCGTCCCCGGCGCCGGGATCTCCAACCTGAACCCGCCGACGCTGGCCGCGGTCACCTTCGGCCTCGCCCAGTGTGGCCTGGCCCTGCTCCTGCGCGACCGACTGCGCCGGACGATGCGGCGCCCCTTGGCCTGGGCGGCGGTGGCGCTGGTGAACCTCTCCGCGATGACGATCTTCCTCTGGCACCAGACGGCCCTCATGGCCACCACGGCCACCGGACTCCTGGCGGGTCGGCTGCCCGGCCTGCACACCGCCCCCGACGGCCTGGACTGGGTGGCGGCCCGCCTGGCCTGGCTCCCGGTCCTCACCCTGGCCCTCGCGGTGTGCTGGACGGCGTTCCGCCATCAAGAGCAGGGCGTCCGCCAACGTTCCGAGCGCCGGGGCCGCTCGCGGGTGGTCCGCGTGCACCGGACGTCCGAACGCGCGGGGGCGCCTCATGTCTAGGGTGGACCGCGTGACCGAGACGGGGGTGGAGCACGTGCTCCGGAGGTATGTCCTGCGCTGGTTGCGTGTGTTACGCGACGATCTGCTCCACTTCAGGGTGGACCCGCTGCCGCCCTCCATGTGGCTGCGCTGGCTGCCGCACGGATTGCTCTGCCTCGTCGCGTTCGGGGTCACCCTCGGGGGCATGGCGCAGCTCACAGACAACGGGGGAGTGGGCACCCAGATCGCCTTCCTGCTCGGGCTCGCTCAGGGCGGTGCGGTGTTGTTCGCGATGTGGCGGCCGATCCCCGCCTGGTTGCTCACCACGGCGGCCATGGTGGGCGGCGCCTTCGAGGTTCGCCGCCAACTGTTGGCCGGTGGCGCCCACGACTTCGTCTGGCCTTGGACGGCGGCCGGGATCATCGGGCAGATGGCCGTGCTGCTGCTGCTCGCGCTGCGCGTGCCCACCCGGGTGTCCGTCGAGGCTCTGGGTGTGACCACGCTCCTCACATACGCGATACAGGGCCTGTTGGGCGCCGCCGACTACCAGCCCACCGGGGTGCTCGCGGTCATCCTGTTCGCGGTCGTCGTGGTGCTCGGTATCGCCCTGCGTGGCCGCCGCGAGGCCCGCGCCGAACTCGGCCGGCAGACCACGATGACCGCCGAGGAGCGGGCGCGGCGCACGCTGCTGGAGGAGCGCAACCGCATCGCTCGCGAACTGCACGACGTGGTGGCCCACCACATGTCCGTCATCTCGATCCAGGCACAGGTCGCCCCGCACCTCGTCGAGAACCCGCCGGACGAACTCATGGAGAACCTCGCGGGTATCCGGCAGAACGCGCTGGAGGCGCTGACCGAGTTGCGCCGGGTCCTGGGTGTGCTGCGCGCGGAGCACCCTGACCGGCCGGAGTCGCCCGACGAAGCCGGCACCGGCACCGCCCCGCACGCCCCGCAGCCCACCCTGGACCGGATCCCCGCGCTCGTGGAGAACACCCGGGCCGCCGGTCTGACCGTGACTCTCGAGGTCATCGGCAAGCCGCGATCCCTGCCGCCCGGCGTGGAGTTGTCGGTGTACCGGATCGTTCAGGAGGCGCTGAGCAACGTACTGCGCCACGCGCCCGGCGCGATCGCCCGCGTCCAACTCGACTACAGGCTGAACGGCGTGGGCGTGAGTGTCGCCAACTCGCGGCCCACGAGGCCCGCGCCGCCGTCGCCGGGCGCCGGGCACGGACTGCTCGGCATGCGGGAGCGGGTGGTCATGCTCGGCGGTGCCCTGTTCGCAGACTGCGACGGGGACGGGGGCTACAAGGTGTCCGCGTTCATCCCGGTGGCCGTCCTCGCCGACGGCCTGACCTACGCCCGCCGGCCGGGCGCACCAGAACCCGTTCCCGGCGCCGGACCGAGCATCCGTCTGAGCCAGGCCCCGGCCACCGACCCGAAGGGCGACACCGTATGACGAGCGGCACCATCCGCGTACTGATCGCGGACGACCAGCAGATGGTCCGGCAGGGCTTCACGGTGCTGCTCAACACCCAGCCCGACATCGAGGTGATCGGCCAGGCGGTGGACGGCCTGGACGCGGTCGCCCAGGTCGCCGAACTCGCCCCGGACGTCGTCCTCATGGACATCCGGATGCCGGAGCTCGGCGGCATCGAGGCCACCCGCCGGATCACCGTCGAACGGCCCGACATCAAGGTGCTGGTGCTCACCACCTTCGACCTCGACGAGTACGTGTACGAGGCGCTCAGGGCCGGGGCGTCCGGGTTCCTGCTGAAGGACGCGTCCGCGGACCAGCTCGCCGAGGCGGTGCGGGTGGTGGCGGCCGGCGACGCGCTGCTCGCGCCGGGCATCACCAGGCGGCTGATCGCCGAGTTCTCCCGCCTGGGCGACCGTCCCCGCGCCCCGCTCAAGGAACGCGTCGGCGGTCTGACCGAACGGGAGACGGAGGTGCTGGCGCTGATCGCGCAGGGCCTGTCGAACGCGGAGATCGCCGAGCGTCTCGTCGTCGCCGAGCAGACCGTGAAGACGCACGTGGGCCGCATCCTGGTGAAGCTGAGCCTGCGCGACCGCACACAGGCGGCGGTGTTCGCGTACGAGTCAGGGCTGGTACGTCCCGCCGGGTACTGAAGCCCTGCCGTGCCTGCGGCCGTGCGGTGCCTGCCGGCCCTGCGGGTGTGTGGCCGCTGACCTGTGTCGACCCGTACGGGTCGGCCCGCCGGTACCTGTAGTACCTGAGACGGACCCCGAAGGACCACTCTCACTGCTGACGACCGCGACCCCGTCCTCCGCCTACCGTTCTGTATGTGACCGAGACGACACAGACACACCCCACGCCGCAGGGCGGAATCAGAGCCCGCAGCCCTGAGTACCGGCTGGCCGTGGACGCCCTGCGCGGCCTGCGGCAGGAGCTGTTCACCAACGCCTTCGCCTACGACCCGCTGCCCCGTATGCGCGTCGACGGCCCCGTGACCAGGCGGTTGCCGGGCCGCCTGCGGGAGTACGCGGCCTGGGCACCGCACGCCGTGGTGGCGTTCACCGGACTGTTGGCGGCGATCACCGCCGCCTCCGCGGAGGAGGCCGCGGCCAAGGCGGTCGGCGACACCGGCTCGCTGCTGTCGGCGCCGCTGGCCCTGTTCCCGGTCCTGCTGGTGCTGCTGCGCCCGACCGGTGCCTTCTGGCTGTCGCTCGTGGCCACCCCGTTCGCCGCGGTGCTCGTCAACAGCTACGACGACTGGCCGTGGCCGATGGGCAACTTCGCCACCCACCTGATCGTCCTGACCGTCGTGGCCATCCGGACCGGGCCCCGCACGGCGGCCTGGATGTGGATCCTGACCGGGGCGTACGGCATCGGGTCGGAGATCACCCTCGGTGGGGGCCACTACTACTCGAACACCGGGCCCATGCTGGTCGTCTCCGCGCTGATCCTCCTCGTCGTCGCCGTCTGGTACACACGCCGGACGGCCGAGAAAGAGGTGACGGCCCAGCAGACGGTGACCGAGCACGAGCGCTCCCGCCGCACCCTGCTGGAGGAGCGCACGACGATCGCCCGCGAACTGCACGACGTGGTCGCGCACCACATGTCCGTCGTCGCCATCCAGGCGGAGGCCGCCCCCTACCGGGTGGAGAACCCGCCGCCGGAGCTGGAGCGCGCCTTCGCCACGATCAGGGAGAACGCGGTGGCGGCCCTCACCGAACTACGCCGGGTCCTGGGCGTGGTCCGCGCCGAGGACTACGAGGCCCCGGATGCCCCGCAGCCCACCCTCGCCGACCTGGACGCGCTGCTCGCCAATGTGCGGGACACGGGACTGAGCGTCGACAAGACGGTGACCGGAGCGGTGCGCGAGCTGCCGCAGGGCGTGGAGCTGTCGGCGTACCGGATCGTGCAGGAGGCGCTGAGCAACAGCCTGCGGCACGCGCCGGGGGCCGACGCCCGGGTGGAGATCGGGTACGTCCTGGGCGGGCTGGGCCTGCGGATAGTCAACGACCCGGTGCCCGAGCCGTCGCTGGTGAAGCCCTCTCCCGGAGCGGGGCACGGCATCACCGGCATGCGGGAGCGGGTCTCCATGCTGAACGGCGAGATGACGGCGGGCCCGGCGGAGGACGGAGGCTACGAGGTGACGGTGTTCCTGCCGGTGACCACGGTGACCGCGGTGAGCGAGGGTGACGTATGACCATCCGCGTCCTGATCGCGGACGATCAGATGATGGTGCGCGAGGGCTTCTCGGTCCTGCTGAACGCCATGCCGGACATCGAGGTCGTCGGCGAGGCGGTCAACGGACGGGAGGCGGTCGACCAGGTCCGTGAACTCGCCCCGGACGTGGTGCTGATGGACATCCGCATGCCCGAGCTGAACGGCATAGAGGCGACCCGGGAGATCGTCGCCGGCGACGGCGCGGCGAAGGTGCTGGTGCTGACCACCTTCGACCTGGACGAGTACGTGTACCAGGCGCTCAGGGCGGGAGCCTCCGGCTTCCTCCTCAAGGACGCCTCGGCCCGCCAACTCGCGGACGGAGTACGGGTGGTGGCGTCCGGGGAGGCCCTGCTGGCCCCCTCGGTGACCAGGCGACTGATCACCGAGTTCGCCAAGCTGTCCGCCGCCCCGCGCCTCGCGCCCTCCGCGCAGGCGGCCTACGGCGACCTGACCGAACGGGAGACGGAGGTGCTGGTGCTGATCGCACAGGGTCTGTCGAACTCCGAGATAGCGGAGCGGCTGGTGGTCGCCGACTCGACGATCAAGACGCATGTGAGCCGGATCCTGGTGAAGCTGGGACTGCGGGACCGCACGCAGGCGGCGGTGTTCGCGTACGAGGCCAGGCTGGTCATGCCGGGCTGAGAAGGCCGCGCCGCTGGAGGGACACGGCCGCGTCGCCGGCGGGACACCCCTGGTCAGACGCAAGGGCGGCGGGCTAGCGTCCGGGCATGGCAGCTGATTCCGACCTCGCGTTCGACCCCTGGGACCCGGCGTTCGTCGCCCATCCGTACCCGGCGTACGCCGAGTTGCGTGAGCGTGGCCGGGTGCTGCGCTACGAGCCCACCGACCAGTGGCTGGTGTCGCACCACGCGGACGTCTCGGCGTTGTTGCGGGACCGTCGGCTCGGACGGACGTATCAGCACCGGTTCACGCACGAGGACTTCGGGCGGACGGCGCCGCCGCCGGAGCACGAGCCGTTCCACACGCTCAACGACCACGGAATGCTCGACCTGGAGCCTCCGGACCACACCCGGATCCGCCGGCTGGTGTCGAAGGCGTTCACCCCGCGCACGGTGGAGCGGCTGAGGCCGTATGTGCACGGGCTGGCCGGTGAGCTGGTGTCCGCGCTGGTGGAGGCGGGCGGGGGTGATCTGCTGACGGACGTGGCGGAGCCGCTGCCGGTCGCGGTGATCGCGGAGATGCTGGGGATCCCGGAGGCGGACCGGGCGCCGCTGCGGCCCTGGTCGGCGGACATCTGCGGGATGTACGAGCTGAACCCGTCGCAGGAGACGGCGGCGAGGGCGGTCAGGGCGTCCGTCGAGTTCTCGGACTACCTCCGGGAACTGATCGCCGCCCGTCGTAGGGAGCCCGGCGACGACCTCATCTCGGGCCTGATCGCGGCGCACGACGAGGGCGACCGTCTCACCGAGCAGGAGATGATCTCCACCGCCGTGCTGCTGCTGAACGCCGGCCACGAGGCGACGGTCAACGCCACGGTGAACGGCTGGTGGGCCCTGTTCCGCAACCCCGACCAGCTCGCCGCCCTCCGCGCCGACCACTCCCTGGTCCCGTCCGCCGTGGAGGAGTTGATGCGCTACGACACCCCGCTCCAGCTCTTCGAACGCTGGGTGCTGGACGACATCGAGATCGACGGCACGGTGATCCCCCGGGGCGCCGAGATCGCCATGCTCTTCGGGTCCGCCAACCACGACCCGGCGGTCTTCCGGGATCCCGAGCGGCTCGATCTGACCCGGGAGGACAACCCGCACATCTCCTTCAGCGCGGGCATCCACTACTGCATCGGCGCGCCCCTGGCCCGTATCGAGCTCGCGGCCTCCATGACGGCACTCCTCGAGAAGGCGCCCACGCTGAGCCTGACGGCGGAGCCGGTGCGGAAGCCGAACTTCGTGATCCGGGGGCTGGAAGGGCTATCCGTGACGGCCTGACGGGTGAGCGTCCGGTCGGTGTTCGTTCGGCTGGTGGTCGTCCGGCTGGTGGTCGTCCGGCTTCGGTCGGCCGCCCAGTGCGCGGGCGAGCAGCGCGTAGACCAGGGTCGGCCCGAGGGCTCCGGCGAGGAACACGAGCGGGAGCTCGGTGAACAGCACACCGAGGTCCAGGCCCTCGTCCTCGAAGCCGTGGCCCAGATGGATGCGGGTGCGAGCGGAGGAGAGCCACAGGAGGGTGGCCGCCAACGCGCCCACCAGCGACAGCACACATCCACCGCACGCCACGGCATTCCGGTTCATGCCCGAACAGACGTGTCCGGCACCCACCCGGTTCACCCACCGCGACGGGGACCCTCACGTCGTGACGTCACGCCGCCGAAGTCCCGCCAGTCCCGCCCCGGTCAGGGTGGCTGCCAGAAGCAGAAGGACCAGTACCGGGCCCCACTCCATCTCCCCGCCCGGGAGCTTCGGGAGGTGGCCGAACGGGGAGAGGTCCAGGACCGTTTGCGGAACGTCCAGCGCGGGGCCGACCCAGCCGATCAGCAGTACCGCCCCGGCCACACCCCAGGCCGCCATCGCCGCCCGGGGCGCCACTCCGTGCAGCAGCACCGCCAGACCGCCGACCACCCAGACGCCGGCCACCTGCACGAGACAGGCGCCCAGGATCGGCCCGGCCTCCTTGCCGTAGCCGAGGGCGAAGCCCAGTCCGGCGAGCAGCATGATCAGTGCGGCCCCGCCGAAGGCGATCACCAGGTGCCCGGCGGCCCATCGCAACCGGCCCACCGCGTTCGCCAGCACCGGTTCCGCGCGCCCGGAGGTCTCCTCGCCGTGCAGTCGTAGGACGGAGGCGACGACGTAGAGCGCGGCGATCAGGCCGAGCATGCCGACCATCGCCGACAGGAACGCGTCCGTCAGGCCGGCCTGTCCGCCCATCCGCTCGATGATCTCGCGGGCGTTGTCGTTGTCGCCGACGAGGTCGGCCGCGCCTTCCGTCATGCCGCCGTAGACCAGGCCGGCGAGGAAGAAGCCGATGCTCCAGCCGAGCACGCTGCCCCGCTGCAAGCGCCAGGCCAGCGCCGCCGCCGAACCGAGGCGGCCGGCCGGCGGTCCGGGCCGGGTGGGCAGGAAGCTCATGCCGACGTCCCGCCGCCCGGCGAGCGCGTACGCCACCGTCGCCTGCGCGGCGACCGCCGTCATGAACAGGAGCAGTACCCACCAGCGTTCGTCCGCGTACGGCCGTAGGTTCTCCAGCCAGCCGAGGGGGGACAGCCAGGTCAGCACCGAGGAGCCGTCGTCGGTGGCCGAGTCGCCCGCCGCGCGCAGCGCGAAGGCGGCGCCGAGGACCGCCGCGGTCAGCCCGCGGGCGAGCCGCGCGCTCTGAGTGAGCTGCGCGACGATCGCCGCCATCGTGGCGAAGACCATGCCGACGCCCGCGATCCCGATCCCGAACGCCAGCCCGCCGGTGGTTCCCCGGGCGGCCAGGCCGGCCACGACCAGCAGCGCCGTCAGCGTGTTGGCGACCGCCGCCGCCAGCAGGGCCGCGGTGAGGGAGGCCCGGCGGCCCACCATGCCCGAGGCCACCAGCTCCTGACGGCCGCTCTCCTCCTCGTCCCGGGTGTGCCGGACGACGACGAGCAGGCTCGTCACGGCGGCCAGCGCCCCCGCGTACACGCCGACCCGCCAGGCGGTCAGCGCGCCGATCGAGTCGCCGAAGACCGGGCCGACCATCGCGCGCAGCGAGGAGTTGGTCGACATCTGCGTGAGCAGGTCGGCGCGTTCGGCGGGGGTGGCGTAGAGGCCCTCCAGGGTGTTCGGCATGGAGAGGACCATGAGCGCGTTCACCGCGACCCAGATCGGGATCATCACGCGGTCGCGGCGCAACGCGAAACGCAACAGGGCGCCGGTTCCCGCCAGTTGGCGTAAGCCGGTGGGCCGTGGGCCGGTGGGCCGTGAGCTCGTGGGTCGCGGGTCGAAGGCGGTCGCGGTCATCGAGCCACCCCCTGAACGACCCCGTCCTCCTGGTAGTGCCGCAGGAACAGCTCCTCCAGGGTCGGCGGCGTCGACGTCAGCGACCGCACGCCGGACTCGCTGAGTGAGCGCAGCACGGCGTCGAGTTTGTCGGTGTCCACCTGGAAACGGACCCGGTACCCCCGGCCCCCTTCCGTTGACTGGGTGGCGAGGTCGTGGACGCCCGGCAGTAGCGCCAACCCGTTGGGCGCGCCCGCGAGTTCGGCGGTCACGCTGGTGCGGGTGAGGTGGCGCAGCTCGGCCAGCGAGCCGGTCTCGACGGTCTGTCCCCGGCGGATGATGCTCACCCGGTCGCAGAGTTCCTCGACCTCGCTCAGGATGTGCGAGGAGAGCAGGATGGTGCGGCCGCGGTCCCGTTCCTCCTCCACGCACCGCTGGAAGACCTCCTCCATCAGCGGGTCCAGACCGGAGGTCGGTTCGTCCAGGATCAGCAGGTCGACGTCCGAGGCGAAGGCGGCGACCAGGGCGACCTTCTGCCGGTTGCCCTTCGAGTACGTCCGTCCCTTCTTCCTCGGATCCAGCTCGAACCGCTCGATCAGCTCGGCGCGGCGGCCCGGGTCGAGGCCGCCGCGCAGCCTGCCGTAGAGGTCGATGACCTCGCCGCCGGAGAGGTCGCGCCACAGCGTCACGTCGCCGGGGACGTACGCGATCCGGCGGTGCACCTCCACCGCGTCCGCCCAGGGGTCGCGGCCGAGGACCTGCGCGGCGCCCGAGTCGGCGCGCAGCAGGCCGAGCAGGACGCGGATGGTGGTGGACTTGCCGGCCCCGTTCGGACCGAGGAAGCCGTGGACCTCGCCGGACTCGACGTCCAGGTCGAGGCCGTCGAGCGCGTGCGTCCCGCCGAACGACTTGTGCAGCCCGGAGACACTGATTGCCTTCGTCATTCTTCAGAACGTACGCTTCCTTCAGAAATTTGTGAAGTTAAGGAAGCGTATAAAGCCCGGATAGGATGAACGCATGACGGAATCAGCCGGGGCCGGGCGGGACGCGGAGGCCGTGTCGAGGTTCGTCGAGTCGTTCGCGGCGCAACTCGTCGAGGCGGGGATGCAGCGCATGGCCGCTCGGGTCTTCGCCGCGCTGCTCGCCTCCGACGAGGGCGTGATGACCTCCGCCGAGCTGGGTGAACAGCTGCGGATCAGCCCCGCCGCGGTGTCCGGGGCGGTGCGCTACCTGGCCCAGACGCACATGGTGTCGCGCGAGCGGGAGCCCGGCTCGCGCCGCGAGCGCTACCGGGTGCACGGCGACCAGTGGTACGAGGCCCTGACCAACCGTGAGGCGGTCCTCAAACGGTGGGAGGGCGCCCTGCGCGAGGGCGTCACCAGCCTCGGCGCACAGACCCCCGCGGGCCGCCGGATGACCGAGACGCTCGCCTTCTTCGAGTTCCTCGACGGCGAGGTCTCGGCCATGATGGAGCGCTGGCGGCTCCACCGCGAGAAGACGTTCGGCGCCTGAAGCGGACGCCCTGCCGGAGGAAGCCCGCCGGCTCGCACCGAAGGAGACCCCGAGCTGACCGCCGACCGCCGACCCGATACGGCTGCGGCAGCCGGTGGCCGACCGGCGGCAGCGGCCTCGGGCGGGCCATCGTCCGCCGGCACACGGAGACACACGGCGGCACGGCCACCGCACGCAGCGTCCCCGGCACCGGGTCGGGGTTCACCCTTCGGCTGCCCACCGGCCGGCTGCGGAACTGAACCACGCGTGCCACCGGTGTCCCCCTGCCGTCAGGCCGGCCGGGCCGGCACCCGGGCGCTTGCGGGGTGTCAGTCAGGCGGCGGACGCGCGTGCGTGCCAGGCGGCGGAGGCACAGCCGCGCTGCCGCCGCACTACCGTTCCTTGGTCTCCTCGAGCACCGTTCGCCCCAGCAGCGCATACCGCTCCGGGGACCGTCGCTTCAGATACTGCGCGTACCCGATGCCCGTCGCCGCGACCAGGGCCACCAGCCACGGGGTCGCCTTCAGGACCAGGGAGCCGGACTCCGAGCCGGCCGCCACGCCCATGTTGGACACCAGCAGCACCACCACCGCGAGCATCGCGACGCCACCGATGAGCGGGGCGGTGAAGGTCTTGAACCAGTGCCGGCTCTCGGGGTGGTGGGAGCGGAAGTACGCCAGCACCGCGAAGGAGCACACGGCCTGGACGACGAGGATCGCCATGGTTCCGAGGATGGCGAGAAGGACGTACAGGCCGGCGTACGGGTCCTTGCCCGCGATCCAGAACGCCGCGATCAGCACGGCGCTCACGATGGTCTGGACGAGGCCCGCGATGTGCGGGGAGCCGTGCCGGGCGTGGGTGCGGCCGATGGTGTTCTTCAGGGACGGCAGGACGCCCTCGCGGCCCAGCGCGTACATGTAGCGGGCCGCGCAGTTGTGGAAGGCCATGCCGCAGGCCAGGGAGCCGCTGATCATCAGCCATTGCATGACGACGACCGCCCAGTGGCCGACGTACTGCTCGGTGGGGTTGAAGAACAGCGCGAGGGGGTTCGCCGAGGAGGCGGCGGCGACGGCCTCCTTCTCGCCGTTGCCGGTGATGGCCATCCAGGAGACGAAGACGTAGAAGACGCCGACGCCCAGCACCGAGATCATCGTCGCCTTGGGGATGATCTTCTTCGGGTCCCGGGACTCCTCGCCGTACATCGCGGTCGACTCGAAGCCGACCCATGACCAGAAGGCGAAGAACAGGCCGAGGCCGGCGCTCGTGCCCTGGAAGGCGTTGACCGGGTTGACCGGGCCGAAGGTGAAGCCGTCCGGGCCGCCGCCGTGCAGGGCGACCGAGATCGCCATCGCCGCGAGGACGGTCACCTCGGTGGCCAGGAGCACGACGAGCAGCTTCTCGGCGACCGAGACTCCGAACCAGGTTCCCATCGCGTTGACGGCGAGCATCAGGACCGCGAACACCCACCACGGAATGTGCAGCCCCGTCTGGTCCTTGAGGGTCGTCGTCGCGAAGGTCGAGAAGATGCCGATGAGGGCGGGCTCGAAGACGACGTACGCGAAGGTCGCAAGGAGCCCGGAGGCGAGGCCGACCGTGCGGCCGAGGCCGTAGGAAATGAATCCGTAGAAGGCGCCGGTGGAGGTGATGTGCTTCGCCATCGACGTGAAACCGACGGAAAAGATTGCCAGGACGACCATTGCGACGAGATAGCTCGCCGGGGCGCCGATCCCGTTGCCGGACGACACCATGAAGGGCACGTTCCCGGTCATCGCGGTGATCGGCGCGGCGGTCGCGACGGCCATGAAGACCACGCCGAGCAGGCCGATGGCGTTGGGTTTGAGGCGGTGGACGGTTTCCTCGCCGGCGCTGTCCGCCGCCGGGGCGACGCCCTCCTGTACTGCCATCGGGTGGCCCCTTCCTGGTTTCCGTGAGCGCGCGACGCGCGCTGCCGATGGAGTGGAACTCTGTGGCCCGAATGAGTCGGTCAAGGGTGTCGGTGCGTTAAATGTTTGTCAACCAGACCTTTAGAAATCTGACCGCAACACACGGCTCGTACGGTCACCGTCATGAGCGCCTACACCTCCACCCTCAGCGGCGAGCGCCATCGCTTCGACTCCCTCGCCCGGCTGCTCGCCGCCGCGAGCCCCGAGCGCTCCGGCGACCGGCTGGCCGGCCTCGCCGCGTCGTCGGCGCGGGAGCGGGTCGCCGCGCGCTGGGCGCTGGCCGAGGTGCCGCTCACGGCGTTCCTCACCGAGCCGGTCGTCCCGTACGAGACCGACGAGGTGACCCGGCTGATCATCGACACCCACGACCCCTTCGCCTTCGCTCCGGTGGCGGGGATGACGGTCGGGGAGCTGCGGGAGTGGCTGCTGTCGGAGGAAGCCGACGCGCGGGCGCTGGCCGCGCTGGCGCCCGGGCTGACGCCGGAGATGGCGGCCGCGGTGTCCAAGCTGATGGGGAACGCGGATCTGGTGGCGGTGGCGCGGAAGGTGCGCGTGGTGACCGCGTTCCGGTCGACCATCGGGCTGCCGGGGCGCCTTGCGACCCGTCTCCAGCCGAACCACCCCACCGACGACCCCGCGGGCGTGGCGGCGGCGCTGCTGGACGGCCTGTTGCTGGGTTCCGGCGACGCGGTGATCGGTGTCAACCCGGCGACCGACAGCCCAAAAGCCGTACGGGACCTGCTGGAACTGCTCGACGGGGTGATCACCCGGTACGGGATCCCGACCCAGTCGTGCGTCCTGAGTCATGTGACGACGAGCGTGGAACTGATGGCCCGCGGAGCCCCCGTCGACCTGGTCTTCCAGTCCATCGCGGGGACGCAGGCGGCGAACGCGTCCTTCGGGGTCACCCTCGGCCTGCTGGACGAGGCGTACGAGGCGGCCCTGGCGCTCGGGCGGGGCACGGTCGGCCAGAACGTCATGTACTTCGAGACCGGGCAGGGCAGCGCCCTGTCGGCGGACGCGCACCACGGGGTGGACCAGCAGACGGTGGAGGCGAGGGCGTACGCCGTCGCTCGGCGGTATCAGCCGCTGCTGGTCAACACGGTCGTCGGCTTCATCGGCCCCGAGTACCTCTACGACGGCCGGCAGATCCTCCGCGCCGCCCTGGAGGACCACTTCTGCGGCAAGCTGCTCGGCCTGCCGATGGGCCTCGACATCTGCTACACCAATCACGCGGACGCCGATGACGACGACGTGGCGACCATGCTGACCATGCTGGGCGTCGCGGGCGCCTCGTTCGTGATCTGCACGCCGGGCGGCGACGACATCATGCTCAACTATCAATCGGCCTCCTACCACGACGCGTTGTACCTGCGGGAGGTGCTGGGCCTGCGCCCGGCACCGGAGTTCGAGGCATGGCTGGAATCGATCGGGCTGCTGGACGAGCGGGGAGCGATCCGGGACGTGTCCGGTACGGCGGGCGCGCATCCGCTGACGGCGATCGGAAGGGAAGTCGCGGCATGACCCAACCACCCGTTCTCGCCGACGACATGGCCCTCTGGTCGGCCCTGCGCCGCCACACCCAGGCCCGGATCGGCCTCGGCCGGGCGGGCTCGGCACTGCCGACCCGGCACCGGCTGGAACTCCAGGCCGCGCACGCGGCGGCCCGGGACGCCGTGCACTCGCCGTTCGACCCGGACCTGATCGCCGCGGCGCTCACCGGTGTGCCGACGGTACGGGTCCGCAGTGCCGCGCCCGACCGGCTGACCTACCTCCAGCGCCCCGACCTGGGCCGCCGGCTGCACCCGACAGACCGGGCGCATCTGCCGACGGGGGCGTGGGACGTGGTGTTCGTGATCGCGGACGGGCTGTCGAGCCGGGCGGTGCACGAGCACGCGGCGGCGGTGGTGCGGGCGACGACCGCCGTGCTGCCGCCCGGCACCGGCGTGGCCCCGGTCGTCCTCGCCGAGCAGGCCCGCGTGGCCCTCGGCGACGACGTCGCGCACGCCATGGGCGCCGCGTCCGTGGTGGTCCTGGTCGGCGAACGCCCCGGCATGTCCGCGGCGGACTCCCTGGGCGCGTACCTCACCTACGGCCCGAAGCCCGGTGAGACGACCGACGCCGCCCGCAACTGCCTCTCCAACATCCGCCCCCCGAGGGGCCTGACGTACGAGACGGCGGCACTGAAGCTGGCCGCGCTGTTGCGCGGGGCGCGGGAGTTGGGGCGCAGCGGGGTGGATCTGAAGGACGAGGCGGACGCGCTGCCCGGGTAGTCACCCGGCACCCGGGGGGCCGGAGCCCGGGCGGATCGGCGGAGGGCGGCCTACGAGGCATCCTGATCGGCGCACCGGCTTCCGGCGGGCCGGAGCCCGGGTGGATCGGCGGAGGGCGGCCTGCCAGGCATCCTGATCGCCGCATCGGCCTCTGGACGTCCGCGCGCCCCTCGCGGCCGGACGGCTCCGGCCACCGTCTCGACGCGAACGCGGGCGTGCACGCCGGCCGGGGGCGCACCGCGGGCACCTGGCTGCCTGCCCCTCACCCGTCCGGCAACGTGAGCCCCAGCGCCCCCTCCCACACCGTCCACGTCCGCTTCCGTACCGGCCCCGCGACCGTCGCGTCCGCGCGGTACCGGAAATCCGCCCCCGAGACGGTCACCCGGCGGCCCCTGGCCAGCAGGGGGGACGCCTCCGCGCCCACCGACACCGGCCGGACCTCCACCGCCGCCGCTCCGGAGCCGCCCGGGGTCACGGTGACCGCCTCCACCGGCTGGTCCAGGTCGACGAGGGTCTCGCCGTCCACCTCGACGCGCAGTCGCGAGGGGCCGGGGCCGGGGTCGAACTGGGCGGGGCGTAGCGGCCGGGCCGGCACCAGGGTGCGTACGAGCGACTGGCAGGTCCGCAGCCAGGGATGTGCGGGCGCCTCCCCGTCCATCGCGTCCAGCCCCGCGTCCAGCCCCGCGTTCACCCCCGCGGCCTCGCGCGCGAGAACCGGCGGTATCCGCAGCGCGCCGAGCACCACCCCGTCGCTGTCGTCCACCAGCAGGTCCAGCCGCCGCTCGGTTCCCTCCAGCACGGCCCGCGACGCCGCCACCGCCCCGGTGGGCAGGCCCAGGGAGCGGGCCAGCGACAGCACTCCGCCCACCGGCACCACGGACAGCGCGCACTCCGCCAGCTCCCGCCGCCGGTGCAGCAGGGACACCGTCCGGACCAGCGCGCGGTCGTCCCCTATGACCACCGGCCGCCGCGATCCGCGCCGCGTCAGCGCCCGGGCGAATTCCTCCGGCCCGTCCGGCAGACACACCTTCATGCTCGCCGCACCCCCGCTGAGCACGTCTTTCGCGATCCGTACGGACTCTCCGTCCATCCTCCGGGCGACCGGATCGATGACCACCAGCAGCTGGTCGGACGTCGCGAAAGTCGCCACCTCGGTCCTGCCTCGCTTCCTCGGGTAGCATCTTTGTGCAAGAGCCCCTTGCGCTATTGCGCCAGGGGCTTCGTCTATTCCGGGGCATCCGGTCCGACGGGTTGCGGCCAACGAAGGTCGCCGGTGTACGAGGCAACCATGCCGCGTACCCCCTGACCTTGGACATGCCCCGCCCGGAAGGGGTGTACGCGCGTGCCCGCACTTGTGCTGCTCGGTGCTCAGTGGGGTGACGAAGGCAAGGGAAAGGCGACCGACCTGCTCGGTGGCTCGGTGGACTATGTGGTGCGCTACCAGGGCGGCAACAACGCCGGCCATACGGTAGTCGTGGGCGATCAGAAGTACGCCCTCCACCTCCTCCCTTCCGGAATCCTCTCGCCGGGGTGCACCCCGGTCATCGGTAACGGAGTCGTTGTCGACCCGTCGGTCCTGTTCTCCGAGCTGAACGGACTGAACGCGCGCGGCGTCGACACGTCGAAGCTCCTCATCAGCGGAAACGCGCACATCATCACGCCGTACCACGTGACGGTGGACAAGGTGACGGAACGCTTCCTCGGGAAGCGGAAGATCGGCACCACCGGTCGGGGCATCGGCCCGACCTACGCCGACAAGATCAACCGCGTCGGCATCCGCGTCCAGGACCTGTACGACGAGTCCATCCTCACCCAGAAGGTGGAGGCGGCCCTCGACGTCAAGAACCAGGTCCTCACCAAGCTCTACAACCGGCGCGCGATCGCCGTGGACCAGGTGGTCGAGGAGCTGCTGACGTACGCCGAGAAGCTCGCGCCGTACGTCGCCGACACGGTTCTGGTGCTCAATCAGGCGCTGGAGCAGGACAAGGTGGTGCTCTTCGAGGGCGGCCAGGGCACGCTCCTCGACATCGACCACGGCACGTACCCCTTCGTCACCTCCAGCAACCCCACCGCGGGCGGTGCCTGCACGGGCTCCGGCGTCGGACCGACGAAGATCAGCCGGGTCATCGGCATCCTGAAGGCGTACACGACCCGCGTCGGCGCGGGCCCCTTCCCGACGGAGCTGTTCGACGAGGACGGCGAGGCGCTGCGCCGTATCGGCGGCGAGAAGGGCGTGACCACCGGCCGTGACCGCCGCTGCGGCTGGTTCGACGCGGTGATCGCCCGCTATGCCACCCGCGTGAACGGCCTGACGGACTTCTTCCTCACCAAGCTGGACGTCCTGACCGGCTGGGAGCAGATCCCTGTCTGCGTGGCGTACGAGATCGACGGCAAGCGCGTCGAGGAACTCCCGTACTCGCAGACCGACTTCCACCACGCGAAGCCGGTCTACGAGAACCTTCCGGGCTGGTCCGAGGACATCACCAAGGCGAAGTCCTTCTCCGACCTGCCGAAGAACGCCCAGAACTACGTCAAGGCGCTGGAGGAGATGTCCGGCGCCCCGATCTCCGCGATCGGCGTGGGCCCGGGCCGGGACGAGACGATCGAGATCAACTCGTTCATCTAGAAAACGCCGGACGGCGGGCCGATGTCTTGAACATCGGCCCGCCGTCCGTCACGTACCAGCCCACCTCGGTGTCTTCGGCGCCAACTCGTCCGACCGGTCCCTGGGGGAGGGGTGCCGAGCCGGCCGGGTCAGCCGTTGTAGGGCGCGGTGACGTCCAGGACCCAGGTGACGCCGAAGCGGTCGGTGAGCATGCCGTACAAGGGCGACCACTGTGCGGCCTCCAAGGGGCGGACCACCGTCGAGCCGTCCGACAGCTTCTCCCACAGGGCGCTGATCTCGTCCGCGTCGTCGCCGCGCACGGAGACGAAGAAGGGGTTCTCGCCCCGGTCCCAGGGCAGCTGGGAGGGCACGTCGTAGGCCATGACGTGGAAGCCGTTGTCCCCGACCACCTCGCCCCACATCACCCAGTCCGCCTCGTTCTCGTTCCGAAGGTCGCCGGCGTCCTTGTAGGTGACGGCGACCGTGCGTCCGCAGAAGACGGACTGGTGGAAGTCCAGCGCCTGACGCATCGTCGACCCCGCTACATGGCGGTGCCTCCGAGACGGCGGCGAAGTCTGATCCTGCTCGCCGTGATGCGCCGCCTGCACATCGTGTGCTCCCGGCTGAAGAGGTGAGGGTGGGCCCTCCCGGAGAAAGCGGGAGGGCCCTCGTGCACGCCTCCGACCTCTGCTCTCACCCTGGGGGGATCGTTATGGGGTGGTTGGCGGAGCCGTAAGGCGTCACCAGAATCTGCATGACGATGATAAAAATCGACGTCGTGTAGAATTTGAGATGAGGGAGCAACCAGGCTCCTTCCGAGTCCCAGCTTGGAGGAACAGTGCAGGAACAGAAGTGGCTCATCACCGGCGTCAGCACGGGCCTCGGACGTGCCTTCGCCCAAGCGGCCCTGGCCGCCGGGCACACCGTCGTCGGCACGGTCCGCTCGGAGAAGGACCTGCGGGCCTTCGAAGAGCTCGAACCCGGGCACGCTCACGGCCGCATCCTGGACGTGACGGACGGCGACGCCGTCTCGAATGTGATCACAGAGGTAGAGCAGAGCGTCGGAGCTTTGGATGTCGTCATCGCCAACGCCGGCTACGGCCTGGAGGGCACCTTCGAGGAGACGCCGCTGGCCGAGGTGCGGCAGCAATTCGAGGTCAACGTACTCGGGGCAGTGGCCACCCTGCAGGCAGCACTGCCCCACATGCGCCGGCGTCGCCGCGGACACCTGATGGCCGTCACCTCCATGGGCGGGCTCATGGCCGTGCCCGGCATGTCTGCCTACTGCGGCAGCAAGTTCGCCCTGGAGGGAATCCTGGAGGCGCTGGGCAAGGAGGTCGCGCAGTTCGGAATCCATGTGACGGCGATCGAGCCCGGCTCCTTCCGCACCGACTGGGCCGGACGGTCCATGGCACGTGCCGCGCGGACCGTCGACGACTACGACGAGTTGTTCACCCCCATCCGCGAAGCGCGGCAGAAGGCCAGCGGGAACCAGCTGGGCAATCCGGCCAAGGCGGGGGAAGCGGTCGTACACATCACGACGGTCGAGCAGCCGCCGGCCCACCTCGTCCTGGGCTCGGACGCGCTGCGGCTGGTCACCGCCGCGCGCACGGCCGTGGACGAGGACATCCGCGCGTGGGAGACACTCTCGCGTACGACCGACTTCGCCGAGGGTGCTCAGCTCTGATGCCCGGCCAACATTCCGCGCGCAGCCGTCGCACCACCGAGCGCAAGGGGGATGTCCGGGAGCGGGCCATTCTGGACACCTGCGAAGCTCTGCTGACGCGGAAGGGCTACGACGCCATGACCGTCGGCGACATCGCCCAGGGCGCCGGCATCACACGCGGCGCCCTGTACTTCTACTTCGGCTCCAAGCAAGAAGTGGTCACGGCACTCGTGGCCCGGACCGTCGAGCATCTGTGGGAACGGTCCCGGGTCACCGCGCAGACGGACGAGCCGCGTCAGGCCATCGCGGCGGCCATGCAGCGCACGGTCGAGCTGTGGAATGAGCACGGCCTGGTCATGCGCACGGCGATCGACCTGTCCCTGACCGTGCCGGAGATCGGCGAGCTGTGGAGCCGTACAGCCGACTTGTTCATCACAGCCATCACCGCTGTCCTGGAACGAGCCGGCATTCAGGCCGGCACCGAACCGGAACAAGCGTCGGCGATGGCACGCGCCCTGTGCTGGATGATCGAGCGGACCTTCTACCACGCCTCGCAGGAGTCCCGCGAGAATTTACAAAAGGCATCCTCGACCTGCGAACACATCTGGCTGATCAGCGCCGGCCTGACCGTCTGATAGATCTGGCATGGACGGTGGAGCATAAGAACCGGACGTCGCGATTTCGGCCAAAGCTCCTGCGGCAGCGGGCCACCACCGCCTCCGCGAGCCGGTCCCGGTTCAGCTCCACCCCGCACAGCTCGACCGTCAGCTGTGCCGCAAAGGCCGAGACTGGCACGGCCGACTGGCCGTCGCCCCGCAGCGGGACGATGTGCGCGGGGACGAACAACAGCACCTTGTCGAAAACGCTCTACTGGCGGGGCGATGTGCTGGCTTGAACCAGGACTCGTGCCAGGTCAGTGCTCTCCGGAAGGCTGTCGAGCGAGAGGGGCTGCGTAGCGACAGCGCCCTCGTGCAGCACGAGGAGTTGGGTGGCGAGGGTGGCCGGGCGCGAGCAGCCCGCCGTGGCGGCGAGTTCCTTGAACAGGTTCAGCAGCCAGAGCTTCTGGTTCGCGGCGATGCGGTATGCAGGATGTGAGGGGTCCGGGAGTTCGGCCAGTGCGTTGATGAAGGCGCATCCGCGGTGTTGGTCTCGCTCCAGGTCCGCAGTGCCTCGAAGGGTGCGGTGACGGCCTTGGCGGGAGTGTCGCTGGTCTTTCGAACCGAACTGGTTGTACAGGGTTCGCTTGGTTACACCTGAGTGCTCAGCAATCAGATCCACGCCGACCGCTGCGATTCCGCGGTTGCAGAACAACTCGTCGGCGGCCGCCACGATGCGGCGGCCGGCTGGCCGGTGGGCCTGATGGGGAGCGAACGCGACGGCGGATACGCCGAGTACGTGACAGCGCCGGTGAAGCGTGTGCACGACGTGACGGAATCTCCGCTCACGGACGACCAGCTCGCGACGTTGCCGACCGCCTACGGCACGGCACTGGGCATGGTCGAGCGAGGTCGGCTAAGGAAGGGAGAGACCGCCCTGGTCTCGGGAGCGTCCGGCGGCGTCGGCCTCGCGCTGGTGCAGATCGCCCGCGCGCGCGGCGCAAGGGTGATCGCCATCAGTAGTGGACCCAAGATCGACGCGGTGCGCGAGGCGGGCGCGCATGAAGTCATCGACCGCGCAGGAGGCATCGCCGAGCCAATCCGCGCCGCTGCCCCGGAGGGCATCGACGTCGCACTCGACGTCGTGGCCGGCGAGCTGGTGAGTGAGGGGCTGCCGCTGCTGCGCGAAGGGGGTCGGTGGGTCATCGCCGGCGCACTCGGTGGATACGGCGTGACCTTTGATGTGCGCCGTCTCTACCTGCACAACGCCCAGGTCATCGGTTCCGCGATGCACACGCCCACGCACTTCGACCTCCTCATGGAGCTGGCTCGTCGGGCAGAGATCCAGCCCGTCATCGCCGCGACCTTCTCACTGGACCAGGCCGCTCAGGCGCAGGATGAACTCTCTCGCAGGGGGCATGTGGGAAAGATCGTCATGCACCCCTGAGTTCCAAGTTCCATCCGACTCACGGGCGGAGCCAGTCTTGGCGATCCGCCCGTAGGGGGCGATCGCGTCGCCCAGCGGGGTCGGCCGGCCGTCCCAGGACAGCATCCGGATCACGTCGTAGGCCCGCACGGCCCCGGTATGGATGGAGCCGGTGATCCGCAGAATGTCCTCCCAGTGGCGCTCGATGCGGGCCAGGTCGACCCGGCCGCGAGCCGCGCCCCGGAACGCGCCGTAGTCCGCCGACCGGAGCCGGGGCCGATGGGGGTAGCGGCCTGCTGACGCGGGCACAGCAGGCCCGGTCGCACGGTGGCCTTACGTGACGGGCGGTAGCGGGGGTCTGTTGACGCCGCCCGGTGCGGGCAACTGGGCGGTGGAGTCCGCGTACTTGAGGAGGAGGCGTGCGAATTCGAGTCGCTCGGCTTCGGGCCAGTCACGGGTGATGTATTCGAATGCCTGCCGCTGCTGGTGGCGGAATTGGTTGAGGAGGGCGGTGCCTTCTTCGGTGAGGTGGAGCACGGTGCGGCGGCCGTCCTGCTGCGAGGCCGCGCGGACCAGGTAGCCGTGGGAGATGCAGTCGCTCACCATGCGGCTGGCCACCGACGGGTCCACCAGGAGGTGGTCGGCAAGCCCGCCGACCGTCATCTCCGTGTCCGCCCCGGTTGCCTCGTCGACGATGTTGAGGACCAGGTTGCGCTTGAGGTCCTTGGGTCCTACAGGGGGGTCGACGGGGGCCTGCATGGTGCGCCGCCTCAGCCGGGCGAAGGCCGTGCCGACGGCATCCAGGAGGGCCTGGCCCTGCGGCATGGAGGCGTCCGTGTTGGTCACCCGCGCAGTGTATCGCATACATCTGCATGTTGCAGATACGTGCAAAGGTGCATGGATTTGCCAGTTGCATTAATGTGGCTGTCGCGGTGGGGAGAACTCGGCATCAGCGGAGCGACGAGCCTGCCCGGAGAAGAGAGAGTCATGATCACAGCCATCATCAACGGCCGTGTGTTCGACGGTGAGCACGTGCTGGAGGACACCACCGTCGTGCTGAACGGCACGCGGATCGCTGCGGTCGGAGGTGAACCGCCCGCTGGGGCGGGCATCGTCGACGCCAGGGGCGGAACACTGCTGCCCGGTCTGTTCGACGCCCATGTTCACACCTCCGAAGAGGCACTCGCACTGGCGCTGCGGTTCGGGATCACCACCGAACTGGAGATGCAGGGCATGAATACCAGGACCAGCCGCGCGCACATCACGGAGAATGATTCCCTCGCCGATGTCCGCTCCGCGGGGTTCGGCATCACTCCTCCGGGGGGCCACCCCAGCGAACTCATGCCCGAAGACTTCAACCCGGGAGGCCACAGCGAACCAGACGACCGGGACGATCGGCATGGTCCGCGTGAGATGCCCCTGATGCCGTTCTCCACCACGCCGGAAGAAGCGGTCGCTTTCGTCCCCCGGCTCGTCGAGGCGGGCTCGGACTACATCAAGTTCATGGTCGACGACGGCAGTGTCGAGGGCCACCCCGGTCTGCCTATGCTCGACCAGGCGACCCTGACCGCCGGTGTCGCCGAGGCGCACCGGCACGGGATGCTCACCATCGCCCACACCCTGACCGTCGACGCGACACGGATGGCGATCGAGGCCGGCATCGACGGCTTCGCCCACCTGTTCATGGACCAGCCGCACACCGACGAGATCATCGAACTCATCGCCGCCTCCGGCGCGTTCGTCGTCCCCTGCATCGTCCTGAACGCCTCCATGATGGGCATCACCGGCTCGTCCCTCACCGAGGACCCCCGCGTCGGTTCACGCCTGAACGAGGCGTGGACGAACACTTTGAACAGCAGCTACGACCGCTACCCGCAAGGCAAGCTGGCGGACGTCCTGGCCTCGGTCAAAGCCCTGCACCACGCCGGCGTCGACCTGATGGCGGGCACCGACGCGGCCCCCATGCCACTGCCGTTCCTGGGCGGTGTGGTCCACGGCGCCAGCGTCCACCAGGAGCTCCAGTACCTCGTCCATGCCGGCCTCACCCCGATCGAGGCCCTGCGCGCGGCGACCCTCACTCCGGCACGTCGCTTCGGCTTGGAGGACCGTGGCCGCATCGCCGAGGGCTTGCGGGCCGACCTGCTGCTCGTGGACGGCGACCCCACCACCACGATCAGCGACACCCTCAACCTGCGTGACGTGTGGCGCCGCGGCACCCGCACCACACTCTCGGCCTCATAGAAACCCGTTCCCAGCGAACGACCGCTGCCCGCCACGTCCTCCGTGGCGGGCAGCCACCTTGCTCTGCGGCAGGGACCGCCGGGCGGCGGAGTGTTTCACGAGTGACCACCCATGAAACACGCGGAGGCGAAATCGACCGGGCACTATTGCCGACCGATCTCCATGTTCCGTCGGCTGATCAGCGGTGGGACCGAGGGGCGGGCCGGCGGCGGGTGGCGTGGATGGAACCGAGCAGATTGAGGGACTGGGCACTGGGGCTGCCTGGTTCGGCGTGGTAGATGACGAGCTGCTGGCCGGGGGCGTCGCGTACGTCGAAAGCCTGGTAGGTGAGGGTGAGGGGGCCGACGTCCGGGTGGAGGAAGTGTTTGGCGTCCTGGGTCTTGCCACGCACGGTGTGGGCGTTCCAGAGACGGTTGAAGTCCGCGTTGTCCTCGGTGAGGGTGCGGACGAGTTCGCGCAGCCGTGGGTTGTCCGGGTCGAATCCGGTTGCCTCGCGGAGGTTGGCGACGGTGGCCTGTGCTGCCCGGTCCCAGTCCATGTAGAAGTTGCGGCCTGCGGGGTCGAGGAAGGTCATGCGGGCCAAGTTGTCCGCCGGATCGAACGGGGCGTAGAGCGCATCGGCCAGGGCGTTGGCGGCGAGGAGGTCCAGGGTCCGGTTCATGAGGAACGCTGGAGTGTTCGGGTAGCCGTCCATCAGCTGTCGCAGCGCTGGGCTCACCTGCTCGGTGGCATGGGCGGAGGGCCGGTCGTTCGGCGTGGCCCCGGCCAGCCTGTACAAGTGCACGCGGGCCTCCGTGTCGAGGTGCAGTGCGCGGCTGAGTGCGTCGATCACCTGGGGTGAGGGGTTGCGCTCGCGGCCTTGTTCCAGGCGGGTGTAGTAGTCGGTGTTGACTCCGGCCAGGACGGCGACCTCCTCGCGGCGCAGTCCGGCGACTCTGCGGGGCCCGTAACTCGCCATGCCGACGGCCTCCGGCCGCAGGTCGGCGCGGCGTGCGCGCAGGAAGTCTCCCAGGTGGTTGTCGTCCATGTGCTCAGGCTAGGTGAGGGCTCGGTGTGCTGCCTGGGTGTGCCATGCCCAGGTAGCACGCGTCCTGGTTGATGGCCGGTGGCCTGCCCAGACTCGGTGGAGCGGGAAGGACCACATCGTGCGAGGAGAGGAGTCCGCCATGGCCGGGACCGTTGTGGGCGACCAGGTCGACGTGGTCGGGGTGTGGGTGACCGCGGATGGTCACATCCGGCAGGAGCTGCTGCCGGACGGCCGGTACGACGAAGCCCGCGGCGAGCGGGCCAGCGCGTACACCGGCCGGTACACGGTGGCCGACAACCACCTGGACTACGTCGACGACACCGGCTTTACCGCCACGGGCGACATCCGGGACGGAGTGCTCCATCACGAGCACCTCGTGCTCTTCCGGGAGCAGAAGCAGTCGTAGAGAAGGCCGGGCCCGTGACCGCCCTGGTACCGGGGTGCGACTCCGCCGTCGGCGGACCAGGAAGTCCCGACACAACAGTCAGTCGACATCAACGAGAATCAAGGACCACATCCATGACAGGACAACGACTTGACGGCAAGGTCGCGCTGATCACAGGCGCGACTGGCGGCCTCGGCACAGCGACCGCCGAGCTCTTCGCCGGCGAAGGCGCCCGACTGGTGATCACCGATGTCGCCGAAGGCCCCCTGCGGGAGCTGTCCCACCGGATCGAGGCACGCGGTGCGGAGGTCGTCGCTGCCCGCCTCGATGTCTCCTCCGCGCGGGAGTGGGACGAAGTGATCACCGTCGTACGCGACCGGTTCGGAACGCTGGACGTGCTCGTGAACGTCGCCGGCATCCTGGACTGGCCAGGTATCGAGGACACACGGGAAGAGGCGTGGGACCGCGTCATTGACGTGAACCAGAAAGGCACATGGCTCGGCATGAAGGCGGCGATGCCGCTCCTGCGTGCGAGCGGCAACGCGTCGGTGATCAACACGTCGTCAGTACTCGGCCTGGTGGGAAGCGGTGCGGCTGCGGCCTACCAGGCGTCCAAGGGGGCCGTGCGCCTGTTGAGCAAGACCGCCGCGGTCGAGTACGCCCGGCAGGGAGTACGGATCAACTCGGTGCATCCTGGCGTGATCGCCACGCCGATGATCCAGGACCTCCTGGACGACCAAGGCGACCAGCAGCCGGACATCCAACGCACCCCCATGCGCCGAGCCGGCCGCGCCGACGAAGTCGCCCCCGCGATCCTTTTCCTGGCCTGCGACGACTCCTCGTTCGTCACCGGCGCGGAGCTGGTGGTCGACGGCGGGCTCACCGCGCACTGAACAAGCCAGCCGTACGACGTCCACGTGGGCCTGCCGTGAATGCGTCAACGGCGCGGCCCACCCGGTCGGCGCACCGCACCACTGCACAGCACCTCAGGTGTCCTGCACCGGCGCCTGCACTCACACTCACGTTCTCCAGGGACCGCACCATGACACCTGCAACCGCATCCGCCGCACCATCCGAATCCGCCGAGTTCGCTGGGAAAATCGCCCTCGTCACTGGAGCCGCGCGAGGAGTGGGCCGGGAGACCGTGGCACTCCTCCACGCCCGCGGCGCCCGGGTCGTCGCCCTCGACCTCCGCCCCGACGTCACGAACCTGGCGGAGGAGTTTCCCGGTGTCATCACGACAAACGGTGACATCACCCAGGAGGAGACCGCCCACCGCGCGGTGGCCAGGGCGCTGGACGCCTTCGGCGGGCTGGACATCCTCGTGAACAATGCCGGGCGCACCCAGAACAAGCCCGTCACCGAAACCACGGCCGAGGACTGGGACACCGTGATGGCGGTCAACGCCCGCGGCTCTTTCTTCTGCGCCCGCGAGGCATTCCGGGCCATGAAGAGCCGCGCCGGCGGCGCCATCGTGAGCACCGGCTCGTACGCCTCCACCGTCGCCCTGCCCGAAGGCGTCGCCTACAGTGCGTCGAAGGGCGCTCTGGCCCAACTGACCAAGGTGCTCGCCGTCGAGGGCGGCCCGCTGGGCATCCGCGCCAACCTCGTGGCCGCGGGCGTCATCGAGACGGACTTCCTCGACACGATCCGCCCCGACAGCCGCGCCTACCTGGCGTCCTTCGCCGCCGCGCAGCCACTGGGACGTGTGGCGCAGCCTGAGGAGATCGCCGAGGTCCTGTGCTTCCTCGTCTCGCCCCGCTCCAGTTTCGTCACGGGAGCCGTGGTCGCCGCTGACGGCGGTTTCACCGCGATCTGACGACGCATCAGGCAGCACTGATCTGGCGACCACGGCCCGCAGGCCCTGCGCGGCAGTAGCGCAGGCCACGCGCCGCCGGGCGGCCTTCCGAACTCGGTTCAGTCACCCGCTGGCTTTCAGGCCCGGCAGCTCGCGGCCCGCCCGCCTCGCCCGGGCCGCCCAGTCGGTGAGGTGTTGTGTCAGCGGTCGAGCGCGTTCTGTAACTGCTTCTTGGTCATCGGGAGGGCCTCTTCGCCGACCATGGACAGCGAAGAGCCGGCAAGGCCGCCTCCCCACCCGTCCGGACCGGTGATCCGTGACGTTCTGTAGCGGACGGAGAGGCAGGTGGCCCACCGGCGGGTGCGGCCATGATCAGGGCCATCACTGAGTCAGTATTTTTGAACTCTGGCCGTGAGATACGTACGGCTGATCTGGCTCGTGGTGACTGGCGGCCAGTTGCTGGAGGACTTCGCAGCCGTCCCCTGCGACTGAACGCCCACCGGGCGGTCGGCGTAACTGACTGCGCTCACCCTCTGCGGAACGCGTGGCCGGTTCAGCCTGCCAGCTGCTGCAGCCATTCGCGCAGCAGAGCCGTCTCCGTGTCTCGCAGAGGTATCCCGGTGCCCGCAGCCGGGGGCCCGGTGGTGAGCGCGGTTTGAAGTGCGGCGTCGAGGGCGAGTGCGCGCGAGGCCAGGTCCGACCCGGATGAGGCGGGCGGGTCCGTGGTGATCGAGGCGATGACGGTGTCCCGCAGCCGTGCCGAAGTGGTCAAGTCCCGCTCCGAGGGCCCTTCGCCGATCAGCGCCAGCGTGGCACCCGTTGTCGCCGCGTGGATGACGCGGGTCGCCTGCTCCACCGGAACCCGAAGGCGTCCGGCGTCGGCCGCCCGGGCCAGCAGTCTCACCAGCAGGGCGTGCGCCTCGTCCGCGGCCGGGGGCCGCCGCCCGGGCTGCACAGTGCCGTACATGAGCATGTAGAACGCGGGGTGCTGCACTCCGAAGTCGACGTGCAGGTCCCAGCCGCGGTAGAGGTCTGCCACCGGGTCGTCGGGGGTCAGCGCCAGTGCCTCGCGTTTCTCGGCCAGGTACATCTCGAACCCGTAGGCGGCCAGCTCGGCCAGGAGTCCGTCCTTGTCGTCGAACATCCGGTACAGCGCGGGGGCCGTGATGCCCGCGGCTGCGGCGACGGCGCGCGTGGAGACCGCCTCGCTGCCGCCTTCCTCCAAGAGCTTGGCGGCCACCTGCAGTACATGGCGCCGCGCGGCGCGTCGTCCCTCGTTCATGGAACAACGATATCCCAATTTGCGTACCACCGCCCTACCGGTGCTACCGTTTTTAGCGGAACGTCGATCCATGCTGATAGGCCGGCGCCGTCCGGGACACCCGGACATGCGCCACACCCTGGCCCGGGCCGCCGGTCCCCGAAGCGTGGAGCAGTGCGGCCGGCCGCCGCAGCAGGCAGCCCGTCGTCCGCCGGCACCACCACCGAACACGCCGCCATCGCGGCAGGAGAGGAACACCCGTGTCCGACATCTCGATCGTCATCGCGTCGCATTCCGGCTACGGCCACACCGCGCAGATCGCCACGGCCGTCGCGGACGGCGCACGCTCCATCGCCGGGGCGCAGGTCCACCCCGTGGACGTCGCCTCCCTCAGCGACGCCGACTGGGAACTGATGGACGCCGCGGACGCCATCATCTTCGGAACCCCCACCTACATGGGCACCGCGTCGGGGGCGTTCCATGCCTTCGCCGAGGCCAGCAGCAAGCGGTGGATGACCCGCGCCTGGAGCGACAAGCTCGCGGCGGGATTCACCAACTCCGGCTCCATGAGCGGCGACAAGCTGCACACCCTGCAGTACCTCTCGCTCCTGGCGGCCCAGCACGGAATGCTCTGGGTGAGCCTGAACCTCCTGCCGGGCTGGAACACCACCACCTCCAGCCCCCAGGACGACAACCGCCTCGGCTTCTACCTCGGCGCCGCCGCACAAAGCTTCAACGACACCCCCGCGGTCCACGACGCAGACCTGAACACCGCCCGCCACCTCGGCCGACGCGTCGCCGAGCACACCCGCATCCACCGCGCCGGACTGACCGCCGCAACGCACTGACACAACGGTCCGCCAAAAATCACCTTTCACAGGAGTGCACCATGCAGAACCGGACACTGGGAAGCCAGGGCCTTGAGGTCTCGGCGATCGGCTACGGCGCGATGGGCCTGACGATGGCCTACGGACCCACCGACGAGGCGGCCGGCGTCGCCGCCCTGCGCCGCGCGCACGACCTGGGCGTCACCTTCTTCGACACCGCCGAGATGTACGGCTGGGGCACCGGATCCAACGAGATCCTGGTCGGCACGGCGGTCAGGGACTTCCGCGACGACGTGGTCCTGGCCACCAAGTTCGGTGTCGACATGTCCGTGCCTCCCGAGCAGATCGGCGGCGCTCTCAACAGCCGGCCCGACAACATCCGCAAGGTCGCCGACAACAGCCTGCGCTACCTCGGCGTGGATCACATCGACGTCTTCTACCAGCACCGCGTCGACCCCGAGGTGCCCATCGAGGAGGTCGCGGGCACCGTCAAGGAGCTGATCGACGCGGGCAAGGTGAAGTACTTCGGCCTCAGCGAGGCCGGACCCGAGACGATCCGCAAGGCGCACGCCGTGCAGCCGGTCTCCGTCCTGCAGACCGAGTACTCCCTGTTCGAACGGGACGTCGAGCAGCTCTTCCCCACCCTGGACGACCTCGGTATCGGCTTCGTCGCCTACTCCCCCCTCGGCCGCGGGTTCATCACCGGCACCGCCAAGCCCGCCGACCAGTACGAAGCCACCGACATACGCAACGTCGACCCGCGCTGGCAGCCGGGCAACTTCGAGAAGAACGTCGAAGCCGTCGACCGGCTCGCCGAGCTCGCGGCGGCCAAGGGTGCCACCGTCTCCCAACTCGCCCTGGCCTGGCTCCTGACCCGGGGCGAGCACATCGTGCCCATCCCCGGCACCCGCAGCCCGAAGCGCATCGAGGAAAACACCGGCGCCGCCGACCTCACCCTCACCCAGGCCGACCTCAAGGCCATCGACGAGATCCTGCCCCACGGCGGCTTCGGCGCCCGCTACGCCGACGGGCACGTGCCCACCTGGATCTGATGATCCACCCCGGGACAGACGCCACTCAGGTCGGCTCAGGTCGGCTCCGGTGAGATCAGCACCATGCCATTCCAGCCAGTGGAATCCGCTCAGCTGGGCTGACCACAGCTCCGGACGGTACCGGAGGGCGTGGTCAGATACGGGCTGTAGATCCACGAGTGGTCGGTGTAATACCACAAATTGCCCGATGAATTGGTGTACTTGCATTCGATCTTGACGTAAGTACCGAAGGCGAGGTGGTCGCCCACGGCGCACACCGCGGCCGGCCCGGAGTGAGTCGCCGCCTTGTCCTTGGTGACCATGACGGAGGCGCCACGCGGACCGTCAGGGAACCAGAGACACACGTCGGCCGCAGCGGCATCTTCCCTGGTGGGGGCGGCACTCGCCGGTGTGGTGACGACGGCCGACAGGCCCGCACCGAGTACAGCGGTGGCCGCGAGGACGGACGTGGTGAACTTGCGGATCATTGTCTCTCCCGTGAAGTCGGGTATCGGTTTTCCGACGCGGACGAATCCGCCCGGACTTCTTCGCGCATTTCCCGGGCGGAGCCTTCACAGTGCCGGGGCGGCCTTCGGGAAACCTTGGGGAAACCTTGAATCCGCTGGTGAGAGCCGGTGCGTGGGGAGGCGTGCGGGGGCGGTGTCGCGTGGGGGACTTCCGGTAGGGGCCGGCTGCCTACCCCACACCGCATGAGGACGCCCCCGGCCGACATCCGGGGGCGTCCTCGTACCTGGTGATCCGGTGTCAGCGTGAGGTCAGCCTCCACAGGTGATCCGCGGTGCCGTTGTCGGCCCACTGCAGGACCTGGGCGCCGGAGGACGTGCTCATCTGGTCGACGCCGAGCAGGCGGCCGCTGTTGTAGTTGGCGATCTTGTAGTAGCCGTCGCGGGCCGGGATGACCTGCCAGAGGTGGTCGGCGGTGCCGTTGTCACCCCAGATCAGGGCGGTGCCGCCGTCCGCGGTGCTCATGGTGTTGATGCCGAGCACCAGACCGCTCTTCTGGTTGACGATCTTGTACAGGCCCGAACCGGCCGCCGCCAGCGTCCAGTTCTGGTCCGTTCCGGTGGTGGACGTGGCCTGGACGACCGAGGTGCCCTGAGCGGTGCCCGCGCCGAGGGTGCCCAGGGCGAGGGAGCTGTTCTTGTTGGTGACCTGGTAGCGCCCGGCCAGCGAGGTGTTGGTGCCGCTCGGGGTGACGACCAGGTGGTAGCCGTCGGAGGCGTTCATCGTCACCGGCACGGTGATGGAGCCGCCCGACACGGTGTAGTCGGCGTCGGAGATGGTGATCGGGCCGGGGGAGGCGGTCGTACGGCCGGTGTGCGGGCTGTACTCCAGCTTCACGTGCACCGTGCCGCCGAAGGCCGACAGGGACGACAGCCCGTTGACCGTCACCGCGCAGGAGCCGGTGCAGCCGCCGGCGATGACGCTGATCTGGTTGCCGCCGCCGTTGAGGGAGGCGAGACCGTCGATGCCGGTCTGGGCGGGAGGCGTGGTGACCAGCATGTTCCCGGACATGTCGCCGTACCACTTGTACGTCCAGTAGGACCCGTTGGGCGATCCGCCGGTGTCGGTCAGGGTGTCGCCGAGGGTGCCGTAGTGGTTCCAGAAGGCCAGCTCGGCATCGCGCACGCCGGTCCGCTCGAACTTCGCCGCGTAGCCGATGAGGGCGCCGGAGTTGCCCATCTCGTCGGGCGTGCCGTACTCCTCGATGGAGATGGGCCGCGGGCTGATGCCGAGGCTCGACTCCAGCGCGCGGTACGCCGAGACGTGCGCGGCGATGTCCTTGCTGCCCTGGAGCTCGTGCCAGGCGATGACCTCGGGGACGGTGCCGCTCGCCTTCGCGTCGGTGAGGAACGAGCTCATCCAGGACTGGTTCCAGGCCGAGTAGCTCGGGCCCTGGATCGGCGTCTTGGTGTCCTTCGTACGAACCTGCTTGAACGTGCGCGCCCACCCCGCGTTGAAGGCACCGGCGTTGGCGGTGTCCCAGGTCCAGTCGGGCTCGTTCCACAGCTCGTACGCGGAGATGTTGGTGGCGCCGGAGGACTGCACGGAGGCGACCTGCTTGTCGACCGCCGAAAGCCAGTCGCTCCAACTCACCCATTTGTACGGGAAGTTCGGGTACCAGTCCGGCATCCGTACGACCACCTTGGCGCCGGCCCGGGCTGCCTTCGGCGCGACGACGAGCGCGTCACCGGCGGGGGAGGGCTCACCGTTGGGCAGCTGGGAGCCGCCCGGGGCCATCTGCACGAACGTGTGCGGCTTGAGTGCGTTGACCACGCTGTCGGCCGGCCTGCTGTTGTCGGCGAGGCCGTAGAGGCTGCCCGTGCCGACGTGGGTGACCGAGCGCAGGGTCTGGTTGGCGTTGACCACCAGGGTGGTGGCGGAGGTGGGCACCGCCTCGGCCGGGGCTGAGGTGGCGAGGGCGGCGGTGGCGGCCAGGGCGGCGACGCCCAGGACGGCGGTCGACATTCTTGTGCGGCTCATGACAGGGAGTTCTCCTCAAGGGAGGGAAACAAGGGAGGGAAACAGGGAAGGGTCTTCAGTCCTTCACCGCGCCCGCGGTCACACCCGCGGCCACGTAGCGCTGTGCGAGGACCAGCAGGACAGTCGCGGGGACGGAGGCGACGACGGCGGTGGCCATGATCGCGTTCCACTCCTGGTTGTTGTTGCCGATGTACTTGTAGATGCCGAGGGTGATCGGCCTCAGGTCGCCGCCGCCGTCGAGGGTGTTGGCGAAGACGAAGTCGGACCAGGCCCACAGGAAGCTGAAGAGCGAGACGGTGACGAGCGCGTTGCGGCTCACCGGCAGCACGACCGACCAGAAGGTGCGGAAGGTGCCCGCGCCGTCGATGCGGGAGGCGGCGATCAGCTCACCGGGGATGCCCGACATGAACGCCGTGAAGATCATCACGCCGAACGGCACGGCGATCGTGGAGTCGGCGATGATCAGGCCCCACCAGGAGTTCAGCAGGCCCAGGTCGAGGAAGATCCCGTAGAAGCCCATCGCCATGACGATCCCGGGGATCATCTGGGCGATCAGCAGCACCAGGCCGAGGGCACCGCCGCCGAGCGGGCGCAGTTTCGCCAGGGAGTAGCCGGCCGGGGCGGCGAGGAGCAGGGTGAGCGCGACAGTGCCGAGGCCGATGAGCAGGCTGGTGCCGAGGTAGGGCAACTGGTCGTCGAGGACGGCCCGGTAGCCCTCGAAGGTCGGATGCAGCGGCAGCAGGTCGGGCGGGTTCTTGCGCATGTCCTGCTGCGGGGTGAGGGACACGTTGAGCATCCAGTACACCGGGAACAGCATCAGCGCGGTGAGGAGAAGACCGATGACGGTGTAGCGGCGCGACTTCACGCTTCCTGCCTCCTCTGGACGCGGATGTACAGCAGGCCGAAGACGAGGGCGATGAGGATGAGGAGGTTGCCGACCGCGGCGCCCGGACCGAACTTGGGCAGCAGCGTGCCGAACCCGAGCTGGTACGACCAGGTCGCCAGCGTGGAGGAGGCGTCACCCGGTCCGCCCTTGGTCATGATCCAGATCAGGTCGAACACCTTGAGGGTGTAGACCAGCCCGAGCAGCAGCGTGATCGCCGACACCGGCCGCAGCAGCGGGAAGGTGATCCGGCGGAACACCTGCCAGGCGCTCGCCCCGTCCAGGGCCGCCGCCTCGTACAGCTCCGGCGGGATGTTCTGCAGCCCGCTGTGGAGGATGACCAGGTTGAACGGGACGCCGATCCAGATGTTGGCGACGATCACCGAGGTCAGCGCCCAGTCCGGCGAGGTGAGCCAGCCGACGGGATCCACCCCGAAGAAGTGCAGGAAGTAGTTCAGCACCCCCGACTCGCTGTTGAACATCCACGACCACGTCGACGCCGACACGATCAGCGGCAGCAGCCACGGGATGAGGAACAGGGCCCGCAGGGTGGGGGCGAGCCGGAAGTGCCGGTTGAAGAAGACCGCGAGGGCGAGCCCGATGACGTACTGGAAGGCGATCGACACGAAGGTGAAGACCATCGTGTGGCGCAGCGCCGGACGGAACGTCGGGTCGTCGAGGACCTTCTGGAAGTTGTCCCAGCCGGAGAAGGGCGCGTCCCCCGCCACGAACGACCGCACGGTGTAGTCGCGCAGGCTCAGGTCGAGGTTGCGGTAGAGGGGATAGAGGTAGAAGGCGGCGAGGTAGGCGATCAGCGGGGCGACGAAGGCGAGCGCGGTCAGTCGGCTCCGGCGTCGCTGCCTGCGGTGCGGCAGGGCGGGCGCGGAGCCGGACGCCTTCGCCACGGCCGACGCCGGCCGCGGCCGGTCGACGCGGGCGATGGTCATGGTGTCGGCCTCAGTTCTTCCGCGCGCTCGCCTGCGCGGTGTCCATCGCGGCCTGGGGGCTCTTGCTGCCGGAGAGGGCCGCCTGGACGGCGGTCCACATCGGCTGGGAGATGGTCGGGTACTTCGTGCCCAGACCACCGCTGGTACGGCCACGGGCCGCGGCCACCGCGTCCACCCACGGCTTGAGCTTCGCGTTCTGCTTCACCTGCTCGGCCTGCACCGCCGCCGTCGGCGCCACGTACGCCAGCGTCGTGTCCGTCGGCAGCAGGTTGGCGTCACTGGTCAGACACATGACGATCTTCTTGCTGACGTCGTAGCGCGCGGTGTCCTTCTGCACGGGCACGGTGACGAACTCGCCGCCCGTCGGCACCGGCGCCGAACCACCGCTCTGCCCGGGCACGTTGATGATGCCGTAGTCGAAACCGGCCTTCTCGGCGTTGCCGAGCTGCCAGGTGCCGTTCTCGCCGAACGCGTAGTCGCCGGTGGCGAACTCCTGCCAGCTGGTGGTCTGCGTGTTCTGCAGAACGTCCTTGGGGGCCAGCCCCTCGTCCACCCAGCCCTTCCACAGCGACAGCGCGGCCACGCCCTTCGCGGAGTCCAGCTCGGTGAGGTCACCGCCCGCGCCCCAGAACCAGGGCAGGAACTGGAAGCTGCCCTCCTCCGTGTTGATCGCGGAGAAGGTGATGCCCTTCTTCCCGGCCGCCTTGACCTTCTTCAGCGCCGCCGTGAGGGAGTTCCAGTCCTTGATCGAGGCAGGGTCGACGCCCGCGGCGGACAGGACCTTCTTGTTGTAGTAGAGGGCGAGCGTGTTGGCGCCGATCGGCACCCCGTACGCGGCGTCGTCGATCGTGCCCGCGCCGATGATGTTCTTCTGGATCGACTTCGTGTCGAGGCCGAGGTCGCTCGTCCTGTTGAGGATCCCCGCCTCCACCAGCGTCGAGACGACCGGGTTGTCGACGAGCATCACATCGGGCGCGTTGCCCTGCTGGGCGGCCAGCAGCGCCTTGTTGCCCAGGTCGGTGGTGTCGTACGCGGTGCGCTTGACGGTCACCCCGGCCTTCGTCCCGCATCCGGCGACGAGCTTGCCCCACGGGGAGGACGCGTCGAACTGCGGGTACGGGTCCCAGAACGTGTACGTCCCTGCGGACGCGTCGGTCGAGCCCGAGGAGTCGGACCCGCCTCCGCAGGCGGTGACGGAGGTGAGCGCGCCGACGACGGTGAGCGCGGCGAGGAGTGTGCGGCGGGTGGATATCACTGGGCTGACCTCGATGTTCGTAGGGCGAGGGTGTCAGGAGGTGGGCAGCCAGACGCGCATACTGCCGTCTTCGCGGTTGGCCCAGGCGTAGTAGGGGACGGCGGTCAACTCGACGGGCTCGCCGCCTTGTCGCGGAGAGCTGTCGGCCGGCCCGTACGGCCACCAGCCCGGGTCCGGGATGTCGCGCCGCCGGCCGGCGGCCACGACGGTGATCACGCCGCCGAGCAGGTCGGGCCGGTGCTTCACGGCGAGCGGACGCGTGGTGTCGATGACGATGTCGTCCAGGCCGCCACCCGGGTGGTCGACCTGCTCCAGGCAGTACACGAGCGGCCCGCGCTCGATCGCCACGCAGCCGCGTACGGCGTCCACGCGCGGGTCGGCGGCGGTCAGGCGCGGCTCCAGCGCGAGCTCCAGAACGACCCGGTCGCCGGGCGCCCAGGTCCGCTCGAGGCGCAGCCAGCCGTCGTCCACGGGACCGTCGTACGACTCCTCCCCGCACCGCACCCGCACCTCGCGGCACCACTGCGGGACGCGCAGGGAGAGTGTCCAGGGCCGGTCGGCCGGGGTCTCCTCGACGGTGAAAGCGATCGAGCCGTGCCAGGGGTAGTCGGTCTCGCAGCGGACGGCGATGCCTTCGGCGGTGTAGCGCCCGCTGACGTACTGGTGGATCTGCAGACCCCCGTCGTCGCCGCTGGCCAGGTAGTGCTCCAGGGAGGCCAGCAGCCGCATGACGTTGGGCGGGCAGCAGGCGCAGCGGAACCAGCGGGTGCGGCGGGCCGACTGGTCGCCACCGGGGTCGGTGTGCCCGTCGCGGACCTGGAGCGGGTTGACGTACAGCCAGCGCTCGCCGTCCAGCGACACCCCGGCCAGAAAGCCGTTGTACAAGGTGCGTTCGATCAGGTCGGAGTAGCGGGCCTCGCCGGTGAGCAGGGCCATGCGCCAGCTCCACTGGATCGAGGCGATGGCGGCACAGGTCTCGCAGTACGCACGCTCGTTGGGCAGCTCGTACGGGTCCCCGAAGTCCTCCTCGTCGTGATGGGCACCGAGCCCGCCGGTGATGTGGGTCTTGGTGGTGGTCATGGCGTGCCACAACCGCTCGACGGCGGTGCGGAGTTCGGCATCGCCGGCCTCGGTGGCGAGATCGGCGGCCGCCGCCAGCAGATACAACTGCCGTACGGCGTGCCCCTCGACGTCGGTCGCCTCGCGCACCGGCACGCGGTCCTGGCAGTAGGCCTCGCCGCCGAGCAGGCCGTGGCCGTGCCGGTCGACGAAGTAGGCGGCGAGATCGAGGTAGCGGCGCTCACCGGTCTCCCGGTACAGCTCGACCAGGGCGGTCTCGACCTCCGGGTGGCCGTCGATGCCGTCGATGGGCTTGCCGCTGCCGGGGAGACCGAGGACGGAGTCGACCTGGTCGGCGAACCTCCGTGCCACATCGAGGAGTTCGGGCCGCCCGGTGGCCCGGTGGTGTGCGACGGCGGCCTGGATGAGATGCCCCGCGCAGTACAACTCGTGACCCCAGCGCAGGTCCTGGTACCGCTCGCCGCCCTTGACCAGCTGGAACCAGGTGTTGAGATAACCGTCGGGCTGCTGGGCGCCGGCGACGAGGCCGATGATCCGGTCGACGTGGGCTTCCAGATCGCCGTCGTCCCCCTGCGCGAGCTGCCAGGCCGCGGCCTCCAACCACTTGTAGACGTCCGTGTCGACGAAGGGGTACGCGCCCTGGAACTCACCCTCGCCGATGCCCGCGGCAAGCCGCAGGTTGTGCAAGTTGCCCGCGGACTCCAGCAGTTCGGGCCCCTGCGGGATGGAGGTGCGCGCGTTCACTTCGCGCCGGGTGAGCCAGAAGCCCGCGTCGAGACCGACGACGGCGGGACGCAGCACGGCACGGGCGTCCGGGCCGAGACGGACCGGGCCGGCGGAGCCGGCGGAACCGGCGGGAGCGGGTGGGGAGGAGCTGGTGCGGGACATGGTCCTCCGAGTGAGGGAGCGTGAGGAAGGAGCGTGGTTGAGCAACCGTTTTCCTGAGCGGAAAGTAGAGGGCAGCGAGGAATTCGGGTCAAGAGCTGCGGCAGGAGTTTTTTCAACTTGCCCAAGGAGTGGCACTCGGCTGCGGCTCCTGTCACGATGGTGTGCACCGTTGCCGCCGTCGACGCTGCCGTCGTACAGAAAAAAGGTTTGCTCGTGATCCCTGCCGCAGGTGCTCCAGGCTCTCCCCTCACCGGCCGGGCCAGGCTCTCCGACGTCGCCGCGCTCGCGGGCGTCAGCGTGGGCACGGCCTCGAAGGCGCTGAGCGGCGCCGGCCGGATGCGCCCGGAAACCCGGCAGCGGGTACTGGACGCGGTGGCCACCCTCGGCTTCCGCCCCAACCAGCACGCCCAGAGCCTGCACACCGGCCGCAGCTGGACCGTCGGCCTGATGACCACCGACGGCATAGGCCGCTTCAGCACCCCGGTCCTCCTCGGCGCCGAGGACGCGCTCGGCGCCGGCAAGATCTCGGTCCTGCTGTGCGACACCCGCGGCGACGCCATCCGCGAACAGCACCACCTGCGCAACCTCATGGACCGCCGGGTGGACGGCATCATCGTCACCGGCCGCCGCACGGACGCGCGCCCGCCCCTGACCGGCATCACGGGCCTGGAGTCGATCCCCGTGGTCTACGCGCTGTCCCCGTCGACGAACCCCGCCGACACCTCGGTCGTCTCCGACGACAAGGGCGGCGCCCAACTGGCCGTCGACCACCTCCTGTCCACCGGCCGCACCCGCGTCGCCCACGTCACCGGCCCCGAACACCACGCAGCTGCCCGCGACCGCGCCCACCATGCCGTGGGTCACCTGGAGGCGGCCGGCCTCGGCCTGTCCACCGGCCGCGTCCACTTCGGCGAGTGGAGCGAGGCCTGGGGCCGCCGCGCCACCGACGCGGTCCTGCGCACCGCCCCCGACACCGACGCGTTCTTCTGCGGCAACGACCAGATAGCCCGCGGGGTCGCGGACGCGCTGCGGGAACGGGGCGTGGGGGTCCCGGGCGAGATCGCCGTCGTCGGCTACGACAACTGGGACACCATGGCCCTGGCGAGCCGGCCTCCGCTCACCACGATCGACATGAGCCTCGCGGAGATCGGGCGGATCGCGGCGCTGCGGTTGCTGGAGGCGATAGACGAGGCGAACGCGACGCCGGGGGGGCGGACGGTGCCTTGTCGGTTGGTGGTGCGGGAGTCGACGTGAGGGTCAGGTCCCGGGTGGGGCTTGGAAACCGGTGGTGTCGAGGGGGCAGCTGAACGGGGCGGGGATGTCGATCTTCTCGCCGAAGGGCATGCTGCAGCGGGCTCGATACCCCTGGGCTGCCGGTTCCCAGAGCACGGTGGCCTTCTGCTCCTGCATGTCGAGGATCAGGTAGACGGGGACACCGGCCCTGGCGTACATCTCGACCTTGTCGGTCAGGTCGTTGTCGCGGGTGGCGGAGGACGTCAGCTCGGCGACGAAGGAGAGGGCCTCGCCGTCCAGGCGGTTGCTTGCTGTCTCCAGTGTCTGCTCGTGTGCTGCGTGGATGTCCGGCCCGTAGGCTCGCTCAACCCCAGGAAAGACGAAAAGGTTCGGAGTCTGGCTGATGAAGTGGTCTTCAGGGAGGTGTGCCTGCAATTGCCGGCACACCAGATTCATCACCCGGATGTAGTACCCCTTCGGCCACGGCGACATGACGATGCTTTTCTTGATGATCTCGGCCTTGTAGCCGTCCAGCACGTCCAGCCTGTCGAGGTCGTTCAGCAGGTCCTCGAAGCTGGGGGGTTCGGTGCTGTTGATCGTCGGTCGCTCAGCCATCAACGTCATGATGCGCCCCTTCCACCCGAAGCCGGGCTGAGCCACACAGAGTAGTTGATCGCTTACTCGCGGAGTGGGCCCTTTGGGCATTCCCCTTTTCTGACGGCCTCTTGTCCCAGGCCACCCTGACAAGTCTCAGGTTCACGCGCCGCTCCGGGTGCCCTTCACTGAGGTCAGCAACGCGAACCAACAACCTCACGGGGGCACACAGTGAACCGTAGGAAGAGCATCCTCACCGCCGGCCTGGCCACCACGGTCTCGGCGCTGGCATTGACCGTCGGTGCCGTGGCCGTTCCGGCTCAGGCCGCGTCGGCCGGCGTCCAGGGAACCGTCGACTGTGAGGGCTGGGTGCACAACAACAACCCGGACCACGGCATCGCAGGCTGCCAGAACAACACCGATCACAACGTCACCTTCCGCGCCGAGGTCGTCTGCGGCTGGGCCCCCGACGTCTCCGGGCAGTGGGTGACGCTGTCGCCGGGCCAGTACAGCGAGTCCTCCGGCGTCTGCGCGATCTACAGCACGGGCGTCGGCAGCGTGGGCTGGACCATCAAGTAACCGCGGATCATCCCGCGAACTTCGCCCGGTGGACCTCGGCCCACCGGGCGAACGCCCGCCCCGGCCGCCCCAGCACCTTCCGCTCCCGCCGTAGCAGCCAAGGAGAAAAGCCACATACAGGCATATCCTTGGACAGTGCATCAGCGTATGGCGACCAGAAGAAGGTGAGTGTGATGCGCGTACTGCTCAAGGCATCGATGGACACGGAGAAGGCGAACGAGGCCATCCGGAACGGCAGCCTGGGCAAACTGATCCAGGAGTCGGTGGAGCAGATCAAGCCCGAGGCGGCCTACTTCACCGCCGACCACGGCAAGCGCACCGCGTTCCTCGTCTTCGACATGCAGGACAGCTCCCAGATGCCGGTGCTCAGTGAACCCTTCTTCCTCAACCTCGGCGCCGAGATCAGCTACACCCCGGTGATGAACCTCGACGACGTGCAGAAGGGCCTCTCCCAGCTGGGGCACTGACCCTCAGCTGAAGATGATCATCGACCCCTGTGCCAGGCTCCGCGTCGCCGCCGCGTGCAGCCCGAGCCAGACGTGGCGCTCACGGGCGAAGGGGCTGGGGTCGTAGGGAGCCGGTACGGCGGGCTCCTCCAGCTCCGTGGGGGCGAGGGGCGGTTCGGGGGGCGCCGGCGGGTTGGCGGGGTCGATGCCGATGGTCGGAGCCACGAGCTCCAGCTCCCGCAGCAGGGTCTGGGCGGAGCCCAACGGGCCGCCGGCCGCGAGGAGTTCGTCGTTGGCGAGGGGGTGCGGGAAGTCGACGGGGACGTACGCGCCCGCGTGGTCGTAGTGCCAGACCAGGTGCGACTGCTGGGCCGTCGTCTCGAACATCTCCAGCAACTGCTCGTAGTCGCCGCCCAGTTCGTCCACCGGAGTCACCGGCAGCCCGCAGACCTGGAGCAGATAGGCGCGGCGCAGGAAGTGCAGGGCGTCGTAGTCGAACCCGGCCACCGGGGCGACGTCGCCGGACAGGCCCGGCATGTACTGGTACACCGGCACCGGCGGCAGCCCGGCCTCGGCGAGCACCTTGTTGTATTGCGCGAGTTCCTCGGCGAACGGGTTGTCCGGGGTGTGGCACAACACGTCGACGAGCGGCACCAGCCACAGGTCACAGGCCAAAAGACAGCTCCTCTGTTACTCGCGTCGGTTACTCGCGGCGCACGGTGGTGGCCGCACGGTGGTCAAGGCAGGGTAATCGGTGCGGCGCCCGGTCGGCTCCCCCCGCGCGATTCCCGACCTGCCCCGTCCCGCTCGGCTCGTGCACGTTCCCTACCCGGACCCGCCCGGCTCACCCGGGAGGCGGCGTGGGTCGGCGAATTCCCGCCGGTGCGGCAACTGGGGGGACCCGGCCCGAGGGACACGCCCCCGAGAGGTCTCAGCCCTGCCCCGTGCGCTCGACCAGCTCCAGGGAGTGCGTGTTGTACGCGGAGACGATCGTCCGGGCGGTCACGATGTCGCGGTCGGCGAGGGCGGCGGCCAAATCGGTGTGCCGGGACCACAGCCGGCCGCGCAGATCGGTCAGCCGGCGCACATGCTGCACGGTGCACACCCAGGTCTGCACGCGTAGCCGCTGCAGGAAGTCGGTGAGATAGGGGTTGCCGAAGAGCACGCTCAGCTCACGCCAGAAGCGCAGGTCGTAGCCGATCAGGATGGTGAGGTCACCGGCGTCGGCGGCGCGCCGTGCCTCCTCGCCCCGCCGCAGCACTCCCGCGACCGCGGCCGCACCGCGGGGGTCGTCGAGCCCCCGGTACCCCTTGTGGCCGTCGTCGAGCGCCTGGAACATCCCGTCGGTGACCAGGCTGCGGGCCTCGATCATCCCGCGGAAGTCCTCGACCGTGTACTCGTGCACCCGGAACCCCCGGTGCTGGTCGGCTTCGAGGAGCCCCTGCGCGGAGAGGTCGACCAGCGCCTCACGGACGGGGGTCGCGGAGACGCCGTACTGCTCGGCGATCTCCTTCACCGTGAACTCCTGCCCCGCCTGCAGTCTCCCGGCCAGCACCTCGTCGCGGAGTGCGTCGGCGATCTGCTGCCGCAGGGTGCTGCGGGTCACGGCGCCGTTGCCGCTGCTGGCGGGCATGGTTTGGGGCGTCTCCCTCGTCGCGTCGGGGTTGGCGTGCTCGTACATGTCTACGAGCACGCCACCTTACGCGTTCGAGTCGCCCCGGTACTTGGCACTTACATCCTGGCCGTCCGGCAGCCGCTCCGTCACTCCGTCGTGTACTCGTCAGCGACCGCCAGCGCGGCGTCCAGGACCGCCAGCCCCTCCTTCAGCTCCGCCTCGCTCACGTTGCACGGCGGCACCACATGGGTCCGGTTCATGTTGATGAACGGCCACAGCCCCTGCTTCTTCGCGGCGGCCCCGAACGCGGCCATGGCGGCGTTCGCCTCGCCCGCCGCGTTGTACGGCACGAGCGGCTCCCGGGTCTCCCGGTCGCGCACCAGCTCCACGGCCCAGAACATGCCGACGCCCCGCACCTCGCCCACCGACGGATGCCGCTCGGCCAACTCCCGCAGCGCGGGCCCGACGACGTCCCGCCCGAGCCTGGCCGCGTTCTCGACGACCCCCTCCTCGGCCATGACGTTGATCGTCGCGACGGCCGCCGCACACGCCAGCGGATGCCCCGAGTACGTCAGCCCGCCCGGGTACGGCCGCTTGGCGAAGGTCTCCGCGATCGCCCCGGAGATGGCGACTCCGCCCAGGGGCACATACCCGGAGTTCACGCCCTTCGCGAAGGTCATCAGGTCCGGTACGACGTCGAACAGGTCGGCCGCGAACCACTCACCGGTCCGCCCGAACCCGGCCATGACCTCGTCCAGGATGAAGACGATCCCGTACTTGTCGCAGATCTCACGGACACCGGCGAGATAACCCGGCGGCGGGATCATGATCCCGGCCGTCCCCGGAATCGTCTCCAGGATGATCGCGGCGACCGTGCCCGGCCCCTCGAAGGCGATCGTCGTCTCCAGGTGTTCGAGCGCCCGCGCGCACTCCTGCTCCTCGGTCTCGGCGTAGAAGCGGGAGCGGTAGAGGTAGGGCGCCCAGAAGTGCACCACTCCGGCCGCGCCGCTGTCCGACGCCCAGCGGCGCGGGTCCCCGGTGAGGTTCACGGCCTGCTGGGTGCCGCCGTGGTACGAGCGGTACGTCGACAGCACCTTCGCGCGGCCCGTGTGCAGCCGGGCCATGCGCACCGCGTGCTCGACGGCGTCCGCGCCGCCGTTGGTGAAGAAGATCTTGTCCAGGTCCCCCGGCGTCCGCTCGGCGATCAGCCGTGCCGCCTCCGACCGCGCCTCGATCGCGAACGCGGGCGCGAACGTGGTCAGGGTCGCGGCCTGCTCCTGGATCGCGGCGACGACCTTCGGGTGCTGGTAGCCGATGTTCGTGTAGACGAGCCCGCTGGAGAAGTCCAGGTACCGCCTGCCGTCGTAGTCCCAGAAGTACGACCCCTCCGCACCGGCGACGGCGAGCGGGTCGATGAGCTCCTGCGCGGACCAGGAGTGGAACACATGAGCGCGGTCCGCGGCCTTCACGGCGGCGCCGGCCTCGGGGTTTGGCTGAGGGGTCATGTGCCCGAGGGTAGGTGCCCGCGACGCGGAAGCGGTATGGGCGTCCTGTCTGCGGCACGGGGCGATCCACGACAGGTTGTCGAAGAACCACCCATTGACAGTGCGCTGTCGAAATGACAGCATGTTGTCATCTGAATCGAGTCATCTGATCGAGTCATCTGATCGAGTCATCTGAAGTCGACAGGACGGCCGAGAAGGCCACGACGACGACCGGGACGGTCCGAGGAGGCAGCCATGAGCCGCAAGCCCGTACATCTCGCCGTGTACGACACGCTCGCCGACTGGGAGACGGGACACGCGACGGCGTATCTCGCCCGCGCCGGGTACGAGATCCGGACCGTGGGGCCCAGCCGTGCGTCGGTGACCTCGGTCGGGGGGCTGCGTATCCAGCCCTCGTGCGCCCTGGCGGACGTACGCCCGCAAGACAGCGCCCTGCTGATCCTGCCGGGCGCCGACCTCTGGGACACGTCGTCCGTCGGCCTCGCCCCCTTCGCCCGCAAGGCCCGCGCCTTCCTGGACGCCGGCGTGCCCGTGGCCGCGATCTGCGGGGCGACCGCCGGGCTCGCGCGGGAGGGACTGCTCGACGACCGCGACCACACCAGCGCGGTCTCCTTCTACCTGGCCGCGACCGGATACACAGGCGGCGAGCGGTATGTCGAGACGGACGCCGTGAGCGACCGCGGCCTGATCACCGCCGGCCCGACCGAGCCCGTCGCCTTCGCCCGGGAGATCTTCCGGCTCCTCGGGGTGTACGAGGGCGAGGTGCTGGACGCCTGGTACCGGCTGTTCCACGACTCCGACGCCGCGGCCTACGCCGTACTGGAGCGGGCGGGGGCGACGCGGTGAGCCGGGAGCGCCAGGACCTGCTCAGTCGCGGCGCTCTCGGGGTGTTCCGGCTGAACGGCCAGTTCCTCGCCGTGGCCGAGGAGTTGGCGAAGCCCGCCGGGCTGACCGCCGCCTGGTGGCAGGTGCTCGGCGCGGTGCTCGGGGAGCCGTTGCCGGTGTCCGGCATCGCCCGCACGATGGGCATCACCCGGCAGAGCGTGCAGCGCGTCGCCGACCTGCTGGTGGAGCGCGGACTCGCCGAGTACCGGCCGAACCCCGCCCACCGCCGCGCCAAGCTGCTGGCACCCACCGAGGAGGGACGGGCGGCCGTCGCCCGCGTCGGCCCCGGGCACGCGGCCTTCGCCGACCGGCTGGCCGAGGCGTACGGTGACGAGGCCGAACTCGCGGACGCCGTACGGGTTCTGGAACGGCTCTCCAAGGTGCTCGAACAGGTGCGCCCGCCTGTTACGGAACCGTAGACAACGCCCAGCTCATCGCGGGGTGGGGCCGCACTATCCTCGATCTGTTGCTCACGTGCGGGGCGGGGGGAAGGCGGCGCAACGATGGAGAATCTCGGGTCCGGGGATCCACAACGGATCGGCGCGTACCGACTGTTGGCGCGGCTCGGCGCCGGCGGGATGGGACAGGTGTATCTGGCCAGGTCCGACCGGGGGCGGACGGTCGCCGTCAAACTCGTACGGGAGGAACTGGCCGCGCAGGACGAGTTCCGGGCGCGGTTCCGGCAGGAGGTGCAGGCCGCGCGGCAGGTCGGCGGGCACTGGACGGCGCCCGTGCTGGACGCGGACACCGAGGCCGCGGTGCCATGGGTCGCCACGGGGTACGTCGCCGGGCCCAGCCTCCAGCAGATCGTCGGCCACGACCACGGTGCCCTGCCCGAACGCTCGGTCCGTATCCTCGCGGCCGGGCTCGCCCACGCGCTGGGGGACATCCACGCGGCCGGGATCGTCCACCGTGACCTCAAGCCGTCCAACGTGCTGATCACGATCGACGGTCCGCGGGTCATCGACTTCGGCATCGCGCGGGCGCTGGAGACGGTCACCGACGGCGGGCTCACCCGCACCGGCGCGCTCGTCGGCTCGCCGGGCTTCATGGCCCCGGAACAGGTGCGGGGCGACCGGATCACCCCGGCCTGCGACGTGTTCTGCCTCGGTTCGGTCCTCGCCTACGCCGCCACCGGCAAACTCCCCTTCGGCACGGCCAACAGCGGGGTCCACGCCCTGATGTTCCGCATCGCGCAGGAGGATCCCGACCTCACGGGCGTCCCCGAGGGCATCGCCGACCTCGTCTGTGCCTGCCTGCGCAAGGACCCGGGGGCCCGCCCGACACTGGACCACGTCCTGGATCGCACCGGCGCCGAGGACACGGTCGCGGGCGGCCGGTCCAAGGACCCATGGCTGCCGAGTGCGCTGGTCGCCCAACTGGGGCGGCACGCGGTGCGGTTGCTGGAGACGGAGGACCCCGAGGGGGCGGGGGGCGGCGCCGGTTCCGCCGCGGGCCCGGACGCCGAGGTGTCCCCCGAGCACGGCGTCGCCGCCGACTCCTCCCCGTCCCCGATCCCGAATCAGGCCCAGGCCCAGGCCCCGGCCTCCACTCCCACCCCTGACACGCCGGCCAGTCCGCCCGTGCCGGGGCAGCCGGGCAGCGGGGCGCCGACGGACCAACGGGTGGACCACCTGCCGACCGTCGTCACGGGCCGCAACGGACAGGCGCCCCCGCCGGGAAGCGCTCCCGCCCACCCCGCCTACGGCTACCCGCAACAACACCCGCAGCCCTCGGCGTACGGCTATCCGCACCAGCCCGGCGCCCCCGGCACGACACCGCCGTACCACCAGTACAACCAGTACGGCGGCCTCGGTCAGACCCCGCCCTACGGCCCGCCGCCCACCGCTTCCACCCCGCCCTACGGCCCCACCGCCCCCCAGGACCCCAGGAACACCTCCCGCTCCACCGCCGTACTCGTCCTCGTCGCCCTGATCGTCGCGCTGGCGGCCGGCGGCTCGGTGTACGCCCTGATGAACGGCGGCGACGACGATCAGGCAGGCGGCACGCCCACACCCTCGGTGACGGCTCCCACCAGCCCGGGCGGCCAGGCCCTGGACGGCCGGCCGTCTCCCAGCCCCTCGCAGCCCACCACCTCCGCACCGCCGTCGGACGGCACGATCCCGGCCGACTACCTCGGCACCTGGGCCGCGACGATCGACAACGCCGACGGCACGCACACCCGCGAACTCACCCTCCAGCAGGGCGACACGGGCGACACGGTGCTCTCCCTCATCGCCGACGGCCCCACCGCGAACGGCACCTACCACTGCGTGTTCCAGGCCGACCTGACCGAACCGCCGGGCGCGGACGGCCCGTTGCGGATCGGTCCGTCCACGGTCACGATCGGCGAGCCCCGCTCCTCCTGTTCACCGGGCGCGGCGAGCGAGATCAGCCTGCTGCCGGACGGCACACTCCAACGCACGAACGCCGGCACGGACAAGAAACTGACGTACACCCGCCAGTGACCGGGGCGCCCAGCGGGACGACCACGGGGCGCATACCGCAGTATGCTGACGTCATGGCTGACACGACCCGTATCACGGTGACGCTGCCGACCGAGCAGGTCGCCGAACTGAGGAAGCTCACCGACAACGTCTCCGGCTATGTCGCCGAAGCGGTGGCGCGTCAGCTGCGGCACCAGCTGCTCGGTGCCGACCTGCGACGCCACCAGGAGGAGCACGGGGCCTTCACCGAGGAGGAGCTGGCGGAGGCGCGTTCCAGGATCTTCGGGACGACGGACAAGCGCGGGTCGGCGAGCGCGGCGTGACCGTGCACGTCGAGACCGTTGTCCTGGATTCCCAGGGGCTCTCCGCCTGGATTGCGCAGGACCGCAAGATTCTCGCGATGTTCCAGGTGTTCCATGCCGTGGGCGCCGATTTCGTCCTCGGAGCCAACACCGTCGTGGAAGTCAGCCACGCGCGGGTGAACATGCCTCGGCTGCGGTGGGCGCTGTCCCGCGTCAGGATCGAGCCGGTGACCGCGGATGCGGCGAAAACGTCCGCGGAACTGCTCAAGTCCGCAGGTCTGCACGGCCACAAGTACGCGATCGATGTGACTGTCGCCGAGGTGGCACTGCGTCAGCCGGGACCGGTGGCCATGCTGACGTCCGACGTCGATGACATGGCCCGGCTGTGCGGTGACCGCGTCCGGCTCATCGGCATCTGAGCGGAGTCTTGATCACGCCTCCCCCGGCCCCGCCTCCCCCGGCCCCGCTCCCCCCGGCACCGCTCACCTCGGCTCCGGTGGCCGCTGGCGGGGCATGTTCGGGCGGGCGCCGGTTCCCGGAGGGGAGGGGAAGCGTCCGGTTCCCGACGCTCCCGCGTCCTGTCGCTGCCCCGCGACCCCCACCGACTGGATCCCCAACGGTGCCGCCCCGGTCCGGAACTCCACCATCCAGTCCGCCGTCTCCGCCCGCACCAACTCCGTCACGTCCTCCGAGAACCGCCGCAGCACCCCGAGGCACCGGTCCGCCGCCTCGCTCGCCGTCCCGTCCGCCGGGCCCAGAACCTCCCGCACGCTCTCCGAGGCCCAGTCGAACTGCAGTGCCTGAAGCCGTCGCTGCACGGCCTGAGCCGTGGCCACGTCCCTTATCCACCCGGACGTCACCCCGAAGAACCGGTCCCCCGCGACACAGGCCACCCCCAGCAGCAACGCCAGATACCCCCAGGGCGCCACCCCGCCCACCACGCCCGTCATGTCCAGCAGCGGCAACGCGGCCCCCGCCACCGCGCCCCCCGCCGCGCCCACCCGCAGTACCCGCGCCCCCCGCCGCTTCCACACCCGGTCCGCGAGATACCACGACGCCGTCTCCAGCGCCCCGCGCTCCACCCATCGGTACAATTCGTGCAGCCGTACGGCGGGCTCGCCCCAGTCTCCGAGCGGAAACACCCGCCCCGTCAGATCGCCGGCCCGCAGCTCGGCCGCCCCCTCACCCCGACCGTCCTGAGGCGGACCCTCGGGCTGCATCTCCGGCTGACCCACCCGGCACTCCCTACCTGATCCCGACCGATCACGCTGCGTGACGGCTGATGCTGACGCGCCGCACCCTTACTACCGCCCAATGGGTGGCGAAGGATCGGGTTTCGTCACTTTTCCGCCCGGAAGTGGGTCTTGATCAGGTATAGGACGCACCGTCGAATCACTCGAAAGAGTGCTGGGGCGACGGCCGCACAGACCACGTAGGCTCGTGCTGAACGGGAAACCCCGTACCGACCAAGGAGAGCTGATCGTGATCCCCGGTGGTGGCCAGCCCAACATGCAGCAGCTGCTGCAGCAGGCTCAGAAGATGCAGCAGGACCTGGCGAGCGCCCAGGAGGAACTGGCGCGGACCGAGGTCGAGGGCCAGGCCGGCGGCGGTCTGGTGACAGCGACGGTCACCGGCGCCGGCGAGCTGCGCGCGCTGAAGATCGACCCCAAGGCGGTGGACCCGGAGGACACCGACACCCTCGCCGACCTCGTCGTAGCGGCCGTCCAGGCGGCCAACGAGAACGCGCAGGACCTCCAGCAGCAGAAGCTCGGCCCGCTGGCCCAGGGCCTCGGCGGCGGCACCGGCATCCCGGGCCTGCCGTTCTGATCCCCGGCCCGTCTATCTAAGACGGGCATCGGCCAACTACCGTACGGACAGAAGGACCCTCAACAAGCAGGGAAGGACGGGCAGTCCGTGTACGAAGGCGTGGTCCAGGACCTCATCGACGAATTGGGGCGGTTGCCCGGCGTCGGTCCCAAGAGCGCGCAGCGGATCGCCTTCCACATCCTGCAGGCGGAACCGACGGACGTACGGCGTCTCGCGCAGTGCCTGATGGAGGTCAAGGCGAAGGTCCGCTTCTGCGCGACCTGCGGCAACATCGCGCAGGAGGAGCTGTGCAACATCTGCCGCGACACCCGCCGCGACCTCTCGGTGATCTGCGTGGTGGAGGAGCCGAAGGACGTCGTCGCGATCGAGCGCACGCGTGAGTTCCGGGGCAAGTACCACGTCCTGGGCGGCGCGATCAGCCCGATCGAGGGCGTCGGCCCCGATGACCTCCGCATCAGGGAACTCCTCGCGCGTCTGGCGGACGGCACGGTCACGGAACTGATCCTGGCCACCGACCCGAATCTCGAAGGCGAGGCGACGGCCACGTACCTCGCCCGCATGATCAAGCCCATGGGCCTCAAGGTCACCCGCCTGGCCAGCGGCCTCCCTGTGGGTGGCGACCTGGAATACGCGGACGAGGTGACTCTCGGCCGCGCCTTCGAGGGGAGACGACTCCTAGATGTCTGACGCCACGCTGCACGCGACCAGCCAGAACCCCGACGACTTCGCGGTCCAGATCGCGGACCAGGTGGGGAGCTTCCTGGTGGCCGTCACGGAGGTCGCGAAGGGCGACGAGCCGGATTCGGCGGTCCCCTTCCTCCTCCTGGAGGTCTCCCAGCTCCTCCTGGCCGGCGGACGCCTGGGCGCCCACGAGGACATCCTCCCCGACGAGCGCTACGAGCCCGACCTGGGCCCGGAGCCGGACGTGGACGACCTCCGCGAGAACCTCGCCCGCCTCCTGGAGCCGATCGACGTCTACTCCGAGGTCTTCGACCCCTACGAGCCCCGCAAGGCGCCGGTCCCGGCCCGTATCTCCGACGACCTCACCGACGTCATCACCGACCTCCGCCACGGCATGGCCCACTACCGCGCCGGCCGCACCACGGAGGCCCTGTGGTGGTGGCAGTTCTCCTACTTCTCCAACTGGGGCTCCACGGCGTCGGCTGCACTGCGCGCACTCCAGTCGGTCGTCGCCCATGTCCGCCTGAACCAGCCCCTGGCTGAACTCGACGGCCTCGACACGGACCAGTCCATGGGCGACGAGACCCTGGAGGTCGAGGCGGGCCGGGTGATGGCGGAGGAGATCGGGGAGTCGCTGGGAGCGCGGCCCGCAAAGTAGCCCTTCACAGGGCTCTCAGCAGGACCTCCGGATCGACGTACGGCGCGCTCGGTGTCGGTTCGCTGTACCAGCGCAGCGGCCAGGTGTTGCCGTCCAGCGCCGGGATCCCGATGTAGGTGAGCGCGCGGTCACCTCGGCCGCCGAACCGCTGCACACCCAGCGGCCAGCTGTGCCCGCGCACCTCACCGGGCGCCAGCAGAAAGTACATCCACCGGAACCCGGACGCCTCGCACACGACCGGCCCCGCGTCCCCGTCCGCCGCCTCGATCATCCGCTCGGCGACCAGTTCCCCTCGTACGCCCTCGATCCGCACGGCGTCGAAATGCACGCCCGCCACGCGGAGTTGGTGACCTGAGGCCGGGATCCAGTCGGGGCGGTGAATTGCGTTCGTCATGGTCACACGGTGACGGTCGCGCGGCTACGCTCGGTAGTGACTGAGGTGATACACGCCGGGGTGTATCGGTAGGAGGCGCGTGCTGTGTCGGGTCAGTACAACTCCCAGATGCCGGTTGCCTGGCGCTACAGCGGCAACCAGCTGAAACGCTGGCGCACCAAGGCGAACGTCACCCGCGAGGAACTCGCCGCCGCCTCCAACTACTCGCCGGACACGATCAAGTCCATGGAGCAGGGGGTACGCATGCCGACGCCCCGAGTGCTCGACGCGGCGGACGAGCTGTGCCGCGCGGAGGGGCTGCTGAGCGCGGCCAAGGAGTACTTGCAGAGGGAGAAGTTCCCGGCGCGGGCGCAGGACTTCATGGAGAGGGAGCGGGAGGCGATCAGCCTCTGGTGGTACGAAGTGGCGTACATTCCCGGTCTTCTGCAGACGAAGGGGTACGCGCGTGCGCTCATCGAAAACCACGTGCCCCTCCTGGATGAGGAAACGGTGGAGGAGAGAATCGCAGCCAGGCTGGAGCGTCAGTCGATCCTCACCAAACGCAAGCCGCCGGTTGCCCTCAGCTTTGTGATCTACGAGGCAGCCCTGCGAGCCCCCCAGGTGGATGCGGAGCAGTTGCAGCACCTGCTGGAGGTGTCCCGCCTGCCGAACGTGGCTCTCCAGGCGCTGCCCTTCGAACGGGCCGTTTCCGCCGCGCTCCTGGGCCCTATCGTGCTGCTGGAAACCAACGATCACGAGCGGTTCGCCTATACAGAAGGCCAGTTGGGGAGCGACCTCTCGGTCGATCCGGCGGTTGTCAGCCGCGCCAACGAGCGGCTTAGCATGATCCGGGCGGAGGCTCTCAGCCCCGATGAGTCGGCCCGTTTTATTGAGCGGATGGTGACGCAGCCATGAGCGACCAACTGAAGTGGTTCAAATCGAGCTACAGCGACTCCGAAGGCGGCGCCTGCCTCGAAGTCGCGTTCTCCACCCGCATCCACATCCGCGACTCCAAGACCCCCACCGGCCCCGAACTCCGTCTCCCCGCCTCCGCCTGGACGGCGTTCCTCTCGGGAGTTTCCGCAGGTCGCCCCGGAGCTTGAGCCCCGAGCTCCGAGCTCTTTCCATGGGTTTCTGGTCTGGTTGAAATCCAACCCAACCAACCAAGTATGTACGTGAGTTGAGGCGTCGTACCTCGAAAGGGTGACGTTCCGTGATCGGCTTGCGCCGGAGAGTAAAGCCGCTCTAGGTTCGCGGCAAACAACCAAAAAGATCGGCCCCGGTCGGTGCGCCAACACCGGCTCCGGGGCCTGACCTACGAATCGAAGAACGAGGTTCGATCGTGGCTTACGCCTACCCTAGCCCTGCCCTGCCGTCCCCGTCGCACCCCATGGCCAAAACGGGCTACGGAAAACGCACCGCGGGTGACGAAGACCCGCACGCGGACCCGGACTTCGCACATCTGCTCCCGCGTGACGCCGAGGTAGCCGTCTTCATCGACCACCTCGACGACGGCCACGCGATGGGCCACAAGGTGCTCGCGCAGGAACACCCCCGCTACCGCCAGCAGGCGATGCGCACCTCGTTGAACCGCCTGACCGAGGCCGGCCACCTGCGCTGGATCAAGGAACACATCACCGTCGAGGACAACTCGATGCGCTGGGTGACGCGGACGTACTGGTCGCGTACGCGCAGGTCATCGGAGTGGTGGGCGAGCTTCGCGCGGGAGCGCAAGGGCAAGGACGTGACGCAGGACTACCGGCCCGGCCTGGCGCGCACCGAGGACCCGGCCCCGCAGCCCGCTCCTGAAGCTGAACCCACACAGAACGAACCTGCCCCCGACCGGCCCAGCGCCGCGTACCGCACGCTCGTCGGACTCCGCGCCGCCGACCCCCGTATGCCTCTCTCCGAGACCGACTGCCGGTCCCTCGAACCTCTCGCCGCGGAGTGGTTGTCCCGTGGCGCGACACCGAACGACATCACACGAGCCCTGACCGACGGGCTTCCCCCCAATGTCAGCAACCCGGGCGGCTTCGCCCGTACCCGACTGGAGACCAAGATGCCCCCGCAGAAGAGCGACACTGCCTCCGACGACGCCGCCGACACCGCCCCGGGCCGCCCGCTGCGAGCCCGCGTCACCCGCGTGATCATGGCCTGTGGCACCTGTGACCAGGACGAACGCACGGTGAAGATCGACCGGGGCATCTGTGAGGACTGCCGCAAGGAGTTCGCGGAGGACCCGATGACCGACGAGGACGTCACGAAGGGCTTCGAAGAGGTCGCCCACCTCGGCATCACGTCCGCTTACTTCCTCAAGCAGAAGCTGGAACGCCGTACGGGCGGCCCCGTGCCCGACACGTTCCGCTCCGTGCCCATCGAGGACCGGGTCATGTACCACTACCGCGACAACCGTGAGCGGATCGCGAACGGGCTGCCGCCGAGGCGCTGGAAGCGGTGACGTTTCAGTAGATCCCTTGGATTACATTTGGAATATGGCAGAGAAGGTGAAGTTCAGCGTGAGTCTCGATGCCGAGCTCGGCGAGGCGCTGCGGCAGTACGCCGAGGCGGAGGACGAGCAGCTCTCGGCCGTGGTCAGCCGGGCCTTGGAGGCCTACCTGGGCCACCGCAAGCGGATGCGTGACGGCCGGGAGGCCATGGTCGAGTACCAGGAGCGGTACGGCATGTTCACCGAGGAGGAGCGCGCCAGGGCCAAGGCCCGCGTGGCCGACCTCATGGGACGCGGCGAGCACGAGACGAAGGAGGCCCGCTCCGCGTGAGCCATGTCGTGTACGACTCGGGAGCGCTGCTCGCGGCGGCGAAGAACGACCGGAACTTCATCGTGCAACACGACGAGTTCCTCGCCGCGGACGTCCGGCCGATCGTGCCGGCGGGGGTGCTGGCCCAGTGCTGGGACACCCGTCCCAAGGCTGCGAACCTGCACAGGGTGCTGCGTCCCTGTCTCGTCCTGCCGCTGAACGAGACGACAGCGAAAGCGGCGGCACTGCTCTGTCAGAGCAACGGCACGGCGGACGTGATCGACGCCAGCGTGGTGCTCGCGTCTGTCACGCACGATGACGCCCTCATCCTCACGGACGACCTCGATGACATCAGGGCCTTGGCGGCGAGTGCCAACCGTAAACGCATCCGGGTGGAGCGGCCATGACGAGCCGGCCTTGGCGACGATTTCGAGGAACTCGCACTGCTCGGTCGTCGTGTTCAACCAGCCGGAGGACGGTCGGTACCGGCACGAGGAGTTCGCGGACTGACCCGACGCGAGGGGCGAATCAGGAGATCTGGACGGCCGCGCCCGAGACCCCGATCCCGCTGTCCGGCTCCCGTGGCACCGTCACCGTGATGGTGCTGGGTCGTCCCATGTCCACTCCCTGGTGGACCGTCACCGTCGCCGGAAGCGGCAAAAGGTCGAACTCGCGCAGGTAACCCCCGAACGCGGCGGCCGCGGCGCCGGTGGCCGGGTCCTCGACGACGCCGCCGGGCGGGAAGGGGTTGCGGGCGTGGAACACGGTCGGGGTCTCCCGCCAGACCAGGTCGATGGTGGTCCAGTCCTCGCGGCTCATGAGCGCGGACAGTGCGGTCATGTCGTAGGCCAGGTCGGCCAGTCGGTCACGGCCGGCGGCCGCGATCACCGGGTGCCAGGCGCCGCCGTAGGCCACGCGTGGCGGCAGCGCGGGGTCGAGGTCGTCGGGGGACCAGCGCAGGGCCGCCAGCAGCTCGGCCAGGACGGCGTCGGCGAGGGGGACCGATCGGGGTGGCACGCTCACCAGGGTGGCCGTCATGGAGCCGTCGTCGGCCTGGGCGGTGGAGACGGTGACCTCCCCTGCCTTTGTCCGCAGCCGCAGGGGCCCGACACCGTGACGCTGGGCGTGGGCGACCGCTGTCGCGATCGTGGCGTGGCCGCAGAACGGCACCTCGGCGAGCGGGCTGAAGTACCGCATGTCCAGGGATCCGTCGTCGCACGGAACGACGAACGCCGTCTCGGAGTAACCCACTTCCGCCGCCGTCTTGAGCATCGTGGCGTCGTCGATCCCGGTGGCGTCGAGCACCACACCCGCCGGGTTGCCGCCGGCGGGGTCGGTGGTGAAGGCCACGTAGCGCAATACGTCCATCGACAGACCGTATCCGAACAGGCGCGCTAGCGAGGGTCGATGGTGTAGCGCGCTACACCCCCGGTTCGGGAGAGCACTCCCTCGTGACGGCCGCCGCGAAACGGAATCGTTGATCTCGCAAGGCAAGCCAACCAGGCGCCGCCAACACGGAAAACGCCCTCACCGAAGGAAACCCCATGAAGTCGCTGCTCGCCTCCAAGCCCGTCCTCTGGTTCCTCTTCCTGTTCAACCTGGCCGTCGCCGCGGTCGCCCCCTTCGTCGTCGACGGTGCCCAGGGCGTCATGACCGCCGTAGGAATGGGCGTCGTCTCCCTCGGCGCCGGAGTCAGTCTGCTGCGGGGGCGGCGCAGGCCGGTCACCGCGTAGTCGAGTGACTACGCGGCGTACTTCCGGGCGCGTGCGGTCTGCTCCTGTGACACTTGGCACTTTTCCGGAGGCCCCGATGTGGGCATGCGCTGACCTGGGCGCCGAAGTCTCAGCATGCGATACCGCGGAGGCGATTTTCGGGTGCTCGATAGAATGAGCCGACCGCAGTACATATGCGTATGTGTGGACTGCGGATACACAGACTGACTGATCGAGGAGCGCACGTGGGCCTTGTCGTGCAGAAGTACGGAGGCTCCTCCGTAGCCGATGCCGAGGGCATCAAGCGCGTCGCCAAGCGAATCGTGGAAGCGAAGCAGAGCGGCCACCAGGTGGTCGTCGTCGTTTCCGCGATGGGTGACACGACGGACGAGTTGATCGATCTCGCCGAAAAGGTGTCTCCGATGCCTGCCGGGCGTGAGTTCGACATGCTGCTGACCGCCGGAGAGCGGATCTCCATGGCGCTGCTGGCCATGGCGATCAAAAACCTGGGCCACGAGGCCCAGTCGTTCACCGGCAGCCAGGCGGGCGTGATCACCGACTCGGTCCACAACAAAGCGCGGATCATCGACGTCACGCCGGGCCGCATCCGGACCGCGCTGGACGAGGGCAACATCGCCATCGTCGCCGGTTTCCAGGGCGTCAGCCAGGACAAGAAGGACATCACCACGCTCGGGCGTGGCGGTTCCGACACCACGGCCGTCGCGCTCGCCGCCGCCCTCGACGCCGAGGTGTGCGAGATCTACACCGACGTCGACGGCGTGTTCACCGCCGACCCGCGGGTGGTGAAGAAGGCGAAGAAGATCGACTGGATCTCCTTCGAGGACATGCTGGAGCTCGCCGCCTCCGGGTCGAAGGTGCTGCTTCACCGGTGCGTGGAGTACGCGCGCCGCTACAACATCCCGATCCACGTCCGCTCGTCCTTCAGTGGGCTCAGGGGCACGTGGGTCAGCAGTGAGCCGATCGAGCAAGGGGTCCAGAAGGTGGAGCAGGCCATCATCTCCGGTGTCGCGCATGACACCTCCGAGGCCAAGGTCACGGTCGTCGGTGTGCCGGACAAGCCGGGCGAGGCCGCCGCGATCTTCCGTACGATCTCGGACGCCGAGATCAACATCGACATGATCGTGCAGAACGTGTCCGCCGCGTCCACCGGCCTGACGGACATCTCCTTCACGCTGCCGAAGACCGAGGGCCGCAAGGCCATCGACGCCCTGGAGCGGAACAAGGCCGGCATCGGCTTCGAGTCGCTGCGCTACGACGACCAGATCGGCAAGATCTCCCTCGTCGGCGCCGGGATGAAGACCAACCCGGGCGTCACGGCCTCCTTCTTCGAGGCGCTGTCCGACGCGGGTGTGAACATCGAGCTGATCTCGACCTCCGAGATCCGCATCTCGGTGGTCACCCGCGCCGACGACGTGTCCGAGGCGGTGCGCGCGGTCCACTCCGCCTTCGGGCTCGACTCCGACAGCGACGAGGCCGTCATCTACGGAGGCACCGGGCGATGACCGTACGACCGACGCTCGCGGTCGTGGGTGCGACCGGAGCCGTCGGCTCGGTCATGCTCCAGATCCTGTCGCAGCACGCGGACATCTGGGGCGAGATCCGACTGATCGCCTCACCGCGCTCGGCCGGCCGCAAGCTGGCCCTGCGCGGTACGCAGGTCGAGGTGGTGGCGCTCACCGAGGACGCCTTCGACGGGATCGATGTCGCCATGTTCGACGTCCCCGACGAGGTCGCCGCCCAGTGGGCGCCGATCGCCGCCGCCAGAGGTGCGGTGGTGGTGGACAACTCGGGCGCCTTCCGGATGGACCCGGAGGTGCCCCTGGTCGTGCCCGAGGTCAATCCGCACGCGGTCCGTGTCAGGCCGCGGGGCATCATCGCGAACCCCAACTGCACGACCCTCTCCATGATCGTGGCCCTGGGCGCGCTGCACGCCGAGTTCGGGCTGCGCGAGCTGGTCGTCTCCTCCTATCAGGCGGTGAGCGGGGCCGGCCAGGCCGGGGTGGAGACCCTGCGCCAGCAGTTGTCCCTGGTCGCCGGGACGGAGCTGGGGACCAGCCCCGGAGACGTACGGCGGGCCGTCGGCGACAACACCGGGCCGTTCCCGGAGCCGGTCGCGCTGAACGTCGTACCGTGGGCCGGGTCGCTGCGCGAGGACGGCTGGTCCTCCGAGGAGATGAAGGTGCGCGACGAGTCGCGCAAGATCCTCGGACTGCCCAGGCTGCCGGTCGCGGTGACCTGCGTGCGGGTGCCCGTCGTCACCACGCACTCCCTGACCGTCCACGCCCGCTTCGAGGGCGAGGTCACCGTCCGCAAGGCACGCGAGATCCTCGCCACGGCCCCCGGGGTGGTGCTCTTCGACGATCCGGAGGCGGGGGAGTACCCCACGCCCGCCGATGTCGTGGGCACGGATCCGACCTGGGTGGGACGGGTGCGCAGGGCGCTGGACGACCCCACCGCGCTCGAACTCTTCGTGTGCGGGGACAACCTGCGCAAAGGCGCGGCCCTCAACACCGCGCAGATCGCGGAGCTGGTCGCGGCCGAGTTCGGCTGAGTCCGGTCGAGTTCGGTCTGACCCAGTCCAGTTCGCTCTGACTCAGTCCCGTTCGGTCCAGTCCAATTCGGTCAAGTTGGGCCTGATTTGGTCGAGTCCGTCGAGGTTCAAGAGAGTTCGGCCCAACTCGGTTCGTTTCGACCCGGTCTCAGGTGACGAAAGCGCCTTCTCGGACGCTTGGTGTTACGAGCGACACGTGGTGCTGCACGGTACTACTGCCGGAAAAGTCCTGGCCGAAACCGCATTCATTTGTAGGATCTGTGGATGACATGTGGCACGGGCGATGGTCCGTACCACTTGAACCGAGCTCGCCAGGCGTTCGAAGATTTGGCTCCCCGCCCTCCGCAACCGCGCGGAGGGCGGGGAGCGTCTTTGCGAACGCCCTTCAGGGGGCGCGGGGACGTTTTTTCGGGGCGTGGGGACGCTCCGGTCATTCAGGACACAGGGGAAGAGCGGGTAGGGCATGAGCGCGTTTGACGCACGGTCAGTTGTGCTGCCTGACAGAAGACGGTCAGTCTCGTACAACCCTGATGGGGTGAAGCGTGTCCAACAGGCGTGGCAGAGGTACTCGACTTCATTGCGGTCCCGCGCGGCTCGGCTCTCCGGCCGCCCCGTGCGGCCCTACGACCCCGCATGGCCGGCACGGCCGGTGGCATGCCGGTGATCGCGCCCATGCCCGCAGCGCGACCCACCCGCATACCGAACCAGCGCGACGGTGCCGAGTACGCCGAGGACACGGTGGCGGCCGGAACCACCGTCGACCACCTCACCGAGACCTACCGCGCGCACTACCGCTCGCTGTTGGGCCTCGCGGCGCTCCTCCTCGATGACACCGCCTCCTGCGAGGACGTCGTCCAGGAGGCGTTCATCCGCGTCCACTCCGCACGCAAACGCGTCCGTGACCCGGAGAAGACGCTCGCGTACCTGCGTCAGACGGTCGTCAATCTGTCCCGCTCGGCCCTGCGCCGCCGCATCCTCGGCCTGAAGCTGCTCTCCAAGCCGATGCCGGACATGGCGAGCGCCGAGGAGGGGGCCTACGACCTGCTGGAACGCGACTCCCTGATCACGGCGATGAAGGGCCTGCAGCGCCGCCAGCGCGAGGTGCTGGTCCTGCGCTACTTCGCGGACATGACCGAGGCGCAGGTCGCCGAGACGCTCGGGATATCGCTGGGCTCCGTCAAGGCGTATGGTTCGCGCGGCATCGCCGCACTGCGGGTCGCCATGGAGGCCGCGGCATGAGCCGCGACCACGAAGGGCGGCGTCATCTGCACGTCACCCACGAGCACGAGCCGTACGAGTGGCACGAGCCGACAGACGGGCCGGGCAACCAAGAGCCGAAGCAATCGCACGCTGGGAACGGAACTGTGAACCACGGCCCCGACGACCAGAGCTCCACGGAGCTCGACTCGGACGAGCTGGTGCTGCGCAGGTTGCTGCACGACGCGGTCCAGGAGGTCGAGCCGCGCGACGGCACGCTGGACCACCTGCGCAAGGCGGTGCCCGCCCGACGGGCCCGCAAGCGGCAGGCCGTCGTCGGCATGGCGGCCGCCGCGCTCTTCATCGGCACCGCCATCCCGGCCCTGTGGCATGTCTCCAACTCCAACGGCCTCGGCGCCGACCCCTCCATCGCCGGACATGGCGCGCAGGCTCAGGGCGGGGCCGGTCAGGGCAAGGGCCCGGACGGCGGGGAGAGCACCTCCGGCGGTTCCGCGGGCAAGACCGAGAACAAGGACAAGGCCGAGCAGAAGGAAAGCGGCAAGGGCAAGGCCACCGGCAGCGGCGCCGGATCGAGCGCCGGCTCCTACACCCCGCCCACCACCGCGGCAGGCGCCTCGGCGTGCACGGCCACCGAGATCGGCTCGGCCACCCAGAGCGTCAACGCCCCCGACTCGGTCGGCGCGGTCTACGGCACCTTCCGCTTCACCAACGTCTCCGGCACCGGCTGTACGGTCAGCGGCCCGGGCACGGTGGCTCCGGCCGCGCAGGGCGCCGCGGACGCCACCAAGATCGGCACCGTCCGGCATGTCGCCGGGGACGCGGCGGCCGCCCTGCCCGACCCGTCCCTGGAGGTCGGCTCACTGCTGCTCCAGCCGGGTTCCTCGTACGAGGTGCAGTTCGCCTGGGTCCCCTCGGAGACCTGCCCCACGACCGGCGGCGACACCACCGGCGGCGACACGGGCGCCCCGTCACCCGACCCGTCGCCCACGGACGGCCCCACCACGGACGGCGGCACCACCACGAGCGGCGACACCGGCACCTCGGCCCAGCTGGTCACGGAGGACGGCACGGCCGACGGCAGCGTGGTCGTCACCAACACGGCGGAGGGCGGCGCACCGTCGGTCTCGGCGGTCGTGTCCAACGCGTGCGCGGGCGCGGTGTACTGGACGGGCGTGCTGGCGGGGTCCTAGAGGCACCGTGCGCGTCGGTGTCGGCAGGGTCCTGGAGGACCCGTGCGCAGTCGGTGCCGGCCTTGGATGCTCAAGGCCTGGCGCCTCGCTGGGGGCGCTTGCGGCCGCCAGCATCCTCGTCGCCCGCGGCCCGCGGCCCGCGGCCCCTCGTCAGACGGCCACCCGCTCCTGGTCCCCACCCGGCTCCGGCTCCGGCTCCGGCACCAGGCCCAACTCCGCGTCCCGCAGGAACTCCACCTCACGGCGCAACAGCCGGAACCACATGAACACCACGAACCCGGCGAAGACGAACCACTCGCCGGTGTACCCCAGGTTCTGGAAGGCCTTCAGGTCCAGCCCCGAGTCCGCGGGCGCCGCCGCCGGTACGGCCGTCATCCCGGAGTCCGCCCGGGCCAGCGTGACCCACGCGTCGTAGACGTCGTACGGCACCAGGTTCACCAACGACGCCGCGCTGATCGCCGCTGTCTGCCCCGCCGGGAGACCTCCCCGCGCACTGACCCCGTTGTCCCCGGGCGTCTCGGACGCCTGCAGGGCCCCGGTGACGGAGACCTCACCGCCCGGCGCGGCCGGCACCTTCGCCGCGTCGGCGGAACCCGGCAGCCATCCCCGGACGACGGGCAGGGCCTCGCCCCCGTCGACGCGCAGCAATGTCAGGACGTAGTAGCCCTCGCGGCCGTCCAGCTCACGGTCCGGGATGAGCAGCTGCTTGCCGTAGTGCCCGGTCGCGGTGACCTGGCGACCGGAGGTGGACTTGTCCACCGGCAGCATCTCGGACAGCGGACGGGCAGCCTCCCGCGCGCTGGACGCGGCCTGTGTCTCCGCGCTGCGGTGGTCCTGCATCCGGTCCTCGAAGCGGCTGAGCTGCCACGACCCCATGAAAACGCAGAACGGGATGGCGAGCAGCACGAAGACGTTGATCCCCCACCAACGGGGCGTCAGCAGAAACCGGTACACACCTCCCACGGTACGGGGCTCCCGCGCCGGCCCGGGTCGCGGGGTCGGCGCCGGGCCCACCGCCGGCCGGGAAAGCAAGGGCTTCGGAAGAGGCCGGTCGAAGTTATCCACAGGCTGGGGGGCTGGTCTGCACGTTGTCGGTCTGGGCGGGCAGTATGGGGCCATGACTGAGAGCAACGGGTCCGCCTCGCCCGAGCGGAACGACGAGATGCCGGACGTGCCGGACTGGGAGAAGCGCTTCCGGGCGCCCCGGGTGTCGCTGCCCGACTGGGCGGAGGACGCGCCGGACCGCTCCCTGTTCGTGTCGAACGCGACAGGGACCTACGAGTTGTACGCCTGGGACCGATCGACGGGCGAGCAACGCCAGGTGACCGACCGGCCGAACGGCACGACGGACGGCGTGCTCTCCCCGGACGGCCGGTGGGTGTGGTGGTTCGACGACAAGGACGGCGACGAGTTCGGGGTCTGGCGCCGCCAGCCCTTCGAGGGCGGGGCGGACGACCTCGCCACGCCGGGCCTCAAGGCGTCGTACCCGGCGGGGCTGGCCCTCGCCCGGGACGGCCGTACCGCGGTCGTGGGCCGCTCCACCGACGAGGACGGCACGACCATCCATGTCTCCCGCGTCGGCGAGGAGCCCGTGCAGATCTACCGCCACCGCGAGTCGGCGGGCGTGGGCGACCTCTCCCACGACGGTTCGCTGATCGCCCTCGAGCACACCGAGCACGGCGACGCGATGCATTCGGCGCTGCGCGTCCTGCGCCTCGACGGCACCCCGGTCGCCGACCTCGACGACACCGAGGGCGGCGAGCGGGAACTCGGCCTGGAGGTCCTCGGCTTCGCTCCGGTGGACGGCGACACCAGGCTCTTGATCGGCCACCAGCGCCGGGGCCGCTGGGAGCCCCTGGTGTGGGACGTGGCGACCGGCGAGGAGACCGACCTCGCCCTGGACCTGCCCGGTGACGTCGGCGCCGAGTGGTACCCGGACGGCACCGGCCTGCTGATCGCGCACAGCTTCGAGGCCCGCAGCGAGCTCTTCCGCTACGACCTGGCGACCCGGGAGCGGGTCAGGGTCCCGACCCCGCCGGGCACGGTCTCCGGGGCGACGGCCCGCCCCGACGGCAGCGTGGAGTACCTCTGGTCCTCGGCCGCCGAACCGTCGACGGTCCGCTCGACGACGGGCCGCTCCGTCCTGGACCCGCCCGGCATGAAGTCCCCGGGATCCGTCGCCGTGCAGGACGTGTGGGTGGAGGGCCCCGGCGGCCGCATCCACGCCCTGGTCCAGAAACCGGCGGGCACCACCGGCCCGCTCCCCACGGTCTTCGACATCCACGGCGGCCCCACCTGGCACGACAGCGACGCCTTCGCGTCCGGCCCGGCCGCCTGGGTCGACCACGGGTACGCGGTGGTCCGCGTCAACTACCGCGGCTCCACGGGCTACGGCCGCGCCTGGACCGACGCCCTGAAGCACCGGGTCGGCCTGATCGAGCTGGAGGACATCGCGGCGGTCCGGGAGTGGGCGATCACCTCGGGCCTGGCCGACCCCGCCCGCCTCGTCCTCACCGGCGGCTCCTGGGGCGGCTACCTCACCCTCCTCGGCCTCGGCGCCCAGCCCGACGCGTGGACGCTGGGCATCGCGGTCGTCCCGGTCGCCGACTACGTCACGGCGTACCACGACGAGATGGAAGCCCTGAAGGCCATGGACCGCACCCTGCTGGGCGGCACCCCGGAGGAGGTCCCGGAGCGCTTCGAGGCGTCCTCACCCCTGACCTACGTCGACCAGGTCAAGGCCCCCGTCTACATCTCGGCCGGCGTCAACGACCCCCGCTGCCCCATCCGCCAGATCGACAACTACGTCAAGCGCCTGGAGGCCAGAGGGGCGGTGCACGAGGTGTACCGCTACGACGCGGGACACGGCTCCCTGGTGGTGGACGAGCGCATCAAGCAGGTGAGACTGGAACTGGACTTCGCGGCACGGCACTTGGCGGGCTAGGACCTGCGGGCGCCGGGCGGCGGGTGAGTGTGGCGGGCGGGTGTGGCACTCCTAAGTGCCCGCCCGCTCCCGGCTCCGCCGTCCCAGCAACTCCGCCAGCCCCCGACGGGTGGCGGCGATGACCACCCGGTCCGAGCCCCGCAGGACATACGTGTCCGGCAGATCCCACACCAGCCCCGAGCCCCCCGAGGGCCGTACGTCGTCATAGGCCTCCTCCGAGGCCGGCTCCTCCCGTCGGTCGGCCAGGACCCCCGTGTCCAACGCCAACACCCGCCAGGACCCGGCCCGGAACGCCTCCCCGACCGTCTTCCCGTCCAACTGCGGATGCCCGCCCACCTCCACCGCCGCGAACAACAGCACCCGCCGCTCGACCGGGATCGCCCCCAGGATCTGCCGCCCCATCATCGCCCCGGCGAACGCGGGTGCCGCCAGATGCGACACACTCCGGCTCCGCGTGGACGCCGCCGGGTGCGCGGCCCGCAGGGTGCGGTACACGGCGGTCGCGAAGTCGTCGTCGTACAACCGAAGGACGACCCGCAGGTCGGGCCGTACGGATCGGGCGTACAGCACGGCCTCCAGGTTCGTCGTGTCCGCGCTGGTCACCGCGAGCAGCGTCTGCGCGCGGTGGATCTTGGCGGATTCCAGGACGCCCTCCTGGGTGACGTCCCCGAGCACCACCGGCACCCGCAGCCGTCGTGCCGTCGCGAGCCCGCGTGCCTCGGGATCGGATTCCACGCACACCACGGGGATGTTCAGCTCACGCAGCCGCATCAGCACCCGCGTACCGATCTTGCCGAGCCCGAGCAGCACGACATGCCCGCCGATCCCACGCGGCGGCTTGCGCAACGCGGACGCGCTCCGGAAGGTGCCCAGCGCTTCGAGCACCGCGGCCAGCAGCACCGGCAGGAGCAGCAACCCGACCAGACCGGAGAGGAGTTGAAGGATCTGCCGTCCGGTCGCCGCCCCGATGGCCGGGTCGTCGATGGCGAAGAGATCGAGCAACGTCAGATAGAACGCGGCCAGCGGATGCATACCGGGCGTGACCAGCCACAGCGCCACCGCCAGCGCGATCACGCACCCCACCGACCCCGCCAGCGACCACCGCAGCCGCCGCGAGAACAACGAGGCGAACGGCGGTACGATCCCGCGCCTGGCGGGCAGCGAGGGCCCGGAGTACGAGACCTGTTCCAGTACGACGGTCCCGCGCCCGGTGGCGGCCCGTACCGTCGCCGCGTCCGGCAGGAGCAGGGGAACCTGGTCGTCGCCGCTCTCGGAACCGTCCGCGCCCGCCGGATCGTTGCCGGTCGCGGACAGCAGCGCGAGGGTGGCCAGCCCCGGGTCGGCCACCCGGCCGGGCCCCGGCGGCGGCCGTTCCACCGCGCGCAGCAGCAGCCCGTCGGTCTGGACGACCTTGCTGGTGCCGACGATCGCGGAGGCCGCCAGCGCGGGTGCGGCCGTGTCGGCGTCGGACATGACGGTCGTGGAGGCGTCGAACACCGAGGACGGCCCGGTCGTACCGCCCGTCGCCAACGCCGCCGCCTGGTCGAGGAGTTCCTCGATGTGCTGGCCCAGCCGCCGGTTGTACAGCCGCAGCACCAGCCGCAGCCGCGGGTTGAGGCGGCGGGCGGTGAGGGCGGCCCGGATGTTGGTCTCGTCGTCGTCGTACATGAGCGCGAGGGCAGCCGCCCGGTCCACGCCCGCCTCGGCGAGGGCGGCCTCGGCCGGCTCGGCGGCCTCCACCACCCGGGCTTCGGGGGCGGGCGGCTCGGCGGCGCCGTTGCCCCCGCCCCGGTTGACGGCCGCGTTCACCACCCGGTCGAGCAGCGCCGACGCGGTGCGGGCCCGTCCGACCACCGGGGTCCGTACGCCGCGTTCGGAGGGCGGTACGACGAGCGTGACCCGCTCCCCGTACACCCCGCGCAGTTCGGCGGCCAGTCGGTGCGCGAGCCCGTCGTCACCGCACACCACCATGTGCGTGCTCGCGTCACCCGGCGAACTCTGATTCGGAACAGTTGCCACGAGGGGCAAGACTGCCTCAACGGGGCAGGTGGTTGCAGCACCCGGTTCCGGTGTTCACTGAACGGGCACTCCTCGTCAGCCGTATGAGAGGGGAGCGAAACCAGCGCCCTTTCGCACCACCGGAGGTACCTCGGCCGTGGCCGTCACCAAAGCAGCCCCGCGGGACAGCGGGCGGGACAGCGGGGCGGACATCGGTCCGGCGCCGGACACGGAGGGCCCGCGCCGCCTCAACTCGCCGCTCACGCTCACCCTGTTGCTCATTCTCCTGGTGCTGGCGCAGGGCCCGATCCGGCGGGCGCTGTCCGCGCCGGTGATGCAGAGCTGGATGACCGTGTTCGTCGCGGTGATCGTGCAGGCGCTGCCCTTCCTGGTGCTGGGGGTGCTGCTGTCGGCGGCCATCGCGGTGTTCGTCCCGCCGTCCTTCTTCGCCCGCGCGCTGCCGAAACGCCCCGCGCTGGCGGTTCCGGTGGCGGGCATGGCGGGCGCGGTGCTGCCTGGCTGCGAGTGCGCGTCCGTACCGGTGGCCGGGGCACTGGTGCGCCGGGGCGTCACCCCGGCCGCCGCGCTCGCGTTCCTGCTGTCCGCCCCGGCGATCAACCCGATCGTGCTGACGGCGACCGCCGTCGCCTTCCCGAACGACCCCGAGATGGTCCTCGCCCGTTTCGTCGCGAGCCTGCTGGTGGCCTGCGCGATGGGCTGGCTGTGGCAGCGCGTCGGCCGCGCCGAGTGGCTGCGCCCGCCGGCCCGCGCGGCCTACGACGGCCAGAGCAAGGGGGCCGCGTTCTGGGGCTCGGTCCGCCATGACGTGATGCACGCCGGGGGATTCTTGGTGGTCGGCGCGATGGCCGCGGCCACTCTCAAGGCCGTCGTCCCCGAGGAGTGGCTGCGCATGGCGGCCGGCAACCCGGTGGTGTCCGTGCTCGCCCTCGCGGTCCTGGCCGTGCTGTTGTCGATCTGCTCGGAGGCGGACGCGTTCGTGGCCGCCTCGCTGTCGCAGTTCTCGCTCACCGCGCGGCTGGCGTTCCTGGTCGTCGGCCCGATGGTCGACCTGAAACTGTTCGCGATGCAGGCGGGCACGTTCGGCCGCGGCTTCGCCCTGCGCTTCGCACCCGCCACCTTCGCAATGGGGGTCACCGTGTCGGTCCTGACCGGGGCGGTGCTGCTGTGAACCGCCAGGCACAGGCGGCGGTCCTGTTCCTGCTCGGCGCGGCCCTCCTGCACGCCGGCTTCACCGACCTCTACCTGCGCTACGTCAAGGCCGGCCTGCGCCCGATGCTGCTGGCCTCCGGCGTCGTCCTCATCGCGGCGGCCCTGGCGACGGTCTGGTACGAGTGGCGGGCGAAGAAGGAGGGCCACGCAGAGCCCTCACAGCCCGCAGAGCACGCAGAGCCCGCAGAGCACGCAGAGCACGCAGAGCACGCAGAGCACGCAGAGTCCGCAGAGCACGGGGGCCAAGAGGGCGGCCACTCGGGCCACTTGGGTCACGCCCACCGCGAACCCCGGGTCTCCTGGCTGCTCGTCCTCCCGCTCCTCGCCCTGATCCTGGTCGCGCCGCCCGCCCTCGGCTCCTACAGCGCCCTGCGCACCGGCACGGCCCTGCAACAGCCGTACGGCTACGCGGATCTCCCCGCCGACGGCACCCTGCGCCTCAGCCTGGTCGACTACGCGGGCCGCGCGATCTACGACCGGGGCCGTTCCCTGGAGGGCCGGCAGATCAAGGTCGCCGGCTTCGTGGCGCTGGACCGCACCGGCGCCCCCTACCTGGTCCGCATGGCCCTCAACTGCTGTGCCGCCGACGCGCAGCCGGTGAAGATCGGCCTGACCGGCCAAATCCCCCCGGTCCTGCAACCGGACACCTGGCTGGAGGTCACCGGCACCTACACCGCCCGCCGCGCCAAGGACCCGGTCAACCACGGCCCGATCCCGTACCTCGACGTCACGGCCGCCAGGCCGGTCCCGGCGCCGCACGACCCGTACGACGAGAGCTGGAACAACTGACGAGACCTGGAGCAACTGACGGGCGCCCGAGTCCTCAGTCTCAGCCCTCGTCGGTCCCGTCTTCGTCTTCCTCTTCGCTGCCCTTGTCCTCGCCCTTGTCCTCGCCCTTGTCCTGTTCAGGTGGCCGCTTCTCGCCCTTCTCGCGCTTCTCCTCCTCCGGGGCTGCCGCGGGGGAGGACGTGGTCAGGGAAGGCTCGGGTACGACATCCAGCGCGGCCTCCGTGGCGGGGGCGGCGCTCGGTGTCGAGGCCGGGGTGACGGCGGGGGCCGTAGTACCCGGGGTGTCGCCGGCCGGGCTCTCCGCGGAACTGCGTCCCGGCGCGAACCACAGCATGCCGGCGATCATCGCGGCCAGGAACACCACCACTCCCGCGATCAGCCCGCCCGTTCTGGGCCGCTGCGGACGCCGGTCCGCCCGTCGGGAGGCCGTCGGCAGCGCGTATGTCGTAGGGGGCCCGTTGGGCGTGGGCGTATGCCTGGGCGCATGCGCACGCGTATGCCTGGGCGTCGGCATCGACATGGGCGCGGGTGCGGGCAGTGGTTCGGGTCGCCCCTGCCACGCTCCGGCGCCGAACCACTCGGCGACCTGCTGTGCGGCCGGCCGGTCCTCGGGGCGCTTGGCGAGCAGCCCGAGCAGGTAGTTCTCGAAGGCGGGAGGGAGGGAGACGCCGAGTTGCCGGGGCGGCACGGGCGGGGTGTCGAGATGCTGGTGCAGGATCGCGACCGCGGTCGGGGCCCGGAACGGCGTGCGCCCGGTGAGGAGTTGGTACAGCACACAGCCCAGCGCGTACACGTCGCAGGCCGGTCCGGCGGGCCGGCCGAGGGCCCGCTCGGGGGCGAGATAGAGGCTGGTGCCGACGATCTGCCCGGTGGTGGTGAGCGCGCCGGACGGGTCGTCGATGAAGCGGGCGATGCCGAAGTCGCCGATCTTTAGGGTGCCTTCGGCGTCCTGCAACAGGTTGGCGGGCTTGATGTCGCGGTGCACGATGCCCTGCTGATGGGCCGCGGCGAGCCCCGCGGCGGCCTGGGCGGCGATCCGGGCCACCTGCTCGGCTGGCAGTGGTCCGCCCTTGCTGAGACGGCCGGCGAGGCTGTCGCCCTCGACCAGTTCCATCACGAGGAAGAGCCGGCCGTCGTACTCGCCGAAGTCGTACACCCCCACCACGTAAGGGTGGTTGAGCCGCCCCGCGGTCTGGGCCTCCAGCCGGAAGCGGGCGGTGGCCGTGGGGTCGGAGTCGTGGGGAAGGAGCAGCTTGACGGCCACAGCTCTGCCGAGCGACTCGTCGTAGCCCCGCCAGACCTCTCCCATCGCACCGCGACCGATCGGATCCTGCAGCCGGTATCGGCCCGCAATCAGCACCTGTTCGTCATCCTCATGCCGTCGGACGTGTCGATGGCCGCAGGCCGAACTCACCTCGTGGCGTGGGGTGGTGATCGTGAAAGGTGCCGCAGCCGCCCCAGAGTACCGGCTGCGGCGGCCCCGCCATGACCGCCGACCCTGGAGATCTGACGACCCGTCAGGTATGGTCGCCCCGCTGTGCCGCGCCGCGTAGAAACCGTGCCGTGCCGCGCCGCGTAGAAACCGTGCCGAGTCGAAGGGGTGAGTGTCATGGAGACCCGACCCGAGTGCACGCGACCGCAGGGGACTCCCCGCTGGGTCGCGCTGTTCTACCGGCCGGACACGGCCTCCTGGCAGCTGGGCGCGGAGTCGCCCGACCGCTCACCCGTCCTGTACGCGCTCGGCGAGATGACCCAGACCCTCCGGGCCCGTGGCGACGAGGTGACCGTCGCGCTGTGGGGCCCGAAGGACGAGGACTGGCACCGCTACGACGCCTCCGCCACGCCTGTCACTCCGACCACGTCGCCGACCCCCACCCCCGCCGAGGAAACCAAGAAGGAACCCCTCAAGAAGGAACCCACCAAGCTCGCCGAGCGCATGCACGACCGCCGGCACCAGGTGCTCATGGCGGGTCTGAGCAAAGCGGGCCGCTACGATCTCGCGCCGGACGACGTGACAGCCGTACAGACCCTCGTCGACCGACTGGACGAGACCACCGTCCGCACCCTCGCCAACTGGCTCGCCACCGCGGCGGAGCGCTAAAAACGGCAGGGGGATCAGGAGGGTCGGGAGGATCAGGCCCCGGACCCCGGCCGCCGGTCGGGGCGGCCCTGCCCGTACTCCCATCGCAACGACGCCAACGCCCGCGCCCTGGCCTCCACCACCGTCATCCGGGCCTCTCGCTCCGCCGGGTCGGTGTGCGAGGCCTGGCCGGTCATCTGGCCGTCCCACTTGCGGTAGAGGAGCCCCACCTCCTCGGAGAACCAGCCGCGGCTCACGGAGTTGAGCGCGAGCAGCAGGCCGGTGTCCTCGGACGCGGGTAACGCCATCCAGCCGCCGAGGGCCACCAGGAGGTCCCTGCGGACGCAGAGTGTCGCCGGATGGACCTGGGAGCGGAAGTCGTTCGCCTTCCAGAAGTCGAGAACGGCGCCGCGCTCTATCGGCCCGTGGTCGGGGTCCCCGGGGAAGCCGACCGTGGAACCGTCGGGCAGGTGGTCCAGGGCGCGGGAGGTCGCCCACCCGAGGGTGCGGTCGGCCTCCAGGGCGGTCAGGTCGCGGGCCAGGGTGCCGGGGGCGAGCCGGTCGTCGGCGTCCAGGATCTTCACGTAGTCGCCGTCGGCGTGCGCGAGCGCGATCGTGCGGGCGACACCGGGACCGCCGGGCCGGCCCTGCCGGAACGTCACCCGGGCGTCGTCGGGGACATGAGGGACGACGTCGCCGGTGGCCCCGTCCTCCTGGATCACCCAGTGCCAGCCCCAGCCGTCGGGCAGCTCCTGCGCGCGCAGCGAGGCGTAGGCCTCCCGCAGGAAGTGGGCCGACGGGGCGTGGACGGCGGTCACGACGACGACACGCCTGCTCACGGCAGCACCCACCACCTTCCCGGAGCGGCGGCGGGGCCGGGCTCCGCGGGACACGGAAACGCCCGACCGCTGGCGACGGGGGATGCACCAGCGATCGGGCTATGGCCAACACTAACAACGCCGCATGTCCGGTGGGAGCCGACTGCTGAGCCGGACCAAGAAGTTGTGATCGGGATCACGTTCAAAAAACGGTCCAACCTGTGCGCAGGACCGGACGACCGGACGACCGGACGACCGGACGACCGGACGACCGGACGACCGGGCGACCGCACGCCCGGGCCGTGTCACTGGTCGCACGGGGGCCGGTAGGAGAGCCGGGGCAGGTACTCGTGCCACTTCTGCGACGTCAGCACACCCCGCGTGGTCGAGCAGATCCGGTCGATGGCGTCCTCGACGTCCAGATTCCACAGCCGTACGGTGTCGGCGCCGCTGGACACCCCGAGCATCTGGCTCCTGGGGCTGAACGACAGGAAGTTGCCCGTCTTCGCGTTGGGGCTCATCGACTGCCCGATGGGCGCGGCGTCATCGGGATGGGCGACGTCCCACAGCCGGACCGTGTTGTCGTTGCCGCCGCTGGCGAGGGTGCGCCCGTCCCGGCTGAACGTCAGCGAGACGACCGCCTCGGTGTGGCCGGTGAGCGGGGAGCCCAGCGAGGTCGCGGCGACCGGGTCGGTGACGTCCCAGAGCCGGACCGTGTCGTCGTCGCTGCCACTGGCCAGGGTGTGGCCGTCCCGGCTGAACGCGAGCGTGTTGATGGGGCCATGGTGCCCGGTGAGCGGAGTGCCCAGAAGAGTGGCGTGCCCGGGGTCGGCGGCGTTCCACAGCCGGACGGTGCCGTCCGCGCTGCCGCTGGCGAGGGTCTTGCCGTCGAGGCTGAACACAAGGGAGTTGATGTAGCCCCGGTGCCCGGTCAGCGGCTTGCCGAGCGGAACGACATGGGAGGGGTCCTCGACGTTCCACAGCTGGATCGTGCGGTCGTCGTAGGCGGTCGCCAGGGTGCGCCCGTCCGGGCTGTAGGCCAGCGCGTCGGGGCCCATGAACCGGGTCCGCAGCTCGATCGGCGGCCCGGCGGGGACGGGGTGGGCGGGGTCGCTGACGTTCCACAGATGCACGGCCCGGTTCCCCGTCAGCACCGCGAGCGTGCGGCCGTCGGGGGAGAACAACGGCGCGCGCTGGCCGCCGTCCCCGGGCATGAACGGCTCGCCCAGCGACACCGGCCGACCGGGCCGCTCCACGTTCCACAGCCGGATCCGTCCGTCGCGCCCGGCCGTGGCCAGCACCCGCCCGTCCGGACGGAACACCCCGGTGCGGCCGATCATGTCGCCCCTCGGGACGGACCACAGGCGGACCTTGCTGTCGCCGCTCCCGGTGGCCAGGGTCCTGCCGTCGGGGCTGAAGCCGACGGCGTACATCTCGCCGCTGCTGCCCGCGAGCGGCTCCCCGACCTGCGAGGGGTAGGCCGGATCGCTCACGTTCCACAGGCTCGCCGTGCTGTCCGCGCTGCCGGCGGCGAGCTCGCTCCCGTCGGGGCTGAAGGCCACCGACCAGACGGGGCCGGTGTGCCCGGACAGCGGCGTGCCCAACTGGGCGCCCCGACGGGGGTCGGACACGTCCCACAGGCGGACGGTGTCGTCCGCGCCGCCGCTGGCGAGGGTGGAGCCGTCGGGGCTGAAGGCCACGGAGTGCACGGTGCCGGTGTGTCCGGCCAGCTTGGTGTCGAACCGCCGCGGATCTTGTGGGTCGGTCGTGTCCCACAGCCGGATCGTGTGGTCGTCGCCCCCGGCGGCCAGCGTCCGCCCGTCCGGGCTGAACGCCACGGACCGCACGGCGGCCCGGTGCCCGGTCAGCGCCCCGAGCGACTTCGGCGCGCGCGGATGCCGTACGTCCCACAGCCGTACGGTGTGGTCCTCGCCGGCGGAGGCCAGCGTGCTCCCGTCCGGGCTGAAGGCGACCAGGTAGATGGTGCCTTTGTGACCGGTCAGCGGTGCGCCGAGCGACTTGGGGTGAGCCGGGTCCCGTACGTCCCACAGCCGGATCGTGCCGTCGTCCGCCGCGCTGGCGAGGGTCTTGCCGTCGGGGCTGAAGACCGCGCTGCTCACCCAACTGGTGTGGCCGGTCAGGGGTTTGCCCAGGGGCCGGGGACGGGACGGGTCGGCCACGTTCCACAGCCGGACGGTGCGGTCGTAGCTCGCGGTGGCCAAAAGCTTTCCGTTCGGGCTGAACGAGGTGAGGTAGACGGCGCCGGTGTGGCCGAGCAGGGGAGTGGCCAGCGGGGCGTTCACGATCGAGATCAGGCGATTGCGGGTGCCCTCGTCGTCCGGCCGCAGCCCGTGCGCGACCAGGTCGAGCTGTGCGGACAGCGAGGGGTCCGTGTACTGGACGCGGTCCGCCTCGGCGACCACCTGCTCGAACACCGCGTCGTTGCGCTGCTGCCAGGCGACCACCGCCGAACCGACGGCCACGAGCGCCAGCACCAACAGTGCCGACACCGCGCCGCGGCTGATCCAGACGGTCCGCCTGCGCAGCCGTACCGAAGCGGCCAGGAAGTCCGTCGCGCCACGGGTCAGGAAGATGTCACCGGCGGTCTTCGCCCAGCTGTGCGCCTGCTCCAGCCGGGAGCCCCGGTACAGCAGGGAGGTGTCACGGTTCGAGTCCTCCCAGGCCCGGCCGTCCTCCTCCAGCCGCTGACGCAGCAGATTGCTGCCCCGGTCCTCGTCGATCCAGTCGCGCAGCCGGGGCCAGGCGTGCAGCAGCGCCTCGTGGGTGATCTCGACGGTCTCCGCGTCCATCGTCACCAGCCGGGCCCGCACCAGCGCTTCGAGCGACTCCTCCGTCTTGCCGGGGTCCGTCGACTCCTCCGCCAGTTGCCGCCGCGTCCCCCGCCGCCGGGTGGCCTGGGTGTCCTCGCTCAGCCGGACCAGCCGCAGCAGAAGCAGCCGCGCTGCCGTACGTGCCGCCGGGTCCAGCCCCGACCAGGCCCGCTCGGCGGTCGCGGCCACCGCGCCCTGGATCCCGCCCGCCGCGCGATATCCGGCCAGCGTCAGCCGCCCCGCCTTGCGCCGCTGCCAGGTGGCGAGCAGCGCGTGCGACAGCAGCGGCAGCGCCCCCGCGTCGTGCGCCCCGCGCGGTCCGTCGGCGCTCACCTCCCGCACGATCAGCTCCGCCAGCCCCGGCTCCAACTCCAGCCCGACCGCCTTGGCCGGACCGGTCACCGCCTCCCGTAACTCCGTGGCGGTGAGGGGGCCGAGCACCATGTGGCGGTGCTGGAGCGCGTCGGCCAGTTCGGGATATCCGAGGCACTGCTCGTAGAAGTCGGCACGGATCCCGAGGACCACGAGAACGGGGGCCGGGCAGTCGCCTGGCGCGTCCGGGTCGGTGGGCGCTCCCGGCCCGGGGGGCGTGGACGCGGCGTGCAGGACCTGGACGAAGGCCCGCCGGTCGGCCTCGTCGGAGCAGAGGGTGAACGCCTCCTCGAACTGGTCCACGATGACGACGGGACGCCCACCGGACGGCGCCTCACGCCGCGCCCACCCGGCGAAGGCCTCCTGCACCGAGCCGGCGAACGCCTGGGACTCGGCCGTGTCGAAGGCGACGTCGGTGGCGATGTCGGTGGAGATCTCCATGGCGATGTCCGAGGCGATGTCCGTGGCGACGTCGTTCAGTTCGGGAACCCGACGGATCAACTCCTTGAGCGGATCGGCACCGGGGACGAGCTGGAGCACCGGACGTGCCGGACCGCTCCCGCCGCTGAGCGCCCCGTCCCGCACCGCGGGCACCAGACCGGCGTTCAACAGGGACGACTTCCCCGCCCCCGACGCACCCACGAGCACCACCAGACCACCGGTCGGCTCGGCCGCGCGCAACTGCGCGACCAGGGCCTCCGTGCTCCGCTCCCGCCCGAAGAACCACCCGGCGTCCTGCTGCCGGTAGGAGGCCAGCCCCCGATACGGACACACCCCACCGGCCACGGACGAGGCGTCCGCCCGGACCCGCTGTTCCTCGCCCGCCTCCGTCTCGGCGGCGGGACGCTCCGAGACCGGATCGGCCACCGCCTGTTCCCACAGCCGCTGCCACTGCCCCAGGTCGTACAGTCCGTTGGACACCGGGGCGGGCCGCGCCCGCCGTGCCTGGGGTATGAGGACATGAAGCACCGCCGCGAGAGCGGCGAACTGGGCCGGTACGTTCTTGGCCCGCCGCCAGTCACTGATCCGCTGCGACGACACCCGCACGGATCGCCCGCGCTCGTCGACCCGCTGCAGCCGTACGACCGCCTCGGCGACGCTCTTGAGGGGAGGGTTGCCGGCCTCCTTGTACAGCAGGGCGAGTCGCTCCGCGAAGGCCGTGCGTGCCCCTGAGTCGGAACTCAAGGTCTCCACCCCTTACTTCCCTCGCGCTTGAACATCCGGACCGGAAAACTCACTTTATACGGCTGACCTGCGGTTACGTGTCCGGACGGGTACCGGAACCTCCTCGCGCGAAGCCGAAACTGGCAGGATCGCCCCGTAACAGCGCGGCAACCGGACGTCACCAGGACAGGCCACCAGCTCAGCGCTCGGAGAGACACCCCACGGCTTGGCACGTGCCCCGCCGGCTTCCGCCGGAGTCACGGGACGGCGCCGCCGGTCTCCCCACCCGAGCCCGAGGGATCCACCGGGATCCGGCATTCGTCCCCGATCCACGCCCGAACGGCACGGATGGACGCATCGGCACTGTCCGGCACCGGTCCCCACGAGGGGAGGGACCGGCGCCGGACGACGTGCTGCGTCCCCGTGATCCGTTAAATGCATTCCCGAGTCATGCCCGACCCGACCCCGAACAACCCATCGGGCCCGGCGTCCTTTTCCGGCAGAGGGAAAGTCCTGGGCGCCGGTCGGGTCGCATGGGGCCGGTCCGAGGGGCCAGGCCCCACATCCGGCCGCGGCGACCTCGTGACTCGGGTGGCTGTCCCGCCAGTCAGGGCGGCCACGTGCGCTCGATGCGGTCGCGCCGTACGGCGTAGGCCGCCGGACCGCCCTTCTCGACGGTCCGGTGGATCGCGTCACGGTGTGCGGCGAGCCGTTCGACCATCTCGATGCTGCGCAGTTGCTGGTTGTCGAGGTAGAACAGCACCGCCTCGCGCTCCAGCACGGGCCGGATCTCCAGGTCGCGGGTCTTGATCCGCCCGTCCTTCGACAGCGGGACCCAGGAACGGTCGAGACCGTGAGCGATCCACTCCTCGTCCGGGACGTTCTGCCCGTCGTCAGGGAAGACGTCTCCGATGCGGTGAACCGTCCACCCGTCGGCTCTCAGCCCCTCGGCGACACGGCGGCCGAGGTTCCGGTCGAGGAAGAACTCAGGCGGCAAGATGCACCACTGCTTGGCAGAGGGCATCCACCTGCTCAGGTGTCATGTCGTAGTCGTACGCGATGTCCTCGACGGACTCCCCGGCCTCCCACAGATCGGTGATGGCCTTGACCGAGACCCGGTTGGCGGCCACCACGGGGAGACCGTGACCGAACCTCGGATCGATCACGACGGGGACGGAGTCCGGGTACTGCCTCAGCCGCAGGCTGGAGGGGAAGTCGTCGCCCGGCTCCCAGGTCAGGTAGCGGAGATAGTCGGAGACCACTTCCTCGATGGGGACCTGGCCGTCGCGGGCTCTGCGGAGGTCACCCCAACCGTGCTCGATGAAGATGTCCACGCCGTCCGTGGCGATCCGCTTGGACACGAGCCCGTACGGGGTGTCCAAGGCGTCCCGTACGGCGGCCGCGGCCTCCCTGATCTCGCTCATGCGGAGCCCCAGGGAACGCAGGGAACGAAGGGCGTGCGCCTCGGCGACCGCGATGAAAGGCACCGAAGGCTGTCCCCTCCGTACCGGCTCCACCTGATGGACCAGAGGCGCTCCAGCGGCCCTGCCCTTCAGCCACGAGAAGAGGGTCGACTGCGGAATCTGAAGGTAGGAGGCGGTCTCTCTGGGCGTCAGAAGTCCGTCCTTGAACCTGTCGGCCATGCCCCACCTCCTCTTGATGAAGTTGCTGACGCCGTTGCTGATGGCGGGATTCGCATCGTTGCACATCAAGCCTCCCACCCGGGGTCCGACCGCACACCCGCCCACCGGCTCAACCGGCCGCACGGAGACGGCCCCCCGATCGACAGTCGCGGCAGTGGCCGGGTGTGGGGGCGCGGAAGGCACGTTCGCAGCCGTCGCAGGTCTGGAAGGGCAGGACAGCCGCCGGACGTTCCACGGGGTACGCCGACGGAAGTGGAGCGGGCAGGGGCAGAGGCGTCTCGCGTAGGCGGAAGGCGAGGATTCCTGCCGGACGGACGAGGAGTTGGCCGGGGAGCCCCGCGGTGAGCAACTCGGTGATCTGGGACGCTCCCACACCCGCCGCGAGCCACTGGGCGACGGCCGGTGCCAGGCAGGCGGCCTCCCGACCGGACAGGATCAGACGCGGATCGACTCGACGCAGCGCGGTGAGTACGGCGACGGCCTGGGGATCGGCGTCGGCGAGCGGGGGCGGTACCTCCGCCTCGGACTGCGCGGGTGCGTGCATGGGTTCCCGCACGGGCACGGGTACGGACGTGGGTGCGGCCGTCGCTGCGGCGCGCTGCTGTCGGGGCCGACGCGGCTTCGGCGGCTCGGGAGGCCCGCTCGGGTCCGGGGTCGGGTCCGGGTCCGGGCTCGGGTCCGGGGTCCCGCCGGGGACGTCGTAGAAGTACGTCCGGGTACGGATCTGCCCGGTGGACAGTCGCTCGCGGCGGCGTTCCAGGTATCCGGCCGCTTCGAGTTCCCTGAGCGCTCGCGAGATGAGGATCTCGCCCTCGGTGAAGTGCTCGCACAGGGCGGCGATGGACACGGGAGTGCCGGTGGGCAGGGAGAGGATGTACACCGCCACGCCGATCGTGACGGCGCTGCCGCGCCGCTGGGCGAGGGCGTTGGAGATCACGGTGAAGTCGGCCGTGAGGCGGGTGCGTACGTGGATCACGCCGGAAGTCGGAGCTCCGGCGTCGGCGCGCAGGCGCGCGTTAGACTGCGTTTCAGCCATTGGGAAGGTTGGAGCTTCCTGATCGGTCAGGCCCTCGTTCGGGATTGCCGTCCCGGCCGGGGGCCGTATCTGTTTGCGGTTGTCGCGGCGAACGTAACCGCCCGCATCCCGCACCTGCAAGCCGGTCACTCGGACGGGTGACGGGGGCAGGGAGGGTGGGTGGGCGGGTAGTTCTTTCCACCGGTTCTTTAGGGAGGCCAGCGGCCCACCGGCCCCTCGCGGACGAGGGACCGGCAGCTCCGGAAGACGGACCGTGACCGGGACCTGGTCGGCTCAGGTGCGGTGGTGACCGCCCTTCAACTCGCTTATGAACGCTGCCCAGGAGCCTGCCTCGAAGGACAGGGCGGGGCCGTGCGGGGCCTTGCTGTCACGGACGGGAACGGCGCCGGGGAACCCGTCGGCGACCTCCACGCAGTCGCCCCCGGCCTGATTGCTGTAGCTGCTCTTGCGCCAGGCGGCGTCGTTCAGATCGGGACGGGATGTTCGTGCCACGGTAGTCGCCCTCCATCACGGACCGGATCATGTCGAGGGACATGAGCGGGGGCAGGGCTGCCGCCCGCAGCCGATCGTAAATCATCTTGTAGCGGGCGACGTTGGTCGGTTCTTCGATGAGCTGGCCGTAGTCCGAGCCCTCTGTGTAGGCCACTTCCGAGCCATCCGGCAGGGTCAGGATCGTCAGCGATCCGCCCATGGCCTCATGCCCGCCCTGGTCGAACGGCAGTACCTGAACGGTGATGTGACGTTCTGCTGCCGCATCCAGCAGTCGCTCCAACTGCTTCCGCATCACGGCGTGACCATCGATCGGACGTCTCAGAACCGCCTCGTCCAGAACCACGCACAGTTCTGGTCGGTCGGGCGAGCTCAGCCGTTCCTGCCGTTGCAGGCGGGCTGTGACACGCTCCTCCAGTTGCTCCTCGCCGTCGAGTAACGCGTCCAGGCCGAGCACCGCCCGTGCGTACTCCTCGGTTTGCAACAGCCCAGGCACCACATGGGCGGCGTACTGCCTGACGGACACCGCCCGCTCCGAGTGCGCGATGAACGCCCGCGACCAGTCCGGGAACGTCTCCCGGTACACGTACGGCCACAGCTCGACCAGCAGGTTGTCCGCGCCGAGGACGGCGTCGAGCGCCCGTGCGAGCTCCAGCGTGGGTTTCGCCCCGGAGGCTCGCTCGATCTGGGTGATCCGGGTGCTCACCACGTGTGTCTTCCGGCCGACTTCCTCCTGGGTCATTCCGGCCGCCGTACGGAGTCTGCGTACCCGCGATCCGAACAGCGCCGCCATTGACGTACTGGGGTCAATTCCGTTGGCCAAGGCGTCACTTCCGTCCTTACGAACCGAAAGATAAGGCTGCGTCACCTTTTGAGCGTAGGGCTGTCTGCCGATGCTTGAGTACGGAACGTGACGACTCGTGCGCAGCGCGGGACGTCCCAGGGCTCGACAGGCAAGGACGGACCCGCTGTGCTGACAGGAACAACCACCTCGGGCGAAGGCCCTCGAAGGGGTACCGAACGCCCGGCCTTCACGGCGCAGTTCGCCTCGTCACCCCGAGGCGCCAGCCTCGCCCGACGCCGCGCCGTGCGGCACATGGAGGAGTGGGGGCACCCGCCGGAGTCGGACGTGTCGTGCGCGGTCGCCCTCGTCGTCGGCGAACTCGCGGCGAACGCCGTCCAGCACGGCCGCGTCCCGGGGCGCGACTTCGGTCTCCGGCTCGGCCTGGACGAGGCGGCCGGCCTGGTGCGGATCGAGGTCGCCGACGCCGCCGCCACGAAACGACCGCCTGCCGCTACGCCGTCGTCGTACCCCGACGGCGAGTCGGGCCGCGGCCTGCTCCTGGTGGACGTCCTGGCGGTGCGCTGGGGCTCGACGCCGCGTCACCCCGTGGGCAAGACGGTCTGGGCGGAGGTGTCGACGGGCGCCTCAACGGGCCTGCTCGACCTATGAGTTCTGGCAGCTCATCAGCGCGGGGTCCTTGAGCCGGCCGGCCGTGGCCTGACCCAGCTGGCCGCGGTACGCCCGGGCCGCGGCCATCAGCTCGTCGAGTGTGTCCCTGGTTTGCAGGAGGTCGGCGATGTGCGTGGAGAGCCGCTCGCGCTCCAGTTCCATCCGCTCCAGCGCGGAGTCGGAGTTCTCCTCGCTGGGCGCGTCGACGCAGGGCAGCAGCTCGGTGATGGTGCGGCTGGACAGGCCGGCGGCGTACAACCGCTGGATGAACGCGACCCGTTCGACCTCGCCGTCCGTGTAGTGCCGCTGCCCGCTATGGCTACGTGTGCTGGTGAGCAGCCCCTGCTCCTCGTAGTAGCGCACGGACCGGACACTGACTCCGGAACGCGACGCGAGCTCCCCGATCCGCACCAAGTCCTCCAGGCTGAGTTCTGCGTCACAGGCCTTGCCTCTGACATCGGTGTGAGGTTTTAGCGTAGCTGCCGTGCCCGAGGTGCGGGCACGGAGAACGTGAAGGAGCCCTGACATGACGACCCTTTTCACCAGCTACCGGCTCGGCGGCCTCACGCTGCCCAACCGTACGGTCATGGCCCCGATGTCCGGGTCCGGGCAGCCGCCGGTGGCCTGGCGACGTCGTCGATGGCGACCTACTACGCCCAGCGGGCGACAGCCGGGCTGATCGTGAGCGAGGGGGTGCAGCCGAGCCTGATCGGGCAGTCCAACCCGGGCACACCGGGACTGCACACCGACGAGCAGGTCGAGGCATGGCGCCCCGTGACCGCCGCCGTCCACGCCAACGGCGGCCGGATCTTCGCCCAGATCATGCACGGCGGCCGGGTGTCACACTCCGACACCACCGGCCTGCAGCCGGTCGGGCCCTCAGCCGTCCCCGCCGTCGGCGACGTGTTCACCCCGACCGGGCCCCAGCCCGCGTCGACGCCGCGCGCGCTCGACACCGCCGAAGTGCCCGAGCACGCACGGTCGTACGCCGAAGCCGCCCGCCGCGCCGTCGACGCGGGCTTCGACGGCGTGGAACTCCACGGCGCCAACGGCTACCTGATCTCACAGTTCCTCTCGTCCAACGCCAACCTGCGCACGGACCGCTACGGAGGCCCGATCGCCAACCGGATCAGGTTCGCCGTCGAGGCCGTCGCCGCCACGGTCGAGGCCGTCGGCGGGGACAGGACCGGCATCCGTCTCTCACCGGGCGGAACGTTCTGGGGAGTCGAGGAGACCGACGTCCTCGACCTCTACACCGCCCTGCTGACCGAACTGGCCCCCCTCGGACTGGCATACGTGCACCTCGAGGCCACCGCCGACGAAGAGATACTCGTCGCCCTGCGGCAAGCATGGCCGGGCACCCTCGTCATGAACCCAGTCCTCCCGATGGGCCCCAAACAGACCAGCCGAGACGACGCCGACCACTGGCTCGGCCTCGGCGCCGACCTCATCAGCTTCGGCCGCGCCTTCATCGCCAACCCCGACCTGGTCGAGCGCCTGCGCGTCGGACTTCCGATCGCCCCCGTCGACGAGACCACGTTTTACCAGGGCGGCGAAGCGGGCTACTTGACCTACTCGGCCCATCAGTACACGGCTTGATTCCACGCTGCGGTGAACTCCACCGCTTGAGGTGGCGGCCCTGGAAGGGCATTCGTACGATGCGGCCGCCTTCTGCCTCCGTCACCGACCCGGCACCTCGGACGCCCAGGTGCTCGCCTTGTGGACCTCGGGCTGGTGGAACGGGTAAGCGGGTGTCGCCCTGTTGGGCGGACCGTACTCGGTCAGCAGATGCTGCAGATCCGCCTCCACCGCGCTGTACCGCAGTTCGCCGCCGCCATGCTGCTGGAACCGGCGGAAGGTTCTGACCCGCCCGAACACACGCACCGCACACCGAGGTGCCGTCCGGAGCCGAAGGCTCTTTACCGGGGGCATCAAGTGGGTGATGCTGGCCCGGCGTTGGAGGGGTGATCGACACGGTAGGGGCCGGTCGGTCCGGAGGGGGAGGCCGTTGTGCGGGTAGAGCTGCTGGGACCGGTTCGGGTGTATGCCGACGAGGTGACGCCGGTCGAGGTGGGTGGTGTCCGGCTGCGGATGCTCCTCGCCAGGCTCGCCCTCGACGAGGGCCGGACGGTGTCCGTCGACTCGCTCGTCGACGGCCTGTGGGGAGAGGAGCCACCCGCCGAAGCGGCCAACGCGCTGCAGGCGCTGGTGTCCCGGCTGCGCAGATCGCTGCGCGGGGCCGCGGCGGTGGAGTCCGCGTCCGGCGGCTACCGGCTCTCGGTGCGGGCCGAGGACGTGGACGTCCACCGCTTCGAGGATCTGACCGCTCGGGGCAGGCGGGAACTCGCCGCCGGGCGGGCCGGCGAGGCGGCCTCGCTGCTCGGAACGGCGCTCGCGCTGTGGCAGGGCACGGCGCTCGCCGATGTTCTCGACGCCCCGTTCGCCGGGCCCGTCGCGACCCGGCTCGACGATCTGCGGACCGCGGCGGCCGAGGACCACTGCGATGCCGAGCTGCGACTCGGACGGTACGGAGAGGTGCTGGCCGACCTCGAAGCGGCCGGTGCCGAACGGCCGTTGAGCGAGCGGGTCGCCGGGCTGCGGATGCGCGCGCTGTCCGCGGCCGGACGGCAGTCCGACGCCCTCGCGGTGTACGAGGCGATACGGGAGCGACTCGACGACGAACTCGGCGTCGTCCCGTCGGCCGACCTGCGGGAGATCCATCTGGCCCTGCTACGAGGCGAGTTGGAGACGCCTGTCGAGCGGGCCGAGGCCGCCGCGAGCCGCCTCCCGGCCAGGCTGACCAGCTTCGTCGGTCGGGACGATGAACTGAGCCGACTCGGCGGGCAGTTGGCCCACAACCGACTCGTCACCATCGTCGGCCCCGGCGGCGCGGGCAAGACCCGGCTCTCCTTCGAAGCGGCCACCCGGGACCGCGCCCACCCACGCGGCCGCGTCTGGTTCGTGCCGCTCGCCGGTGTGAGCGCACCGGACCAGCTGGCCGACGCGGTACTCGGCGCCCTCGGCTCCACCGACGGCCGCCTCTATGACGCCGGCCAGGGACAGCGGGCCACCCCGGTCGAGCGCATGGCCGCGCTCTTCGGCAGCGGCGACGCCCTGCTCCTGCTCGACAACTGCGAGCACCTCGTCGAGGCGGCCGCCGAACTCGCCGCCGAACTCCTCGACCAACTCCCCGAGTTACGAATCCTCGTCACCAGCCGCGAGGCCCTCGCCATCACCGGCGAGACCCTGTGCCACCTCGGCCCCCTCGACGTACCGATGGGATCACCGGAGCCCGCCGAGGCCGCGCAGTCGCCCGCCGTCCGCCTCTTCGTCGACCGGGCCGCCGGAGTCCGTCCGGACTTCACGCTCGACGACTCGACCCTCGACGCCGTGGTCGAGATCTGCCGACGGCTCGACGGGATGCCGCTGGCCCTCGAACTGGCCGCGGCGAAGCTCCGCTCGATGAGCGTCGAGCAGATCGCGCGTCGCCTCGACGACCGCTTCCGCCTCCTCGCCTCGGGCAGCCGCACCGCCCTGCCCCGCCAGCGCACCCTGCTCGCGCTCGTCGAGTGGAGCTGGGACCTGCTCGACGAACCCGAACGGATCCTCGCCCGCAGACTGTCGGTGTTCCCGGGCGGCGCGACCGTCCCCGCGCTCGAAGCGGTCTGCGCGGACCCGTCGCTCCCGGCCGCCGACATCCCGTACGTCCTGGACGCCCTGGTCGAGAAGTCGCTGGTCGACAACGCCGGCGAAGGGTCGGGCGAGCCGCGCTACCGGATGCTTGAGACGGTACGCGCGTACGCGGCGAGGCAGCTCGCCGAGTCCGACGCCGAGTCCGGGGCCGCCGTCACCGAGCGCTATGCCGCGTACTTCCTGGCCCTCGCGGAAGAACACGAACCCCGCCTTCGTACCAGCGAACAGCTGCGTGCCATCGAGGTCTTCGACGCCGAACACGACAACCTCGTCCTCGCGCTGCGCTCGGTCGTCGACGCCCGGGACGGGAACCTGGCGGCGCGCTTCGCCAGGGCGATGTTCTGGTACTGGGGGATCAGGGGGATGAGTACTCAGCTCGACACGTATCTGGCGGAGGTCGCCGGGCCGGATTCCGTACGGGTGGAGGGTCCCGTGCGGGTGGGGGATTCCGTGCGGGTGGGGGATTCCGTACGAGCACGGGATTCGGTACGGGCACGGGATTCCGTACGGGCACGGGATTCGGTACGGGCACGGGATTCCGTACAGACAGGGCGAGGCGAACGTCCCGCCGTCGAGGGCGAGTCGGCGACGGCACGTGAGTTCCACCCGGCCGTACTGCTCCTGCGGATGTCTCAAGTCTCCTTCGCCGCAAGCGCGTCGGGACCGGGCGGAACCGCGGACCAGGACCCCCTCGACTCGCCCGATCCCTGGGTACGGGCCGGCGCCCACCTGGCACGGGACTTCGCCCTCACCGAACAGGGCGACCTGGTCACCGGCGCCGAGTCCCGGATCGAGGCGCTGCGCGGCTTCGAGGAGGTGGGCGACCGCTGGGGGCTCGTGATGAGCCTGCTCCCGATCGGCCGCGACCACTCCCTGCGCGGCGAGTACCCCCAGGCCATCGCCACCTTCGAACGGACCGTGGCACTCAGCTCCGAACTCGGCACCGAGGACTACCTCTACCTCAGCAAGGCCCGGCTCGCCCGCGAACGCCGGCGCAGCGGCGACCTGGCGGGCGCCTTCCGCGATCTGCGCGCCGCACACCGGCAGGCCCGCGACCACGGGCAGCTGCGCCTGGAGGCCAACATCCTCGTGGGCCTGGCCAATGTGCACCGCAGGGCCGGTGACCTGGCGCAGTCCGACGCGACCCTCGACCGTCTCGAGGCGCTGAGCGCCCGGCGCCCCTCCCTCAGGGAACTGGCCCGCGACCTGATCGTCAGCACCCGCATCGAGAACCGTCTCGCCGAGGGGGACGCGGTGCGGGCCAGGGCCCTGCTGCCCGAGGCGGCCGGCGCCCTGTTCGGCCAGGGAGCGGGCGCCGCACTCGCCTGGGTGGCCGAACTGCTCGGCGGAATACGGACATTGGAGGACGCTCCCGAAGACGGCGCCAGGTCGCTCGGCATGAGCCAGGTGATGCGCGGAGCCTTCGACTGGGGCGAGCCGGAGTGGCGCGAGCTGGTCGACCGCATCGTGGCGACGCTGGGCGAGGAGGGCTTCAAGAAGGCGTACGAGGAGGGGGCCGCGTACTCCCGTGAGGACGCGCTGCGGTGGCTGGAGGCAGAGACCTTGCGGGCGGTGCCGCGGATCTGACGAGGCGCGCGCGGTCATGCGGACAGTCGGGCGGTCATGTGGACAGCCGGGCGGCCATGCGGACAGCCGGGCGGCCATGCGGACAGCCGGGCGGTCACGCTGACAGCCGGGCGCTCATGCTGACAGCCGGGCGGGGTCCGCTCCACCCTCGTGGGTGCGGACCCCGCCCGGCAGGGCTTGTCACCGGAGGATCATCCGGCGTTCTTGCGGTAGGCGCGCATGGCCAGCGGGAAGAAGACCACGATCACGCCGGCCATCCAGGCGAAGGTGCCGGCCAGGGAACCGGCGACCGGACCGCCGTTGAGCAGTCCGCGGACCGCGTCGGCCACCAGGGAGACGGGGTTGACGTCGGACCAGGCCTGGAGCCAGCCGGCCATGCCGTCCCTGGGGATGAAGACGTTGCTGGCGAAGGTGAGCGGCAGGATCAGGATGGTCATCAGGCCCTGTACGGAGGTGGGGTTCTTGATCAGCATCCCGAGGTACACCGAGATCCAGGAGAAGCTGAGGGCGAAGCCGACGAGCAGGGCGAGCGCGGCGAGCGTGGCGAGGGGGCCGGTCTCGACGCGGTAGCCCATGACCAGAGCGAGGACGACCAGGGTGCCCAGACAGGCGACATAGCGGACGACATCCGCGAGTACGGCGCCGATCAGGGGACTGGAGCGGGCGATCGGCATGCTGCGGAACCGGTCGAAGATCCCGGTACTGGCGTCCGCGCAGAGCGAGGCGCCGATGCCGACGCTGGCCTGGAAGACGGCCATGACCATGACGCCGGGGACGACGAGCCGCAGGTAGCCGTCGGTATCGCCGCCGGACATGGCGTCCCCGAAGAGGTAGATGAACATCAGCAGGCTGATGATCGGGGTGAGGATCACATCGACCAGCTGGATCGGCGACTTCATGAACTTGGTGACGCCGCGGCCGGCGAGGGCGAGGCTGTGCCGGGCGGTCTGTGCGAGGCCGATACGGCTGGGGAGTTCGGGGTGGGTGGTGAGGGGCTGGGTGCTCATGACGGGGTCCTCTCGGGAAGTCTGCGCGGAGCGGGAGAGCGGGAGAGCGGGGGAGCTGGGGAGCGGGGGAGCGGGGGAGCTGGGGAGCGGGGGAGCGGGGGAGCTGGGGGCTCAGACGGCGACGGGCTGGTCGTCGGTGACGGCGGGCGCGTGTCCGGTCAGGGCGAGGAAGACCTCGTCCAGGCTGGGCAGCCGCAGGCCGAGTTCGTCGGCGGTGATGCCGGCGCCGTCCAGGCGGCGGGCGACCGCGGCGACGATCAGCGGATCGTCGGCCGGCACGGTGAGTACGCCGGAGTCCTGGGCGGGGGCGTGTCCGGTCAGCTCGGCGAGCATCCCGGCGACCTGCGGCACATCGGCGGCCACGGTGGGCCGGACCTGGAGGATCTGACCACCGACGCGGCGCTTGAGCTCACCGGGCCGGCCCTCGGCGACCTTGCGGCCCTTGTCGAAGACGGTGATGGAGTCGGCGAGCTGGTCGGCCTCCTCCAGGTACTGGGTGGTGAGCAGCACCGTGGAGCCGTCGGCGACCAACTGCCGTACGACATTCCAGACTTCCTGCCGGGCGTGCGGGTCCAGGCCGGTGGTGGGCTCGTCCAGGTAGAGCACCTGGGGCCGGCCGACCAGGGAGGCGGCCAGGTCCAGACGCCGTCGCATACCGCCGGAGAAGGTGGCGATCGGCTTGCGGGCCGCGTCGGTGAGGGAGAATTTCTCCAGGAGCTCGGCGGCCCGCGCCTTCGCATCACGCCGGGACAGGCCGAGCAGCCGCCCGATGAGCACCAGGTTCTCGGCGCCGGACAGGGTCTCGTCCACGGAGGCGAACTGACCTGTCAGCCCGATCAGTTGCCGGACCTTGACCGGGTCCTTGACGATGTCGTGACCGCCGACGGTGGCGTGTCCGGCGTCGGGGCGCATCAGCGTGGCCAGGATGCGCACGGTGGTGGTCTTGCCGGCGCCATTGGGGCCCAGGACACCGACGACCTTGCCGGCCGGGACCTCCAGGTCGACACCGTCCAGGGCGGTGAAATCGCCGTACTTCTTGACCAGTCCCTCGGCCCGGATCGCGTACGCCATGCTCAACAACTCCTCGTCAGGTCCTCGTCGTTCTCGACGACCATGACGATGCCGGGCCCCGCTGACAGCGGGCGGACACAGCGCTGACAGCGGTCGGCGACAGCTGTCAGGAGGTATCAGAGGACTCCGGGGTGCAGTGAGGTGTCGCCGGGCTGCGGCCCATACCCCTTCGAAGTCCTGGAGGGTCAGAGGCTCCTCGACGTGCACAATTGGCGGGGCAGAGGGGGGAACCGTTCAACTCGCTCTTCTGCCGTACTTGCTCAGCTCAGACCCAGCGCTTCACGAAATCGATCGCCGCGGAGTCGACCTCCGCCGGGTTCGAGGCGCTCAGGAAGTGCTGCCCGCCCTCGATGATCTCCAGACGCGAGCCAGAACTCGCGTTCCTCGCCCGAGACGCCGCCCAGGGCCGTGTTGAACACCTCGTCCACCAACTGGTCCGGCACGACCCAGTCCTCGCCGACCGGGTCGGCGAGGGCGTCGACCAGCGGCGTGTTGAACTCGACCCCGTCCCAGCACCCCAGGTCGCGGCTGCGTGGGCTCTCGAAGTCCATCGACGTGCCGAGTGTGATGAGGCCCTTAACGATGTCCAGGGCGAGCAGCGCCATGCGGACCGCCACCCAGCCGCCTTGCGAGGTCCGTCCGAGTCCGAGTCCGAGGCCGAAGTCCTCACGCCTGCCCCGGTGTCGTCGTCCTGGATCACCTGGGCGACCCTGAAAGATGCCGTGGCGGCCACCCGGTAGCAGGTCATCCCCTTGTTGGACGAGGGTTCAGCCGCCGTTCGAGCCCAGCGACCCCAGGAACCACTCAGGGGCCCGACCCGCGATGCGGATCAGGCCCCTGCCCTGGTATTTCACTGTCGGGGTGGCGGGATTTGAACCCACCTCTTCGTCCCGAACGCGATCAGACCCCTCTGTGACCTTGGTTCGGGGTTCCTGACCTGCCAGTTCGGCTCCGGCATTGTCCATTGCAGTCCAGGGTCGTCTCGGTGGAGCTGCTGCGGTTTGGCCCCTGTTTGGCCCCCGCATGGGTGTGACTGGCCGCGACAGTTGGCCAGTCACACTGCCTACTTGGCCACAGAGATGCTTCGGGTGCTTTGTTCTGGACCGCGAAGCCCGAGGTTCTCCAGCCGGGCAGGGCCTGGACCGGTTGCCCCGTGATCGATGAGACGTCGCCCGAGCGGTTGGAGCGGTCCACAAGACAGAGGCACGCGGCCTGAAGGGCGAAAGGCGGAGCCGACAGCGTTCGTCTGCACTGATGGCGGCAGGGCGATGGCGCATCTGGCGCCCGCATCGAAGGACCGGTCGCGTGCCTGAGCGGGGTGGGTCAGAAGATCGGCGTCTGCGCTTCGATGTCGGTGAGTCCTTCCTCCATGGTCAGCGACGGCAGCACGCGGACGCGGTTCCAGTGAGGGAGGCGAGACTCCACCAGCAAGCGGTCGACATTCTCGACCTTGTCGGACTGTACGACCACGACAATCGTGTGTTCACGGTTGACGAAGGGGCCGGCCACGATCTCGACGCCTGCCTTCTGGGCCAGGTTCGGGATATCAGGGGCGGTCTGCAGCATCAGGTCGCGCGTTGTCGCGTTGGAGGTCGGACAGACTTCCGGAGTGTGGGTCGCGATCAGGACGAAATGCATCTCAAGGTTCCCTTCCACTCGAGGGGCCTTGATCTCAGCCTAGGCCGCCCCGAGGTGCTCCGCGACCGGTGATCCCGGCTCCGGCCAGCGGAGGACAATGGGGTGGCTGACTGCTGTTCCGAGGAAAGGAACAGCCCGGGTTAAAGCCCCGGGCTGATACTTGTCCGGTCTGAACCTCACCAGGGCATGAATCCGGGCTTCTCCTGCGCCAACGAGTGGAGCCGGCTGATGTAGTCCGGCGCGGCCGGTTCTGCGGCGTAGCGGCGCCGCATCTCGGCAGCAAGTTCCCGGCTGGTCATGATGAGCGACGGCACCGATTGGCGATCGCCCTCAAGGACGCGCTCCCCATCGTCAATGCCTGCTCCAGGTCACCGTCACGCGCCGCCGTGACGCCCAGCGTGACGCGGGCTTCAGCGTAAAGACAAGGAGGAGCCGCCGGACCATCGCCCTGCCAAAGCAGGTGGTCGACGTCACTCGAAGAGCATCTGAGGTGGCGGAAGCAGGAGCGCGCGTCGAAGGGGAAGGAGTGGAGCCCGACCGGCCGTGTCCTCACGACCCGTAGCGGCGAACCGCTCGACGCGGCCAACGTCCGACGCGACTTCAAGGCCATCGTGAAGAAGGCGGGCCTGAAGCCGGAGTGGACCCCGAGGGAGTTGCGGCACAGCTTCGTGTCCCTGCTCTCGGATCACGGCATCCCGTTGGAGCGGATCGCGCTGTTGGTCGGTCACAGCAGTCAGGCGACTACGGAAGCGGTCTATCGCAAGCAGCTCCGTCCGGTGATCACGCAGGGAGCTGAAGCGACGGACGACATCTCGCCGAAGATCAGGAAGGGGAGGACGCGGAGGACCAGGAAGAGGGCGACGAAGTGGCTTGATCAAATTCGTTTGGCCCCCTGTTTGGCCCCCGAGCATGAAAGAGGGCCAATCGCGATCATGCGATTGACCCTCTGACCAGCGTCGGGGTGGCGGGATTTGAACCCACGACCTCTTCGTCCCGAATGAGGTTCGGTGAAGATCGCCACCAGGGTTGATGGGTATACGTGCTGGTCAGTGGCCTGTAGTGGGTTGGTCTTGGGTGGTCCCGACGGGCTTCCGAGAGAAGATCATCTCCCAGATTTCTCCCAGGCCACGAGGTCGCCCATGCACCCTTCGGGGTGAAGAAGCGGGTACGGCCGAGCATTTCCCTCGCACATTTGCAGTGAGGCCGCAGCCCGCAATTGGCGCCGGTGGCTCATCGGTGGGGCGGCGGTGGCCTCAGCGTTTGCGCCTTTGGGAGCCGATCCGGGGATGCAGGCTGTATCGGACCCTTGCCGGTCCCTCGCGTTCGCTCCACAGTCGTGAGTCGGACCGCATCAGTGTCCATCCGCTGTCTTCGTAGGGCATGAGCTCTCCGACGCTGAGCTGCCCCAGGAGGTGGGTCAGCTCCTTGGCCATCCGGAGATCGTGCTCACGCTCTCGCGCGTCGGCGTTCGCGTAGCCGTCGGCGCGAGCGGTGAACTCCTCGTAAGTCATCTCGCCGAGGCGGCGCCGATGGGCGATCAGTGCCTCGGCGTCGACGTATGAGTCGGAGTACTCCTTGCCGAATTGGCGCCCGTAGCGCCGTATTCTCTCGCGTTCACGCTCCAGCATCTCAGGGCTGATCTGCCGCTGACGGAAGGTGGCGATGTCGTCGGCGCGCGACAGGAGCCAGGTCAGCGGGGAGGGGCACAGGAAAACTCCCAGCCTGCCGTAACCCTGCCATTGGCATTGCGTGTATCCGACTGCCTGCGCCACCCAGCTGTAGCGCTCGCCGATGCTGGTGTTCGGGGCGAGATTCTTGAACTCCACGCCGAAGGCCGGCTCTTCGTCGTGCCAGCCGTCTGGTTCCCGCGGTCTCAACACCGCGTCTATTCGGGTCTCTTCACCCGTCCAGTAGCGGCCCTGGACCTGCTCCTCGATGTGGAACCACTGCTCCAATTTACCGAGGACGAACGCGGCAAGTGCCTTCTCGTTGGGGAACGTTCCGGGTTCTGGCAGTAACGCCTTCTGTCCGTAGCGCACTCGGTAACTGTACGGCGTTACCTGATCTTTCGACAGGCGGCGTAGCTGCCAACCCCCAGGTGCCGTTCGCTACCGAGGCACAATCTCGTTGATCAGAGCCTCGACGCGCTGCTGGATTTCGTCGCGGATCGGGCGGACGGCCTCGATGCCTTGGCCGGCGGGGTCGTCGAGTTGCCAGTCGAGGTAGGTCTTGCCGGCGAAGATCGGGGCAGGCGTCGCCGCAGCCCATGGTGACGACGTAGTCGGATGCCTGGACGGCTTCGGTGGTCAGCACCCAGGGTGTCGCGGTGGTGATGTCGACTTCGGCCATGGCCTCGACGGCAGCCGGGTTGACGGTCGGCGGGCAGCGGGCCTGCGGAGCGGACCTCGATGCGGTCGCCGGCGAGCTGGGCGAGGAATCCGGCGGCTATCTGGGAACGGCCGGCGTTGTGGACACAGACGAACAGGACCGAGGGTTTGGCGGCGTCAGACACGGGCGGAGCCTTCTTGGGCGGCGGCCGGTGTGGCTGCGGGGACGGGGCGCTGGGGAAGTAGCGGCGGGCGGCGAGTGCCACGTACACGAGGCCGATGAGCACGGGGACCTCGATGAGCGGGCCGACGACTCCGGCCAGGGCCTGGCCGCTGGCCGCGCCGAAGGTGGCGATGGCGACCGCGATGGGGAGCTCGAAGTTGTTGCCCGCGGCCGTGAACGCCGGCGTCGTGGCCTTAGCGGCAGCGTGATCCGGGCGACGTCGAGCGGCTGGGAGGTGATGGCGTCGCTCCGGAGGGCGGACAGTGGCCACCGCAGCCACTCTGGCCTCGTACCTGGAGTTGAGGTAGCGGCTGAGCGACGGCGCTCCCCCCGAATGTCCTGCCATACCGTGGCACGCAGTCAGGTCCTCGCTGAGGGAAGTTGTGAACCGCGCGGGTCTGAAGGAGGCTCCGGCCGGTCCCCGAGCGTTTCACCGGTGAGTCGCGTAGGCCCTTGAGAAGCGCATGGCAACGCCGTTCTTGAGCAGAGGAGGCGGACGGGGCCAGGCTGGATCCTTCGCGGTCGGCGATGTCTTGCAGGGAGACATCGCCTTGACGGTGCCGCGAGAAGCGGACACCGACGCTCGGGCGAGGACCGTAGGACAGATCACCTGTGGATAAATCTCAGACTGAGCGGCCGGAAATAGGCGGTGGGGCCGGGCAGCATGCCTGCTGCCCGGCCCCACCGCCCGGGCCATACAGTGGCTCTCGCATGCCCCTTACCACGGATGCGCTGGCACGAAGCCACAGGTCACAGCTGTGCCTGGCGTTGCCGCGGAATCCAGGGGCCGCGTTCGGGGACCGCTGGCAACTGCTGGTTATCCAACGGGTCCAGTGCTCGACCGGCCCGTCCCTCGCAGCGTCGCACCGCTTGGAGGCCCAACGCGTCAGGCAGTATCACCACCGCGAGATGGGTCCATGTGCTCCCACGGCCGGGATCCTCGCTGAAGTGCTTTCGCATCCGTGGGGCCAGCGCGGCCTGGCTGCGCCGCACACTTCCGACGTAGAGGACCTCTGCCTCGGCAGTGCAGACGACATAGACGGCCGTTCGGATCTGGCTCCACTGGTTCCGGTTGAGTACCTCGCTCATGGGCACCAGTTGTGGGCGCTTCCAGCCACGAACGATCCCGGTGGTGCTTTCGCCGTCACCGACTCCGGAAATCTCGATGCTCATGAGGCAGTCGACGTGATCGGCAAGGGCTTGGTCCAAGCGCACCGGGGACCTCATTCGGCGTCTGTTTCAGGGAACCGGTTACGGTTCATCACGCTATGCAGCATCTTCCACTGCTCCAGCCGCCCGGTAACTTCTTTCAGTTTGGCGACGGAGTCGTGCGGGTCCGCCCAGCCATGGTCTTTGATGTACGGCAGGCCCGCGTTTTGGTCCTTGCGCCGTTCCATCACCTCGATGTTGTACTCAAGGGCAGTGACGCTATCCCTGATGTCGTCCGTGTCCTCAGCCACCTTCGCGAAAGCAGTCGGATTCTCGATTTTTGGCTTCTGCTTCAGGGCCAGGGCGCGGAGCTTTTCACCTGTCAGCTGCTCGTCCTCCGAGACCGCCGACGACATCGCCTTGGCGGTCTGGTGCTCGTCCAGCAGTCGTACGGGTTGTCCCTGGCGGCCGTCGAGGACAGCTTGTACAAGCTGCTCAAGGCCATGAGAGGTGATCGCCAGCTTGCGCATGAGTTCGGCAGGCTCCTGGGCCTCGCCCTTGCCTGCGCCGTGGGAGCTCCGCGCAAGCAGCGGGCCCTCGTTACCCGTGCCGCACGTGAGGTAGAACGCGGCACGAACGATGATCTGAGTGACGGCCGGTCCAATCGTCGGCTTCGTGCCCTTACTGCGTTCCGCGTCGGCGTCCCTCAGTTCGGAGCGGGCATCCTCGATGAGATCTTCGATGGGCCGCAGGTCGACGTCCAGATCACGCAGCTCCTTCATACGCAGTACCCGCTCAAGGGCCGAGCGCCGCCCCTCACGCCCGATGCCGTCGGAGATAGCGCGGCCTACTACGTGTGCGGTCAGTTCAGACCGGGCCTGCGACCGCTCCCGGCCAGCGACGCCTCGCGTCAGCAGGGCAGAGGTGATCACCCGGTCGGGGCCCTTGTTCGGGGTTCGGAGCAGCAAAGAGACGGCCAAGGCGGCGACTTCGTCAGGGCAACGTCCTGCATTTTCTGCGGCTTTGGGATTGTCGATCATCTGACGGACCGTACGAGCGTCGGCGCCAGGGACCGTCGTCAGGTAACCCTTCTGCTCCAGGGCCTCGAGCACGGCCTCCGCGCGCGTCTGCCACTCCGTGTCGGGAGTGAAGGCGGTGGGAGGGTCCAGATGCTGCTGAGCCACCAGCCGTCGCCGCACCTCGGCCATAGAAACGCTTCCGTCGACCGTCAGGACGATCTTTGTGTTGGGCATCACCGCACGCATCAGCCGGAGCTCCTCAAGCCCCTTCAGGTGGGTGTTGCCGGCGCGGACCTTCCCTGCGACGGAAAGCAGATCGGTCCGTCGCTCCTGCAGTGGGTGATCCTTCAGTTCGCGGGCATCCGTGGGCACATTCCGGAGCCACTCCAGAACGTCAGCGGCCGTGATGCCCTCCGACTCCTGGATGAAGTAGGTCCTCCCGTAGCAGTCGGCCGTCTCGAAGCCTCCGATGACCGGCTGCCCAGGCAGACTGATCTGCAGTGGGAAGAGGATGCCGCCAATACGCACGCCGTTCTTGGCGATGTCCTTCCCGTACTTGTTGTTGGCGGCGATCTCCTCGTCGACCTTGCCCAGTTCAGTGAAGAGGAACTGTGTCGCCCCGGCCATGTCCGCGTGTTCGCTCAGGTCGCACAGGCACACCTTGTTGAACGCGGCAGACGTGTACCGCGGCAGGAGGAACTGCCCGTTGTACCGCTTCTCCGTCATGCGGAGGTTCTCCAGCGCCCGGATCAGCGGTGCCATGAGGACATCAAGCATGAGGGTGATGCCGGTGACACCGGGAGCCAGCACTTCACGTCGGGGGCGCTTGAGCTGATCGATCATGGTCTGCGGATCAGCGGCCATCCACGGCGCCGTCGACGCTACTTCGGGGGGTAGCCCCAAATCGATCAACATCCCCCGGATGGCTGAGTACTGCTTCCACGTCAGATTACGGATTTGATCGGCTCGGACGCGGAGCTCATCGGCACGACTGCCCAGATCGGGATCTGCTCCGGCCGCCTCGTTCTCACTAGACGGTGATGGGGGCGGGCTAGCAGCTTCGGCATCGACTACAAGTTGTTCTTCCACCTGACGACCCTTTCGGGCTCAGGGCGTGCGGAACATGCACGCCATACGGCGTGCGATCAACGCACAGGCAGACCAGAAGTCTGACCCCAGCGTTCCCGACCGGACGGAGCAGGATTCTCCTGAACCTGACGGACGGAGCGCGCTCGGAACAACGTGAACGTTTGGCAGCATGGAGGACCATGCTGGTCTCGCTGCCCGTAATTGGCTTTCACGGGCCTACGCGTTCAGTCACCCGGCGAACTATCGCCAACTCAGCACGCTAGCAAGCGAAACTACGCGGCGTGGAGTGATTACAGAAACTGGCCCCGCTGCCGCTGTGCGGCAGGACATGTCCGGGCCGTCGGGATCGAGCCCGTGGCCGAGGACCCTGAAAATCGGCCACGGGATTTGAGATCCCACAGTAGGGCCTTCTTGGCAGTTGTCCTCTGACATCCAATCCAGTCGTTTGACAGCGAACCTAGTCGTGGGAGGCAAGCTCCTGCATGCGGGGGCGTTGCCTGCGAGGCTAGATCGTTGAAGGCGCAGACCGACGAGAGTCTCAGGCGATCTGGTCCGGGGTTGTCGGGTTGAGGACGAAGGGCGTAATCGCTGCAGCGGTGAGTGGGGAGGACAAGTACGCTCCGAGGGTGTGGAAGTCGATACGGCCAATCGGGGTGTCGGCGTGCTGGTCAACGGGGAATCGGTCGCCAAGCCGACGGGGAATCGCCACAAGGTCACCTGTGTCGGCGAGGTTCACCCAGTAGCGGACCCCGGCAGGTCGGGCACCCCGCTCGGCGATGGGTGCGGGCACCAGGTGATCAAAAATCCCGCCTGGCAGGCCAAGGGGAGAGCCCAGGGTTACGAAGCAGTCCACGGTCAGTTCCGGGTGAGCATGGAGGGCCTCGTACGCGACGACGGAGCCGAGGGAGTGCGCCAGCACCACGCGGGGGCGCACGCGCCGGATCGACTCGGCCACGGCGGATCGGGCGGCAGCCCGTACCTGCGGAACGTGGAGGTAGCGGCGGACCTCGCCCGCCAGCTGGACGGCCAGCCGGATGACCGTCCCGATGGGGATGTTGCGGCGTCGGGAAACCCAGGACAGGACCTGCCGCAGCGGTGCAGTAATCAGTCCCTGCCGTTCCTGGAGGGTGGGTGAACCCAGGGCCAGCGCCCAGGCGATGACCACGGACTGTTCTCGTTCGTCGATGGCAAGTACATCCGGCACGACAGCCTGTCGCTCCGCGGCGTGGGTGTGGTGAGCGTAGTACGCGACGTGCAGGGCAGGGAGTTGGTGGGCGCCCAGTCCGGCAGCCGTGAAGCCATGCTGAAGTTTGGGCTGCCACTGCCCTGCTAGTTCGGTGGCAGCTTGTTCCGGCGAGCGGCCGCTCAGGTGGTTGCCGATGCCGTGCACTGCGACGATCGTCACTGCTCTGGTCCTTCCTCCAAGTGACAATGGACGGAGTACGCCGGGAATCGCCACGGGCCGCCGGTGGTCACGCCGTCGACCTTGCTGATCTCGTACTCGTGTGCCTCCAGCCGTACGACCTCAAATCCGTCGGGGGCCAGTACGTCGACGAGAGCATCGTGGAGTTGGGCAGTCGTCGCAGTGATGGGGCGGGTGTAGACCAGGTCGGAGGAAGGCGGCAGCCCTCTCTCCCATTCGTCGGCGGTGTGCAACTCCCACCCGTTTGCGCGGGCATCGCCACATAGCAGTTCGCCCGGCAACCAAGCCAGGACGTGGGTGACGTGGACGGTCGGCCGCGTCGGATGGAGCGACGGCTCCGTTGCGGAACAGGCCCAGCCGAGGGCCGTGACATGGCCGACCTCGCTGCCTACCAGCACGCCGTTCTCGTAGGGGGCGATCGTGTGTACTTGATCCGGTACCGGGGCCGGCGGTCCGAGTGGATCGCCGGATTCGGCATCCCATGCCTGGACCTCTGCCTCGCTGACAGCGGCCACGAGTACCGGCTTGCCGTTTACTTGGCTGACAGTCATCACCCGAGGGCCGGCCACGGGGACGGAACCCACGAGCGAGGCGGTCACAAGGTCCCAGATCCGCACCTGATCGTCATCCGACGATTGCTCGGCAGCGAACAGGCGTCCGCCCTGCATCGCGATCGCTCCGATCCGGTCCAGCGTGATCGATTGCCGCAGGGTGCTGTCAGCCAGGGACCAGAGACAGACCCTGTGTTCGTTGTGGACGCTGATGAGGAGCGACTCGCTGCCGACGGTGCCTGCGACCAGCTCTGTGACCGGCCCCTCCATGCTGGCGAGGAGATGGGAAGGCGACTTCTTGATCGTGTCCCAGACATGGATACCGCCGTCGGCACCGCCGACCACGGCCCACACCGAATCGCCGTGCGGCACAGCGGCCAACGCGGTGGCCGGGGCGGGGAGGCGGACCGTCGACTCCAGGGCATCCTCACGGACATTCCAGGTGTCGAGCTCATTCTCCGTGGTCACCGTGACGACGTAGGACGCGTCGCTGGCCGTCACGGTGGTGGCATGGCTGAGCCCGCCCAGGCCAGTCAATTCGCGATCCTCGGCGCCGGTGTTCAGGTCCCAAGCCTTGACCGTGCCGGAGACGAGTTCGGCGCTGAGGGCGAGCTCCGAGCCGCCGAGGCGGAGGGTGCCGAGCATTGTGGCGGGGTGCCAGTGGTTTTGGCCGTGACCGAACCGTGGGCAAACGTCGAGGTCCCACACCCGCATGTTGCCGTCGCGATGGGCGGTCAGCGCGAGCTGAAAGCGGTCGACGCGGCGGATATCCCCTAGCGCGAGCCTTCTGTCCTCTGGGCCTGTGACGACCTGGACGGTGTCACCGTTCGCCCGGACCTCGTACATGTTGGGGGTATAGGCGACGAGGGAGAACAGCGGGGCCAGCGCGTTGGTGTGCTGGATCCGCACTGCTTGGAGCCCGCCGGCCGATGTGAGGCAGACGGGCCGCCCGTCCAGTTTGCGCAGCACCCTCGGTCCGTCGTCTTGAGGTTCGGCGCAAACATAGTGGATCGCGAGGGAGCCGTCCGCGGACTCCACTCCGAGTAGCGAGCAGATGGTGGTGTCCCCGGCGTTGACGGTGTCGAGGGTTTTGCCGAACGACTCATCCAGCAGGCCGATCCGGCTGATGTCGCCATTGACCCGACCAACTACAAGGACGGTTTCATCCCCAGTGTCGGCGACCGCCAGGGCCGAGACCCCCGCGCCGTTGAGGTGCGCGTCGGCAACGATCGCACCCGTGGCGAGATCGTGCAGCCGCAGAACGTTCTGGTCAGTCACCAAGGCGATGACCACCCGCTCCTCCAGATCCACGATCACCATGTGAGTGATGGCATCTCTGTCTGTCCGGAGTGTCGAGGAATACCGGAGGACCGCGCCGGTTCGGTTCGGTGTGATGTCCCACGCTTGGAGGCAGCCGTCGTTGCCGCCGAACACAGCGAGGAGCCGTCGACCGACAGCTCCCAGGGCAAGGGCTGACACTGTGGTGCCCAACTCGTCCTTGGTGATGACGTGCAGCAGAGACTCCTCAGGCAAGCCCGTACTCCAGCGCGTGCAGAGCGCAGCTTGTTCGTCTTGGAGATGGCGCGCCAGTCCGGCCGCCCGGTAGGTCACAAGGCTCTGCTGAAGCCTCGCACGCCGTGTCTCCAGCAATCCGTCCTGCCCGAAGAGGCTGCCACGACCGAATGCCTTCTGGTACGCGGCTCCGGCCCGCCGCGCCGTGGGGGTTTTCGTCCTGTGAACGGCTTCCCAGATGCTGTTGCGGTCGGCGCGGACTAGGTACTCCGGGTCCAGGAACAACTGATCGACCGCGGATCCGCCCGGCACAGCGACGGCATGCTCCATAAGGTGTCGAAGCAGATACGGTGCAGCGAGGTCCCACCGAGGTCCCTCAGCGGCCCACCGTCCGGGGACGGCAGAAAATAGCTCGTAGAAGAGCTTGTCGGCGAGGCCGTCGAGTTCGGCCCCGGCGTCACGGAAGTGTTCGGTGATCGTCTCGTGGAAGAACCGGTAGAGCTGACGTCCGTCCGAGTCGATGTTCGTCCGCAGATAGAAGCGGGCGGTAGCCAGCTTCTCGCGGGCTTCGCCCGGGGCCAGCGGGCGGAGCCCCTGACCTGCGGCCATGGCGGCAGCGGTGGCCGCTGCCGCCACGAGCTCCAGTGGCATACCCTGACCCCGAGCTTGTGCCAACCCCACCATCACGTGCCGCATCCACGGGTCGTCGTCCAGCGTGGTCCGCAAATGCAGTTCGAGCAGGTGCGGCAGACTCTGCGGCAGCCGGGCGACCGCATCGGCAGGTTTCAGTGGTACGCCGGTCCGCAGGAAGTCGGCGAAGAGCGCTGCGACGAGGAAGGTGCTGCGATCGCGGCTATGAGCGATCGTGGTGGCAACCGCACGGGCTACGGACTCGCGGAGGGCCTGGTCGCTGTAGCCGGGTGCGCTGTACAGGATGTCGGCGATGTAGGTCGTGAGGTCGTTCGCAAGGTCCTCGACACTGGAAGAGGTGTCCAGGTTAAGCACCATCCCGCGGGCACCGGGTGCTTCCCAGAACCGGTGGCCGTCCGTCTGCGGCGGGCGCATTCCCACGAGCGCGCGGAAGGCGGGGCGGCCGTCGGAGCGGAGCGTGCGCAGTAGCTCGGGTAGCAGATTGCGGACGATACGGTCGCTCTCCAGGGCTTCGTCAATGGCATCGAGGATGAGTATCACCGGTTCTGACAGATCCTGGGCGATGCGTTTGAGCTGCTTCAGAGCTTGCTCACTGCTAGCGGCGGCCGACTCCGTGTCCTCGGGAGTCAGTTGCGCCATGATCGAAGCGATCACCTCGTCCCTGCTCCGGTGCCTGGCATGGACCGCGACAAGAGTCGGGTACCGACGCTCCGGACGGTACTGAGCAGGAATGCGGCCAACCAGCCCAGCACTCAGCTCGGCGAGCTGGTTGTGCGACAGGAAGACGGTTACCCCCAGCAGCGCCGACTTTCCGGCCCCAGGGCTTCCGGTGACCAGCAACAGGGTGTCGTCGCTCGCCAACCAGGAGCGAATCTGGCTCAGCTCACGGGTTCGCCCAGTAAAGAGGCAGGCCATGATCGCAGCGGCGTCGTCCAGGCGGCCGGACGCCCGGGTGAGAAAGTGGACTGGGTCCAGACCCGGGTCGAACTCGGCCGCCAGTTCCCGAACTGCAAATCGCAGTCGGCTCCGAAGTCGCTGCCAGCCGTCAGTGCTAAACGCCGGGTTGGCGAAGAACTCCGGTACCGGCAACGAGGCGGCTCGGCGCGGCGAGTGCACCACGGTCTGCGGATACCCCTCGCCGAGGCGGACCAACTCCCGTGCGATCTCGTCGGCGACAGCCTCCACCGGCACGTGGGACAGAGCCGGAGAAATGTCCCAGTGCCCCAAGCGGAGCCGCTCCAGGGCTTGGGCCGTGGCCTTGGTGAACCGTGCGTCATAGGCGCTCTCGTCCGCCGTACAGGCCGCAATCACCCAGGTCCTTCGGTCGCCCTCGGGAACGTCCTGGAACAGCTGGTAGTCCGTCGCGGCCCCTGCACCGCAAACATCGAGCAGGAACAGGACGGGAGACTGGTTGGAACCATGCTCGACTTCGTTCAGCCATCGACCGACATCGATCGCTGACTCCGGGAGGTCGTTCGGACGGCTGTCGTGTACGGGCAGGTACAAGACGCGGCCACGAAGGGCCCCGTGACCGGCAAAGTGAACGATACGCGGCCCGCCCGCCGAATCGTGCCGCAGTTGCCGCCAGCTCTCCTCAATGCTGACGCGGTTCGCGTCGATCACCGGTTCACCGACGTTCAGTCCGTCGAAGCGTGAAAGCACCACGGCGAGTTCACGCACTTGCGGTTGAACCGACGGCAGCGGACGCAACCCCTCCGACACTGGGTTCCACTCGCCGTCGACCACGCTCTCAAAGGTCCCAACCCCGAGCAGAAGTGCTCGAACCATCATCCCCCCGTGCCCGTACGCTTCGGTCTCCAGGCTATCGGGATCGAGGCTGGTCACCCCTCACGACTAGATTCACTGTCAGAAGAAGCCCAGACGACTGCGTTTGCTGTCAAACGCCTCGATTGGATGACGAAGGACAGCAGTTCGCCGGGGGCAGACAGAGCAAGCCTCGAAGGGACTGGTGCGCTGCCCGAAGGCATGTCAACCTACAACGTCCTGCTGGAAGATCGACTCCCTCGCCCTGGAGACGCCACTGAGCTCGCACCATCCCATTGATCCCCTGCACCCCGAGGCGAAAGACCCGGTGTACTGGGTCACCCCACGTCATTTGGCCGGCGACGACGGCGCGCTCGCCGAACGCGTCGGTGAGACGCTGAGCCGCCTCGGCTGGCGGATGTGGCCCACCGCCCGCAACACCGTGCTGTATGTGAGCCCCGACGGGCTGTACGGCGCCGAGTGGATCCTTGCGGCCTACCCCTTTGAACTGGGAGGACTCCCTGTCGCATGGCAGCTGAGCGCTCGGGCACATCCCGTCTCCGCGATGACAGAGTGGAACGCCTACTTCACCACCGGCGTCCCGCACGAAGCTCTCACCGATCTCCTCGTCGAGTTCGGCGCTCGCAAGACCCACAGCGTGAGTGCCAGCGGGCCCCCGAAGGTCCTCGGCGCGCTGAGCGCCAAGGGCTGGATCCGCGATATGGATCGGCCTCAGACCACCGCGACTGACGCCGCCTTCACGTGCAGCGTCTCCTTGGAGCTGCTGCCGCCGCTGATTCAGGATGCTGATCCACGGCCTGATCAACTCGGTTGGCAGGCATGGGCGGAGCCCATGCTCGGTGCCCCCTACCTGTGGTGCGCGACCTTCAGCCCCAGCGTCCCTCATGACCTGGTCGCTGCGTTTGCCTCCTCGCTCGGGTCGCCGGCCCCAGTGCCCCGGCGCTCCTTGCCCAAGAGCAGCGAGGGCCGTCTCACCGTCGTGCGTAGCAGCTGACGCGCGCAGATTTGCAGGAGCTTGTGCCGTACCGCGCCGTTCCTGAGCGGCGCGGTACGCCGAGCCTGCCGACAGAGAGGAGAACCCGCATGTTCCGACGACGTGCTCGTGCCGACCGTGAGTTCCGTGAAGCACAGCGGGCTGGCCAAGTGCTCTTGGCGTTGCATACCGAATGGCCCCTGCCCGACCCTCCACGTCCGGCGGCTGCTCCAGAAGCGCCGGCACACCCTGATTTCCTGCCGTCGGACTTCCGGGCGCCGTCGCGGCAGGACGTGGAAGGTTTCATGATGCGCTGGGAGCGGCCCCTCGTCATCGATGGCGACGTTCACGCGTGCCCGACGTGCGCCGAGTACCGCGACTGGATCGTCCTCTGCATGCGCGATGACTCGGTGTGGCTGCGCTGCAGGGCTGGTCACCAGGTGCGGGAACCGCGCCTCGATGCGGCCTGGTACAACCGCAACTCCGGTCCTGCCGACTGCTTCCATCCCACCCTGGAAGACGGTCTGCTCCACCTCGGGCACTGACTGCTTCAGGCGAACGCGAGGGCCCGGAAGGCGTTGCGGACATCGGTCAAGGGCTGCCGATCGCGGGTGTAGTAGAGCTTGTTCGTCAACAGCACTGCCCATCGGCCTTGTTGGGGTGAGATCCACATGCCGGTGCCGGTGAAGCCGTAGTGGACCCAGATGTCGTCGCCGGAGTCGCTGCCAGGGGCTGGGTGCCAGAACAGGCCACGTACCGGCTCCAGGTCGCCGGTCTGGATGGTCAGCGACTCCTTGGTCCAGTCGGGGCCGAATCCGGCTTGGTCCAGGGCGGCGGCGAGCATGTGGCGCAGGAAAATTCCGAGGTCGTCGAGGACGGTGAAGGCGCCCGCGATGCCGCAAACCCCGCCTAGGAGCCGGGCGGAGAAGTCGTGGGCGACGCCCTTGAGGTGCCTGCCGGTGTCCTGGTCGAGTTCGGTTGGTGCGCAGCGTGCAGTGACCTCGGCGGGCAGTGGTCCGAAGCACGTGTTGGCCATGCCCAGTGGCTGCCAGGCCCGGCGTGTGACTAGCTGGTCGAGCCGTTGTCCGGAGAGGTGCTCGGCCAGGTATCCGAGGATGAGGGCGGCCCGGTCGGTGTACTCGACGGCCTCGCCTGGTGGCCGGTGCAGGGCCTCGTGCAGGACTCCGTCGCGGATGTCCTGTGGGTCGATGCCGTACAGATTCTTGAGCTGGGCTCGCAGCGGTAGACCGGCGGTGTGGGTCAGGAGGTTGCGGGCGGTCACGGCTTCCAGCGGGTGTCCGTCGGCCTCTGGCCAGAAGGTGCCGAGCGGTGCGTCGAGGTCGAGCTTGCCCTCTTCCCACAGCGCCCCGATCGAAGCCCAGACGGCGAGGATCTTGGTAAGGCTGGCGGCGTCGAAGACGGTGTCGAGTCGCATCGGCACGTCCGGTTCGACGGGGTCGAGGGCTCCGGCGACGCCTTGGGAGCCGGTGACGTGGGCGTCACCGACCGCCCACACGGCACCTGGATAGACCTTGTCCCGGACGCCTTCGCTCAGGAGCTGTTCGATGCGGTCGGTGCGGTACGTCATGGTCTCCCTGTTCGCAATCGGTGTCCCGCCGCGTCAGCGTAGTGACGCGGTCGGAGTTGGAAGGGCAATGGCGCGTCGAAGCCGGGCCACGGCCGTGTTCAGGTGAGCTGGCGGCCGAGGTCGGCCAGGGCTTCCGCTGTCGCCGAGAGCGGGTAGCGGGCGGCGTTCGCGTAGCCCGCCTGTTGAAGGGCGGGGAACAGGCCCGGTGCGGCTCGGAGCCGGTCGAGTTCGCGTGCGAGTGCGGCGGGGTGCGTGAAGTCGGTGGCCACCCCGGACGTGGCGAGGACTTCGTTGAGGCCGGGGACCGGCTGATGCAGGACGGGTAGACCGCAGGCTTGGGCCTCCAGCGCGACCAAGCCCATGGCCTCCAGCGTCGTGGAGGGCATGACCAGCAGGTCGTGCTCGGCGAAGGCTTTCCACAGCTGTGGACGCCGGAGCCAGCCGAGATATCGCGGCCGTACCCTGGCCCGTTTGAGGAGCGGGGCCATGGCGTGAAACTGGGCTCTGGGGGCGGCGATGCTCAGCTCGACTCCGGGAAAGGCTGACACGCTGGTGATCAGGTGCCCTACGCCTTTCTCGGCGGTGAGGCGGCCGGCGTACAAGAGCCGTAGGTGGCTGGTCGGGGTGCGGGCGGGTCTGAACGGTGGATCGGTGAGCAGGCGGTCCGGGATGCCCCAGGGGACGTGGACGATCTTTCGGTGGTCGGTCTGTGGGGCGAGCTTCAGAAGGTGGTCCGCCATCGCCTTGGTGGGCACGACGATGGCGTTGGCCGCCCTTGCTGTCTCGCGGAGCACTTGGAGTTGATCGCGGTGTGCTTCGGCGAAGATCAGGTCGGTGCCGTGCACGAGGGCGATTCTGGGACGCGATGGCAGGGCCCGGAGCAGTGCAGGGGTGGCGCCGAAGGCGAGGTGCTGCAGGTGCAGGACCTCGATCTGGGCCGGGTTCACCGCGGTCACCAAGGCGCGTCGTAGGACTGCCACGTAACGGGCAAACGCCGGACCCTCCAGGCACTTGCCGGGTGCCGTCAGCAGGCCGAGGTTGGCCGGGAGGCGAGGTCTGGTCCCAGCAGGGGCCAGCATGAATGCTCGCGCGGGGATGAGCGGCTGATCCCCGGTGTAGAGGTCGAGGAAGAGCTCGACGCTGCCGCCGGGGCTTCCGGCCGGCAGGTCGAGAAAGGTTGCGGCTACCGGCCCCGCGTCCTGGCGTACGGCGGGATTCACAGCGCTCCTTGAGGGATCTCTTCGTACAGTCGGGAGATGTCGATGCCCCTTGTGGCCGCGTACTTGGCGTGCTCCTGCTGGTAGCTGGCAGGGGTGCCGAGGGAGGTGAGGAAGACGAGCTTTCCGAAGGTCATGCCCGGATAGACCCGCGTGGGTAGAGCAGCGCGGATCTCCAAGGTCCAGTGGATCGCGTGCCCTTGGTGGCCGAGTGGGGCTGAGACGTGGACCCAGATGCCGAGGGCGCCGATGGTGAGGTCGCCGTTCAGTAGCTGCGCGTACGTTTCCGAGCCGGTCCGCTCCAGCGTGGCGCCGAGGTAGAGAACGCCAGGCTTCAAGATCAGGCCGGAGGTGGGGATGGGGTGCTCGGTGAAGGCTGTGGGCATCGCCGCGTCCAGGTCGCCGGCGCAGACGCGGATGGTGTCGCCCAGGCGCCAGTCGTAGGCGTTGGGGGAGAGGCGTGAGGGGTCGTACGGGGAGATGGTGATCTCGCCCATGCTGACAGCGGCGGCGATGGCGGGGCCCGTGAGGATCATGATGCGGCCGCCGGGGTGCGGGCCGTGTCCCGCCAGTAGCGGGAGGGCTGGGGTCCCGCGGCACCCTGGTACTTGCCGCAGTACAGGTCGACGTCACCGGTGGAGACGAAGAACATGACCTGGCCGATCTTCATGCCCGCGTAGACCCGCAGTGGCCGGATGGGCGAGAGCATCAAGGTCCACTGGCCGTGGAATCCGATGTCGCCGATCGGCGCGGTGATCTCGACGAACAGACCGAGGCGGCCGACTGAGGAGCGGCCGAAGAGCAGAGGAACGAAGACGTCCGAGCCGACCTCCTCGACGGTGTGGCCGAGGTACAGCTCACCGGGCTGGAGGACGAAGCCGTCCTTGCCGATCATGATCGAGCGTGTGGGGTTGGGGCGGTGCGCGTCGATGACCGTGGAGGCGTAGGTCAGGAGGGTGGGACCGAGCCGGACGTTGTAGCTGTTGGGGTTGGTCTGGTCCGGGGCGAAGGGCGTGATGCGTAAGCGGCCGTCGGCCACGGCAGCCCTGATCTCAGGTCCGGTAAGGATCATCGCTCGGCTCCTTTGTGAGTGGTGCTGAGCTGGGGAGTGGAGAGGCCAGGACGTGGTGAACTGCCTGGCCAAGTCGCATGCCTGCCTGATGAGTTCGTTCGCCGAAGAAGGTGTTGGCCAGGTAGTCGGTGGTCAGCACGGTTCGAATCGCCGGCGGCAAAGGATCGGGGGCGACGGCGAGAGGGCCGACGAGCTGGGGCAGGTGATCGAGCAGCTTGTCGCGTTCCTGGTCTTGCTCCTCGGAGAGGAAGGCGTGCACAAGCTGGTTGGCGAAGGGCTCGACGGCCAACAGGTCGCCGAGGGTGAGGACGGCGCCGAGCTGAACGGTGCGCAAGGCCGTCTCGTTGAGGACGACCGCGTCGGCGCCGAGGCCGGTGTGCAGACGCTCAGCGATCTCTTCGAGCAGTCGGCGGCGGTCCAAGCGGTTGCCGCGGTAAGGCTCGCGCAGCATGCCGAGGGGGCTGCTCAGCTGCTGTCGGGCGGTCGAGATCTCCTTCCACAGCGCGGTGAGGTCGCTGGGAACGGTAGTGGCGTCGGGGAAGACGCAGGTGCGGGCGGCCCAGCCGCTGCCGACTGGCTCTGCGGCTGCGTATCCGACGCCGAGTTCGCGGCCCTTGACCACCAGAGTGTCGCCGACGTGCGAGGGGCCGAGGGTGTCGCTGTGGCAGTGTCCGGCGAAGATGACGTCGGCGAACGGGCAGGCGGCGGCCAGCTTCAGGTCCTCCTCGAAGCCGGAGTGTGAAAGCACCATCCAGGCGTCGGCCCGGTGGTGGTGCTCCAGCATCACTTCGCGCAGGGCCTGTGCGGGATCGCTGACGCGGTGGCCGACACGCTGGTCGGCAGGGATGGCGTTGAACGCCTGTGGCCCCAGCACCGCGGTGACAGCGACCCGTCGACCGCCGATCTCCTGCATGTGTACGCGGTCGAAGAGCGGCTTGCCGTTGTCGTCGGTGGTGTTCGCGCACACCGTCATCCGATGCAGCTGCGGCTCGAAGTAGTGCGGCCAGCCGTGGTTTCCGGGTGCCAGCAGGTCGTACAGGGTGGTGAGGACTGTGCGCTCGATGCGCCCCTTGCCGAGGTGGTAGAAGCCGCTGCCCTCGAAGAAGTCTCCGCAGTCCACGATCAGGCTGTCGGGCCTGGAGGCGTGGAGGTAGGCGAGCATCGGGACGGCCGAGCCGAAGGTGGAGTGGACGTCGGTCGTGGCGATGAGCTGCCGGAGCTGCCGGTTCACGGGATCACCTCGCAGATGTCGGCGCCCAGGGCGTGCAGCTTGACGGGCAGGTCGGCGTGGCCGCGACGGAGCTGTTCGAGGCCGCCGAGGGTGGTGACGCCGTGAGCGGTGAGCCCGGCGATGAGGAGGGCGGAGCCTGTGCGGATGTCGGTGGCCTCCACCCCGGTTCCCGTCAGCCGCTGCGGCCCGGTGAAGCGGCACTGCGTGGGCGACAGCTCGTCGATGGTGGCTCCGAGGCGGACGAGCTGGGGCAGCAGGTTGCCGTGGCGGCCGGGGTTGATGTCGTCGGCGAACAGGTGGGTGCCGGGGAGGGTGAGGGCGAGGGCTATCAGGGGTGGTTCGAAATCCGCGTCCAGGCCGCCGGGGGAGAGGGAGGCGATGGCGCGCAGGGGTCGGCCGGTGGGCTGGGCGTCCTGGGCCTCGACGGTGAGTACGTCGTCCTTGGCATCGGTGGGTACGCCGAGCCAGCGCAGTGCGTTGACGAGGGGCGCGATGTCGTCGCTGCGCACGCCAAGGATCTGTGCGTTGCCTCCGCTCACCGCGACCGCGCAGGCCAGGGTGCCTGCCTCGATCTTGTCTCCAGGCACCCTCCAGGCGAGCGGGTCGCTGGTGAGGGACCGAGGCGGCCGCAGCGTCAGGACGGTCGCCATGACCCGGCACTCCCACCCAGCGATCTCCAACGCCTCTACGACGCTGAGCACTTCGGGCGACAGGTTCGGTTGTCCCAGGCGCAGCGGGCGACCGGCGACGATCGCCCGCAAGATGGCGGCGATGCTCGCTCCGCGGGACCGGAAGGGCAGCATGATCGACAACGTCCCGCGTCCACCCGTGGCCGCCTCCACGAGATAGCCGTGATCATCCACGGTCGTGCGGTCACCGAAGTGCTCGTACACCTTGAAGTGCTGCTCCATCCCGCGCTCCCCGATGGCGCAGCCGCCCGGCCACGGCAGGCGGGCCCGCCCGTAAGCGCCGAGCAGCGCCGGGACCAGGTAGTACGAAGCCCGGATGCGGGAAGCGACCTCGGGGCCCGGATCCGGCTGCGGTTTGTCGCTCGGCAGGATCACCGTGGTGTGCGGGTCACTGACCGGGCGGGCTGCGTGCCAACCAGCCTGCTGGAGGAGGGTGAGCATCGTCTCGACATCCGTGTTCGCCGGGACGTTGCTCAGGTGCACCGGGCGGTGCATGGCCGCGGCGGCGGCCAGCAGAGGCAACGCCGCGTTCTTCGATCCGTCGACGGTCACGGCTCCGGCAAGCGGGACGCTCGGCCGTACGGCGACCACTTCCGCTGCGACTGGGGGAATCCGTGTGGCAGGCAACAGTCAACTCCTTTGCTGGCGAGGGCGTGTTGCAGAGACTGGGAGCGGTGTTCCGAACTCGAACTCGGCCCAGCAGCGCTTGCCGGAAGGCAGCGGATCGAATCCGTGGCGGTCGGCGAGCGCGGCGACGAGGAACAGTCCGCGTCCGTCTTCCTCGTCCGCTTCGGGCAGGCTGACTTCGGGGATTTGGGAACTGGCGTCGATCACCGCGATGCGCAGTGCCCTTGCGTCAAGATCGGCGCCCGCTGTGATGGGCCCGTGGTGCGCGTGCCGTACCGCGTTCGTGATCAGCTCCGAGGCCACCAACTCGGCCGCGTACAGAAGTTCGTGCCCGAGAGCGGCACCCCAATCCCGTATCTCCTCGGCGATCTGCCGACGCGCGGACGCGGCGCCGGCAGGTGTGCCGGAGACGGGAATTCGGATGTGGTGCGCTTCCATGAGCGGCCTCCTGGATGGGTTCGGCCGCTCCAGGCAACTGCCCCACGGGCCCCTCGAACCAGAACGTGTGCCGGTGCTGCATGACCTATGCAGGAGCTGCATCACGATGAACTGCCAGTCCATTACGCTCGGTTGAGCAGGCAGGATCGGCGACGGCGGGAGGAGCCGTGGCACAGATGGCCGACGCGCAGGGTGAGGCGAGACGGATCGGTGAAGTGATCCGTCAGGCCCGCGTATTACAGCGGCGCTCGCAGAAGGACGTTGCCTCCGCACTGGGCTATCACCAGTCCAAGGTGAGCCGCCTGGAAAGCGGGAGGGGGACGGAGGACGTCCGCATGCTGCGCGAGGTCGCGCAGGTGCTGGCGATTCCACCGCATCGCCTCGGCCTCGCCGCCGCTTCGGACATCAGCCCCTCCGACCCCGAGACAGAGGACATGCGCCGCCGTACCGTTCTCGCCGCCGGCATCGCCGCGCTCGCGGCCCCGACCATCCCCAGCACCGCCCATCAGGACTTGGTCCAGTCCCTGATGCCAGGAGCGGTCCGAGTGACCGCCGAACCAGTGCCCGATGTTCCGAGTCTGCGAGACCAAGTCGCAGGCGTGCGGCGCCTGTTCTGCACCTGTGACTACACGCAGCTGGAGGGCGCGCTGCCCGTCCTGATCGGTCAGCTACGGCAGGCGATCAGCGAAAGCCCCGGCTCGAGCGACCTCTCCGGTCTCCTCGCCACGACGTACCAGACCTCGGCGAGCCTGCTGCTCAAACAGAGCGACCAGGGCAACGCCTGGCTCGCGGTCGGACGCGCAATGGCGGAGGCCGAACGCTCCGGCGACCCTGTCGTCCTCGCTTCCAGCGTCCGCGTTCACGCCCACGCCCTGGCCCGCGACAGGCACACCGCCCAGGCCGTCACCCTCGTCCGGCACACCGCCGACCAGCTCACGGGCTCGTACGACCAGAGGCCCCCGAGGTACCTCGCGGCGCTCGGACTGCTGCTCCTGCGCGGGGTCACCGCCGCCAGCAACGGCGGAGATCGCTCCGCCACCCAGGACTTCCTCACCGAGGCGAAAGAAGTCGCCCGCTACGTCGCGCTCGACAGCCCGGACGCCTGGGCCAACTTCAGCCCGACCAACGTCGCCCTGCACGGACTCAGCGCGGCCGTCGTCTTCGGCGACGCGGGCGTCGCCCTGGACACCGCCCGCCCTCTCATGCGCCGCCACATCCCCGTCCCCGAACGCCGGGCCGCCCTGTGGATCGAGGCCGGCCGCGCTTACAGCCAGCAGGGTCGTCTCGCTGACGGCTACCAGGCCCTGCGCATCGCCGAGAGCTGCGCGGCCCAGGACATCCGGCGCCCAGCCGTCCGGGAACTGGTCGCCGACATGGCTGCCCGCGACCGTCGCCGTACGCTGCCTGAACTGCACCGCTTCAGTCGCCAACTGGGAGTCCCTGCGTGAGTGATCAGCCAGACCAGCAGACCAAGAAGCCCTTTCTTTACGTCGTTGTGTGCGCCTCAGGAATTGCTGGCGACGTCGGCAAGCTGATCACCGCGGCGCAGGAGGCGAACTGGGACGTGGGCGTCGTCGCCACTCCGCAGGGCTTCGGCTTCATAGACGCCGAGGCGGTCGAGGCGCAGACCGGCTACCCGATCCGCTCAGCCTGGCGGATGCCCGGCGACCCGCGCCCGCTGCCGCCTTCCGACGCCATCGCGGTGGCGCCTGCCACCTTCAACACGATCAACAAGTGGGCGTTGGGGATCTCCGACACCTTGGCGCTCGGCATCCTGTGCGAGGCCCATGGCATGGGCATCCCGATCGCTGCTTGCCCGTACCTGAACGCGGCGCAGGCCGCCCATCCCGCGTACGCACGCAGCCTCGACGTGCTGCGCGAGATGGGCGTCCTGATCGGCTCGTACGAGCCCCACAAGCCGAAGGCCGGCGGTGGTGCGGACCGCTATCGCTGGGAGGAAGCGCTGGAGCTGCTCACTCCCGAGCTTTTGGCGCGGGCCTGATCAGCGCCGCCGTGTGCGTACGCCTGTCAGAAGGCGTACGGAGTGAAAGGGCGAGCCGGTTCGAGCATGAGACCGAGGATGCGATCGAGTTCGGCCCGATCGCCCTTGGTCATCAGCTCGACCGCATTGCCGTAGGTCTTCTCGGTGAGCTGTTCCATGAACGGGGCGAGGAAGCTCTGGAGAGTGTTGGGGCTCTCCTCCTTCGTGTGCAGGTACTCCATGTAGCGCTGGTGCTGTGCGCCGAACTCCTCGAATTCGTCCTTGGTGGCGGAGAGGGCCGTTGCCTGCTCCGCTTCAGTGAACGGGCGTCCGGAGCGGTGGCTCCAGGTGTTGGTGTCCGCTCGGAGCTTGAAGTCCGCGTGGCACAGGAGGGCGACGATGTGCGGTCGGATTTCGGGCGAGGGCATGTAGGGGTTTCCTTCCGGAGTTCGGGGTTGAGGCCCAAATGCTCCGGACTATCGCCGGTTTGGCTAACCGGCGATCGTCGGCTATGTTGCGCGCGCTCCTTGGTCAGCGTCGGCGCGATGGCGACCGCGGTTGAAGGGGTGCGACGGGCGTCGAGCGGGTCGAGCCGACGTTGCCTTGTGCGGCACTGCGAGCCTTGGCCGCCTGGGCCCGAGGGCTGGGGGCATGCCGCTCGCCCAGACGCCGGACGCGCCAGGTCAGCGCGCGGGCGGGGCTGTGGGCGTCGTCCAAGGTGCGCTGGTCGAGCGCTTGGTCGAGGAGCGTGTTCGCGTTGTGCCCGGCGGCCTCCGCTTCGGCGAGCACGGTGGTGAGCGCGTCCCATGCCGGGTCGCCCAGGATGCGCTCGGCGTGATCGGGAACCGCCTGCTGGAGGTGGCGGGCGAAGCGCTGCTTCATCTGGAGGCTGGGGGCTCGTTGCGCGAGGCGCCCCACGACCGGTTCGGCTGCCTGTGCGTACGCGGTCTGCAGATGGACCAGGGCTTGCTCGGCCGCGGCTTCCTGCTGTGCGTGCTGGTGAGTGCGGTGCCAGTGCATCGCGAACGCCACGGCCGTGAGCACGGTGTCCAGGAGCATCGTGAACCCGGACCCGTCACCGTCGGCGGGCTTCTCGCGCCAGATCGTTTGGACACTGCGACGCAGGACGCGGGAGCTGTCCAGGTCGGCCACGATGCGGGAGCGGGTGGCGCGCTCGAAGGCGAGGGCGGCTTGTTCCAGCTCGGCCTTCACCGCGGTCGGTGCGGTGACCGACAGGACGTCCAGTGTTGCGCCGAGCGCGACCAGCTGGCCCTGGGCGGTCGGCTCGTCGCTGTGGATGAGGTGGTGGGGAACGCGTTCGGCGGCGGCTGTCGCCTGGCGCCACGGATCGGCCGGTCGGGCAGCCACAGGCTCGGGGCTGGTGGTGGCGAGGTTCTTGCGGATCTTGGGCAGGGACAGGTCGGGGGCGAGCGTGGAGCCCGCGTAGAACACCGGCTCACCCTTGTCGTTCGTGTCGTCGGGCAGGGCGAAGTTGCAGCCGAGCGCGTCGCCGGAGGGGCTGAGCTTGAGGCGCACAGTCACGCCCGTCGCCTCCAGCAGGGCGGAGAACTCGGCCTCGTCAGCCGCGGCGGCAACCGCGCGGCGCACTCGCAGACGGAGGACATCACGAGTGGTGGCGTCCTGCCCCAGGCGCTTGGCCTTGAAGTGCTCCTTGCTGGTGGGGCGCTTGGCCCCGGTGCCATCGCCCGACTTCAACCGGCGTAGCCCGTAGTCGACTTCGATCTGGCGGGCCTCGCGTTGGACGGCGCGCTGGTCGTAGCCGCGCTCGGGTCGTCGGCCGTCCTGCCGTACGAGGGTGGCGGCGATGTGGATGTGGTCGTCGGCGTGGCGGACGGCGACCCAGCGGCAGGCTTCCGCGTCTCCGTCGGGGGCGATGCCGGCGGCGGCCACCATCCGGCGGGCGATGTCGGCCCACTGGGCGTCGGTGAGGATCGGGTCCTCGGGCGCCGCTCGGACCGGGCAGTGCCACACGGTGTCCCTGGGCGCCTTGTCGCCCAGCATCTTCACGGGCTGGTCGAGTTGGGCGACAAGCTGGGCCGTCACCTCCTTGGGGTTGCGGTGGGGGCTGCGGCCGGGATCGGGGGCGAAGCCGTTCCAGGAGGCCACGAGATGCGGGTCGGTGTGCTCGTTCGCCCGGCCTTTGCCGAAGAGGTAGCCGATCGTGCGGCGCGTGGCGTCTGGGCCCGAGCTGAGGATGATCTTGGGTATCACCTGATCACCGCCCCTCAATAACCTGGGCGATGGCGATGTCCAGCTCAGCGACGGACGCTTCGACGCGGTCCAGGAGCTGTTGGACGGTGGCCGGACGGGGCCAGGCGCCGTCCTTGTGGAGGTGCCAGGTGAGCTGGTTGAGGTTGTTGCCGATCTGGCCGAGCTTGCCGTTGGCGGCCATGAGTGCCTTGATCATGGCGCGGTAGTCGGCGACGGCTGCGGTGGGGTCATCGGCGCGGGCGGCAGCGAGCGAGCATTCGGCCACGTAGCCGCCAGGTGCCAAACCGCTCAGGGCGGCAGCGTTCTGGACGAGGGTGAACTCGGCGTCGTTGTAACGGGGATGGACGCGGCGCTCACGAAGCTGCTTGTCGCGCAGACGTCGACGCTGGACGGGCTTCTGCGGCGTGTTCGGCGACGGCGTGCTGGTCCCCATCTCGGCTGGCACCCCCGGGCCGGCCGACTCCGGTGCCGCCTCGGCGCCGGATGCCCCGCCCCTCTGTGGGGCGGAGGTCGGGTAAGGACTCCTTCCCCGACAACTTGCTGCGTCGTTGAGGCTGGTGGTCATCTCCTGCTGATGGATGGGGAGTTCGTGTTGCGGGTCGTGCATGGGCTGGTTCTCCGTAGGGTGCTGGGGACGGGAGTTCGCTGTACGCGGGCCCTGTGCCTCCTCGTGCTTGTCGGCACGGGAGACACAGGGGTGATCGGCGGAACGCGGGGTCAGGCGGTGCCGGACGGGGCCGTGGCGGGCTTCCCCTGCTGCGTGGAGGCGGCGGCGTCGAGTACGTCGAGAGGCTCGCCCTCGGAGCCGTCGTACGTGACGGGCTCGGGCAGGCCGGTGCGCTCGGCCCGAAGTTGGTCGCGCACGACGCGGGCGCGGTTCTGGCCGACGCGTAGTTCGTTGCGCAGACGCTCCGCGGTCAGCGCGTCGTCGGTCCAGTCGGCGGTCAGGAGCAGGGCCTCCTCCAGGACTTCCGCGTCAGTGCGGAGGCGGTCGGCGGTCGGCTTGGTCGCGGCGGGTACCCGACCGGTCGCCTGATGCCGGGAGGTTCCAGTCGACTCCACCACGGCGGCGGACCGGGGTGATCGGACAGCGGAGGCCGACTCATCGGCCTCGGTCGGCTTCGTCACGGGCGCCGACTTGGGCACCCCTTCGGGACCAGATTCGGCCAGGCCAGGCCCCGACTCAGTGGCCTGCGCACCGGTGATCTGGACGGCCGACTCATCAGCTTGTTCGCCGGCCGAATCGTCAGAGGCCACTGCGGCAGAGTCGGCCGACTCGGGGTCGTGGTGCAGCACCTTCGCCACGAGGTCCGATCCGAAGTAGATCGACCCGACCGGGAGCGAGGTAGCCAGGAGTACGAGGGCCCAGTTTGCGGGGTCCCAGTCGGCCAGTCGGCCCCACCGGATGGACTCGGTGTGCAGGGCCGGTATGAGGCCGTGCACGTAGTTCAGCAAGAGGCTGGCGAGTGTGTAGGTCGCCAGAACCCGCAGCGCGAACTTCCGATCGGGGCCGGTCAGTACGAGCGTGGCGATGAGCGCGAGGGCCATCAGCCCGTCGACCACGATCGGGTAGAGCAGGGCGGCCGTGGAGTCGGCACCGATGGTGCGGGCCACGTCGGACAGGGCGTTCCACGAGACCCGGAAGGCCATGAGGACGACGGCCACCAGGCCGAGGACGAGGGTGGTCCGGGCGCGTGAGCGGCGAGCCTCTCCAGGATCGGTGGCAGGGCGAGGCTGAGGGCGCGACTCTGTTGAGCGGAGGCGGGTGATGACGCGGGCGAGCAAGCGGGGTACTCCAGGTGAGCTTGGGCGCGGGGCGGCCTCGGCGCAGGGGAGGGCAAGGCGTGGCCGCCGTACGGCGTGATGTCTCGTACCACTCGTCGCATGCCTGCTCAGAGCAGGTACGAGTGGTGCGGTGATGTCGACTCGACTCGTTGCGGGCTGTTCACTCGTCCCCGCGCTGACCTGCGCGGGGACGAGTGATGCGAGTGGAGTCGGGTCAGGCGGCGGTGCCGGGCAGCGGCTCGTCCTCTCTCTGGGCGGGCCCGTCCATCGGCTTCGGCTCGGGGCAGTAGCGCGCCCACGTGTCGAGGAATTGGTTGCGCGCGAAGCCCTTGGCCTGGGTGCCGTCGGGGAAGCGGCGGTTGGCTGAGCTGATGCCGTATGGCTTCAGCAGCAGCTGCAGGCCGCGCGGGGTCAGACCGTTGGCGCCGTACTCCGCCCAGGGTGCCTCCCTGTCCGCGTTGAGGGACTCCAGCAGGTGTTTCGTGCTGAGCACGGCTGGATCGTCCACAGTGGCGAAGGCGCGGCGGATGCCGACCAGGAGGCGGGTGCGCAGGCCGCCCTCCTCGTCCTGGCCGGCCTCGTAGTCGGACATAGTGCGGCAGGCGGTACGGGCGAGCGCGGGCCAGTCGCCTCCGGCGAGGTCGGCGATGATGACGAGCGGTTCCCAGGTGTCCGCTGCGCGGTCCTCGACCGGCATGGGCGGCTCCATCGCCATGGCCTGCTCGTACAGCGGCTGGAGCCAGGCGTGGAGACGGTCGCGGATCGCGTTCAGGTCCGGGGTGTCCCGGCCGGTGCGGAAGGACGCCACCTTCTCGCCCGCCGCGCGACGGCGCATCCGGATGACCACAGCCCGGTCCATGATGGTGTCGGGCAGGTCGCCGATCCCGGCGAGTGCGGCCATGGCGAAGGTGGGGAACTCCTGCACCTGGTGCTCGGGCCCGGATACTCGCAGGGTGGGCCGGCCGCGCTGATGCCCGGCGTTGATCAGGCCGCGGACCTCCTCGTTCTTCTCCGCGGCCTTGGTGGTGCTGAACATGGTGTCGGCCTCGTCGACCAAGAGGGTCGGCGGGTCGTTCCCGTCGATCGACCGGAAGATCGCCGCCGCGCTGGCGTTGACCGTGATCAGGCGGTTGTGCACGGTCTCGGTCACCACGTCCAGCAGGCGGGACTTACCGCACCGCTTCTCGGGAGCGACGATCGCCAGGCGCGGTGCGTGCTGCCACGCGCGCTGCAGATGCGTCGCCGCGATCCACAGCGCGACCGCCGTGACGGCCTCTTCGCTCGGCATCGCCACGTACCGCTTGATCTGCGTACGAAGGTCGTCCAGGATCTGCGCACCCTCGGACAGGGGCACAGCCTCCTTGGAGGCGTGGTCGAGGTCCTCGTCCGCGGGAGGTGCGGTGGAGTCGGCCGGTTGGCCGGGCACAGCAACTGGGGGCCACGACGTGGCGGCGTCGTCGGGAAGGGATGGCGTATTCGGCTGGGGGTCGGTCATACTGGGCATCAGCTCCTCTGCTTGCGGGCCATATGGGACGGCAATCCCGGTCGCCGCAGGTTGATCGCTAGGGATGGTGGTTGAGAGGTTTGCGCTTGAGCCCCCGGCATCGCCGGGGGCTTCTTTCATGTCGCGCGCGGTCGTGCGGACTCCTGAGGTCAGTGGGGTGGGATGCCGCCACTATGCCACAGGAATTGCAGATTGCAGAAGTGTTTTGCATCTTGCAGTAGTGATGCTACTGTTTAGGCTGTGCTGCAAACCGCAGTGTGTTGCTACGAACGGAAGGTGGTGCCGGTGGCGGAGAAAGAACCGTCCGAACCGCCCGAGGGCGTCTTGCTCAGCGGCGAGGCGAACGTCGCGACCCGAATCAGGGTGGAGCGCGAGGCTCGCGGCTGGAGCACCAACGCGCTGTCCGACCGGCTCAACGAGGCCGGCTTCGAGATGAACCCGTCCGCGGTCTGGCGGATCGAAAACGGCAAGCGCCGCATCAATCTCGACGACGCCATCGGCTTCGCCGAGGTCCTCGGCATCGACCTGCGCAACCTCGTCGGCCCCCCGCAGTTGGCGGCCAAGGCCCGCGCCATGGAACTGATCGACGAGGTCGTGGACGCGTTCCGCGCGACGCAGAGAGCCAACATGGCCTTCGCGGAGGCGCGTGACGCACTCGACGCCTATCTCGGCGAGCACCCCGACATCCGCGAGGAGGCCGACCTCATGGTCCAGAGCGCCATCGCGGAGGAGGCCAACAAGACCATGCTGAAGATGCATGGTCCTCCGCTTGGTGACCACGACGCCCACCCCGCCGACGAGGCGTAACCTCCGGCACCCCCTCCCGGCCTGGACCCGCAAACCCCCAGGCCGGGCAGCTCACTCACATCCCTAGCGATCGACCGGCGGGTCGGCGTTGCCGCGCCCCATGCCTGCCAGAAGAGGACCCACCCCTTGCGCCAACCCGCGATAACCCCTGCCTCCGCACCGGCTCTGCACGCCGAGGCCGGTCTCCCGCGCCTCTACGTCCCCGAGGAAGTGGCCGCCGTGCTCGGCTGCTCCGCCTGGTGGATCAAGGACCGGGCCCGTCGCCGGCTCATCCCGTTCACACGCGTTGGCCGCGCGTACCGCTTCTCGGGCGAGCACCTCGCTGAGATCGTCCGCATGCACGAAGAGCGCCCGTCGCGGCATCCGCAGCCGCACGGCGCCGTCGTGACGCCTACTTCGAAGCCTCCCCGGCAACAGCGCGAGACGGCCACGCCCACGGTCCGCCTCAAGGCCCGACCGCCACGACGCATGGCCAAGTCCCAGTACGGAACCGCCGCTTAACGCACCCCACACGGCAGAAGGGAGGGAACTCTGTGGGGTACGCAGAAAAGCGCGGTGGCTACTGGCGGGGCCGCTACAAGATCAAGGACGGCAAGTACGGCACCGTCGCCGATTCCACGGGCGCCGTGGTCAAGTTCGCCACCAAGCGCGAGGCCAAGCAGGCCGCAGACGCCGAAGAGGTGACCGTCCGCCGGGGCCAGTGGCGAGACCCGGGCCTCGGCCAGGAGACCTTCGGCGAGTACGCCAGCCGCTGGTACGCCGCGCAAGACCTGGCCGCCTCGACCATGCAGAACTACAAGCGCCACATCGAGGAGCATCTGCTCCCCGACTTCGAGGAGAAGGCGCTCGCCGGCATCCAGCGCACGGACGTCGAGCTGTGGGAGAAGAAGGAGCGCGCCACGTACGCGGCCTCCAGCGTCAAGACCTGGCGCTCGACGCTGCACCTGATCTTCGAGGACGCGATCGACGAGGGCCTGCTCACCTCCAACCCGGCGGCCCGCCGACGGGGTCGGGGCAAGCGCGCGGGCCGCTCCCGCGACCGCGGCCCGGAGAAGGTGATCACGGACGCGCTGGGCATCCTGCTGACCGCCGAGCGGGCGGCTCTGCTCTCCGGCCGTGACGACGAGTTCGTCGCCACCGTCCTCAAGGGCTACACCGGTAACCGATGGGGCGAAATTGTTGGCCTCGAGACGGAGTTCGTCCGCCCTGGTGCCTTCCGCGTCGAGTGGCAGCTGTACGAGCTGGATACGGGCGAGCTGGTCCGCTGCCCACCCAAGGACGACAGCTACCGCACCATCGACTCGATGGACTGGCTGTCCGCCTTGGTCTTCAACCACATAGCCCGTACGAAGCCGACCCCCTGCCCTTGTCACGGCAGGACGTACGTCTTCCGAGGCCAGGGCACAGCCCGTACTGGCGGTCACCAGGGCGCGAAGCTCGTCGATGTCGCACGCCGCGCCGGAGTCTCCACCGGCACAGTCTCGAACGTCCTCAACCACCCCGGCCGCGTACGCGAGGACACCCGCGTGCGCGTCGAACTCGCCATCGCAGAGCTCGGGTTCGCACGCGGAGGCGTCACGTCGGAGCATGCCGCTCACTGGCGCCGCAACGGCTTCGCGACCTGGCTGTTCACCCCGGCGGCCTCGGGCTGGTACCCGAAGAAGGCGCCCCAGGAGGCCCGCCCGGTACCGATCCTCGGCGAGCCGTGGCCCGGCGTCCCGGCCCGAGGCCGAGGCGCTGCCGCGCGGGCGGACGCCTGCTGGCTCCCGATCGCCAAGGGCCTCACACCCCACGGCCTCCGCCACACCCACCGCACGATGATGGAGGACCTTGGCACCGAGAAGGTCCTCATGGACGAACGCATGGGCCACATCGACGGCTCGGTCTCGGCACGCTACGCGCACGTCACGCCCGGCATGCGCCAGCGCCTCATGCTCGGCCTGACCGACCAGTGGGAGGCGGCGCTCGATGCTCGGCTGGCCATGTCGCCTGCCTCGCCGGTCCGGGCCCTCAACCAACTGTTGCGGGACCGTTTCACCACCACGTAGTGGCGCGGGCGGTGTAGCGGTGGCACGGGAGCGTGCCAAAGGCTGCTGCGGTAACCACTAGATGTAACCGCAGCAGCTACTGACGCTCATCTCCGGTATCGCGCTCGCCTCTCTTCGAGAGTGCGTGACGTGTGTCCACGTGGTGCCGGTGAGGCTCGCCCATTGTTCCCCCGCTTTCCCAACGCTCGCCACGGCAGGTTATATGGCGTTGCTGTGCGTCGGACGTGGCTCCTACCATCGTGCTGACTAGCGCTGGCGGGCCGAGGGGGGAGCGGCGTGGCTGATCCTAAGCTTCATCATTACGTTCCGCAATTCTACTTGCGTCGATTTACTGACTCGGCGGAGCGCCTATGGGCCTGGGATAAGACTAGCGATAGGGTGTTCCGCACTCAGCCGAAGGCAGTAGCTGCGGAGTCGAACTTCTACATGCTGCCTCAGTTGGTTGAGCACGGCCATAATCCGTTGGAAATGGAAAAACAATTTGCGGACCTAGAGGGCCAAGTGTCCGCCATTACAGGTCAATGGCTCGACTGGGTTCGCCATGGACATCCGGGCGATTCGCTACCCATACCTGAAGTTAATCGAGAAGTAATCAGCCAGTTCCTGGCTCTCCAGTCCCTACGAACGGCCGACGCCCGCGCGATATTGGTAGCCTTCTCGGCGTTGCATGGGTACCAGGCCGAGTCTGAAGAGGACGTTAGAGCCCTCCATGCTGCGGTGCTTTGGGATGACGCGCTAATCTCCTCCTATGCAGATCGCGTGAGTCGATGCACCTGGCTTTTCGCCTTGAATTCGACGCCTGTTTCATTCATCACATCGGACAATCCATTGGCCTTCAGGACGTCCGATAGTCGGGCGTGGGTAAAACCGGGTAACCTCGGCAAGGATGCGTATGTAGTATACCCGCTTGCCCCGGATGTGATCATGTATTGCTATCCCGATGAAGGTGTGTGGCGTAATTCGAATATCTCTCGATTCGACTGTCAAATTTCGCCGGTGCTGATGACTGGGAGTATGGTGCAGAGTGAAAATTCTGCACAAGTCTTCATGGCCTCTCGATTTGTAATCTCTAGTCAAAATTCCTTTTCTTTTGAGCGGGAGTTTTTGAGGATGATTGGGGTAGATTCCAACGTGTCGCCGACCGTAGAATGAGTTTTGCGGAATCTGCTGGAAATCTCTTTCCCGCAGAGTGGGTCACTCGCCGAACAGACTGTCCTGCACGTACTCGACGACCTTCCGCTCCGGGTAGAAGACGGCCAGCAGCATGAACGTCTTGGGATGGGCGGCGATGTTTCCGACGAAGAAGTGGACGGCCCGGTTCGGGGCACACATCCGGGTGTACCAGCGCTCGCGGAGAGCATCACGGACCCCGTGCTCGCCATACTTGCGCAGGAACTTGCGGTACGACTGCCCTGCTTCCCAGTCCTTCAGCCCCATGTCGTGGGTCGGGCAGTCGTCTTCGGCGCAGCGAAAGCTGTAGCGGAGGTCGAGCGGCACCCACTCCAGCGGGTTCAGCTCCTGCTCGAACAGGTCAAGTTGGTCGGCCAGCGCGGCTTTGGAGACAGACCAGGGCTCGGCGCCCTCCAGCCGGAAGCGGGTGATCTCGGCGGGGCGGAAGACGCCGAGGGACGTTCCTCGTTTCTCTTGATCCCGCTTGATGGCGCAGAGGGACGGAGCGACCAGCGGCTCTACGAGCCGATAGCGCTTCTGCCAGCCGCCGTCGGGCGGTACCTCACCCACTATCTCCAACGTGTCGAGATAGGGCCGGAGACTCTCTGGGCGGGAGTCTCGCTCAAGGCGGTGTGGCTCGACGTCGACTTCGATGATCGAGTACTTGGAGAACTGGGTCTCCTCGCTCAGGAGCCGAAAAGGCACAGGGAAGAGCCGTACGTGCTGCGGCTCGCCTTGGTCGAGGCGTATGCCGGCCACGCAGCTGGTCTCGCGGTACTTACTGGACAGCTCCGGATACGTCTTGACCGTGATCATGATCCGTGCGCGCTGCCGTTTCCCGAATGCCGCCGACGCCATGGCGTGCCCCCTCCATCGATCTCCCCGATCTGATTGGACGAGAGGCACGCACTGCTGGCAAGGGTGCGTGCGAAAGCCGGTGACGAAGTCAGGCCAAGGGACTCACTGGCACCTGGATCCGGCTGCGGACCGTCTCCAAGACGACCTGCCGGTGACAGCGGCTTTCGTCCTTCTCGAAGCACAGCACCGCTACCCGTGACGCTCGGGCACGCTCTGCGAGTCGGCCAAGGTCGGCCTGAGCTTCCTCGGACCGCAGGAGGCCACGGAAGCGCGCTCGACCCACTTCGACGCGGCCGTCCCAGAAGGGCTCGCGATTGTCCTTTGGATTGCCCAGGCCACGCAGGTGCGTGTACTCGATGCCGGCTTCGGCAAGAGCCCCCCCGAGGCGGGTCTTGCTGAAGCCCTTCTTGCGGCTGATTGGGGTGAGCCGTACATCTGCCACAACACTGATGCGGCTGTCGACGAGCGAGGCGACGAATGACTCGATGTCCCGTCCTTCGTACCCGGCTGACCAGAGACCGGGTGTGACGGTCGGCACCCTGGCCGTCCGGAACAGATCATCGAGGGAGACCGCAAGAGCCTCGGCCACCGCGCCGACGGTGAAGAAACCTGGCTGGATAGCTCCCTCGCTCTCCAGACGACTCACAGTCCCGACGGCGATGCCCGCCTCCTTAGCCAGCCGTTCCCGCGTCCACCCCCGGTCCGTCCGCAACGCACGTACCCGCTGGGCGAGCGCACGGGCGTGGTCGTGGGGAGGCGCTGAGCGATGACCTGCCATGTGCGGTGTTCCTAACGACCGTTGGGGCGGCCCGCCGCGGTGTTCCTGGTCAGCTACGAGCCCTGGATTCGCGAACGCGCAGGTCCGAGGGCGCTTAAGCGTCACTCATCCTGCGGCACCGGAGACTGCTCCTGGGAGAAGCCGATCAAGATCTTCTCCCAGATTTCTCCCAAGCGATCTCCAGGAACCACTCAGGGGCCCGACCCGCCATGCGGATCAGGCCCCTGACCTGGTACTTCACTGTCGGGGTGGCGGGATTTGAACCCACGACCTCTTCGTCCCGAACGAAGCGCGCTGCCAAGCTGCGCTACACCCCGATTGTCGCTGCTCGTCGCGGCGACGTCGTTTACTTTAGCCCACTGGTGGCTGGAGACGAAATCCGGTTTTCGCCCGGTGGCGGATGGGGTTCGGGCGGGTGTGGTCGAGGGCGACGAGGAGGGTGGCGAGGGCGTAGAAGGCGAGGCCGAGGAGGAGGGCGTTGCCCAGGATGGTCTTGTAGCCGTGGAGGCCGACGTCCAGGAACGGGTAGAGGTAGCGGGCCGGTATGCCGGGCGGGAGCAGTTCGCCGCGGATGAGGGAGAACGCCAGGTAGGCCAGGGGGTAGAGGAGCCAGGGGGCGGTCTGGCGGAGGTGGAGGCGGCCGGGGGGCGTCAGGAGCAGCCAGTCCAGGAGGGCCGCCGCGGGGACCGCCGTGTGCAGGAGCTGGTTGGAGAGCGCGTGCCAGCCCGTGGGGGCGGTCTCGACGGTCAGGACGCCGGTCATCGAGAACGGGCTCGCCTCGTTCGCCAGGAGCAGGTGGTACACCAGGGTCGTGATCGTGGCGTAGAGCAGGGCCGCGCCCGTCACTGCGGACGGCAGGCGGCGGCGGGCGCTCCAGGCTCGGCCGGCCGAGCACGCCATGACCAGCGCCAGCAGGATGCCGCTCTGGACCGTGAAGTGGCTGAGGGCCCGCGCCGGGTCGCCGAGGAGCAGTTCGATCGTCACGCCCCCGGCCGCCGTCAGGCCGATCAGCAGGCGGTATGCGGCGGTCAGGGGCTGGCGTACGGGGGACACCACCGCCGTGGCGGGGACGGCTGAGGGGAACAGTGGGGACCTGCCCGGCACGGGGGGAAGGTCCGGCATGTCCCTGGGTATCGGGGCGGTCATGCCCTCACGCTAGGCAAGCCCGGCAAAGGGGGCGATGTGGGTGATCCGTGCGGGTTACTCCCTGATCCGGTAACCCGGTCACCTGTACCCGGTCACCTGTACCCGGTCACCTGTACCCGGTCACCTGTACCCGGCCACCTGTACCCAGTTGCTTCTGGCCCGGTCACCCGACCCCAGCGGCTCCCGGCCGGCCTGGCCGACTCCTCCCGACCCGGCCGACTACTCCCGGCCCACCAACGTCAGCAGCGTGACCTCCGGCGGGCACGCGAAGCGGACCGGTGTGTAGCGGTTCGTGCCGCAGCCCGCCGATACGTGGAGGTACGCCGTACGGCCCTCCGCCGAGTGCTTCGACAGGCCCTTGACCCGGTCCGTGTCCAGGTCGCAGTTGGTGACGAACGCGCCGTAGAAGGGGAGGCACAGCTGGCCCCCGTGGGTGTGGCCGGCCAGGATCAGCGGATAGTCGTCCGCCGTGAACGCGTCCAGGACCCGCAGGTAGGGGGCGTGGACGACACCCATCGAGAAGTCGGCGCTGCCCGACGGGCCGCCGGCCACCTCCGGGTAGCGGTCCCGCTTGATGTGCGGGTCGTCCAGTCCCGTCAGCTCGATCGACACGCCCTCGATCTTCAGCGCGCCGCGGGTGTTGGTCAGGTTCTGCCAGCCCGCCGCGTCGAAGCCGTCGCGCAGGTCCTCCCACGGGTTGTGGACGGCGTTGACGGCGGGAGCGTTGCCGTTCAGGCCGGTGCGGCCCTGGGCCTTCTCGAACAAGTACCGGGCGGGGTTGCGGAGTTTGGGGCCGTAGTAGTCGTTGGAGCCGAAGACGTACGCCCCCGGGAACTCCATCAGCGGACCGAGGGCGTCCAGGACCTCCGGCACGCCCTCCGGGTCGGAGAGGTTGTCCCCGGTGTTGATCACGAAGTCGGGGCGCAGGCCCGCCAGCGAGCGCAGCCAGCGCTGCTTCTTGTGCTGGCCGCCGACCATGTGGATGTCGGAGACCTGGAGTACGCGCAGGGGGCGCATTCCGGAGGGGAGGACGGGGACCGTCACTCGCCGGAGGCGGAACGAGCGGGCTTCAAAGCCCGCCGCGTACACCAGACCGGCGGCGCCAGCCGCCGCGACCGACAGAGGTACTCCGTATCGCGCGCGCATTTCTCCATCGTGTCAGACTCCGGCCGGGCCCCCTGCCCCACCGCCCTTAAATGAGCGGGCGTCCGGGCCATGACACCTGCGACAATCGGACCCATGACCACGCTCAAGTCGAAGCTGCAGGACGACCTCAACTCCGCCATCAAGGAGCGCGACGAGCTCCGCTCCTCGACGCTCCGGCTGACGCTCACCGCGATCACCAAGGAGGAGGTCGCGGGCAAGACCAAGCGCGAACTCTCCGACGACGAGGTGCAGAAGGTGATCACCCGCGAGGCGAAGAAGCGCCGCGAGGCAGCGGACGCCTTCGCGCAGGGGGGTCGCCCGGAGAGCGCCGCGCGGGAGAAGGCGGAGGGCGAGGTCCTCGCCGCGTACCTGCCCAAGCAGCTGTCCGACGAGGAGCTGCGCGAGATCGTCGGACAGGCCGTCGCGGAGGCGAAGGCGGCCGGCGCCGAGGGGCCGCGGGCCATGGGTGCGGTCATGAAGATCGTGAACCCGAAGGTGGCCGGCCAGGCCGAGGGCGGCCGCGTCGCCGCCGTGGTCAAGGAGCTGCTGGCCGGCTGAGAGGCTCTGAGCCGGTTGAGTGCCTCCGTGCCGGTTGAGTGCCTCCGTGCCGGCGGAGTGCTTGCTCTGCCAGCCGACCCCCGCTGTCAGCCGACCCGCGCCGCCAGCCGACCCCCGCTGCCAGCCGACTCCAGCTGTCAGCCGACCCCCGCCGCCACCTCCGTACAGGACTCGTCCGCGTCGTGCGCGACGATGCGGACGCTTTCCTGGGTGGGCGCCGACGTGGGCGCCGATGCGGACGCCGATGCGGGCGCCGACGTGGGCAGCTCGACGGTGAAGCAGCGCTTGGCCATGGACTCGGCCGGGCCGAAGAGGGACGCCGAGCGCTCGTAGACGCGTGAGAACCGCACGACGACCTGCGTACGTCCGTCCGCGGAGACCAACTCGTACAGCAGGCCGTTGCCCCGCCCGTTGCCCGTGGCGGACTCCAGGGTGTCCTCGACATCCTGGCGGGTGAGCGTGCCGCCCCTGGCGACGAGGGCGACCAGCGCGTCGGCGAAGCGGCGGGCGTCGTCGCGCGTGTTCTCGAAGGCGGTGTGCTCCCGGTCGGACTCCCGGGAGTCGGCGACGCGCCAGGAGACCACGAGCGTCACCACCAGGGCGAGCAGGACCGCACCGAGGGCCTTCGCCCACGGTGCGGTCCTGCCTTGTTGCTCAGGTGTCATGTCGGCCTGGGTTCTCGTCCGGGACTTCTAGAGCTTGCCGAGCGCGCGGCGGAAGGCCGCGGAGTACGCGGACGTACCGACGCCGTTCGGATGGTAGCTCTCGCGGCTGATGCACCAGGTGCCTCCGAGCTCGCACTTGAAGTCGCCGTCGCCCACCTGGGCAGTCACGATCTTGTTGATGCCCTCGTTGTCGTCGCAGGCGCGCTTGCCCTCGAAATCGCTGTCGGGGGACTCGAAACTGACCGGCAGCCCCGCCGACTTGAGGGACGTCACGAGCGCCTGCTGTTTGGCCTCCATGTATTCGCCCATGTTGTTGACCCTGATCATGCCCGCCCCGCCGACGCCGCTCACGCAGGCTGTCACGTCCTCGTTGAAGAGCCGCGGGTAACCGAGCAGCACGATCTTGGCGTTCGGGGCCTCTTCGTTGATCTTTCTCAGCACCGCCTCGACCTCGGGCATGGTGTCGTCGATGTCCCCCTTGACGGAGTCCTCCGCCGGGCAGCCCGTGGTCGCGCAGTTCTTCATCACGTCCGGGAAGCCCGCGTCGTTGCCGCCGACGGTGAGGGTCACCAGGTCGGTGTCGTCACTGAGGACGCCGGACTCGATCTGGAACTTCTCGTGGAAGTTCCCGTCGAATCCCCAGGTCTCCTTGCCGTCGCCGTTCACCGGGGTGCCCGGCAGCATCTGCCAGGTGTGCGCCCCGGAGCAGGTGACGTTCTGCAGGTCGAGCGAGCCCGAAGCGGTGTCGCTCAACGCGCCGATGGTGGCGGAGAAACCGGGCAGGGTCGTCTTGCGGAACCAGGAGTTGGCGCTGCGTCGGCAGGCGTTCCAGGTCGCCTTCCCGTTGTCCAGGTCGGACGCGGTCTCGTAGGAGCCGGCCCCCTCGCCCGACGCGTACGAGTCGCCCATGGCCACGACCATCTTCGGCTTGGCCGTCAGCGGCTGGAAGGCGATCGCGTCCCAGGCGACGTCGTTGTCCGCCGTACCGTCCGTGCTCTCGTTGTCCAGACTCACCGAGGGGGTGCCGGCGAAGCGGTACGCGCCCAGCTCCACCCACTGGTTCTTCTTGGACCGTTGGTTGAGGTAGCGCTCACGGGAGTTGCCGTTGCCGAGGTTGATCCTGTAGTGGGCCTGCTGGCTCTCCGCACCGCTGTCCGGCAGGTGCACGAGGACGCGCGCCCACTGGTCGAGGCTTCGGCCGAGGGTCCAGGTACCGGTGACCTTCATCTGGCCGATGCGGTGCTCGTCGTCACGCGTATGCGCGAACCAGAAGTGCGAGCCGAGGCCGCCGCCGACCTGGTGCAGGTCCTCCTTACCCTCGTAGGTGCCGTTGTTGGCGGCGAACTTCCAGGTCAGGCTGCCGTTGCTGATGTAGGCCTTGGAGCAGTCGGTGCGGAAGGTGCCTACGCCGTCGGCGACGTCGTCGACGATGATGGCGCTGGAGGCGGCCCCGGACGGCAGCCCGCCGATCCCGCACTCGGGTGTTCCGCTGTTCCCCCTGCCGAGTTCGGAGCGCAGTGTCTTGTACGTCAGCGTCTCGAAGCCGCAAGTGCCGCTGCACGAGGCCCACTTGGCGTCGCCGTCGTACCAGTACTGCGTGTAGCAGGCCTCGGTGGTGCACACGGGCGGGTTGGTGGCGTCACAACCGTTGGTGGAATTGCAGAAGGCGCTCAGCGGCGGCTTGATGGCGAGCGTCCGGTAGCCCGGGTCGTTCCACCAGGCGGCCTGGTAGCCGTGGGTGTTGCCGCTGTTCTCCGCACCGGCGTCGCTGTACGAGCGGCCGGTGTCGATGGGGTAGGCGGCCCAGCCCATCACCTTCTCCGGGTACGGCCACTTCTGCGGCTGGGCGGCGTCCGCGTAGTGGTTGTTGTCGAGGAAGGCGTTGCGGTCGGCCGGGTACTTGGGGTTGGCCGGGTTGTTCAGCCAGCCCAGGCCCCATTTGCCGGTCGAGTCCGGGGTGTTGAAGCCGAGGTTGTAGTTCCAGACCGCGGCGAACCAGTTCTCGATGTTCTGCGGGTCATCATCGTTGATCTTGATGGTCTGACCGGCGGTGTGCAGCTCGTTCCACTTCTTCGCCAGCGTCTGCGCGGCGACGGCGACGTTGGCCGTGTAGTCCAGGGCGATCGCACGCTGCTGAGCCTCGGGGAAGGCGGCCGGCTTGCCGGGCACCTGACGCGCGGCGGTGCTCATTCCGTCCGTCTGCTGCCCCATGCCGTAGCCGCAGTCGGCCTCGGCCCAGTCGATCGACCAGACCTTGTCCGGGTCGTAACCGGTCGTGCCGGGATAGATGTTGGTGCCGTAGAAGTTGCCGATGAGCGGGTTGCCGGTCTGGCCGGGCATCGCGTGGTACGAGGCCTGCCACATGTTGGATTCCTGCGCCAGGACGCCGAGCAGGACCTGGGCCGGGATCCGCGCCCCCGCCGCCGCGCCCGTCAGCGCGGGTACGGGGAACATCGTGGACGGCGAGACCGCCGAACCGAGTCCGGCCTGGGCGCGCCAGCCGCCCTGGGTGATGTAACCGCTGGTGAGATTCCCCCTGATGGCCATGTCCGCGGCCCACTCGACCTGGTTGGGAGTGGGCTGCAGTGCCTGCTGATTCGGGTCGTTGCGCGGGATGGAACAGGTGCGCTCGGTGTCGTACGTCGTGGTGGAGGAGTCGGCGGCCAGCGTGCTGCCCTCGGCGGTGACGGCCGACTTCAGCGCGGGAGAGAGCCGTTCCGCGGCGGGCGTGGTGTCCGGCGCGACGGTGAAGGCCAACTCCTTGCCGGTCGCGGGTACTTGGGCTTCCACGGTGTACGGCAGGGCGTCGGCGTCGCCGGTGGCCGCGAGGGGGTTGGTCACATGGGAGCGCAGCCCCTGCGACATGGCCCGTTCGATGACCAGCCGGCCGTGCGAGGAGACCTCCGCACCGGCGTCGGCCGTCAACCGGTCGATGGTGTCCGGCAGATGGGCGACATCCTGAGGCTTGCCGGTGAGGAACAGCCGGCCGGCCGTACCGGCGGACAGCCCGACCTTGCCGAGGGTGCCGTGCGCGAGTGCGGTCAGTTTGCCGCCCTGGGCGCGGCGGACGGTGACGTCGTTGTCGTCGCGGTCGAGGAAGGCGACGCCGCCGTCGGCGTCGGGGTGCAGATGGAAGGCCGGTCCCGAGGTCTTGCCGATCAGTTCGGTGGACCCGTCGGCGCCGATACGGCTGAGCCGGTTGCCGACGGCCGCGACCATCGCGTTGCCGACCGGGACGGCCGAGGTCACCTCGCCGGGCACGGTCACCGTACTGCTCACCTTGCCCGTGGCGGTGTTCAGCCGCAGCAGCCGTGTCCTGCCTGCCTCCTCGTCGGCGGACTGGGTCAGCGCCGCCGTCTCGCCCGTACCGCAGCCGGGGTTGAAGTAGGCGAGCGAGACCTGCTCGCGCAGTTTGGTCACCTTGTGGGTGCCGAGGTCCACCACTGCGGCGAACGCCCCGCGGTCGAACAGCGCCGGAGTGTTGGTGAACGCTCTCGGCGCGTACGCCACCACGGCCCGCTTGCCCGAGCCGGTCACGCACACATTGCCGACCCACGCGTCGGCGTCGAAGCCGTCCTCCCGCAGCGCGGCGACCTCCTGCCACTGGTACGCCTCGGCGCTGTCGGCCACCAGCACGTGCAGTCCCCGGGAGTCGCCGACCACGGTGACGGCCCGGTCGTCCGAAGTGCGCCAGCCCTTGGGCAACTTGCTGTCGGGCCGTTCCACCTTCGACGGACGGGAACTGGACGGATCTGGTGGGGCCGGATCCTGACCGGACTTGGCGGGCTCGCTCTGCGTGGACTTGGTCGTGCCGGTGTCCACGGTGGTGGAGGCGGCCCAGGCAGGTCCCGAAGGCAGCAGGGCAACTGCCATGGCTGTGGTGGCTGCGGCGGACCATCTCTTACTGGCTTTGCGTCTCATCCAGCTCTCCAGGAGTGGGAAAGAGCTTTCTACGGCTACCGGGCGCAGGCCAATGTGTCATGTGCTCCGGCCAGGCAGAGGCCGGTCCGCGGAGCTGGCGTAATGACGCCGAGGGGTGCGAACAGTGCGTGTCCGCGTTCCTGGAGCCGCGGGCGTTCTTGCGCCTCGTCGCATGGGTGATGGGCGCGCACTGGGGCGGTTTCATGCATCGGACACGCCGCTGCTGTCGGACGGCAGGAGCCCGAATTCCTGGGCGCGGGCGCCCAGCGCCATCCGGCCGTTGGCTTCCAGTCGTTCCATGAGGCGCTGTATCTTGCGCTGCACCGTGCGGTGTCCCACGCCCAGGCGCCGTGCGATGGACGCGTCATTGAGCCCCAGGTACAGCAGGTTCAGAATTCTTTGGTCGCACGCGTCGATGTACGGTACACCGGCACTGGCCTCAAAATCCGACGTAATGGTCATTTTTCTCTCCCCCGAGACGGCTGGTCCACTACCTCTCGCGGTCAGTTTAGGAAGCGTTTTTCGCCTCGAACAGCCGGATAAAACTCGCTGAAGGGTGTCAATGGGGCGGCAACGGGGCGAGTGGGGCGACGTCTTCACGTCGCTCCGCCGGCCGAGGAGCAGTCGGTCAACTCCTCGGCTGCCGAACTGGACAAAGGGCTCAGACTCCCCCCGCGGTGGCGCAATTGCGCCACCCCAAATGCGTAGTTGGCGCGCCTGATCAACTTTGTACGGCTATTAGGGATGTCCAGGCTGACCTAGGCTCACCTCCAGGTGAACAGTTCTTTGCGTGCTCATGGGGGGCCTCGTATGGATCACGCACCAGCTATCGATGAAGTCGAGTTGCGCATTCTTCAGTTGTTGTTCGAGGGGCTGGGCGAAGCCGCTGTCGGACGACGGTTGGGGCTCGGTCACCGCACGGTTCAGCGCAGAATGCGAAACCTGATGATCCGCTGGCGGGTCAAGGGGCGAGTCGCGCTGGGTGCGCGCGCCCAGGAGTTAGGGCTACTGGTAACAGATTCCGGTTCCGCAAAGGCCGCCTGACTGTGCTCCAGGGCTGTCCGACTGGCGTTTATTGGCCAGCGGAAATCGTTGTCCCCTCTGTTGGACGCTGCCTAGTCTTTCTGGGTCGTAAGTCGGCTATTCACCAGGCACGTTGAAATCCGACTGATTCTTGTTCTCGTATGGGAGAAGGTTCGATATGAAGCTCGCCTTCAAGCGGCCGTTGATGGCCGCAGCCGTCGGTGCCGCCGCTTTCGGTCTGGTGGCCACCGTGGGTACCGGTCCGGCATCCGCCAGCGGACTGGCGACCGTCACCTGGTGGAACACCTGGAGCGGCGCCACCTTCGCGGGCGGGAACGGCACCCTTGAACCCCTCGGCGAGAAGCTGTGGGCGGAGGACCGCCAGCCGGACGGCTGGGGGACCCGTGCCCAGCTGCAGTACAAGGGCTCGGACGGCGCCTGGCACAACACCGGTGGCGTCTGCTTCGACGACACGTCCACCACCGGTGCGACCCTTTGCGACCGGAGCGTCGCGGAAGGCACGTCGGTCCGGGTGCACATCTGGGCGTCTAACGACGGCGCGACCCGGGCGGGCGCCTACAGCAACGAGGTCGACGCCTGAACTGATCCGTTCCGGGGGGATTCCGGCGCGGCGGGAACTGTAACGGCTATCCAAGGAGAGCTATGCGTCCGTTTCAGCGGATGGTGTGCACCGTAGGCACCGCAGCGGCGGTCACGGTCATGATGAGCGGGAATGCCTGGGCGGGAACGGATGCCCACATCAACGCGAAGAACTACTACGCGTCGATGGTGACGTTCACCGCGGACGGTGAAAAGGTGAACATCATCGACGAGGAGGCCGACGGGCACTCGGCGGTCGCGATTGTCGACGTCAACGACAGCTCGCCGCTCACCTACACCCTGTGGAACTACAAGGGCAAGAGCACGGGCATGCTCTACGACTTCGATATTCCCGAAGGGACTCCCGTCGTCATCCAGGCGTGCGTGGGCGAGTACGGGACCAAGACGGTGGACTGGGACTCGTGCGGCCCCTATGCCTTTGGAAAGGCATGAGACCCGGCGAGTGAACCGGCCTTCTGGGCCGTGACATGAGAAGGGGCCCGGCGTGTGCCGGGCCCCTTCTCATGTCCGCGGTGCGAAGCGCTCCACCGCCGATATCACGTCCAGGTCCTGACCGCTTCCATCATGTGGTCGTAGCTGTCCCAGATGATTCCGCCGGTGGGCGTGCCCTGCCAGTCGCCGAGCAGACAGCGGAGTGTCACATGGTGATCCTCGGCGAATGAGAGATTGACATCTCGGGTGGTGTCATTGCCCTCGCTGTTCCAGTAGTAGTACGTCCCGTATCCGTCCACGGTGAGCTCCGCGACAACGGAGTGCCCGTCAGCATCCCGGTCCTTGATGATGAGGTGCTCGCCATAGGGGCGGAACTCGCAGTAACCGACCTGGTTCCAGCCCGTGTAGATGCCTGCGTTCGCGTCGTCGGCCTGGGCTGAGGAAGAGGCAATTCCGACCATGGTGCAGGCGGCCGCAATGGTGGCGGCAAGTCTCGCTGTTCGGCGCACGATCGCTTCCTTACGTCTTTTCCTGACATGGGTACGTCGACTCTCGGCGACCGCCCGAGTACCGCCTCAAAAAATGACAAGGGGCACCCTCGGGGCGGGGCCGCAGGTGAATATGTCACGGCCGCCGCCAGGAGAGTGCCCTTGCCACGGAACTGGCGCAATTACGCCTGGGTGCGCATGAATCGGGGTGCGCGGAGTGGAGACGCGGGCCTGTCAGCCGCGCCCTCCGCCGTTGCCGTTGCCCTGGAAGAAGCCGTCCGGGAAGCTGAAGCTCGGCGTCGGCTGCGTGCCGCCGTTCGTGCCACCGTCGGTCAGGCCGCCGGTGGCACCGTTGCTGTCGCCGTTGTCACCGTCGCCGTTCCCGTTGCCGTTCCCATCGCCGTTCCCATCACCCTTGTCAGGGTCCTCCTTCTTGGGGTCCGGGATGTCGACGAGGTTGAAGGTCTCCACGCTCTTGCCCTCCAGAGCGCCGGACATGGCGTCCCGCCAGATCGGGCCGGGGGTGTCACCGCCGTAGACCTCGGCGTGGAAGGAGCCGCCGATGGTGATGTTGGTCATCTCGACCTTCTGGGAGGCGCTGCCGACCCAGACGGCGCCCGACAGGTTCGGCGTGTAGCCGACGAACCAGGCGTTCTTCCGCGAGTCCGTCGTACCCGTCTTGCCGGCGCTCTGCCGGCCCGACAGTCCGGCCGCCTTGCCCGTACCGGAGTCGACCACACCGCGCAGCAGCGTATTGACGGTGTCCGCGGTCTTCTCGCTCATCGCGCGCGAGCACGTCGACTTGGGCACCTCCAGCGACTTCTTCTCGCCGGCGACGGTCTGGGCGATCGACTCGATCGCGACCGGGGTGCAGTACATGCCCCGGCTCGCGAAGGCCGCGTAGGCGCTCGCCATCGTCAGCGGCGACAGACCCGTCGAACCGAGCGTCATCGACGAGGGCACCTCGGGGACCTTGTCGCCGTTGCCCTGGACCACGCCCAGCGCGTCGGCCATCTTCACCACCGGGCACATGCCGATGTCGGCGAGCATCTGCACGAAGTAGGTGTTGACCGACTTGGCCATGGCCTGCTTCAGCTCGTAGGGCCCGACCTCGGACTCGCTCTCGTTCTCGAGCTTGTAGTTCTTGTCGTTGACCCAGGGCTTCCCGCTGCAGGACTGGACCTGGCTCGGGTACGGCATCTCGTACGGCGCGGGGTAGGCCTGCGTGGCGGGCTTGCCCTCCTCCAACGCCGCCGCGGCCAGGAACGGCTTGAACGTCGAACCCGTCGGGAAGCCGAAGTTGGAGCCGCCCATCGCCGCGTTGACCGAGTAGTTGTACTCCGTCTCGTTCTTGCCGTAGCCGTACGGCTTCGACTGGCCCATCGCGAGGATCTTGCCGGTGCCGGGCTCGACCAGCGTGGAGGCCGCGGCGACCTTGTCGCTCTTGTAGACGTGGTCCTCGAGCGACTGCTCGACCGATTCCTGCGCCTTCGGGTCGAGCGTCGTACGAATGGTCAGGCCGCCCTGGTTCCAGAGCTTCGACCGGGCCTCCTTGCTCTTGCCGAAGACCGGGTCGCTGAGGAAGACCTTCTCGACGTACTTGCAGTAGAAGCTGGCGCCCTGGACGGCCGTGATGCAGCCGTTCCTGGGCTTGCTGACCTTCAGGCCCAGTGGATCCTTCATCGCCTTGTCGGCCTCGGCCCGCGAGACGTCACCGACCTCCGCCATGCGTCGCAGCACGGTGTTGCGCCGCTTGGTGGCCTCGGCCTCGTCGTTGATCGGGTCATAGCGGCTGGGCGACTGCACGATGCCGGCCAGCAGGGCCGACTCGGAGAGGGTCAAGTCCTTGGCGTGCTTGGAGAGATAGCGCTGGGAGGCGGCCTCGACACCGTAGGCCTGCTGACCGAAGAACGTGATGTTCAGGTAGTTCTCGAGGATCTTCTTCTTGCCGAGCTCCTCCTCGACCTGGATCGCGTACTTCAGCTCCTTGATCTTGCGGCCGAGGGTCTGCTGGGTGGCCTGCGCGACCTTCGTCGGGTCGTCACCGGCCTCCTCCACGAAGACGTTCTTCACGTACTGCTGGGTGAGCGTCGAGGCGCCCTCCGAGACGCCGCCGCTCTGCGCGTTCTTGTTGAGCGCGCGCAGCACGCCCTTCAGGTCGATCGCTCCGTGCTGGTAGAAGCGCGAGTCCTCGATCGCGACGATCGCCTTCTGCATGTACGGCGAGACGTCCTTGAGGCCGACCACCGTGCGGTCGCGCGAGTAGACCGTGGCGAGCTGGCCGCCGTCGGCGTCGAGGATCGTGGTGCGCTGGCTCAGCGGCGGTGTCTTCAGGTTGGCCGGGAGCTCGTCGAAACTCTCCACCGACCCCTTGGTCGCGAGCCCGAGCGCGCCCGCCGCGGGCAGCGCGATGCCGGCCATCACGGCTCCCGCGAGCACACTGACACCGAGGAACTTGGCGGCCTGCTGCGTGGAGGACAGACCACCGCCCGAACGCTTTTTTGGCATGGGGGCAGCCTACGTTCTCATTCGCCGGACACACGTATATGCCTTGGCCTAAGCTGCTCTCAACTGTCACAGCTGTAGGGCTACGTATCAATACGTCCGGCGACCCCGAATCGTTCCGGAGGTTCCCCAACTTTTTTGGTGGGGGCGTGTCCGAATCCGCCTCGTGTGTCACCTGGTGCCCGTTGTGACGCAACATAACTGTCCTGGTTTGCCGGGATAGTCACGTATGTCGCCAGCTCACTCCCCCGGGTGATCTGCCGCTTACCCATAGTCCGTTCGGGCCATTCAAGATTGGGCCCGAAGGGGGTGTTGCGCTGTGCCCACCTTCCGTAACGTCCTCAACTGGCGGCGGTGAATATGCCGCTGCCGCCGTGGGGGAGCCTCGATTCGGGAGAGGACGGCGCCGGTATGGGCTGGGTAACCGACTGGAGTGCGCAGGCGGCCTGCCGCACTACCGATCCGGATGAACTGTTTGTTCAGGGAGCAGCGCAGAACAGGGCCAAGGCGGTGTGCACCGGCTGCCCGGTGCGCACGGAGTGCCTGGCCGACGCGCTCGACAATCGCGTCGAGTTCGGCGTGTGGGGAGGGATGACGGAGCGGGAGCGCCGCGCACTGCTGCGCAGGCGACCGACCGTGACCTCCTGGCGCCGGCTGCTGGAGACCGCGCGTACGGAATACGAGCGGGGGGCTGGCATCCTGCCCCTCGACGACGACGAGGTCTACGAGCACTACGCGGCGGTGAGCTGAGGGGGGCTCCCTCAGGCATCTGCCTCCGTCTCGGGCAGCTCCGGCCGCTTGGCCGCGAGCCGGTCACCGATGTCCCGCAGCCCCACGAGGTCGTGGACGTCGCCGGGCAGCGCGGCCACTTCGGCCACCGCCACCTCGGGGTGGCGCGCCGTGAAACGGTCACGTGTGCGCTGCTCTCGGGAGAGCAGCCGCATGCGCTCGGCATGCAGCCTCAGCAGGCCTGCGGTGAGTTGTTCGACGGATCGCTCCTGGTCCTGCTTCTGCGCGCGCTTTTGCTGCGTGGGGTCCTGGTCCGTGGCAGCGGGGGAGCCTTCGTCGGAAGCAGGAGGTTCTGAACTGTCGTACGTGTCGGGAGAGTTACGAAGTAGTGCTTTCCCGTCCCCCTGATCGACAATGCGGGGCTCTTCAAGATTTTCCGCGGCGGCGTGTGCCCGCTCGGCCGACAGGTGGGCGGCGCCGCTGCCGTGGACCCGGTTGAGCACCAGGCCGGCCAGGGGCATGTCCTCGGCGGCCAGCCGCTCCACGAAGTACGCGGCCTCCCGCAGCGCGTCCCGCTCCGGCGCCGCGACCACCAGGAACGCCGTCCCTGGCGCCTGAAGCAGCTTGTACGTCGCGTCCGCGCGCGTGCGGAAGCCGCCGAAGGTGGTGTCCATCGCGGCCACGAACGTCTGGACGTCCTTGAGGAGTTGCCCGCCGAGCAGCTTGCCGAGGGTGCCGGTCATCATCGACATCCCGACGTTCAGGAACTTCATCCCGGCGCGGCCGCCCAGCTTCGCCGGGGCCGTCAGCAGCCGGATCAGCCGGCCGTCCAAGAAGGACCCCAGCCGCTTCGGCGCGTCCAGGAAGTCGAGCGCCGAGCGGGACGGGGGCGTGTCGACGACGATCAGGTCCCACGCGTCTCTGGACCGCAGCTGCCCCAGCTTCTCCATCGCCATGTACTCCTGCGTGCCCGCGAAGCCCGCCGAAAGCGACTGGTAGAAGGGGTTGTTCAGGATCGTGGATGCCCGCTCCGGATCCGCGTGCGCCTCGACGATCTCGTCGAAGGTGCGCTTCATGTCCAGCATCATCGCGTGCAGTTCGCCGTTCGCCGAGTCATCGACGCCCTTCACCCGGCGGGGCACGTTGTCGAGCGAGTCGATGCCCATCGACTGGGCGAGCCGGCGTGCCGGGTCGATGGTGAGCACCACGACCTTCCGGCCGCGCTCGGCTGCCCTCAGGCCGAGCGCCGCCGCGGTGGTGGTCTTCCCGACCCCGCCCGAGCCGCAGCACACCACGATGCGGGTCTTCGGGTCGTCGAGCAGGGGGTCCAGGTCGAGGACGCGGGCGGGGGAGAGGCGGTGGCGGGAGGGGTCTTGGGAGTGGGGCTCGTTCGGGCTCATGACATCCCCTGTTCCCGCAGTTCGGTGGCCAGTTCGTACAGGCCCGCCAAGTCCATCCCCTCGGCGAGCAGCGGCAGTTCGTGCAAGGGCAGGCCCAGCTCGCCGAGCACCGCCCGCTGCTCGTGCTCCAGCGTGTACCGCTCGGCGTACTCATTGGCCTGCGCCACCAGCGGATCGACCAGCCGCTCGGCGTTCCCGCCGCGTCGCGCTCCGCCTAGCCCCGCCGCCGACAGCGAGCGTGCGACGGCCGTCCGCGGGGCCGTCCGTACGAGTTCCAGGTCGGCCGCGTCCAACACCTCCGGCCGCACCATGTTCACGATGATCCGCCCCACCGGCAGACTCGCCGACCGCAGCTCGGAGATCCCGTCCACCGTCTCCTGGACGGGCATCTCCTCCAGCAGCGCCACCAGGTGCACCGACGTCTCTGCCGACTTCAGCACCCGCATCACGGCCTGCGCCTGATTGTGTATCGGGCCGATCTTGGCGAGGCCCGCCACCTCGTCGTTGACGTTGAGGAAGCGGGTGATACGGCCGGTGGGGGGTGCGTCCATCACGACGTAGTCGTAGGCGAACCGGCCGCTCTTGTCCTTGCGGCGCACCGCCTCGCAGGCCTTGCCCGTGAGGAGTACGTCTCTCAACCCGGGCGCGATGGTGGTGGCGAAGTCGATCGCGCCGAGCTTTTTCAGGGCTCGGCCTGCGCCGCCCAGTTTGTAGAACATCTGGAGGTAGTCCAGAAGGGCCAGTTCGGGGTCGATGGCCAGGGCATACACCTCCCCGCCCCCGGGAGCGACGGCGATCTTGCGCTCCTCATAAGGCAGCGCTTCCGTCTCGAAGAGCTGCGCGATGCCCTGCCGACCCTCGACCTCGACGAGAAGCGTCCGCTTCCCCTCGGTGGCGAGGGCCAGCGCTAGGGCTGCGGCGACCGTGGTCTTACCGGTCCCGCCCTTGCCGCTGACGACCTGGAGCCTGCTCACGTATTCGAGCCTAACCAGTCCGCGTGCGGGCTACGCCGGAGGCTGTGGACAACGTGGCTGCGGATGGGGGGAGGGCAGCGGCTAAAGTCGGCCACATGACCAAGTGGGAATATGCAACTGTGCCGCTGCTCGTCCACGCCACGAAGCAGATTCTGGACACCTGGGGCGAGGACGGCTGGGAGCTTGTCCAGGTCGTGCCCGGGCCGAACAACCCCGAGCAGCTGGTGGCCTACCTGAAGCGGGCGAAGGCGTGAGCGCGGTCGAGGCGCGGTTGGCCGAGCTGGGCCTGAGCCTTCCTGCCGTCGTACCGCCGCTGGCCGCCTACCAGCCGGCCGTGCAGTCGGGTGTGTACGTGTACACGTCCGGCCAGCTGCCGATGGTGGACGGCAAGCTTCCGGTCACCGGGAAGGTGGGTGCGGAGGTCACGGCCGAGGAGGCCAAGGAGCTGGCGCGTACGTGTGCGCTGAACGCGCTGGCCGCTGTGAAGTCCGTGGCGGGTGATCTGGACCGTATCGCTCGTGTGGTGAAGGTGGTCGGGTTCGTGGCCTCGGCGTCGGACTTCACGGGGCAGCCGGGTGTGGTGAACGGCGCGAGTGAGCTGCTGGGCGCGGTGCTGGGTGACGCGGGTGTGCACGCGCGGAGTGCGGTGGGGGTGGCGGTGCTGCCGTTGGACGCGCCGGTGGAGGTTGAGGTTCAGGTGGAGTTGACGGGGGCGTAGGTGGGGGTGGCTGTCGCGACTGCGGCGGCCGGTGGTGGGGGGTCGGGGACGGGACGGGGGTGTCCGTCCTCGGTCTGGCGCGGAATCGGTTTCTTGGTGAGTGGGCGGTGTTGACGCGCCAGACGCT